>JAPLSQ010000084.1 GCA_026398535.1 Candidatus Sumerlaeota bacterium | reverse complement strand
TCTATTGAGGGCAGTAGGTGGAGGATGCGCTTATCCATGCTCACGGCCTAAGCCCTCCGCCGCGCGAACTGCGCGAATTCCTGCGCCCGCGCATCGCGCCCTTCAACATGGCGTTTGCGCCAGCCATAGTTGACAATTCCGGCCTCATGTTTTGGATGCGCGGAGATGGCGCCCTTGCCCGGTCAAAAACAACTTTGCGGCATTTTAGCCCTTCCGGGCGGATTTCTCTGGCAAGTTATTGATTCCCTCGCGACTATCATTTATGAAAGAGACCCAATTCAGGAAGGATGCATAAAACAATGATGAGCAAACGATTGGTTTTGTGTGTGCTGGGAGCGGCGCTAATGGCATTCATCGGGCTTACGGCTTGCGCGCGGCAGCAGAGTTCTGACAAGGGCGGTCCGACGGCCGTCGCGCCCGACACGCCAACACCCGCGCCAGTGTCCCGTTTGCCCTACACCGCTGATCTTGGCGACGGTGTGACGATGGACATGGTGTGGATCAAACCGGGTTCTTTCCAGATGGGCTCGCCCGACTCGGAGAATGGCCGCTCCCCTGACGAGGGTCCGGTTCACCGGGTGGAACTCGACGGCTTTTGGTTGGGTAAGACGGAGGTGACTCAGGCGCAATACGAGAAAATCATGGGAACCAATCCGTCGTCTTTCAAGGGCGATGGCAATCTGCCGGTGGAGAGAGTGAGTTGGAACGATGCGGTGTCGTTTTGCAAGAAGTTGTCGGGCAAGTCGGGCCGCACTTTCACGCTTCCCACCGAGGCCCAGTGGGAGTACGCGTGCCGCGCGGGAAGCTCGACCCAGTTCTGTTTCAGCGGCTCGGATTCAGGTCTTGGCGATTATGCGTGGTTCGATGGCAACAGCGGCGACAAGACGCATCCGGTGGGGACGAAGCAGGCGAACGCGTTCGGTCTTTATGACATGCACGGGAACGTTTGGGAGTGGTGCCGCGACTGGCACGACGATGGCTTCTACAAGACGTCTGGTGTGACGGCGCGCAATCCGGAAAACATCACTGAAGCCGCGAACCGCGTGCGCCGCGGCGGCGGCTGGAGCAACGACCCGCAGGACTGCCGCTCGGCCAACCGCTGGATTGAGAGAAAAACTTTTACACGGAGAACCACGAAGATGGCACAGAGGAACACGGAGAAAAGAAGCATCGTTTTTGTCTCCGCGCCTCCTCTGCGCAACTCCGTGTTACAGCTTTTTCTCTCTATTGAAGGCAGTAGGTGGAGGATGCGCTTATCCATGCTCACGGCCTAAGTCCTCTGCCGCGCGAACTGCGCGAATTCCTGCGCCCGCGCATCGCGCCCTTCAACATGGCGTTTGCGCCAGCCATACAGGAATAGACTGATGATAAACCTTTCCGCTGTTTTGTTGAGACCGGGATGCATCGTGATGCGCGAGGAACCTATGAGCGCAAGGCTTGGCCGGGGCGAGGCGCTGCTTGAGATCGAATGCGCGGCCGTCTGCGGCACGGACATTTCGATATGGCGCGGCGATTATCCCGTCCCCCTGCCGCTCGTGCCGGGGCATGAATTCGTGGCGCGCGTGGCGGACACGCCCGCGCGCTCGCCCGCCGCGCGGCTCATCGGCAGACGTGTCGTGTGCGGGATCAACAATTCCTGCGTCGCATACGCCCGCCGCGCGATGTGCGAGGCGTGCCGGCGGGGCCTGCCGCGCCACTGTCTCAGGCGCACGGTCACGGGCATCGTCAATCATCCCGGCGCCTTCGCCCGTTATCTGCGCGCGCCGCAGGGCAACCTTCATCCTCTGCCCAATTCGATACCCTCCGACGCGGGAACGCTCATCGAGCCTCTTGCCGCCGCCATGCGCACATTTGAGCTCACGCCTCTGCGCGGCGGCGAAATCGTCGTCGTGCTCGGATGCGGCCGGCTGGGGCGTCTCGTGGCGCTGGCGGCTGGCCGGCTGGGCGCGCGCGTCATCGCTGTCGGGCGGTCGCAGGCGCACCTCGATCTCGTCGCGCCGTTCGCGTGGAAGCGGGTCCGGTTGCCGCTTCAACCGCCCGATGGCAAGGAATCGCGCGCGGCGGAACAAGAAAACACCAAAAGCTGCGGGCATAAGCGGGATGGGGGCGGCATCGTCAGCGTGCGCGATCATGAGCAGTTGCGAGCGTTCGTGCTGGATCACACGCGGGGTTTTGGCGCCGGCATTGTGGTCGAAGCCACCGGAGTGGGCCAGAATCTGCTGCTGGCGCAGCGCCTTGCGCATCCTATGGGCACAATCGCCATGAAGTCCACGTCCGGCGTGCCGGTTTCGGATTTCAACACCACGCTGGCCGCGGTGGACGAACTCCGTTTCCAGGGATCGCGATGCGGGTCGCTGGAGAAGGCGATCCGCTTCATGAGCAGGCATCGCATGCCAGATTCCGGTTGGATCACCGCGCGCTATCCGCTCGAACAGACAGCGCAGGCCATCGAGGCCGCCGTCACTGAGCCCAAGGTGCTCGTTGAGGTGCGCCGGGTCTTGGCGTGATGTCATCTTTCGCAGGAAGACTATCCGGGTTGTGAAATAGAAATGGGATTTTTCTTTCTCACGCAAAGTCGCCAATATCGCGAAGGACAACATCTGGCGTCATCCTGGCAGGATGAATCATATGGCGTCCGGATTCGCCCCGGCGGCCGCGCGGCGGGGGTTCCGCCAGTCCCTGAGTTTCGCAAGGAGATCGGGAAGAACGAGGGCGCAAAACACGAACACGGCCGTGATGAGCTTGAGATCGTTGGGATTGAGGCCGAAACGCAAGGCGATGGCAACGAGCAGGCGGAACAGGACGGAGCCCATCACCGCGCCAGTGAGCAGGTATCCCAGCCGGCGCGTTCGCACGAGCGCCTCGCCGATGATGACGCTCGCCAGTCCCCAGACGATCATGCCGATGCCCATCTGCACGTCGGCAAATCCCTGATACTGCGCCAGCAGCGCGCCCGCGACGGCGGCCAGGCCGTTGGCCATCGCAAGACCGGCAACGATGTGAAACCGCGTGTTGACGCCCAGGGCGCGGATCATCTCGGGATTGTCGCCGGTGGCGCGCATCGCGGCGCCGAAATTCGTGCGGAAAAACAGGTAAAGCGCGACGCACACAAAAGCGATGAGCAGAAGCATGAAGACCAGGCCGGCAACGTCGCGCGCGGCAACCGTCCAGCCGAAGAAGTTGACCTGCTGAGCGCAACCCGTGAGCCTGACGGCCGCATGCTCCACAAGGTTCGTGAACGTGGCGACGGACAGGAGCGGGACGTTGCTGCGGCCCATGATGCGCAGGTTCACGGAATACAGGGCGGTCATGACGAGAATGCCGGCGAGAAGGCTGTGGATTTTGAATCGCGTGTGGAGGATGCCTGTCACCATTCCCGCTGCGCACCCGGCGGCGCACGCGGCGAGCGTGGCCCAGAGCGGATGAACGCCGGCGACAATCAAAACGGCGGCCACGGCGCCGCCCAACGGGATGGCGCCGTCGACGGTGATGTCGGCGCATTTGAATATGCGGAAGCTGATGCACACGCCAAGACCGAGGAGCGACAGGATCAGCCCCATGGTGAGCGAGCCGAGCAGAAGATTCATCGTTGTCCCTCGCGGATGATGGCGTCAACGGGCGCCATCCAGATGGTTCCCCGTGTGAATTCGCTTTCACCCGCGCCCACGATTTCGCGGTCGTCATTGAGCAGGTGAAGCACGGCATGGATGTTCTGGGTTTCGAAAATGTCGGTGATAATGTCGCGCAGGACGACGCGCCCCTTGGGCAGGGCGCGATACGAGAAAACCGCCGCGTGAAAATGTCCCCGCGGCCATTCGCCCGCGCCAAGGGGCCGGACGAACAATTCGGCGTCCGCGTTGCCGCCGCTGGTGACGATGCCCGCAACGAGCGCAAGGTTTGACTCGTAGGCGCGTTCGGGCGTGAAACTCAGGCGGTTTCGCACCTGGGGATAATCGAACAGCGTGCCCCTGTTGTCGTCGAAGGCGCGCACAGGCGGGTGCGTCAGCCGCGCGCCGACCAGCCCCGCCGTTTCCCCGATGACGACCATGACCGCCGTGTCCGCGCCGGTAATCTTCAGGCACGACGCGGCCAGATGCGACAGCGGCAGTTCATGGCGGTCCTCCTGCGACTCGAATTTGGCTTCGTGGGAGAACTTCCCCTCGCACACAATGCCATAGAGCATAAGGGCTTCGGGGATGAACATGCCGGACACGATGAGATAATCTGGTTTGCTGGAATTGTCGGCCGGCTGAGTGACCGCGGCGCCACCGGTGGCCAGAAACTCGCCAAAGCGCGCGTCGCACTCGCCGAATTCCGTTCCGAAAGCCCCGATGCCGACCGCCAGCGTGTCGGGAGGCAGGCGGAGCAGCCTGGCGTCGTCCGGTTTGTAATCGCCGAACGCGATGCGGTCGGGCGCGCCGATGAGCCGGCATTTCATGCGCGCGCCCGCATCGGCTTTGTAAATCGCCAACCCCTCGAAACCGACAGTAGGCAGGGCGCTGGTCGGGAACGCCAATTGGGGTTCCGGCTGCGCCATCGCCGCGATGCTTTCGGGTGAAGGCGGAGCGGCGGGATCCTTTATCAGCAATCCAAGGCTGGAGAGATCGAGGATCGAGCGCACATTCACCGACGGCTCCACAATGGCAAACGAACCGGAAATGCGGTGAAGCTCTTTGTAATGCATCACGAGTATCCTGATGCCCGCGGAACTGATGTAATTGATGCCGCTCATGTGGAGGCGGATGTGATGCCGTCCCGCGCGGATCAGGCCGCTGAGCTCGGTTGAAAGATGGTCGGCCCATGTGGCGTCGAGCCGGCCTGTCAACCGCAGGATGACGATCTCGCCTTTTGCTTCCTTAACTATTTCCATCTGGAGCGCATTCTGAAACTGATTTTGAGTGGCCTGTTTGTGAGTGCGTCATCTTGCAGCGGCGCGGACGGCAAGGCAAAGCGGTAACAGCGGGAGCAAGCTCCGCAGTCCATATATATGATAATCGGCATGACATCATGGCTTGATGACCTCATCGGCGCGCTCGAGCACGGAGGGAGGAATGATCAATCCATAAAAGGCGGCGTTGCTCAAGTTAACGATAAGACGCGTGCGGCTGACCAGCTGGAAAGGCATCGCCGCGGGGTTTTCGCCTCGGATGACGCGCGCGGCCATGTGCGCGGCATCGCGCCCCGCCTGCTCGTAATCGCGGGCCAGCGCCGCCGCGGCGCCGCCACCTGTTTTCGCGTGACCGCTGACAAACGTGAACAACGGGATTTTGTCCTTGCGCGCCGCATTCACGATGCTCGTGAATCCGACATTGCTCACATTGTCGGACACCTGGCAGATGGCGTCGATGTTCTTTGAGCAAAGTGACAACGCCGCGTCGGACACCTCGTTGCTGGCGTGCACGCCCACGGTCACGACCTCGAGGCCGGCTTTCTGCGCGGCGCGCGTCAGCGCTTCCCTATAAGCAACCGAGTTGACCTCGGCGGGGGCAAAAAGCGTGCCGATGCGTCTTGCATGCGGCAGGCATTCCTTCACAAGGCGCGCCATGCCCTCGAAGTCGCTCATCACGGAAATGCCGGTCACATTGGGAAGATGCTTCTCGAACGTCTCGCCAGCGCCGGCCCTGACCGGATCGGCCACGGCGGTGAAAACGATGGGCAGTGCGCCGGCCCGCTTGAGGGCGGTCTGCAAGGCGGGCGTGGTGGCTGTGATGATCAGGTCGGCATTGCCGCCCGCCGCCGCGTCCATAAGATTGGAGAGCGTGGCAAGGTCGCCCTGGGCGGAGGCGGCGGAGATGACATAATCCCTGCCCTCCGCGAGACCGCACTTCGGGAGTTCGTCGAACACGCCCTTTTGCGCGTCGTCAGCGGTGACTTCATCGACGAATTTGATGAACTTGATGCGCGCCGTTTGATTCTGCTGTTGCATGGATGGCGGCCCGCCGCGGTCTGATTGCGCCGATCCGCTTGCCGGTTCCTGCTGTTTGTTGATGTTTTGCTCCACGCCCTTTTCATCGATCACGATCGCGGCCTGCTCGCGGACGGTTTCAGGAATCCGCCACGCGCCCTGCGATTTTGACAGGCAATTGGGGTTGATCGCCAGTTTCATGGGGACCGCTCGGCCGATGGGAATGCTTGCCGGATCAGTTCCCCGCAATATGCGGGCGGCAAGGCTTCCTGTTGCCTTGCCAACCTCGTAATAATCGGCGCCAAGCCCGAACAGCGCCCCGATCCTTGCATGCACGTGGGAGTTTGTGAAAAGGGGAATGCGCGCTGCCTCGGCCACGCTGGCAAGGGAATCCGCGGCTATCTCCACGGTGTTGTCGCCCCCGAGCCACAGCGCCTGAACACCGCGGCTGGTCAATGACTGTGCCGCCTCGCGCACGCCCATGGACGAGTCAACCTGCGCCTCGACAAGGGTGATCCCGAGGCTCGAGCATTCGTCGCGCGCCTCCATCAGACACGCCTGCGAACACGTTTCGCCCGGATTCCAGACAACCCCCACGGTTTTCAGCTCCGGATTCATCACGCGGGCCAGCCGGAACGCCTCGCGCACGGGCTGGAATGTCCCGTAACCGGTAAGATGGCGCGGATGGCTCGATGGATCGTCGCGGCTCACCCCGACGCCCGACTGCGAGGGGTCCGTCACTGTGCCAAAAACATGAATGACTTTGCCATCCTGGTTCGCCTGCGCCATCGCCTGAAGGCAGGGAGTGCTGAAGGTTATCACCGCCTTGAATCCGGCGTCGATGATGCGCCGCGCGATGCTGTGGGCTGTTGGCAGATCGTTTTCGGAGTTGAAGTGTTGAATGCGGATGCTCTTGCCGTCAATGAATCCGTTTTCGGTCAGCGCGTCGATTGCGCCCTGACGGCTGTCTGTGAGGCCCGGCTGGGTGGCAAAGATGAAAACAGCCAGCCGCGGTAATTCGGTTTCGCGCGAATGGCGCTGCTTCAAGTCCGAAGCAAGCAGGATCAGCGAAGCTGCGGCGATCAGCAGAATTCCAAGCCAAAGATGCCTCAATGCCGGTAACATGGCGCGGATTCCTTGTGAGTTGGCTGATCAAACACTATGGCATCCTCCGAGGCGTACGACCGCTTTGTGGGCGGTCCATAGGTGACCTCCCGCAGTTCGTCCATATTTTTCACTGCCGTCTGGCGCGACTGTTTCATCATATACCAACGCATCATGCCAGGTATTGGAACAACAGCATGGTGATATCATCGGACTGTTCGGCTCCGGCGGCATATTGGCGCAATATCTCGCGGATTTCATTCGGGATTTTCTCGCATCCGTGCGTGTGCAGCCGGCGCAATTCCGAGACCGTGCGCTCTTCGCCGAAAAGCTGTCCCTGCGGATTCATCGCCTCGGTGACGCCGTCGGTGTAAAGATAAAGCATGTCGTCGTGTTTCAGGGTTACCTCGTTTTCCTCAAAAGTGACGCCCGGGAATACGCCCACGATGGGGCCGTCGGCCCATGGCACTTGTTCGACCTGTCCGTCGGGATGAATCACGAAGGGCGGATTGTGTCCGGCGCGGACATACCGGCACCGGCCCGTGGGCAGGTGGACGTTGGCGCAAAAGAGCGTGACGAACATCGAGGTTTCGTTGTCGTTGGACAGCTCGTCGTTCAGGCGCGCCACGGTGGCGGCCGGGTTTTTTTCCTCGCGCCAGATGGACTTGAGAAAAGTCCGCGTGACGGCCATGAACAGCGCGGCGGGCACGCCCTTGCCGGAAACATCGCCGATGACGAAACACAACGTTTCAGCGTCATACATGAAGAAGTCATAGAAATCGCCGCCCACCTCGCGGGCGGGTTCCAGGATGGCGTGAAGATCGAAATCCTTGTGGTCGGGGAAGGCCGGAAATGTTTTCGGCACAAGGCTCATCTGGATCGACCGCGCGATGTGGATTTCGCTCTCGATGCGCTCCTTGGCAGCCGTGGTCGCCTGCAACTGCCTGATGTGCTCCTTGAGCCTGTCGCGCATCACGGCAAATGATGCGGCAAGATCGGCGACTTCGTCCTTGCCCGGAATCTCCGGCAAATGGGCGTCGAGGTTGCCGGTGGCCATCTCGCGCGTTGTTTCGCGCAGCCGCTCAATGGGCTTCACGATAGAGCGCGAGATGTGCAGCGTGATGATCGTGAGCAGCACCAGACCCGCCACGCCCGCGACAATGCCCGCACGCGTCAGATAAAACACCTTCTCCTTCATTTCTTTGACGGGAAAAACAAGTCCCAGCGAGCCTTTCAATCCCGGCACGGGCGCGAAGGTCAGCCAGCATGGCTTGTTGTTTGGCAGGCTCGTATAGGGGACAAAACCGCTTTCGCCGCGCACCATGCGCCGGCCCAGCTCGCGCAGGCGGGAGTCGCCGCGGGCATCCGCCGCGCTGAAGATGGTTTCCTTCATGATGAAAGAGCGCTCGGGATGGCAGATGAAGGTGCCGTTGGCGGAAATGATGAATGCGTAACCGGTTTTGCCGAGGGGCAGGGATTCCACAAGATCGGTCAGCCATGCCAGCGAAACGTCGCTGGTCACGACGCCGCGAAAGACATTGTTATTCGCGCCCCCGAAAACAGGCACCGAGTATGTGACCATCAGGGCATTGCCGCCGCCCTCGTCATAGTAAGGTTCGCTCCAGACCGCACGGCCAAGATCGCGCGGCAGAGTGAACCAGTCCCAGACATCGTAGCGGTAATTGTCCGCTCCCAGATCCTTGGCGACAAGCTGGCTTCCCACACGGCACACATAGGGCGAAGTATATTTTGTCTGCGTCCCGCTGGTTTGCGGCGCATAGGCCACAGCGGCGCCGAATATCTCCTCGTTCCGGCTGACGGTCCGCTCCAGCAGGTGCAGAATCTGGGTGGGCGAATCCATGGCGTCCTCGACGTCGCCCGCCAGGGATTGCGCCACCTTGGCGACGCCCGTCTCGACCGTTTCGATGCGGTTGGCCGTGGCCTGCGCAAGCGCGCGGGATTTCGCCTCAAGCTCCTGCTCAAGAAAGTGCCGGCCGGCGCCATAGGTGTACAGGACGACGGCGGTCAGCACCAAACCCGCTCCCGCCACGATCAGCACGGTCATGCGTTTTGCGATGCTGAGATTATTGAGCATTCGCTCCCCCCTGCCAGCGAAACCGCTCATAAGGCGCAACCGTGCCGACAAGCCCCTGCTGTTTGAGCAGCGCGGCGGCTTTGTCGTAGGCCCGCGCGGTGATCACGCCCGCCTGCCAGTCATCGCCCGCGCGCGGAAAGATGGCTTCGAGTATCTTGTCGAGCATCCACTTCATGTGGGTGCGGTTGGTGGGCAGGTTGGATTCGTTCACATATTTCATCGTGATGTCGAGCGCCTCGTCGCGATGATCCAACGCGTGCCTCCATCCTTCCATCGAGGCGGCAGCCATCGCGGCGCAAGCATCCGGATGGGAGCGCGTCATCGATTCGAGACAGTAAATGCCGTCCTCGGGCAGATCAAAACCGTGGTCGCGCATGAAGAAGGTCGTTATTTCATCCTCGTTCACGCCGGACTGGCGGATTGTGTCGTACTCATTGTAGTACATCGCCGCGCACGCGTCCGCGCCGCCGCGCAGGAAGAGATTTGTCGTGTAATTCTGGGGAATGATAACGGGTTCGATTGAGTTTGCCTTGAAAAAACCGAGGAATGGCGCGCGGAAATCGCCGCCCCAGAGACTCACGCGACGGCCCTGGAGATCCGCGGCACTTTTGATGCCGCGGTTCTTCCATGCGATGAGCATGAGTGTTGAGCGGTTGACAATCTGCGCGATGTTGACAAGCGCCGCGCCCTTGTCGCGATGGACCAGCGCGCCCGTGAGAAAGGTTGTCATGAACTGCGCCCTGTTATCGGGGAGATAATCCGCCGGATTGCGGTCGGGGCCGCCCCGAAGAATCTCAACGTTTAAGCCGCGCTTGAGATAAAATCCCTTTTCCAGCGCCACATAATAACCGGCGAATTGCGACTGGTGCGTCCATTGCAGTATGAGCGAGGCCGAGGTCGTTCCCGCTGATTGCCCGCGCCATGCGATGGAGCATATCATCATGCCGATCAGCGCGATAAGCGCCCTGAGGCGCCTATCGGAAGGATGCGGCGCGGACTTTCCGATCACGGAACATATCATGCGCCATTTGTTTATTTGCTGGCAATTCATGAGGAGACAAATCATGCCGTTTAAATATATACTGAAGTCAACGTCAGGTTTGTCAACACAGATGGAAAACGCAATCGGTCAATCGCGGCAAGATTCAGCGGCTGGCGCCCCGCCGGGCGCCACATACAACAGCGATAATGTGCCGGCCATGAACGAGGCGTCGACGACACCCTCGGCGGCCGCCGGTTACTACACCGATTTGGATGGTTTCGATGGGAACGCGCTGCCCGAGGATGATCAGTCGATCCTGATCATGGAACACCTGTAATTCAGGGGGCAAACAAAAACAGCGTTTCCCGCACAATCCAGGGTAGAGTGGAGCGGATGGGGGCGCACTTATAAACGCGCGAAGTTTTTCAGGATTTTCAATCCCACAGCCTGGCTTTTTTCGGGGTGGAACTGTGTTCCCATGACAGCGCCCGACTCGACAGCCGCCGCAAAGCGGATTCCGTAATCCGCGGTGGCGGCAATGACAGCGGGATCGTCAGGCGCCACGTAATATGAGTGGACGAAATAGACGTATGGCTCGCTCTTCGGGGCTGTGCCGCCATTGAGCGTGCCCAAGTCGGCCAGCAGGCGCGAGCTTGTCGTGATGATGATGTTGTTCCATCCCATGTGGGGGATTTTCAGGTCGGTCATGCGAAATCTCTTGACGCATCCGCGCATGATTCCCAGCCCTTTGATGCCCGGATCCTCTTCGCTGTGTTCAAAGAATATCTGCATTCCCAGGCAAATGCCGAGCATGGGCCGGCCGCTTTGGGCATATTGGCGGAGCGGCTCGGTCAATCCGCGGGCGGCAAGGCCTTTCATGGCATCGCCAAAGGCGCCCACGCCGGGCACAACGAGCTTATTGGCGCGCGCCACAGAAGCGGTGTCGCTGACGAGGCATGTTTCATATCCGAGCTTGACGAAGGCCTTCTCCACGCTGCGCAGGTTGCCCATTCCGTAGTCAACAATGACGATCATCGCGGGTTGCTCAAGTCAGGCCGATTCCTTGGTTTGCCGGGCAGACGCCCGGCATTCCCAAGTTGATGGCTGCCCGCTTGACGTGCCTGTTTTTCGAGTCACAGTTCCTGTCTTGAGCGGAAATATTCGATTGTTTTGCGCAATCCCTCTTCGAGCTGGATGCTGGGCTTGTAACCGAGGATGGTGTGCGCCTTTGTGAGATCGGGGCGGCGATTTTTGGGATCGTCAACGGGCAGGGGTTTGAATACGATGGGCGCCTCGCTGCCGGCGAGTTGCTTGATGAGTTCGGCGAAACCGAGGATTGTCATCTCGAACTCGGTGCCGATGTTGACGGGTTCGCGTTCGGCGGAGTGAAGCAGCCGGCAGATGCCCTCAACGAGGTCGGTGACGAAACAGAAGCTGCGCGTCTGTGTGCCGGAGCCATAAACGGTGATCGGGTCGTTTCGCAGGACGGAGCCGATGAAGCTTGGCACGACGCGCCCGTCGTCGAGTCTCATGCGCGGGCCGTAGGTGTTGAAGATGCGCACGATGCGCGTCTCTATGCCGTGATAGCGCCCGTAGGCCATGGTCATGGCTTCCGCGAAGCGTTTGGCTTCGTCGTACACGCCGCGCGGACCGATCGGATTCACATTGCCCCAGTAGCTTTCAGGTTGGGGATGCACGAGCGGGTCGCCATAAATTTCACTCGTCGAGGCCAGCAGGTAGCGGGCGCGTTTTTCGCATGCGAGACCAAGGCTTTTGTGCGTGCCGAGTGAGCCGACCTTGAGCGTTTGAATCGGCATGCGAAGATAGTCGATCGGGCTGGCCGGCGAGGCAAAGTGGAGTATATTGTCCACTTTGCCGCAGACATACATGTACTCGGTGACATCATGCTTGATGAAATGGAAACGGGGATCGCGGAGATGGTCGATGTTGTCGATTGTCCCCGTGATAAGGTTGTCCATCGCGATGACATGGTGTCCTTCCGCGAGGAATCGCTCACAAAGATGAGAGCCGATGAATCCGGCGCCGCCGGTGATCAAAGTTGTTGGCATCATGCGCTCCTAATATAATGGGTTGGTGGTAGCAGAAACGCGAGCCGGTGGCAGAGTCAAGATGTTCGTGCAGTCGGAATCGCGGGATGGCGCCGCGGTTTGGCTGGCCGACGTTGTTGCGGCGTCGGCGCCCGCCGCCTTGTTGCGCAACCATTCGCGCTCCTCGGCGACGGTCTTCACCTTCACTTGCGTGCCCTTGGTGCCCTCAACGATCTCAACGGCGCCATTGTTGGAGACGGACTCGATGTAATAATAAAATATGCGCCCCCTCGGCAGCCCCCTGTCTTCGTAACAGTAACTCTTGGGGATGTTTGTCGTGCCTTCGCCCGGGATGATGGATTTGTTCACTTTGTCATAGGGTCCCGTCTTGCTGACGGCGCGCATGATGTTGAACCCGTAATTGTTCTCCTGTGTTTCGGTTCGCCAGCGGATGATGACGCGGCCGGGCGAGTCGTCAGGGACCAGTTCGCATAGCTGTTCGTCGCTGAGATTGCCCTTGGGAAGGGCGGCGCACTCCACAAGCTCGGTCCGCAGAGGGGCGGAGGTGTCGGGTGCGGCGGTTTCCGTTGCCGTGGTATCGATGGTGGACGCGGGCGCAAACTGTGATTGTGCGCACAGCGCGCAGGCGCATATACAGGCGATATAAAAGTTGTGACAGGTGTGTTTCATGGGTGCAAAACCGCTCCTCTTATCATTTACTGTATGATCGTGATTGACGCGACAGGAAACCTTCGTGGATGAAATGCGACCGCAATGACAACTATAATCGTGTATGCCCTCGCAGTTGCGTGGCAGGAATGTGGCGCAAATTCCGTTTGCATGGATTCGGCGCCGCTGCTGTAGGTTTTGATTCATGAAATCCGACCAACTTCGACAGAAATTCATCGAGTTTTTTGTTCAGCGCGGCCACCGGCACGTGCCCTCATCGCCGCTGGTGCCGCCAGACGACCCCACCCTGCTTTTCACGACCGCCGGCATGGTGCAATTCAAGCGCCTTTACTCGGGTTCGGTGGAACTGCCTTACCGCCGCGCGTGCAGCGCCCAGAAATGTCTTCGTGCCGGGGGCAAGGGCAGCGATCTTGAGAATGTGGGCCGCACGCTGCGCCATCACACGTTTTTCGAGATGCTGGGGAATTTTTCATTCGGCGATTATTTCAAGCGCGAAGCCATTCAGTGGGCGTGGGAATTCAGCACGGGGGTCGCCGGGCTGGATCCCGCGCGCATTTGCGCCAGCGTTTACGAGGACGATGACGAGGCATGGGACATCTGGACGAAGGAGATCGGTCTGCCTGAAAGCCGCATGGTGCGGCTGGGCGTGAAGGACAATTTCTGGGGCCCCGCCGGCGACACCGGCGCCTGCGGCCCGTGCAGCGAGCTTTACTATGACCGCGGCGAACAGTACGGGCCGGCACTTGATTTCCGGCATGCCACGGTCAACGACGACGATCCCGGCACGCGCTATCTCGAATTCTGGAACTGCGTTTTCCCGCAATTTGACCAGCAGAAGGATGGATCGCGTCCGCCGCTGAAAAACAGCGGCGTGGACACGGGGATGAGTCTCGAGCGCCTGACCTGTCTCGTGCAGAACCGCGCTTCGCTTTTCGAGACGGACTTGTTCAGGCCGATCATTGAATGCGTCTGCGCGCTGACGGGCGTGAAGAGCTACGACGACGCGCCGATTGAAACGAAGCAGTGCGTGAACGTGGCAGCCGATCATGCGCGCGCGCTCGTGTTTGCCCTCAGCGAGGGCATTCTGCCCGGTAATGAAGGGCGCGGTTATGTGTTGCGGCGCCTGCTGCGCCGCTCAGCGCGGTATGCCCGGCGCATTGGCCAGGAGGCGCCCTTCCTGCACAACGTCGTGGATGCCGTGACGAAGGTCATGGGCGACGCCTATCCTGAAATCAGGGAAATCACGGAGCTTATCAAAAAAGTGATGCGCCTTGAGGAGGAGGCATACGCCGAGACACTCGGCGCCGGACTGCAGAAACTTGAGGGCGTGCTGGAAAAATCCAAACCGAAGGGCGTGAAGAAGCCGGCCGTCATCAGCGGCGCCGACGCATTCATGCTTGTCTCGACTTATGGCCTGCCGATAGACGACATTCGTGAAATTGCCCTGGACCGCGGCTACACGCTCAACGAAGCCGAGTACCAGACGCATGCCGAGCGCCACCGCGACGAGTCGCGCAAGGTTGCCGTGGAAGCGCGCTTCGCCGGAATGGAAGAGGCTCTGCGGGAAATCTATGAGGCTCACGGCCCGACGTTTTTCACCGGCCACTCCGACAGCGTGGCGGAAATGCTGGCAGAGATGGAGGATGCGGCGGACAAAGCGGGTTGCAGCCTGGAGGAGCTTGTGGCTGATCTTATGGATCAGAAGCCGGACGCCTCGAACACCGGGTGTATCGTGAATATGACCCGGAGGGATTCAGGCGAATCCTCCGCGACGGACGATGACGATTATGATGATACGTTGGAGGGCAAAGAAGATGTGGAGGAGGCGGATGACGACGGCGATTTGCTGGGCGGCGTTTCTCCCGCCGAGACAGTGAAGGGTGTCGAGACGCTGGCTGTTTTCATGGGCGGCAAGCAGGTCCAGTCGGCTCGAGCGGGCGACGAGGTCGCGGTGGTGCTCAGCGACACGCCGTTTTATGCCGAGGGCGGCGGACAGGCCGCCGACACGGGCGACATCGAATCAGAGGGTTTGCTCGTCAGGATCACCGACACGCAAAAAACAAACGAGGAGGTTTTCGTCCATTTTGGGATCGTCGAGCGCGGTGTTTTGTCGGCGGGCGATCTTGTGGACGCCCGAATTGATTTCGAGCGCCGCCTTGCGATCATGCGCAATCACACGGCAACCCACCTGCTGCAGGGCGCGCTGAAGCGCGTCGCGGGCAAACACGTCACACAGCATGGTTCTTATGTGGGGCCGGATCACCTTCGATTCGACTTTTCGAATCCCGTAGCGCTGACCATGGATCAAATCGCGGAAGTTGAGCGTCTTGTGAACGAGCGGATACTTGAGGACCTTGAATTGATTATCAGGACGATGCAGCTGGAGGAGGCCCGCGAGATTCCCGGCATCATCGCTCCTTTCGGCGAGAAATACGACGCGCGGGTGCGCGTGGTGAATGTGCCCGACTGGGATGTTGAGTTCTGTGGCGGGACGCATATGCGGCGCACGGGCGGCATCGGGGCGTTCGTCATCCTGTCGGAGAGCGCCATCGCCAGCGGCGTGAGGCGCATCGAGGCGGCCACCGGCGCGGGCGCCATGGACGCCATCCAGCGGGAGCGCGCCGCGCTGAAATCACTTTCGGAAAGCCTCAGCGTTCCGCGCGAGCAGGTGGTTGAGCGCGTGCAGGCCCTGCAGCAGGAACTCAAAGCCGCGCGCAAACAGATCGCGCAGTTGCGCGCGAAGCTCAGCTCAGCCGATGCCGCGCAGATCATCGAAAGCGCGCCGGTCATGGGCGGGGTTCGCTTTGTGTCAGCGAGCTTCGAGGGCTTGGCGGCGCAGGAGTTGCGCGGCGTTTATGACGCGCTCAAGTCGCGCCAGCCGCGCGGGCTGGCTGCCGTTCTGGCCTCGTCGGCGGAGGGCCGCGCCACAATCATGGCGGCGGTGACGCCTGATGTTGCGGCCAAGGGGCTTTCGGCTTCGGACATCGTGAAGAAGATTGCCCCGATTGTTGGCGGCTCGGGCGGCGGCAAACCTGAAATGGCGCAGGCAGGCGGCAAGAATCCCGAAAATATCGGTGATGCCCTTAAGGCGGCTCGCGAGCACGCATCCTCCATTCTTCATTCAGAAGAATGAAGCCCGAGATCAGCATACTTCTCACCCTCGGCGATCCCGGGGGTATCGGGTCCGAGGTTGCGTTGAAAGCGATTTGCCGGCGCGATGTTCGGGAGATGTGCCATCCTGTGATCGTCGGTGACATTAATCTGGCGCGCGCCACGGCGAAGGCCTATGGTCTGCCCTTGGCGTTTGAGCAGATTGACACGCCTAACGAGCGGCTTGCTTCGGGGCGGACCGGCGTGATTGATTCGCCGGCGCGGCCCAAGGGCGGGGCTTTCGTCACGGGTCTCGTTGATGCCGCCAACGCGGTTGCCGCGCGCGCTTGGATCGAAGAGGCTGTGCGGCTTGCCCTCTGCGGCCAGGCGGATGCCATTGTAACGGCGCCCATATCCAAGGAAGCCATGTACGCGGCAGGATATGATTTTCCAGGCCACACGGAACTGCTGGCCGCGCTGTGCGGCGGCTGCGCCGTGAGGATGATGCTCGCGGGCGGAGGTCTGCATGTTGTTCTGGAGACGATCCATGCGGCTTTGAGCGAGGTTCCCCGCCTATTGACAGGCGCGTCGCTCAAAGAGACGATTCGCATCTCCTGCGATTGGGCATCGTGGGCGCTGGGGTCCGCGCCGCGCATCGCGGTGTGCGGATTGAATCCCCACGCGGGCGAAGGCGGGCATTTCGGGCGCGAGGAACTGGATGTCATCGCGCCCGCGATTTCGGAGGCGCGGGTTGCGGGCGCCAATGTTTCCGGGCCGCATCCGGCCGACACTGTTTTCCACCGCGCCCGTTCGGGTGATTTTGACATGATTGTCGCCATGTATCATGATCAGGCGCTCATTCCTGTCAAGACACTGGATTTTCACGGCGGGGTCAATGTGACACTCGGCCTGCCCATCATCCGCACTTCGCCCGACCACGGCACGGCCTTCGACAGGGCGGGCAGGGGCGCGGCCAATGAATCGAGCATGGCTGCCGCCGTCAGGATGGCCGCGCATCTTGCAATGAAGAAAAAGGATCGTTTTCAGTAAGTAGCACAACCAATGGTCATGCGGGGCGGTTTGCGCCGTCCCGGATACCGGATTATCGCCGCGCTTGCGCGCGGACGGGCATGCGGTCCGCAGCTGCCACTTCCCCGGCAGGACTCGGCCCGCCGCTGCCAAATCCACAGACAAAGGACCTGCATTGTTATGAGCAGCCAGATCATCCGTGATTACGAAGCTCCCATGCTTAAAACGGACATTCCCGATTTCAAACCCGGCGACACTGTGCGCGTGTCGGTTAAAATCGTGGAAGGGGACAAGGAGCGCATCCAGGATTTCGAAGGCGTGTGCATCCGCCGCAAGGGCAGCGGCATCAGCGAGACATTCACCGTGCGCCGCGTCAGCTATGGCGTGGGCATGGAGCGTGTTTTCGCCATTCATTCACCAAGAGTGGACAGCATCAAGGTTGTGCGGCGAGGAAAAGTGCGCCGCTCCAAGCTTTATTACCTGCGCGCGTTGCGCGGCAAGAAGGCAAGAATCACCGAGCTGAAAAGACCAGCGCCCGTAGCCGTCGGGCCGATAAGCAAGACTGAAACCGTGACCCCAGCGGCGGAAACCGCTCCAGAGGCTCCCGCCGCGGAATTGTCTTCTCCGCCGCCAGCGGCGGACTAAATTTATTGCGCGGGGCGGGACGGGCAACCCGCCCATGCGCGACTCATGCCACAGACCGCATGACTGACCGGCGCCGATAGGGAGAATGGATTAAATTGGGTTTTGTGTTGAAGCTGTTCAAGATTGTGATCGTGCTGGTGGTGTTCGCCCTGTGTTTTGCGGGCGCCTTCGCCGGGTTCAAGTATTATATGGACAGGGAAGGAGGGAATGCTTTTCTGCCATTTCTTGGCGGAAAGGCCGCGGGAGACGACATTGGCGCATCGGGCGGCGAAAGCGCTGATGGACAGCGCGAGCGGGGTCTTGTCATGGCCTCGATCGTTCGCGATTACAAACAGGCCGAGACGAAAACGCCGGCGGCAGACACCGGGAATGATCAGCCGACAAGCCTGACCCCCCAGGCCGCCGCGCACGCCGCCACGTCATTCACCATGGCGCGGTCCGTCCGCACGCCAGATCCGTCGGTCAAGCTGATCCGTGAGTGGCCGACAGGCAAAAACCGCATCGCGTTGACATTCGACGACGGCCCCAATCCCAAATACACACCGGTATTCCTTAAACTGCTTCAATCCAAAAATGTTCGCGCCACGTTTTTCCTGCTCGGGGACAACATCCAGAAAAATCCCGGACTGGTGCGGGAATTGACGGCGCAGGGTCATGAGGTTGCCAGCCACACATGGTCACACGTGAAACTGAGCGGTCTGTCGCCGGATAAGATTCGCGACGAATTGACGCGCACCGCGTCCGCCATTAAGGAATCCGGCGGCACGGATGCCGTCCTGTTGCGCCCGCCATATGGACTGGCGAACAAGAAAGTGCAGGATATCTGCGAGCAGATGGGACTGAAAATAATCTGCTGGAGCGTGGACACGAATGATTGGCGTCCGCAGACTAACGCGGACACGATGATGCAGGAGATCACGAAGGGCGCTCGTGACGGCGCGATCATCCTGATGCACGACCGTTATGACAAGTCGCTGGAAACGACGGGGCGGGCCATCGATCAGTTGCGACAGAAGGGATTTGAGTTCGTCACGGTTGGTGAGTTGCTTGGAATGAAACAGGCAACTGCCGCCGCTGCTGTGACGACGACGGGCGCTTCCGCGGGCGCGTCCGTGCCACCGCCAGGTGTGCTGAACACCCCCGTGCCAGTGCCGGCGCCGGCGATGCCGGCCCCCGCCGCGCCAACCGGTGGCGCGCAAAACGTGTTGCCCGAACCGCAGGCTTCGGGCGCGCCGGCCGCAGAGAATGCGTCCACGGAATCTGACAATTCCGGAACAAGCGGCACGCTGGCGCCGCTGCCCGTCAATCCAGCCAAAGTGACCATTCCTCCCGGCCAAAACATCAGAAAACGCTGACCGTCAACGGAATACACGGGGCGGTATGGCGGGATTATAGGTTCCGGCATTTATTTTCGAGATCAAAGGCGGGGCTGGTGACGATGGACTCCATGCGCTGAAGACGCTGGTCCAGCGTGTCGAAACGCCGCTGCACGCCCGCCAGCATCTCCGAGCGGGGCGTCCACTCCCCGTTCCATGCTTTCGCCGAACCGCGCGGCGCGGCGGATTCCAACGGGCGGCGCTTGAGCAACAGTGCCAGCACAACATAACCGATGAGCATAATGGGAAAAGCGGGTATCATCAGCAACACCCATACCAGGCGCACCCCCCAAGACGAAAGATCGAAATACTCGGCGATCCCCCCGCACACGCCGAATAACACTGAATCGTCACTGCGATAAAGTTTGTTCGATGAAACCGTGTTAATGTTCATGTTGATTTTTTCAACCTCCTCAACTTTACAGTGCGCGCTCGAACTGCCGGTGCTTCTCGGCCTCGAGCACGATTGTTTCCACATTGGCCATGCGCTGTTCGATCTTGTCGAGCCGCCGTGAAAATTTGTCCAGCCGCGCCTGATCGCCCCCCGTGGCCATGCCCGAACTCGCACGTATGCGGATGATCTTCACTAAGCCCATAATGCACACGAACACAATCAGAAAGGCCCAAACTCCGTCATGCATGATTCACTGTTCTCCTTTTGCGGCTCATGCGCCGCGTTATCGCACTGATATGATGGTTTCCAGGTTCTCAAGTCGTTGCTCAAGCCGCCGCAACTTTTCGTGGTAACGGCTTGCCTGCCGCGCATAATATCCGCCCGCGCCCGCGCCCGCGGTTTCATAAGCGGGGCGCAGAACGGGCCTCGCGGCTGTTTTTCGCCCGCATCCGAACAGGCGTCCCGCCATCCATACCGCCCCAAGAGCCAGCAGAACCATGACCGTCAGCGCCAGCAATCCCATGAGCTTGAGCGCCAGGAACGCGATGAGCACCGCGGCGATCAGCACGCCCTTGCCCAGCCCGAGCAGCAATTGCACGCCCAGCCGGATCAGCTTGAACAGCAACGCCACCAGCACGTACGCCACGCCCAAGCCCACATACACCACGCCTCCCACAACCAAAATTCCCAGTATCAGCATCATTGTTATCATTTTATGCCGCCTTTTTGTCAATACAGGTCTTCACGATCCGCCGGTTTTATCCCTGTGCATGAGGATCGTCTCAAGATTGGCGATGCGATCCTCCATCCGTTGCAACACCTCACACAAGTTCCGCAACTGCGCCACCTCATCTCGGCTCAGCCGCTGTTGATCCCGGCGGCGCAGAAACATCCGGACAATCATCAAGACAAAGACCGCCGGGATCAGGATGAACAGCAGGGCGCCTATTATCTGCGCCACGGCAATTATGCATGTTGTCACGGGTTCGATCCTTTCATCTCAAGAAGCCCTTTCACGAGCCGCTCTTCTCGCTCTTGAGTTGCCGCAACTCCTGCTCGATCACATCCTCGTGCTCGAGCTCCGTGAACTTGTCATGGAGGTTGGCGGCCTTGGGTCTCAACGAATCCACGAGGTCGGCTTCGGCCTCGAGCCGCCCGATGCCGTTCTCGTACGCCTCGAATTTGACGAACGCCTCGGAGGTGTCGGCGCGGCGAATCTGCGATTGCGCGCTGAAGCGGTTTGCGGCGGCGGCACGGCGCTGGATGATGAGCCGCTGCTTCTCCCTTGCGTCATTGAGTTTGCCCTCGAGTTGCGCGATGTCGGTCTGAGTGTTTGCCACCATCTCGCGCGCCTGCGCAAGCTGGTTCTTCAGGTTTTCGGACTTGTGGAGATAATGCTGTTTTTCAGCAAGCGCCGCGCGCGCGAGGTCATCGCGCCCCTTCTCCACGGCAAGGCGCGCACGCGCCTGCCACATCTCAGCCTCGCCCTCGACCTGTTTCAGCGAGCGCTCGATGCGCTTCTGCTCGGCCATAAAACCCGCGCAGCCCGACTTGACCTCGATAAGCGTGTCTTCCATTTCCTGAATCATCAGCCGAACCATCTTCTCCGGATCTTCGGCACGGTCAAGGATTGCGTTCAGGTTCGCCGTCACGATGTCCCTGAATCTTGTGAAGATACCCATTGGAATAGCCTTTCATCTCAAAGTCTGTGCGAGACCGTTGTCTTCGATCCCGCCCATACTCTTAATGCGATTATCGGACCGCAGAGTGGATAATAAAGTAACAGCAATGATATCAATCAAAATCATTGAAATATACCGAAAGACAATCATGTCGGATGTGGTGTTTAACGCCAATCATTGGTTGATTATATCACATATCGGCGACTATCATCCGTTGCTTGAATTCAAACATCAGGCTGATTGTAGGGTGTCATAATCCAAGTTCTTTTGTATCGGAGAGATCATAAGACAGGATGTTATTGATTCATGCGCTTATCCGTCCCATCTACTGATGAGCATCGGGCGCTCGGTGAATCTGAGTCGTTCCTGAATATGCAGGAGCGGGTTTCGCGCGTGGCGGCCACCGACCGTCCGGTCATTCTAATTGGGGAGCGTGGCACGGGAAAGGAGCTGGCGGCCGCGCGCCTGCATCTGCTGTCGCCGCGATGGGGACAGCCCTATGTCACGCTCAACTGCGCATCGCTGACCGAGTCGCTCATCGAGTCGGAGCTGTTCGGCCACGAGGCGGGCGCATTCACCGGCGCGGTGCGTCTGCGCAAGGGGCGGTTCGAGATTGCCAATGGCGGAACACTTTTCCTCGACGAGATCGCCACACTGCCTGTCACCGTGCAAGAAAAAATTCTGCGCGTCGTGGAATACGGCCAGTTGGAGCGTGTGGGCAGTTCCGAAATGCGGCGTGTCGATGTTCGGCTTGTTGCGGCGGCCAATGTGGACTTGCGCGCGCTGGCGCGTAACGGCCGGTTCCGCCAGGACTTGCTCGACCGGCTCTCGTTTGAAATTATCACACTGCCCTCGTTGCGCCGCCGAGGCGCGGACATCCTTCTGCTGGCCGACCACTTCGCCCGCAAGATGGCCCATGAAATGGCGCTCGATTTTGTCCCCGAATTCTCTTCCGGCGCGTGCGATGCGCTCATGAATTATCCGTGGCCGGGCAACGTCCGCGAACTCAAAAATGTTGTCGAACGTATGGTCTATCGCGCCACGGGTCCCGTTATGGATTACATCGTCTTCGACCCATTTGAATCCGGGGAGCCTTTGCCTCCGTCCCATGAACCGGCGCAAAAAGAATCCGGGGATTCCGCCGCCATCGCATCAGAGGTCAACAAAGCGCCCTCATCGTCGGCTGGCCTGCCGCCGGAACTCGCCACGCTGGCGCTTCCCCAAGCCGTCCGCGCCCTCGAAGCCCGCCGCCTGAGTCTTGCGCTGGAAGAGTGCCGGTTCAACCAGCGCAAGGCCGCCGCGCGGCTCGGTATTACATATGACCAACTGCGCAACCTCTTGCGCAAACACAAATCATTCGTGCGGTCATGATTCGGCCGCTCGGTGCGCCGCCGAACGCAACTGTTGTCGCTCGATCCCAGTCGGCGCTTCTTGTGCTGACGCCGGGGCGCCTTCAGCCCCTCGAACTGCAATAACCGGTGGATGCGCTTGACGTTCACCCGCCAACCATCAGCGCGCAACAAAGTCCAGATGTGCCGGTAGCCATACCGTGAATGAGCACGCACCATTTCATGCATCCGGTTCACCAGTGTGGTGTCCTTGAAATGACTATACATTGCTTTGGGCGTTCTTCAAGCTCTCTCGTGCCCGCGCAATCTTATCGAGAATCTTTTGGCCATCGGCTCGCCAGACATATCGCTTGGGATTGCTGTCGCGGTCAGCATGCAGGGCTATATTGCGCCGCGATGGATGACATGGTCCTCGTGCCATAATTCCATGTTGACTTCATAAACTTCGTTGCATACGGCTTTATTTAGTAACAATTAATTACACTTCAAATTGGAGGAAAACAGTATGAAGCATTCAAGGCATCTCGCACTGATGGCGATTAGTGCGGTCTGGGTTGCACTGGCCGCGCAAACCGCATACGCCGCAGAGACAACAACAGCAACAACCGCCAAAACCAAGACCGGTAAAACGGTCAAAGCCGGTAAAGAGACCACAAAATCCCAATTCCAGTTGATAGACAAGGATGGCAACGGGACGATTAGCGCCACGGAGATCAAAGCGTGGAACAAGAAAAACTTCAAACATTTCGACAAAAACAAGGATGGCAAGCTCGATGCCAACGAGATTGCCGCGCGCTTTAAGACAAACCGCAACAAGATGGACACGAACAAAGATGGCTTTGTCATGCGCGATGAATTCATCATCTTCTTCGTCGGCAACCCGTCCGCTGGAGCGAAAAAAGAAGCCGCACAGGCCAAACCGCGGCAACTGGATGCCAATGGCGACGGCATCGTAACCATTGAAGAATATACTGTCTTCTTCGAGTCGAGCTTCAATGATTTCGACATCAATAAAGATGGAAAACTGACTGACGATGAGTTGAAGGAAAACGTCAACCGGCAAATCAAAAACTTCAACAAGGACAACGACAATACGATTGAAATCAACGAAATGTTCTAAATGATGGTGTGGCGTTTCTTTATCGCCTCATCTATGAAGTCTTCAGACTGTGTTTCGTGGGAAATATGGCCCGCGGAATGTTTGTGATTTTGTGATTATATTGTTGAGAGAATGCGTTGCGTCCGCCGGTTTCGCTTTGGCGAAAAACCTGCTCTATTGAAATCAGCGCGCGCCCCCCACTAATATTTATAAAAACAACAAACTCCTTTGAATGCCAGTGGTCGTTGGGCGTAATGACTGGGAATGTATTGGCGTGCCAAACATATGCCGACGGCTGATACGGCGGCGACAATGTCTGCTTGTGAGAGCGTGGCTGAGACAGCGGATAACGTCGAGTTGCTCCTGCAGGATGTCCGGTTTCACCCATCGCCAGCATGGGCGATTGGCGAGATAGTGATTCTTTCGCTGTTCTATTTCGTGTGCGTCTGGATCATCAATCCCTATATACTTGATCCCGGCGTCATGCAATTTGTCGTCATTTCTTCCGTTCTTATGGCCATTTATTACATCTGGTTTTCGCCCTGCATGATCCACGGCGACGCGCCGGATGAGCGTGGCTTGGGGGAACGCCATACTTTTTTTGTTCGGATGGACAATCTGGCGCCCGCCCTGCGCCTTTTTGGCACAAGCAGCCTTGTGATGGGGGCCAGCCTCATCATCGGCGCCCTCATGGTTAATCCTGGCATGTTCTCACAGATCAACTGGCGCTTGGTATGCGTCAAGCAATGCCTTTATCTCAGTTGGGCTTCGTTTCAGGGTTTGTTGTTTTTCGGTTTTTTCATGGTGCGCCTGCGCGGTGTTGTGCCCATGGATGGCAGGGGAGGGGCGGAAATGTTGTCGCGCCATCGCCTGACGGTTGTGTTTATCACGGCATTGATCTTTTCAGTTTTTCATATGCCCAATCTGCCCATGATGGGATTGACACTGGTGGGGGGCTTTGCCTGGGGATGGATCTATTACCAATACCCGAACCTGCTGGCGCTTGTGCTGAGCCATTCGGTGATTGGCACAATCCTCAACCAAGTCATTCACCTGAATATGCGCGCAGGGCCGAGTTACTGGACGCCGGATCGTTATGTGATTCGCATGATCTTTCCCTTCATCGCGCAATGGATGAGTCCCGGGCAATAGTCCGCGCCTGCCAAACCCATCTTCTACAGTTTATGGTGAGCGGCATCACGATCTCGGACAACCGCGCTTACGTGGCCGACATGGGCGCAGGTTTGCGGATCATCGATATTACAAATCCATCCTCGCCAGCCGTGCTTGATGATGATCCCACAACCAATCCGGCGGTTACCGGCCATCGCGGGCAAGACGGCATATGTTGCCGGGTTGGATGGCACAATCAGCATCATTGACGTCACAAACGCGGCGATGTGAGCCACAGTCGGGCCTGTGATCCGGCGGAGCTCTGACTGGCAACTAAACCACACGCGCATACTCAATACGTCATTGATTAATCCCGCTGAAATTTGTTGATATTTTGAACCATTCAATCACGATCAATCAAATCTATTGAAACATGGACTCATAATGGCGACCGCAATTCACATTCACGCTGACATCCGATGTCCCTTACGCATTCTTGCCGTCACGGCCGCGCTGGCGTGTGCGTCATGGGCGGGCGCGGCGAATCCCAATCTGAGCAAGGAGACAAATGTGGCTGATCAGGGAAGTTCACTGAGCAACGGATATATCCGCGCGGATCAGGAGGGAACGCGGGTTGTGTCGCTGCGGGCTGACGCAACTGGGTCAAAACTTTACGGTATGGAGCTTGCGGCCGCGGGGGGAATCGGCCCCGTGACGTCCGCTCGCGCCAACGGGCGGACACTGATTATCGAACCCGCCGGCAGTGAGTTCACATGGAGCATTCCTTTTGACCGCACCGGCTACTACGATGCCGACACGCACATCAACTATCCCTCGCCCAAAACAACCGCCGACGCCTATCCGCTCATTCTGCCTTTCCGCAAGTTCGTGACCAGCGCCGGGCAGACAGTTTTCGTCGAGCATTTCAAGCGCCTGCCCAAAGGCGTTTATTTTCTCGATTTCAACATCGACGACGGCAGCCAGATTCTTTTCCGCGGCGATGTGACGCAGAATTACGATCTCAAGGTGACCTGGCCTGGTCAGACACAAGTTGTCTATGAAATCAGCGACAGCGCGCTCACGTTTAAGAGCAAAACATCCGGCAAACCCGTCACCATCGAGGTAATGCCGCGCGGCAAAGAGGAAATCCCCGGCGGCAACATGCTATTCCCAAAAGTGTCATTTGAACCCGATCCGGTTGTGTGTTTTGAGCCCACCGGCAAGAGGGCGTCCGCAAGCGCGCTTTTGAACGATTTCCTGCAAATGGCCGTCTACTGGCCGCCGCGCGTGACGTGCGGCGGCGACTGGGGATTGGGCGCCGCCGAGACACACATGCTCAACGATCCTCGGTCATGGCATCTGCGCAAACTCCGCTTCCAATTGTTATACCAGCTCGGGTTTATCGGCTACGACCGGTTCGAGCACTTTGGCTGCATGTACGCATGGGAGCGCATGCCTGATTACGGCGCGGGCGGGCTTTTGAATGTGCCGCCGGGCAACGCGCCCTATGACATGCGGATGCTCCACCTCAACGGGCAATGGGTTCAGACGATCGCCAGCTACGTTCTGGCCACGGGCGACACCGACTTTCTGAGCGCGAAGCGCGCGCGCTGGCTGGCCACTGACGGCAACGAGCCGCAGCCCCTTTGCGGCATCGGCGCGGCGACAAGCAGCCCGGCCGCCATGGTGCGCGATTTCGTGCTGGCTGCCGGAGATGTGCGGCTCGACAAGCGGCCGCCTGAAATTGTGCACTCGCTGGGACAGTCTTTCACCGCCGCAAAACCATTCCGCAAGATCATGATCCGTCTCGGTACGGACGCAAAGCCAAAGGAACAGGCGGAAGGCGCGGCCATCCTCAGAAAAGGTATTGGCGGCGCTGAACTCCAGAAATTCCCGATTGTCCTGAAACATGGCGAGGCGGATCACACTGTCACACTCGAATTGTCGCGGGAATATGAGCCAGGAACTTATTTCGTGGAAATCACCGACAACGACAGCGGCAAGCGTTACTTCGGCCCGGGCATCTGTTGGTGGACGGACCCTGAGACAAAATACGCCGCCGGCGAGGCTACGAGCGGCCCGTTCCAAGGCAGCGTGCTCGACCGCCTGAAACTCCTCGTCGAATACATGCGCAAGAACATGGGCGCCGAGCGCGAGAACCTGGCCTACTACATCAATTCGCCCGAGTACAACGTTGCCGGCCAGAAATCGGGCCGCCCGGGGGTCTCGATGCAAAACTCATTCTGGGAGTCGCTCGGCGGCGGGTACGATGCTTTCGAGGGAATATGGTACAACGCGGCATGCAAGTCACTGGCCGAATTGTGCGAGCTGGTGAAACAAGACAAGGAGGTCGAGCGTTACCGTGAATACGCGCGGCTGGCCGACGACGCCTACAATCAAAAATACTGGTACACAGTCACGGAAAACGGGCGCAAGTTCAGCCGTTATTTCGCCTGCCAGGACTGGGATGGCGTTGTCCACGATTACGGCTTCACCTATTACAACCTTGAGGCCGCGGCGCGCGGCATTTCCACTCGCGAACAGGCGCGGAAAATCCTGTGGTGGCTCGACCGCGGATTCTGGTCGCCCGACGGCGGCGCCTACCCGCAACTCATTTCAAACTGGAACAAGCACATCTATTCCGTCTGGCAGATCGCGCCGCCATTCAACACGATTGGCAACACGACATGGCTCAATATAACGGGCACGCTTTCCTACATGGAGGTTGTTGCCAATGGCGGAACACGCCTTAATCCGACGGCACGCGAGCTTGTGCTTCGAGCCCGGTATCTTTCACCCGACAACATGCACGAGCGCAACAAGCAGGTGCTGGCGCGCTTTGCAAACCCCGACCGCCTGACAGGCGGACGCACCTTCGATGATCCGGGCGGGCGCGGACGCTGGCACTTCGGCGAACCAGACAAGGACAGGGCCGATATCGAGGGATTCCGTGAAATCTTCCCGACAAACGGCGACATCGCGCCTGCGGAAATCATGGCTTATCTCGGCATGGAATTTTCGACAAAGGGATTATGGCTCAGACCAAGGGCGCCTTCGGAATTGAACCGCATCACGCTTCAGAACATCGGTTACGCCGGCGCTACGCTGGATTTTGTCATCGAGGCGCAACGCGATTTCATCGAACCGCAATCCGTTGAAACATCCCTGCCGCTCACATGCGTTTTCACGGCGCCCGCGCGATTCAACAAGGCGGGCGTGAAGGCCGCCGTCAAACCATTCAAGACGCGCCATGACGCGCAGATGACCCTCGCGCTCGACCAGCTTCTCGACGACGGCTCGTGGAGCCGGATCGTGGAAACGTGGCGCAACCATGTGCAGGATGGCGAATGGCAGTGGGTGGGAGCTGAGAAATGGCTCGATCCGGGCAAAAAATATCGCTTGTCCGTCTATGATCTGGATGCGCGCGAGGGCGAAACCGTCAATGTGGCGCTCGACGACCACGGTCTGCCCATGTTGCGCCTCGCCGCAGAAAAAACAGCCCTGACGATTACGGTCGGCTTTAATCCCAAAGGACGCCAGTTCCAGCTTGTTGATGATTCAGGAAAGCCCGTCCCGGGCAACACCATGCGCGCCGTTATGGATCCCGGACAGCGCGTGCGGCTGACCACGGAAGTGTTTCGGTGAAAGCAGTTGGCACAAGCCGCAACGGAAGGACATCGCAGATGAAGCACCCTATCATGGAAAATGGTTATATCAGGGTGTCCTTGTCACAAGGGCGGGCGGTTGAGATCGCCGCCGATCCCAAAGGGCGCTCAAATTATCACGCAACCGGACTTCTTCACCTTGCCCCCATCGGGCTGAAACCGCGCGAGTCCCAGCGTCTGTTGATCGATTCTCCCCACACGGCTATGTTTAAAAAAACGCGCATGATTCTTGGCGAGGATGTCTTTTCCGGAACAGACACTGAAATTTACCCGGACGTTCCCATCTACACTTGGCCGGATACGGCGCGGCATTTGAAACCGGGTGATGTCGCGGGACAGAGCTTCATCGCAGATGCCCCGTTTCACAAGGCGGGCGTTTACGTTTATGCGGCGGGAGCGATGTCCGACACGTCATTCCGCGTCACACTCAGACGCGCGGGACCATCAGGCGCGGTCCTTGCCACAAAAGAAGTCAAAGGCGCGGATGCCCCCGATTTCCCCACGATCTGGGCGTTTCTGCAAGACCGCCGCTGGCCCGCCGGCCGATATTTCATCGAGGTCAGTGAACCGCGCGGCGATATCCGATGGTGGTGCGCACTGACGGATGTGTATCCGGGCGGCTGCGCCCACATGAACGGCAAACCCATGCCCGGCCAGGATTTCATGTTTCTGACCGCGCGCCATGTCGAGGAAACCGTCGTGCGCGATTGCCGCGTCACTCTCGACGGACCCGTTCTGCACCTTGAGATGCTCGATGATGAACGGGAACGCCAGGCGTCTGCCCGTCAACCGCACGGATGCGCAATGCAACCATTCAAAGGCTCAACAGCCCTTGGATTCGAGGTCGCGGCGCCATGGGAACCGGATGGCTACGGATTTTCATCGCGCGCGAACATCATCTTCACCCGCTTCACTACTGACAAAGATCAGTATGTTCCCATCGAGCAGTTCAAGCGCTTTCCCGTGGCGTGGCCCGCGTATCAAAGTCCGCGCAACCGTCCCGCATTTGCAGGCGCGCGCTGGCTGCGCGCCGAGGGGGCCGGTGCGCTCGACATGCGTTTCAGCGAATATGACGAGACATGCCCCTGGCCGCTGACAACCAGCACGATGCTCATGCGGTTCGCCGGGGCGCGTCTCGACATCGAATTCCTGCCGCGCCAACATGAGCCCCGCCCCAATTGCCCGCGGTTCACCTGTTCGAACAAGCGCATTGAAAAAATCCAGAACTCGTTTTTCTGCGAACGTTCCTTCGGCATGGGTGACGGCAGCGCGGGTGGCGAATGGCTTGAATGGATCGGCCGGCAGAGCTGCTGGGTCGGCCCGCCGCGAGTTGACCGCTTCCGCGAATCGCTGGGCAGGGTCAAGCTCAGCCGCGACGGCTATGTGTGGGCGATGCGCTATGGCGGAGGCTATCCGCATGGAATGCGCTACGGCATGAGCGCGCGCGCGCGCCGTCACTACACCACAAACACCACATTCATCGTCGCATCGTGGCTTTACGCGATGTGGACGCGCGACAACAACACGGCGCGCAAGCTCATGCCCAATCTGCGCCGCGCGATGGAATTCTGTCTCGGCTCGCGCGACACGCAATGGCTGGACGGCCTCATGGTCATCACCGAGCCGCACCATCGCGGTACACCTGACAGCATGCCCTCGACGGAGTATGACTGCCTGCCATTCGGCTACAAGTGCGCCATCAACAACGCCATGCTTTACAAGGCGCTCGGGGCGATGGCGGCGCTCGAGGCCATGTATGGCGGCCAATCCGCTTCCGAAAACCTGATCCGAAAACGCACCGAACTGCGCGAGAGTTACAACAACCACTTCTGGGATGACGCCGCCGGCCGTTACATCGGATGCATCGATGCTGAGGGACGCCGTTGGGATTTTGGCTTCACATCAGTAAACCTGCTGGCAATGACGGCGGGGCTTGCGGACAAGGATCAAGCCGCGCGTATCTATGACTGGATCGAAAACCAGCCGACGGCCACCGGGAAACGCGACGCCTACATTTTCCGCGCCGCGCCGCGGGCCAACACGCTCGACATCAAGGGGTGGTGGTATCTCGGCGGCGACAAGGAATGGCCCGGCGACATCGGATTCGGACTCGGATTTCAGAACGGCGGGGCATTCCTGTTCTCATCCTATTACGACATCCTCGCGCGCCTGCGGTTCCTCGGCCCCGACAACGCATTCAAGCGCTACAAAGAAATACTGCAACGCTACCAGATGCCCGACAAACTCTGCGGCGGCAATCCCCTGTGCCGCGGCGAGGTTGACGGCTATCAGGTCGGCGTGTCGGTCGTGTTCCCCGAAGCCGGGCTGGCGCCCAACGCCTTCCTTTACGGATTTCTTGGCATCTCGCCGGAACCCGCGGGCCTGATGATCCGTCCGCGCCTGCCCTCGCGCCTGGAACGCGCCGGCATTCACAACCTCCATTACGCGGGCGCCATCTTCGACATCGAGGCCGAGAACGATGGGAATTCGACCATGATCCGTGTCAGGTTGATCTCCAGCTCAAATCGGCATTCATTCCGCCTGTCCTGTTCCAGCGGCCGAATCGCTCTCACCGAAGGCAAAACCATGGAGACGTGTTGCGCGAATACAGGCATTTACCTGCAAAGAAACGATTGCATCGTATCATCCGCCTTTGAACAACTCGATGCTCGTGCCAAACAACTTGATTTTTGACTGCGGCAGCTTGCGCACTCAAAGAAACGCGCCACACACATCAAGTTTATACGGTACCCTTAATGAATCAGCATATATCATCAGGCTCCATGCCAGCGCGCATAATAACATAATATAAATAATGATGTGTGACAATAAAGATGACATGTAAAATGTCCCGGTTGCGAAATCGCCCTATGTTCATTTCATCCAGGAACGCCTTGTGCACCGCACTGGTTGTCTGCGTATGCCTGGCCTTTCATGATGCTGGACGCGCCCAGACACTTCAGAACGGATACATGTCCCTGAACAAGAGCGGCAATGCCATCACCTCACTGCGTTTTGATGCCAGCGGATCAGGCGCCTATGGCATGGAAACGGTGACCGGCGCGGGCATCCGCAACGTCACCACCGCCACGCTGTCGGCCAACATACTGACCATCACCGGCGGCAACACATTCATGTGGGATCTGCCATTCCTTAAAGATGGTTACTACGACGCCGACACCCACCTCAATTATCCCCACGACACCGACACCGCGGGCGCATCGGCGCTTACTCTGCCTTTCCGCTGCTTTGTGGGCAGCAGCGGCCACACAACGCGCATTGAGCATTTCAAACGCCTGCCCACCGGCAATTATTTTCTCACTCTGAACATACAGGACGGTTCGCGTCTGCTTATGCAATCCGACCGCGCGCAGAACTGGGACATAGAGACATTGTGGACTGGCGCCACATACCTTTCCTACAATCCGCAATCCGACCGCCTGACTTTCACCGGCACTAATATGACCGGCCCGCTTGAGATCACCGTGCTGCCCGCGGGCGCGCGGGATGTGCCCGTCAACGCCTTCACCATGCCGAAAGCCGTCTTCACGCCCGACACCGAAATCACCTTCGACCCAACAGGAAAAACGCTTCCGATCAGCCGGCTGATGACGGAGTTCATGCGCAATGGCATCTATTTCTGGCCCAGCACTCCGCCCGGCGGAGAATGGGTCATCGGCACGGAAATGCACCTTTTAGACGACCCGCGCTCATGGTACATCAAAAAGCTTCGCCAGGATTTTCTGAACGAACAGGCATGGATGGGCTATGACCGCTTCGAGCACTTCGGCTGCCAGTACGCTTGGGGGCGCTATCCTGATTATGGCGCGGGCGGACTGCTGAACGTCCCGCCCGGCAACGCGCCTTACGATCTGCGCCACCTGCACATCAACGGCGCGCGAATCCAAGCCATCGCGCGCTATATTATGGCTGCGGGCGGCAAGGACATCCTGCTCTCGCGCCGCGCCCGCTGGGTTTCCACCAACGGCGCCCAGAGCCAGCCCGTCTGCGGGAACGGCGCCGATTTCCTCGATTATGTTCTCGCATCGGGCGACGTGCGGATGGACGCCAAAGCGCCCACAAAACGCCATAGCCTCGGACAGGAATTCACCGCGACGGCGCCTTTTGCCACCGTAAAAGCCTTGCTCGGTAATCCGTCAACAACCGAAGCAAACCACGGCAAATTGACTCTGTATAACGGTTATGGCGGCGCGCAAATCACGCAAACCGCATTCTCCATTCCAGCCAATACAACTCAACAGATTGCCTTAACGGCGCTGTCAACACAGCCGACCGGCAAATATTACCTCGAAGTGACGGATGATGACAGCTGGTCGCGGTATTTCGGCCCCGGCGTGGTATGGTGGACGAAAATCGACGCGAATTACGCCGGCGGTGACGCTTACAACGGCCCGCATCACGGCGGCCTTGATGCAGACCTCAAGGCGCTCTTCGACTACATGCGCAACTACATGGGCGCGGCTGCCACGGGAATGATTTATTACCAGACCACCCCGGAATACAACGTGCCCAATCAACGCTCGGGACGCAACGCCGTCTGCATGCCCAACTCCTACTACGAGGGAGCGGGCGGAGGTTATGACGCTTACGCGGGCCTGTGGTACAACGACGCCTGTTACGCGCTTGCCGAGTTGCACAAACTGCTGGGCGACACCGCGAGGGAAACCCAGTATCGCGACATGTGGAATTTCGCCAATGCCAAATACCAGGCCAAGTACTGGCACACGGTGGTCGAGGGCGGCGCGGCTTACGACCGGTTCCACGGCTGCCAGGACTGGGACGGCGCAATTCACGACTTCGGTTTCACCCACAACAATCTCGAGGCGGCGTCGCGCGGAATGGTTTCACCCGATATCGCGCGGGCAATCCTGTGGTGGCTCGATCGCGGCAAATGGAGCGGCAACGGCGGAACCACATGGTCAAATGACATTTATTCCATCTGGGAGGCCGTGCCCCCATGGAACACCCGCGCAAACTCGACATGGTATAATGTCACAGGAACGCTACCCTACCTGCAGGTGCTGACCAACGGCGGCGCCCGATTGGACACCGCCGCGCGCGACCTCTTCACGCGATCTCAATACCTTTCCGTCGACAACATGCACGAACGCAACGAGCGCATCCTCGCGCGCTATGCCAACCCCGACCGCCTCACCGGCGGGCGCACATACAACGATCCCGGCGGACGCGGACGATGGTTCTTCCTCGGCCCAAACTCGAATATCGCCGATTTCGAGGGATTCCGCGAAATATTCCCGGGCAACGGCACTGTGGCCGCCTACCAGCCGGTCTCCTATCTTGGCATCAAACTGACAGGCGGGGGGATGCAACTGCGACCGCGCGTGCCATCGAATTACACCTCGTTCTTGTTCGAAAACATTGGCTACTGGCAGTCGCTCTTCTCGTTCAGCGCGGCCGCGCTGCGCGACCAGGTCATGGGTCCAACGCCCGGCCCGTCAACCTGCAACGCGCCCTCAACCGGTTCCATCGGGCAAACCTTCGTGGCGCCGGCGCCTTTCAGCAAAGTGGGGCTTCAGGTCGCCGTGATGCCTTATCTCAACCGCAAAAACAACCAGCTCAGCATGACGCTCGAACGCGAAACAAGCGGCACATGGAGCAAAATTGCCGAGACATGGTTCAACCACGCGCGCACAGGGCAATGGGTGTGGATCAGCGCCCCCCAAGCCATGCCGGAGGGACAAAATTATCGCGTGAAAATCAACAAAGTAAGCGCCGCCGCGGGCGAGACCATCGCCCTCCGTTACAGCCCCGCCGAAACCATCACAAGCGGCAGCGCGTTCCTCGCCGACGGCGCAAGCGGAACGATCACGGGCGATCTCGCGTTTCAACTGGTCAACGAAAGAACATCGCTCACGGCTGACTGCACATACAATCCGTCAGCAATCCGTTTTGAGATCGTGGGCGCGCGAGCGGGATCCAATGTCGTCGACCATGGCGGCGGCATCGTGACGATAACCACCGTGCTCGATGCCGATGAGTCAGCCTTCCTGCGCGCAAAGAGCGGCAGCGCCGCCAACACGGAGTGGCCGGCATACAGGTGATGCTTCAATTGACGACATCAATTTTTGGCGCATCAGATATCAGCCCCATCATCTCCAGCGGCAACACAGCTTTTATATGGAGAAAGACGCAAGTATGACTTGCGCGGTCCAAGGAAAATTCGGCGCATATTTGTATCGGCCAATCCCTCAAATGAATCGTTCCCTGGCATGACCGAAACCGCCGTATCCGCCGCCCTTCCATCTCTTCCTCCGCTGACGATCGGGCGGTTTCTCAAGGTTTTTCTGCGCTATCTGCCCTGCCTCAAGTCCTATTGGGTGGAATTGCTGCTCATTCTTTTTGTCGCGCCGCTGGCCGGTTCTGTGCTCGTGGTCATCGCGCCGCTGTGCACAAAAATGATCATCGACGTGGCGTTTCCCCGCCGCGACATCGCCATGCTCGTCATCCTCGCGTTCGTCGGGTTCGGGTCTCTGATCCTTGACCGCGTTCTTCTGCTTTTGCGCGCGGCAGTCTACGGCCATTTGCGCATCGGCGTGCTCGCGCGTCTCGGCCCCCGTTTCTACTCGAACATGATGCGGCTCAACATGAACTATCATCGCCGGAATACCGTGGGCGACAAGATCTTCTTCTGTGATACTGATGTGCTCGACACAAGCGAGATGGTCGGAATCCAGTTCCCGTTCATGGTGCAGTATTTCTACCAGTTCGTCATGGTCGTTTTCGCCATGTGTTTCCTTGACTGGCGGCCCGTGGCCATCGCTTTCGCAATCACCCCGCTGTGGTTCGTCATCGGCCAGCTGATCTTCAATTTTTACCGCCGCATCGACTTGTCGCAGCGCCTTCTCGGCCAGAAACTCACCACCCAGCTCGAGCGAACGCTCTCCTCCATTCCACTCGTTTATTCCCACGCCGCCAGACACCGCGAACGTTTCCGGTACTTCATCGCCATGGCAAGGTATTCCGTGGCAAACATGCTTTTCTGGTTCGTGAAAGAGGTCACGATTGTTTTCGTCTGGCCCTCGGAAATGCCGCGGGTTCTCACCGGCGCCATCATCGGGCTCTGCGGATACTGGGTGGTGACGGGCGAGATGACCGTGGGCGAGTGGAGCGCTTTGACCATTTACATCGCGCAGGCCATCGTTCCGCTGGGCATACTTATCACCTATTATCAGAACATGCGCCTGCGCATGGTGGCCGCCGAGCGCGTCCTCGGTGTGCTCGACCTTAAAGAGCACATGAGCGAACCCGCCGCGGCAGACACGGTCACGCTGGACAACCTGCGCGGAGCCATCGAGTTTCGCGGCGTTAACTTCCATTATGATCCCGAAAAACCTGTTCTGCGCGACATCTCGTTCCGCATCGAGCCCGGCTCCATGGTGGCGTTTGTCGGCGAATCCGGCAGCGGAAAATCCACAATACTCAATCTGATCCTGCGATTCTACGATCCGCAGCAGGGCCGCGTGCTCATCGACGATGTTGATCTGCGCAACGTCAGACTCCGGGAATATCGTCAAAAGATCGGCATCGTGCTTCAGGAGCCGGTGCTCTTCCACCGCACGATCCGCGATAACATCATCTACGGTTCCAAGGGGGCGTCTGATGAGCAGCTTGCGGAGGCGGCAAGAATCGCGCGGCTGGACGAGCTGATCAGCTCCCTGCCCAATGGTTATGACGCCGTACTGGGCGAGGGTGGCGACCTTTCGCTCGGTCAGAAACAACGAATCTCCGTTGCGCGATGCGTCGTGGGCAATCCAAGCATCCTGCTGCTCGACGAACCCGCCTCCCTGCTTGATCCGCCCGCCCAGCGCACGCTGACAGAGACTCTCTTCGAAGCCGCACAAGGCAGGACGACGATTCTCGTCTCGCACGATCTGACAAAGCTGACACGCATGGACCAAATTTTCGTCATGGACAACGGGCGGCTCATCGAATCGGGCACGCACCAGCAGCTTCTCTCTCGCGGCGGACACTACCACAAGCTGTGGATCATCCAATCGCAAACCGGCGGCGCGGCCGCAAAGGAGAATGACGCATGACCGGCGCAACCGCAGGCGCCGTCGTCAAGGCGGGCGCGCCATCTCCGGGATTCAGATACTTCGCAAGCGTCCTGCGCCGCTATCTGCCATTCATGATCCCGCATTGGCAGAAGCTCTTCCTTATTCTCATCCTGTCGCCGCTGGCCATGACAATTCTCGCCGGCCTCATGCCCGTGTTCTCCGTGCTTATTCTCGACGATGCTTTCCCGCGCCGCGATTTCTCCCTTGTCGTCGTGCTCGTGGCTATCATCTTTATCACGGAACTCGTGCGCCAGGCATATTATCTCATCACCTGTTTCGTGCGCTTTGACGTGAAACGCGACATTCTCCGCGGTCTCGGCGAACAATTCTACCATCATCTGCTCAAACTCCCGCTCGACTTTCACGAGTCGCGCCCGGTGGGCGAGCGCATCTTCCGGGCAAACATCGATGTGCACGATGCCGCGAACCTCATCGCTGTGACGCTGCCGATCGCCGCCTCCATGATCATCCAGGGAGTGGTCACCGCCCTGCTGGCGCTGCTCGTGGACTGGCGGGCTGTCATCATCGTGATCATTTTCATGCCACCTTACATGCTCTTCACACGCTGGATCACCGCCATGTGGCGCACAACCGAGCGCCGCATGCGCGAGTCCCGCGGCGTTGTGACCGCGCAACTCCAGCAGACACTCGCCGGCGTCAACGTCGTGCAGGCCTGCGCGCGAGAGGACACCGAGAAACGCGTCTACGCCCATTGCCTTTCCGGCTATCTGCGCCGTTTCTTCCAGTGGCAGATGCTATCGGGCATCGCCGAAGGTTTCATCCATCCGGCGGGGCTTGCCGTGGCTTTCGCGTTTCTCACAAACTCGCTGTGGGGCTACTTTCACATCACAGGCGGCCTCACCGTCGGACAGTGGATCGGCCTCAACGCCCTGATCGCCAACGTGCTCATCCCAAGCTCCACCGTCATCCTTTACCTGCAATCGGTCCAGCGCGACCTCGTTGCCGCCGAGCGCGTGCTTGAGGTGCTCGACATCGATCCCGGCATCCGCGAACGGCCCGACGCCATCTGCATGCGCGAACTGCGCGGACACATCGAATTCCGAAATGTGACCTTTGCCTACGACCCCAAATATCCCGTGCTCGACAACGTGTCCTTCACCATCGAGCCCGGAATGTCCGCCGCGATCGTCGGCGTCTCAGGAGCCGGAAAATCCACAATCATGAACCTGATCCTGAGGTTGTACGATCCGGACTCGGGTGAAATCCTGATCGACGGACGCGACCTGCGCGAGCTGGCGCTCATGCCCTATCGCCGCCGCTTCGGCGTCGTGCTCCAGCGCCCTCAACTCTTCGCGGGCACTGTGATGGAGAACATCTCCTACGGCGTCGAGCATCTTCTGCGGCGCGAGCTTGACGAGGGCGTCGGGCAGGCCGTCAGAATTGCGGAATGCGACGAATTCATCAGGCAATTGCCCTCACAGATGAACACGACACTCTCCGAAACCGGCGATCTCTCGGGCGGGCAGAAACAGCGGATGACCATCGCCCGCGCGCTGGCGCGCCGCCCCAATGTTCTGCTGTTCGACGAACCGCTCGCTTCGCTCGATCCCGAAACTCAGCAGAAAATTCTCGCCAACCTGAAGTCTTTTGAGACGGCGCCCACGAGAATTTTCGCCACCTACAACCTTGGACTCGTCATGGACGCCGGCAAAATCTTCGTGCTCGAGCGCGGCAAAATTGTCGGATCAGGCACGCACGCCGAACTCGTGGCCGCGCGCGGCGCCTACCGGCTGATGTGGGAAGCGTCGCTGGGCAAGGGCGCGGCGCATCATCCCAACACGGCTCAGAAAGGATCACTCAGTTGAGCGCAAAGTCTGCAAGCTGGAAACAGCGCGTTTACGACCAGACCCCAAAATATGTGACATGGGCGGGTTACCTGCTGGGGCTTGCCATCATTGGCGCGGCCGCGTCAACATGGTTCATTCAGACGAGGATGTATTCGCAGGGCTGGGCCGCCATCACACCCGTGATGATTCCCGTCGCGGCTCCGCGCGACTGCATGGTGCTGCGCAACACCCGCAAGACCGGTGATCGCGTCAGCGCGGGAGACATTCTGGCTGATGTGACCGACGACCCCACACAAACCGCGAAGTTGCTCCTCACCGGGCATATGAGCGCCGCGGCGGACGAACTCAGGCAGTTTGGCGGCGGCGCAATCGCCGCATCCCGCGCTGAATATGACAAACGCCTGCTCAGCGCGGAACATGGCATTTCAAGCATGACATTGCGCGCTCCCGATCATGGATGGATCGCATGGCAGACCCCATCGCTGGCCGCTGGATTGCAGAAATCACTCGTGCGCCAGGGCGGAGCCGTGGCCACAATCACACGCCTTGACGAAGCCGTCATCAACATAGACATTTCAGCCGACCACGCGACCACGGCGCGCCCCAATGACACCGTCCGCATCATGCTGCGCGATATGGATGGAATCGAAATAGCGCCCCTGCTGGTCAGCGCCGAAACAACAATCACCGTCGAGATCCCCAACACCCAGTTTTCAAATAACGACATCGAACGGCTGAAAACAAGCGGCCGGACAATTGTGAACGTGTCCGGCTCGCGCATGCCCGCTGAAGTCTCGGCCGGAAACGAAACGATTGTCTTTCAACTCGACGCCGCCATAATGCCCGAAAAACGTCTTCACGCCATGCGTGCCGGGCAATCGTTTGCCATGAGCATCGACAGCATCAACGACAACAAGCCCTGCGGCGGCAAACTGGGATCGTTTCAATCAAAATTCGTGATGAGATTGTCAGGCCTTGGAGCAATTCCCAAGCTGAAACAGGCGCTCATGGATCATCTTAAATCAGGCAGCATGTCTTTTCCGGCAGGCGGGTGCTGGGTTCAGGTGAGCCTCCGATCGCTCTTCAACAGGCTCTTTGGAAAATAGTCATTCCCTGCAACAAACAATCCGGGGCGTTCCCCGCATTCCGCTGCGCGCATCAGCGCGAATGACGAACCATGGTGAAACAAGCGGCAGCAGGGAGAGCGCTCACAAAGACATACCCCGATTGAGGCCAGCGCCCTGTGCCAGGCGGGCGAACAAATCTTGCACATGTCACGGGGCGTGGCGGAATGACTTCATGCTTGGCGCTTCACCAATGAAAGATTCTCCTCAGCGGGGATTCACCCTGATAGAATTGCTCATTGTCGTGGCGATCATCGCGATGCTCGCGGCTATCGCCGTGCCGAATTTCCTGGAAGCGCAGACGCGCGCCAAGGTTTCACGCGCGAAAAGTGACATGGCTTCCATCGCCGCCGCCCTTGAAAGTTACCGCGCCGACAATACAGCCTCCCCCACGATGATCGAACCCGGATTCCCGGGCGGCGCGCCCGTGCTCAAGGGATCCAATCTCAAGTGGTGGTACACGCCCAACGCCCTCAGCACCCCCGTCGCCTATATCGCATCATCCGACATCCTCTGCCCGTTCAACGGCAACTGGGACAAGGAACCCTATTTCCCCGACGGAATCTGGAAACGTTATGGCTACGAAAACATCAAGGAACTCATAGCCTGCCGCGCGGATTACCCCGTCCTCGCCAACCGGTATCGTGACGCCGCGCTCGCATGGAGCGGTGAATGGCGCATCAACAGCGTCGGCCCCGACAAAATATGGAATCCCTCGCGTCTCTACGATCCCAGCAATGGCACAATCAGCGAGGGCGACATCATCCGCACCCAGCGCTGTCCCGGCGGCAATATCAATCCCGACAACCTGACACAGCCTCTTTGACGGATTGTCAGGCTTTCCGGGCTTCCATCTGGCGGAGAAATTTGACGGAATATTTGGCCCACGGCTTGATCCGCAGGCGTTCGAGCTCGATGGGTTCGCCCGAACCCTGGCAGATGCCGTAATCGCCGCGTTCCATCGCCCGCAGCGCGTCATTGATCTGGTTGAGTGTGTCGGCCTCGATCGAGCGGATGCCCAACGCGATCTCGGTCTCGATGTTTTCGGCCGCCGAGTCCGCGAGTTGCATGGAAAAACCGGGCTGCTGGGCGCTGGTTTCCTCCTCAGAACCATCGGTGAAAGTGCGGCTTTCGAGCGATCGGAGCTCGCCAATCAGGCGCGCTCTTTCCTGCAAAAGAGACTCTCGCAATTCCTGCAGAATCTGCGGGGAATATGCCGGCTTGGGTTTTGGCGGGGGTATTTGAGTTTCTGCGATCACAGCGACCGGTTTCGTGACTTTGGCGGGACGGTGGACGGAAAGGTGTCTCACGGTTGTTTTCTTAGCCATAGCGGCAGACTTTGTTGCGGGGACTGTCGCCCGGGTCTTTCTGACAGGTTTTGTTGCCGCGGATTTGGCTTTTTTTTCGGCCTTTGCTGATTTCTTCACCGGCACAGTTTTCTTCACTGCCGCTCTTTTCACCAATTTGGCGGGTTTTTTCACAACGGCTGCCTTTTTGGCGGGTGTTTTAATGGCTGTTTTCTTTGCCCGTGCGGTTGTGATTTTTGCCTTGGGGGCTGCTTTTTTTGATCCGGCTTTTGCCGGCTTTTTCGGGGCCGATATAGACAGCGCCGCGGCTTTTTTAACGGCGCCTGACTTTGATGTTTTCACTTTTGTCGCGGGCGATTTGCCCTTCAGTTGTTTTTTCGCCATTTCAATAGTGCCTCCTTATGACATCCGCACACCGGTCGCAAAGCGCCGGGTGTGACAAGCCGCCGCCCACGGACGGCGAAAATTTCCAGCATCGCGCGCACTTGCTGCCCGTTGCGTGATAAACGGTGACATGCGCCCTTTCGCCCTGAAGGCGTGTGATCGCGCCGTCTTCGGCCGGCGGCTCGGCGGCCAGCTCGGCCTGGGAAGTGATGAACAGATCCGCAAGATCGTCCCGCCGTGGCGTCAGCAGGCTCATCAGCGTCTTGTCAGCGGTTGCGATCACAACCCGCGCCTCAAGCGATTGCCCGATGGCCTTCTTTTCCTTGCGCGCGTCTTCAAGCGCCCCCAGAACATCCGCGCGCACCGCCAGCAGGCGCTCCCACTCGGCCGCGAGCGCCGGCTGGCGCCAACGATCGGGCGGCTGCGGATAAGACCGCAGATGCACACTCGGCGTTTCCGCGTCGAGAAGCTGATAAGCCTCGTCGCATGTGAACACGAGAATCGGCGCCAGCATGCGCAACAACGCCTGCGCGATCTCGTATTGCGCGGTTTGCGCGGCGCGGCGCGGGTGCGATTTCGCGCCCGAACAATACACGCGGTCCTTCAGCACATCCAGATATACCGCACTCAGTCGCACCACGCAAAACGGGTGCGTCAAACTGACAATCTTGTGATACTCGTATTCATCATAGGCGCGCGCCACATTCACGACAAGCTCGTGAAGCTGGTGCAGCGCCCACCGGTCGATTTCTGTCAATTCTTCGTAGGGAACGGTGTCGGTTGCCGGATTGAAATCACAGAGATTGCCAAGAAGGTAGCGGATCGTGTTGCGTATGCGGCGGTATGCCTCGCCCACGCGTTCGAGAATTTCGTTGGACACCTTGTCGTCATCACCGTGATCCTGCGAGGCCACCCACAGGCGCAGCACGTCAGCGCCGTATTTCTTGATTACATCCTGGGGGGCGATCACGTTGCCCTTGCTTTTGCTCATCGCTTCGCCCTTGCCGTCGAGCACGAAACCGTGCGTCAGCACTTCCCGGTAGGGCGGCTTGCCGCGTATGGCCATGGAGATGAGCAAGGAGCTGTGAAACCATCCGCGGTGCTGGTCGCTGCCCTCAAGGTACATGTCGGCGGGCGATCTCAGTTCAGGGCGGCTCTCAAGCACACCGACGTGCGTCGAGCCCGAATCGAACCACACATCAAGGATGTTGTGCTCCTTGTCGAATTCCCTTGCGCCGCAGTCCGGGCACTTGAATTCGTCTGGCAGAAACGCTTCAACCTCATCTTCGAACCATGCGTTTGTTCCACGGCTCTCGACAACCGCGGCGAATTTGGCGATGACATCCGGCGAGAGCACGGCTTTGCCGCATGCCTTGCAGTCAACCGCCGGGATTGGCACGCCCCATACCCGCTGGCGCGACAGGCACCAGTCGGGGCGCTGGGCGATCATGTTGTAAATGCGGTCGTGTCCCCACTTGGGGATCCATTTGATCGACGCATCGATCTCCGCGAGGGATTTCTTGCGCAGGTCATCGTGGTCCACATTCATGAACCATTGCTCTGTGGCGCGATAGATGATCGGCTTGTGGCATCGCCAGCAGTGGGGATAGCTGTGCTCGTAGGGCTTGTGCCGGATGAGGATGTCTTTTTCGTCAAGATAGCGGACGATGGGGCCGTTGGCTTCCCAGACGAGCATGCCTTCCATGAGCTGGAACTCGCTTGTGAAGCGGCCGGCCGCGTCCACGGGAACGATGGTCGGCAGACCATATTCCTGGCAGACGATAAAATCTTCGATGCCGTGGCCGGGGGCCGTATGGACGGCGCCCGTGCCCTGATCGAGCGTCACATGGGTTCCCAGCACAACGACGGATGTGCGCCCGGGTTGCACAGGATGCTCCAATTGCATGTGCTCAAGGTCGCGCGCGCTGATCTCTCTGACAATCTCGGTGTCGCCCAAATCGGCGTCTTTGACGAATGCGTCAACAAGGTCCTTGGCGACAATCCAGTCTTCGGCATCCCCTTTTGCATCGGATTGAAAATCGCCGGAGGAGCGCGGCGTTTTCACCCTTATCGCCACATATTTGAAATCCGGATGCAACGAAACAGCGAGATTCGCGGGCAGGGTCCACGGAGTGGTCGTCCAGATGACGATGCCCGGGTTGAGCAGGCCGGCCGTGGCGGCCCTGCTTTCGGGCTCACACACGGGAAACTTGACATAAATCGAGGGCGAGACGCAGTTTTCATATTCTATCTCAGCCTCGGCGAGAGCCGTCTGGCAGTTGACGCACCAGTAGACGGGCTTGAGCCCCTTGTAAATGTAACCGCGCGCGGTGAGCTCACCGAGCGCGCGCACGATGCTGGCCTCGACCCGCGGATCGATGGTCAGGTAAGGTTTGTCCCACATGCCGCCAACACCGAGGCGCTGAAACTCCTCGCTCTGAACCTTCATCCACTTGCGCGCGTATTGCTCGCACAGACGGCGTATCTCAAGGGGCGTCATCGAGGCTTTCTTTGGCCCAAGCTCACTGGTCACCTTCTGCTCGATGGGCAGGCCATGACAATCCCAGCCCGGGACGTAGGGCGAATGATAATCCAGCATCGTGCGGTGACGCACAACGATGTCCTTGAGAATTTTGTTCAGCGCATGGCCCACATGAATATGACCGTTTGCGTAAGGAGGGCCGTCATGAAGAATGTAAGTCCCGTTCCCGGACGGTTTCCGCGCGATGAGCTGATCCAGGCTGATCTCGTGCCAGCGGCGCAGAATTTCGGTTTCCCGCTGATACAGATTCGCCTTCATGGGAAATGCCGTCTGCGGAAGACAAAGCGTGTTCTTATAATCGGTTTTATCGGGTTCAGTCGTCATAAGGCCGCCAACTTCCGCGATTATACAACCATCACAGAAAAATGTGCGTTAATCGGGAAGAAACGCGAAAATACGGGCAGGACTGCCTGAGCCGCCATCGACGGTCAGCGGCGCCGCGATAAGCAGCGCGCCGGCGGGCGGGAGAGCATCAAGCCTGTTGAGACATTCGATGTGATACCTGCCGCGGGCAGCCAGAAGACGCCCGGCGCGAAACCGAGGATCATTGCCGGGATCAATGCCATGTGTGTCGGTTCCCAGGGCGGCGCAACCGCGCTGATCAATCAAAATTCCCGCCGCTTCGGCCGAAAATCCCGGAAAATGGGGCAGCGCGTCCATCCCGATGTTCAGAAACGCTGTTGGATCGTTCCAGCGCTGGCGCCAGCCGGTTCGCAACAGCACGACACAACCGTGCGGAATCCGGCCATGCATGTCCTCCCACAATGTGATGTCACCGCGCACGAGGGCATAATCCGGATTGGCTTCGGCTTTTTCCACAACGTCGATGACGATGGCAGGCCGCACGAGCGTCTCTGGCGGGATCTGTTCGACTGTGATTCCGCCGGGCTCAAAGTGCGCGGGCGCGCCAATGTGTGTGCCTGTATGCTCGCCCGATTCCATGGCGCGCAGTAAATAACCATCGCGGGCAATGGACGCGACCACGCGGATTCGGACAGCGGGATCACCCGGCCATAAAGGCATCCCCGGCCGGATGTCGTGGGTCAAATCAATGATGTGATTGAACATGCGCTGAAAGGGCGGAAGAGCCGCTGTACCGGTTAATTGACGAGCCGGTCTGAATTCAGTTGGGCGACATGTCTGAGATGGCGTTGGCGCAACAACGGTTGCCGTTGGCCTTGCATTCAGGTTTCTGCATGCACTCGGCCAGCGAAATGCGTCCAAGGGCCAGGTCGCGGCAGCATGGCGCCACCTGATCGGCGGATTTCAGCCCCATGGTGGTCGGGCGACCCCAGCCCGTGGGCTGTTTCGCGCGCCACGCGCATCCGCCAAAAACAAACAGCACCAGCGATAAAACAGCAAGCAACTTCACTAATCTCATCAGCGCTTTCCTCAAAGAACAGAATCCTCTCAATCCCAACACATGAAAAACCAAAAATTGACGCGCCCGCCGCGGGAAATCAACCGGCATCTTCAATTGTCACGCGCGCGCCGCCGCAGCATTTCTTGAATTTTTTCCCGCTGCCGCACGGGCAGGGGTCGTTGCGCCCCACCCGCGGCCCGGCGCGGTACGGAACATTGGACGGCTGGGAGGCGCCCGCCGCGCGCCGGCCGCGTCCATCTCCTGGCGCGGCGCCGCCGGCTTCAGCCATCTCCTGCAACTCGCTGTCGGTGAGCATGGCCGCCGCGGGCACAATCTCGTCCATGCTTGCCCGCCGCGCCTGCATGCCGCGGATTATCTGCCCGGTTGGCGGCGCGATCCCCTGGATCACTGGTTCGGTGCGGAAAAGATTTTCAAGAACCTCTTTGTGAACCCGGAACATGAGGTCCTCGAACAGCAGGGAGGCTTCCTTCTGGTATTCGACAAGCGGATCGAGCTGGGCATAACCCCGCCAGCCGATGCTCTCGCGCAGGTCGTCAATTGCCAGCAGATGGTCAATCCAGTTCGTGTCGATTCGGCGCAGGATGACCCAGCGGCAAAGGTCGCGCATGAGCTGGTCGTTGTTGAGGTGCTTGCGCTTGGCCTCGTAGGCCTCCGCGACCAGCTTCAGGATTTCGGTCATGAACGAGTCGGCGTCATGCCCGCGCAGTTGTTCTATATGCGGCATGAAATCCGCATAGGGGATGTGGCGCTGGAGGTAGGTGAGAAATCCCTCGATGTCCCACTCGACCGAGTTGCGGTTCGCGTCACCGAACTCGTTGATCTCGTTCTTGACGGCCTCGTAGTGAACGGACAGCACCAGATCGCGCAGATCGCCGCCCGTGATGACCTCCTTGCGCAGACCGTAGATGGCCTCGCGCTGTTTGTTCATCACGTTGTCGTAATCGAGCGTTTTCTTTCGTATCTCGAAATTGCGCGTCTCGACTTTTTTCTGGGCGCTTTCGATGGCGCGGGTCACGAGCGGATGGGTGATCTCTTCGCCTTCCTGCATGCCGAGCCTGTCCATCACCCGCGCGATGCGTTCGCTGCCGAACAGGCGCATGAGATCGTCCTCGAGCGAGAGACAGAAGATGGAGCGTCCGGGATCGCCCTGGCGTCCGGAACGCCCCCTGAGCTGGCGGTCGATGCGGCGCGCCTCGTGGCGCTCGGTGCCAATGACCTGCAGACCGCCTGTCAGACGCCCCTTCTCGTCCTTGTGCACCACATCGGGATGAAGCTTGATGTCGGTTCCGCGGCCGGCCATGTTCGTGGCGATGGTCACCGCGCCCGGCTGGCCGGCGAAACGGATGATCTCGGCCTCGCGCTGGTGGTTCTTGGCGTTGAGGACGTTGTGCGGAATCTTGTTGCGCGCCAGCATGCGGCTGAGCAGCTCGCTGACCTCGACGCTGACCGTGCCGACGAGCACGGGCAGCTTCTCCTGGCAGCAGCGGGCGATTTCACTGATGATCGCGTTGTACTTCTCGCGCTTCGTCTTGTAAATGAGATCGTTCTGATCCGCGCGGATGCATGGCTGGTTGGTCGGGACGACCACAACATCCGTGTTGTAAGTGTGCGCAAATTCCGCCGCTTCGGTTTCGGCGGTTCCCGTCATGCCGGCGAGCTTCTTGTACATGCGGAAATAGTTTTGCAGGGTGATCGTGGCGAGCGTCTGTGTCTCAATCTCAATCTCCACGCCCTCCTTGCATTCGACGGCCTGGTGCAGACCATCGCTCCATCGCCGTCCGTTCATCAGGCGTCCCGTGAACTCGTCAACGATGATGACCTTGTTGTCCTGGACGACGTATTCGACATCTTTTTCATACAGCGAGTAGGCGCGCAACAACTGGGAGATGTTGTGGAGCTTCTCGGTCTGAATGGCATGCTCGTTGCGTACGTCCTCCTTGCGCGTGTCACGTTCCTCTTGAGGGACTTCGCTGCCGGGGATGATGCGGACGATTTTCTGTGCGGCGATGCGCTGGATGCCGTCGTGCCGGTGGACTTCATAACTGCCGTCCGGTTTCTTGGCGGCGGCGCGTTCGTGTTCGCGCCCGTTGAGCAGCAATTTCTGGCCGTCGTTGAGCTCGATCAGGTCAAAATCGCCTGCTTCGACGGCGGCGATTTCCTCGACGATGTCTGGCACCTCCCACAGCTTGGGATTGGTTGGCGACAGTGTGTTGCGGCCGAGGTCGGTCAGATCAATCTGATGTCCCTTTTCATCCACAACGTAGTAAAGGCCCTCGTCAACATCGTACATCCTTTTTTCGGCCATGAAGCCCAGCTCGGTTTTTTCGATGAGCGTCTGCATGCCTGGTTCGCTGCGCATCTTGACGAGCCGTTTGTGCTTGGGCAGGCCGCGCTGCGCCCGCAGCAACGCCATGCCCCCCTCCTCGTATTTGGGATTGGATTTGAGCGTCTCCTCCGCCTGGGACACGTAGCGGTTCACGATCTCATTCTGTTTTTTCACCAGATCATAAACCAGCGGCTTGATCTCGTCGTAGCGGTGCGTGGAGCGGTCAACAGGTCCGCTGATAATGAGCGGGGTGCGCGCCTCATCGATGAGAATATTGTCCACCTCATCGACGATGGCGTAGAAATGCCCGCGCTGCTGAACCATCTGGTCAGCCTCGTGCACCATGTTGTCGCGCAGGTAATCAAAGCCGAATTCGTGGTTGGTGCCATAGGTGATGTCGCAGGCATACATGGCGCGGCGTTCGGGCGTGCTTGGTTCGGTTTTGTCGAGGCAGCCCACGCTCATGCCAAGAAAATTGAAAATCTGGCCCATCCACTCACTGTCGCGCCGCGCCAGGTAGTCATTGACAGTGATAAGATGGACGCCCTTGCCGGCGATGGCGTTGAGATAAAGAGGCATGATGGCCACGAGGGTTTTTCCCTCGCCGGTCGCCATTTCGGCGATCTTGCCATGGTGCATCACAATGGCGCCCGCAAGCTGAACATCGAAAGGCACCATGTCCCAGGTGATCTCAATGCCCGCGGCCATCCACTTCTTTCCAAGATTGCGGCGGCAGGCTTCCTTGACGACAGCAAATGCCTCAGGCAACAGATCATCGAGCGTAACGCCGTCGGCGTAACGCCGCCGAAACTCATCTGTCTGGGCACTCAACTGGCTGTCATCGAGAGCCTGGTATTCTTCACAATACGCATTGATTTCATCGACAAGCGGCAGGACCTTGCGCATGTCGCGCGCCTGCTTATTGCCAAACAGTCTGCTAATGAATTTGTTAAACATGACTTGGGGGATCGATTTTTGCTCTTTTGAGTCTTAACACAACTTGCGTTGATATATTTTGGAACCTCTGAAAATCGCGCCGCCTTCACGGCGCGCGCCCGCCTGAAAATAAGACAACGCGGCAAGCAGGCAAGAGATCAAATGGAGCGCGATACAGCGGCTATCCGTTGCCGCCGTCTCCGGGCTACTGGCTGTCCGGGGTATTCTGCTTGAGCAGTTCGACGATGCGCCGGTTGACGTTTGCCCCCGCCATTTCATCGGCCACGCGGATGGCATTCATGATGGACTTGGCGCGCGAAGAGCCGTGGCAGATGATGCAGTTTCCGTTCAGCCCCAGCAGGGGCGCGCCGCCATACTCGGAATGGTCGATTGTTTTCTTGAACGAGCGCAGGACGGGTTTCATGCCCAGCGCGCCAATCTGGGCAACAAGATTGCTCTGAATTTGCTGCTTGAGATTGTCGAAGATGAACTCAACAAGCCCTTCGGCAACCTTGAGCACGACATTGCCCACAAAGCCGTCGCACACGACAACGTCGAATTTTTCACGGAAAAGATCGCGTCCTTCCGCGTTCCCGCAATAGTTCAGCGTGGATTGGCGCATGAGCTTCTGTGTGTCGAAAATCTGCTCGTTGCCTTTTGTTTCCTCTTCACCGATGGAAAGCAGCCCGACGCGGGGATTGCGCCGGCGGAAAACATGGCGCGCGTAAACGGCGCCCATGATGGCGAAATGCAGCAGATGGCGGGGCTTGCAGTCAACATTGGCTCCCACATCGAGAATAATGCTTGGGTGGCGGGGATGGGGGATCACAGCGGCGATGGCGGGACGGCTGATGCCGGGCAACTGTCGCCATGTCATCATGGCAGTGGCCATCGTCGCGCCCGTGTTGCCCGCCGAAAGCATGGCTGCGGCGCGCCCTTCGTGGACAAGCCGCGCCGCCACCGAAACGCTCGAATCCTTCTTGCGAAGCGAATCCTTGGGCGCCTCGTCCATCGTGACAACCTGCGGAGCATGCTCAACACGCAACCGGGGATGGGCAAGCTCCCTGCGCCGGATAATGGCCTCCAGCTTGTCGCTCGGTCCGGCGCAAATGACGGTGATCCAATGCAGGGCCGTGACGGCATCATAAGCCCCCTGCATCAATTCATCAGGCCCGGCGTCCGATCCCATGGCATCAAGGGCGATGGTTGCCGAGCGCCGCGCCTGACGGCGAAGCCGTACTTCCTCGCGGAGTTTCTGGATGCGGCTGGCCATGTGGCGTGCTGTTTGCTGCTGAAAGCCGGTTCAGCTTTACTTTACGGCATCAACCTTGCCGTAGAAACGCCCCTTGTAATCGCCGCAACTGGGGCATACGCGATGCGGCAGACGCGGTTCCCCGCACTTCAGGCACTTGTCAATGCCAGAAACAGGGGTCAGTTGCTTGTGTGTGCGGCCGCGCTTGCGCCGCGCTGAACAATGACGCCGCCTTGGAACCGGCATGAGGATAGCCTCCTAATGATAAATGATAATGTGAACCATGAGCGTTTACGCGATTTCAGCGTAAAAAATTCAAGACCGCTATACGAGCCCGGAGATTCCGCGCCCGCCGCGCCGGAGTTATTCCGGCAATCGCGACTTCGGTTTCACCCTGCCCGAAACGCGATTCCCATTGCATAATCGCCCCGCCCAACCGCATGATCCCGCTTCATGAGTGATATGCTGGCGCGCGTGGAAAAGGAGCTGGCACGATCGCGGCACACACGCGCGCAAATATGGTTCCGCCGGCTGACCTTTGCCGTACTCGGCCTCGCGCTTCCGTTTATGCTGGGCGAAATCGCTTTGCGGGCGCGGGGATATTACCGCCCGCTCATACCGATGGATGCCCAGGCGGCGACGAACACGGCATGTGTCAGCGCTCTCAGCCGGCGGTTTGACACAGACGCCTTCGAGCCCGACCGTTATCTCTTGTGGCGTCTGAGCCCCGGACGCAACCTTGGCGGCATGGATGTTACAAAAAGCGGACTGCTGGGCGCGGAGCCTTCAGGAGCGCCGACATCCGGCACTGTAAGGGTTTTGTGTCTTGGCGACTCGGCGACAGCAATGACCTACCGCACCTATCCCCAGCTTGCCCAGCGCCTTGTGAGCCGCCCTCGCACCGGGCCGCCGATCGAGTTCTACAATGCCGCGGCGCCCGGATACACCACCGAACAGGGGCTGCGTCTGTTCCGCCGCCTCAGGGCGGTCAAACCATCCGTGGTGGTGGCGTGTTTCGGATGGAATGATCTTTTTCCCGCGCTGAATCTGCCCGACAAGGAACTCGGCGCGCGCAATATCTGGTCGGAAGCTGCCCAGCGCATATTCAGCCCGCTGCGGTTGTTTCAATTCGCGGCGGCGCCGGCGGGTGAACGAAGCGCGAACGACGCCGCCACTTCACCGGCGCTCAGGGTCGGCCCGGAGCAATTCGCGCGCAACCTTGAGCAGATTGTGCATGAAATCCAGTCGGCGGGGGCGCTGGCGGTTCTGGCCACCCAGCCCGCCAATCTCGCGACCGAAAACGCCGGATCGCTTGTCCTGCAGAACTTTGCGCCGGATTACGAAACCGTCCGGATTCGGCGCAGCCATTATAATTCCATCGTGCGGTCCGTGTGCTCGGCCACAGGAGCATGTCTTCTGGATTTCGAGGAGGAATTTGAGCGCCGAAACCGCGAGTTCCTTTTCGATGCCGACGGCATCCATTTTTCAGGACCGGGACACAATCTTGCCGCGCGCCTGCTGGTGGGCGTGTTGCGCAACCAGGGCGTCATCTCCGCCAAAGATTTTGCCACCATTGTGCGCGTGGCGCGTTACGACACCGAAGCGCCGGACAAACCCCACGCCGCATGGATTCTTAATCCGCCGCACATGGAATGCTCCACCACCGCGGCGCTGACCGTGGGCGTGATCGCCACGAACACGGGCAACACGACTTTCCTGAAGCGCAACGTCGTGCCGCGCATGGGTCTGCAAACCGGTGTGGAGTTCGCCGGCGTGTCCATCACGGGCGAATGGCGGACAATCGGCGCCCCAACAACGACATCAGCGCTTACAAGGCTGTCACACGACCTGCTGCCGGGCGAAAGCACATCCACCACACTGACATTTGCTGCGCCGCCGGCGCCCGGCAATTATGGCATGGAAATCGGCCTGCGGGCCGACGGCATCGGCCCGCTGAAAAACTTTGGCGCCGAGGTGACCACGCTGACCGTCAGCGTGAGATAAAAGAAGGGGGGAAAGCCGGATTGGGTGTCAGGAAAACACGGACAACCACGGACGAAGAACGAGGCGGCCTCACTCGGCATCAGGCCGGTATATTTTCAGCGCGGCCGATGATGAGCACACGTCCGGGCGACGCGTGTGTGCGATATTCGGTTACTTTGAAATGTCCTTTCCGCCTGTCTGAGCGAAAAGCGGCTGGGTCCACGCATAATCACCGCCGCTTGACAAGACGCGCGCGCGCACATAGGCGCCGCCCGGCTTGAGCTTGTATTTCGGCTCCATCGAGGCGTCCTCCTTGAGCACCACGCCGTTGGCGCCGATGAATGACGTGGTGAAAAGACGGCTGCCTTGTTTGCGTATTTTCAGGCTCAGCGTCGAATTCGTGGTGGAGATGTCGTCCAGTTCCACGCCTGTTGAGGCATAGTAGTTCCCGTCGCGGATCGCGGCGAGGATGTCATCCCTGTCGGGCGCGGCGGCGCGCGCCACAATCCAGCCCCGGCCGACATTTGCCAGATCGCGGCCATATTTCATGTAATGGTGCGCATCGTCCGAAGCGATTGCGTAAACGCGTCTGCCCGCGCTCAACAGCGCATCCCACATCGCCTCCGCGGACGGTTTGCCGCCGCCGCCCCAGTTGTTGACGTCTGGATGCCCGTTGAAGATTTCCATATGGGTGATATTCGGGAGCGCCAGCAGGTCTTCAGACGTCATGGCCCAGCCAAAATTCGGGTGATTCACATGGGCGATGCCGCCGCCGGCATGAATCGCGCCGATGCACCTTTCGACCGTATCGGCAACACTCTTCCCGCCCTGAACGCCCACCGTCCGCGAGGCGCCAATCGCGCCGATATGCAGCGGAAGTCCTCGCTTGTTGACTGTGAAGCAGTCTGAGACCTCCTCGCCGGAAATCAGAAGGAAAGGCTTGTCCGGATTTGCGGACCGCGTTCCGGCCATTTCCTTCTCCACAACGCTGGGTGTGGTCAGACGGTTGTGGTCCGAGATGACAAGGAAATCGTAACCGTGATCGCGGTACCAGCATGCGGCCGCACCGGGTGACGTGTCGCCATCGGATTTGTTGGTGTGGGTGTGCGTGTTGCCTTTATACCAGTTGAGTTGTCTTGGCATGGTCGTTTGCTCCGGCGTGTGCGTGGCGGCTGGCGCCTGCGCTGCAACCGCCAGCAGAATCACGATGATTGAATGATGAATTTTCATATCTGTGTGTTCATCCGCAATGATCAAAGTATGCCGCGATCCCGGGATCAACAGGCGGAATATCAACGGGCACATTGCCGTTGCGGACAGAGCGGGCGGCGCAACACCCCGCCGCAACGCTGTTGCGGGCGGCAACCGGTGAGGTGGAAACCCTGCCGCCTTCGCGGACATAGCGCACGAACTCCGCGACAATCGACAGATCCGAGCCGCCATGGCTGCCGCTCATGACCGGGATCGGGTATTGCTCGTCGCCCTCGGGCTTGTATCCTGCGCGGCGGTTCCACAACCGCACCACGCATTCCCCGGGCGAGTCGCCAAAGTTTTCCACGCGCCCCTCTGTGCCGATGATCGTGTAATTGCGCCACGCGTCGGGCGTGTAGTGGCACTGCTGGTAGGATGCGAACACCCCGTTGTCGAGCTCCATGAGCATCATGTTGATGTCCTCGATGTCGACAACCGGATTGAGCCCTTTCTGCGAAAGCGGGGGCCAGTTCTCGAATCCCCAACTGATTTTGGGCGGCTCGCTGGGCGCCCGGTGATCCGTGACGCGCCCATAAACCGTCAGGCCGCCGAACGCGCTGACGCGCCGCGAGCACCCGCCGCAGAGCCAGTGCAGGACGTCGATGTCGTGCGCGCCTTTCTGCAACAGCAGACTCGTGCAGTTGGCGCGCTCGGCGTGCCAGTCCTTAAAGTAAGCGTCGCCGCCATAGGAGACGAAATGGCGGCACCAGCCGGCCTTCACCTCGCCGATGCGTCCCGCGTCGATGAGTTCCTTCATCTTCAGGACAAAGGTCATGTGTCGCATATTATGGCCGAGATAGAGTTTGCGCCCGTTTTCGGCGGCGGCGCGCAGGATACGGTCGCAGCCCTCGATCGTGATTGCCATGGGCTTTTCGAGATAGACATGCTTTCCCGCTCGCAGGGCGGCAACCGCCATTTCCTCGTGCAGGAAATCGGGCGCGGTGACGAACACCGCCCCGATCTCGGGGCGCGCAAGCAACTCGCGGTAATTTTTCGTCGTAAAGACATCGGGGCCGAATTTTTCGCGGAACCGCGCCAGCGGTTCATCGGCCGCGTCAGCCGCGGCGGCAAGACGCGCGCCCTCCCCGGGGATGTGGGCAGCGTGCGCAAGCGCCCCGCGCCCGCCCGCGCCAATGACGCCGATCAGCAACTCTTTTGTCATGATTTCATATCCTTATGGAATGGGCACCTTCCGGAGAAACAATGCGGAATTCAAGCAGTTAAGGGAAAATGCTGAAAAAATGGGCACAGACTCACAAACCGGCGCGCTTGATTATGAGCTCATGTGAGAAGAACAGCAAGCGGGGTGAACGGGAAAGAAATTTGCTTGATCACGGGACAATCCGTCACCTGAATTGGCGCCGGCAATGACACTTGGTTTTCAGCCGATGCGCTTCTGGAAGCGCACCGAACTGGCAACCACAAGCACGACGGCGAAGCCGGCAAGCGCGAGCGTTTGCGGCCACAATGCCCATAATCCCGCACCGCGCAGGATGATGCCCCGCAGAATCTGGACATAGTAGGTGACGGGAATCCCAAAGCTTAAGGCGTAAATCGGCAACGGCATGGTCTCGCGGGGAAAAGCAAAACCCGAAAGCAGGATGGAGGGCAGCATGATGAGCATGCCCATCTGCATGGCTTCGGCCTGATTGAAGGCGATGGTGGAGATAAGAATGCCCATCGCAAGCGCTGGCAGCAGGAAAAGAACCGATAGCGCCAAAAGCAGAAAGACATCGCCCTCGATGACCACACCAAACAGGCAACGCATCAGCAACAACACGAAAATCGTCTGAATCATCCCGATGATGGCGTAGGGAACAAGCTTGCCGAGAATGAGGGCTGATCTGGAGACGGGCGTGACGCTGAGTTGCTCGAGGGTACCGCGCTCGCGCTCGCGGACAATCGCGAATGCCGTCAGAAAAACCGTCACAATCTGCAGAATGATGCCGACAAGCGCCGGCACATAAAAATTTGCGCTGATGAGGTCGGGATTGAACAGCACGCGCTGGCGCACATCAACCGGCAGCAACTGGCCCGACACGCCCGCGCGCTGAAGCGATTGCAGCATCCCCACGCCGCGCGATGTCTGCACCGCGTTGTTGGCCACGGAACTGTCCGAACCGTCCACGAGCACCTGCACGGTGGCCTGCTCGCCCCGCAACAGTTTCGCGCCATAGTCGCCCGGAATAATGATGCCCACCTTTGCCGTGCCGGCCACGATCTGGCGGCGGATGTCGCGTTCGCTCGCAACCTCGCCCGTGATGTCGAAGGTTCTCGTGTTTGCCATCTGAGCAACGATCAGACGGCTTTCCACGCTCTGGTCCATGTCGCATACCACCGTCGCGATGTGCTGAACATCCATGTCGATGGCATAACCGAAGATGATCATCTGAAACAGCGGAATCAGGAACACGAACCGCGTGCTCGGGTCGCGCCGCACCTGGATCATTTCCTTGTATATGACGGCCCAGAAACCGCGAAACATATTCATTCACCTTTTCCGCGGCGTGCCGGCATGGCGGCGCGTCAGCATGACGAACACATCCTCGAGGGAGGGCTCAATCTGGCGGATCTCTCGCGCCCCAATGCCGCCCCGCTCAAGTTCCCCGCGTATGTCCGCTTCCGTGATGTCGTCCCGCGCGAGCAGGTGTATGTTCTGCCCGAAAAGCGTGGCGTCGGCGATCCCGTCCACCCCGCGCAAACGCTCCAGTGCCTGCCGCGATTCCTCGCACTCGACCTCCAGACGGCGATGGCCGCCAGGCGTGACTTCCGGCAGCGCCTTGAGCGTCTTGGGCTGACCGCACACGATGAGTTTCGATAAATAGATATAGCCCACATCCGTGCAGCGTTCCGCCTCGTCCATGTAATGCGTCGTGACGAAAAGCGTCGTTCCGGCACTCGACAGCTTGAAAAGCAGGTCCCACAAATCGCGGCGCGCGACAGGATCGATGCCAGCCGTCGGCTCGTCCAGAAAGATGATGTTGGGCTCGTGCAACAGCGCGCAAGCCACCGCCAGCCGCTGCTTCCAGCCGCCCGAAAGCTGTCCCGCCAGACGACCGGCATAATCCCCGATGCCCACAAGGCCGATCACCGCGTCGCGCCGTTCTTTAAGCCGCCTGTTTTTCAGTCCGTAAATCCTGCCGAAAAACATCACGTTTTCATCGACGGTCAGGTCTTCATACAGGCTGAATTTCTGGGATGTGTAGCCGATGCGCTGCTTGATGGATTCGGGATCGCGGCGCACATCAATGCCGTCGAGCAGCGCCGTGCCGGTTGTCGGTCTCAGCAATCCGCACAGCATGCGGATCACCGTGGATTTGCCCGATCCGTTGGGGCCAAGAAATCCGAAAATATCGCCGCGCCCGATTTCAAAGCTGACATTGTCAACGGCCGTGAACGCGCCGAATTTACGCGTCAATCCCTCAACAACGATCGCCGAATCAGCGGCGGCGCTCATTTCACAGTCCCGATGGGCACATGCACATCCGCATACATCCCAGCCCGCAACTGTCCGCCGTCCTGAAGCACATCAGCCTTCATTTCAAAAACCAGTTCCGAACGTTTTTCCGTTGTCTGAACATTGCGCGGCGTGAATTCAGCCTCGGAATTGACGCGGCGAACCCTGGCCTTGAACCGCTTGCCGGGAAACGAGTCGACCGTGACATCCACATCCATTCCGGTGCGCACCAGGCCAAGCCGGTTTTCGGGCACGTAACATCGCACCCAGGGGCTGTTGCGCAGGTTGAGCACAGAGACCGTTTCGCCCGCCTTGACAAGATCGCCAGGCTTGAGGTCAAGGGTTTCCACTGTCGAGTCCATGGGCGCCAGGATGCGTGTCTCGGCAAGCTGTGAATCAATGCGCGCGAGATTTGCGGCGGCGGCCTCGACAGCGGCGCGCTGGGCGGCAATCTCTTCGGGACGGGCGCCGTTCTTCAGCCGTTCCAGTTCGGCTTGAGCCTGGGCCAGCCTGGCCTCGGACATCGCGATTTCCTCCGGACGCGAGCCGCTTTTATAAAGCGCCTCTTTCTGCGTGGCCACATCGGCCTGCGCGCGGGCCGTCTCGTAAGCGTTGCGCTTCTTGTCGTACTCGCGCTGCTCGATTGTCCCTGACTTGCGGAGCATCTCCGCGCTGTCGAGTTCCTTCTTTGCCAGATCAAGCTCGCTTTTCGCCGAGACAAGCTGTGCCTCAGCCTGGCGGATCTCCTCGTCACGGAATCCCTTGCGGCTCAATTGCAACTGGGCGCGCTGCGCCCTGACAAGCGCCTCGGCACGGTCAATGTCCTCCCTGCGCGAACCCACAAGCAACAGGTCAAGCTGTGACTGCGCCTGGGCAAGCGACGCGCTTGCCTCGTCAAGCTGAGCCTTGAGTTCCCTGTCCTCAAGCTGCACGACGGGTTCACCCGACTTCACGGCATCGCCCTCGTCATAATGAACCTTCCAGACGCGCCCGCCAATCTTCGACCCGACCCGCACCTTGTCCACCTCTATACGCCCGCTCACAACAAGCTCTTTGCCATTGCGCGCGCATCCGCCGAAAAATGATGCGGCAACGATGAAGAGAACTGTTAATTTAAGGCCTGGGCGCATTCGTCTAATCCAAATCCAATCATTAGGCATGTCTTGCCGAAAGTCAGCCATCCAACGCATCCTCAATGCCAGACTATTTTCCAGCAGGCTCAGATCCCGGCCGGGCATTCTTGTTTTCCCGGATGACGTCTCTGGCGCGCTGCTGCTCCTTTCGCTTGTTCTCCTTCTGTTCCTGGGTGATCTCGTTGATGCGCTGTTGATGCTGAATAATGCGTTCCTGAGGGTCCGTGCTTGCCTTAGAAGTCCCTGCCGAAATGGGGAGCAGACCAACCTGTTTGATGATGGAGTCGGCCCCGGGATCAGGAGCCGAACCCGGGGGGAAAAGAAATGTGTCCGCCACATCCGCTACATACCCCTTTTTCCAGTAGGAGAGAACCGCACCCCCCAGGCACGGAACACCATCAAGCCGATAATTCCCGGCTGAATCCGTCACCGTGGTCATCTCGTTTCCGGCAATGCCGCTCGACATGGAAACGGTCACTCCCTCGAGCGGATGAGTGGTGCCGCGCTCGGTGATGACGCCCGACAAGGTGTAGCCGGGAAAGACGACAAGCTCAATGCCCGACGTGGTTTCCTTTTCACCCAGTGTGATGAAATCGCGTTCCAGTGATTCAGATGTCACTATCGCCCCCGCTCGAGGCGTGTAAGGCCGCAGATGATCCGTCCGCGCGGAAAGCTGGTATTTTCCCGGCAGCAGGTGCTCGACCGCAAACGTGCCATCCTTGAGCGAAGGGGGTGGTTTGTGCCATAAAATGGTATTGACCGTCGGCATCCTGGCGCCCAGGTAAGAGGGGGGCTCAGTGATTCCCATGATCTTGATGACCGCGCCCTCCACCGGTTCGCCCGTTCCGCGCGCGACAACGCGCCCCTCGATTACCGCTCCTTGCGTCAACAGCGTCAGTGTCACACTGCTGGCGGGAGCTGTCATTTTCCGGATCAGCGGCACATAGCCATTGGCATACACACTCAACTCAGCCTCTCCGGCAGGAAGATTGGGAATGATGAACGCGCCGCCGGAGCCGGCCATGCGGCCGCCATAAAAACCGCGCGCGCCTCCCTGAGTCCTCCGGGTATAAATACTGACGCTTGTGACCGGCTGGCCTTGCTCGTTGACAAGCCGGCCTTCAATCGAGACCCTGGCCGGAGCGGTTTGCGGAGTGGTGGTTGTTTGCGCGCGGCAATGCGCGGCAAACATCAGGTTGAATGCAAGAAATGTCACTAACAGGGCCATATGCTGCTCAAACATGATTGCGCCTCCGTGATGCGATGTCTGCCATGACAATATATCAATAATCCGAACAATCCATTGGTGAATCATCCAAGTAAATCAGAAAACCGAGCCTGAAGGGTGCTTGTCGGTTCGCGGAAAAGCGGCAATGGAAATGATTGTGTTGCTATCCCTGAAAGAAAGGCTGTTATTATAGCGCTCCCGCCTTTGGGGGAATCAGCGTGGGTTTTTATGGTCGTTGATGTTCTCGGCCGGATTTGGGCGGGGCCGTGCGAATGCGACAATCATGCCCGTTCAGCGCGCCCCGCCACAAGTCCAAGCTTGAAAATATCCAAACTTCGTCGGCTCTCTGAATGAAAAAGCCCGCCTTTGTGTATGCAAACGCGGTCTGACAGGACTTTGCCGACAAAACGGACAATAGCAAAAGGGAAATTGACCGGCACGCAACGGCCGGCGCGACAGAGCAGTCAGGACAAGGGCATCGAACTGGAAGGCACAGTGGTCGAGCCTCTGCCCAACTGCATGTTCCGCGTCGAGTTGCAGAACGGGCTGGTTGTCCTTGCGCATATTTCCGGCAAGATGCGCATGAATTTTATCCGCATTCTGCCTGGCGACAAAGTCATGGTTGAGCTTTCGCCCTACGATCTCAGTCGTGGGCGCATCACTTACAGGTTCAAGTGAAAGGAACATGAAGGTTCGAGCCTCGATAAAACCGATTTGCAACAAGTGCAAGGTGATCAAGCGCAAGGGTGTTCTGCGCGTGATCTGCGCCAATCCCAAACACAAGCAGCGTCAGGGGTGATCTATGGCACGTATCGCAGGAGTTGATCTGCCGCGCGACAAGCGGGTTGAGATTGGACTTACTTACATTTACGGCATTGGATTGACGACATCGCGCCGGATTCTGTCGCGCGCGAACATCAATCCGGACAAACGCGTGCGCGATCTGGAAGAGGGCGAAGTAGGACGCATCAACGCCATCATAATCAATGATGTCAAGGTTGAGGGCGACGTGCGGCGCGAGGTCAGCCAGAATATCAAACGGCTGATGGACATCGGCTGCCACCGCGGACTGCGCCATCGCAAGGGATTGCCCGCGCGCGGCCAGCGCACCCGCACCAACGCACGCACCCGCAAAGGGCCGCGCAAGACCGTCGGCATCAAAAAGAAGGAAACCAAGTAACCAGGCATGGCAGAAAAAAAATCAACGAAGGGCGCCGCCGCGGCCGCCAAAGTCAAAAAAAAGGTTCGCAAGAACATTGCGTCAGGCGTGGTGCATCTATATGCCACGTTCAACAACACGATCATCAATATCAGCGATGACCGCGGAAATACGATCTCATGGGCATCGAGCGGCACGGCCGGTTTCAAGGGATCGCGAAAGAGTACGCCATTTGCGGCCCAGCTTGCCGCTGAACAATGCGCGCGCAAGGCCATGGACCACGGCCTGAAGTCCGTCAAGGTGTTTGTCAAGGGACCGGGCAGCGGACGCGAAGCCGCCATCCGAAGCCTGCAGGCCGTCGGACTCGAAATTTCGCTGATCAAGGACGTGACGCCCATTCCTCACAACGGATGCCGTCCGCCCAAACGCCGGCGCGTCTGAGTGCTGGCGCGCCGCGCCAATGAATCTCCGTGTATCAAAATTATAAACTTAAGATGACATGACCATGGGCAAGCAAAAGACTGGTCGTGTATGTGTGAATGTGCGCCAAAGTTCCCTCTTTGGGGCGATGGTGAAGATTTGACTGATTTTAAAGTATTAATGATTTTTGGCTTGGTTGTCATCGTGGCAGTGGTGAGTGTTTTGTCGTTCAGACGCCACTCTCTGGGCACGCGCAACCGGGTCATCTTAAGCCTTCTGGCCATCGGATTGCTCCTCGCGGGTCCGTTGCGCAAGGGGGTCGCGGAACCGGGCGATGTTGCCCTGATCGTGTTGACGGCGGCAGTGCTGGGTTCCGGAATTATTTACCTGTGGCGGAAGCAGCATCACCCGCCGCTGGAGTAGCAACGCGGGATGAAGGCGTTCCTTTGAAAAAAGAGCGCCAGACGGTTTCGATCAGACCGCCGGGCGCCGCGCCGTAAACCGCTGATGTGCCGATGACTGACGGACTTCCCGTCCATGCCAGTCGAAGGCAGCAATCGTCGGTGCATGCTTCACGGCATGCGCGGGCGAACATTAAAAGGAGGAAGCCACTTAATCGTGGGACGTTATCACGACGCAAAATGCCGGCTCTGTCGGCGAGAAGGCGAAAAGCTCTTTCTCAAGGGCGCGCGTTGCGCGACAGGCAAGTGCGCCATTGACCGCAGAAATTATGCCCCCGGCCAGCATGGCCAGGCCCGCACCAAACTTTCCACTTACGGCCAGCAGTTGCGCGAAAAGCAGAAAGCCAAGCGCATCTATGGCGTACTCGAGCGCCAGTTCCGCCGTTATTTCGCGCTGGCCGACCGCTACCGCGGCGTCACGGGCACCGTCCTGTTGCAATTGCTGGAACGCCGGCTTGACAACCTGGTCTATCGTCTTGGCATCGGCGCCTCGCGTTGCCAGGCGCGCCAGATTGTCCGCCACGGCCACATCATGGTCAACGGGCGGCGCGTCAATATCCCCTCGTTCCTTGCCCGCCCGGGCCAGGATATCATGCTCCATGAAAGCGCACGCGCCAATAAGCAGATTCTGGCATGCCTTGAGGAAACGAACAGCCGCGGGCGCCTGCAATGGCTCGAATGGAACCCCGATACATTCACGGGCAGGATTCTCAGCGTTCCCTCGCGCGAGGACATCCCCGTCTCAGTGAAAGAACAGCTCATCGTCGAACTTTACTCGAAGTAAGCAAAGGTCAGGAGACACTGAATGGACTTCAAACCTCTCAAAATGCCACGTGAGCTTGTCCCGGACAAGGAAACGCTCACCTCGTCTTACGGCAGATTCATCGCGGAACCCTTCGAGCGGGGCTTTGGCACGACGATCGGCAATTCCCTGCGGCGCATTCTGCTCAGTTCCATCCAAGGCGCCGCGATCACATGGGTCAGAATCGCGGGCAAAACCCACGAGTTTGACACCATCGACGGCGTCAAGGAAGACATCCTCGACATCATTCTCAACTTAAAGAGCCTGAACATCAAGTTTGCCGGCATGCGCACCGGTGAAACGATGATCCGGCTGGATGTCAAGGCGCCCGCAAAAGAAATACGCGTCGTCACGGCCGCCGATTTTGAAACTAATGGCGCCATGGAAATTCTAAATCCCGATCAGCATATTGCCACTCTGGCGGCGGGCGCGTCGCTTCAGATGGAATGCTGCGCGCAGTTGGGCCGCGGCTACGTTAGCGCGCCCCAGCTCAAGGAACAATGCGCCACGCCCATGCCCTTCGGCACCATTTTTGTTGATGCCGTTTTCACGCCCATCACCAATGTGATATTCTCGGTCGAGGCGGCCCGCGTTCAGCAACGCACGGATTACGACCGCCTGATCATCGAAGCCTACACCGACGGCACCGTCAAACCCGAGGAAGCCATCAGTTATGCCGCCAAGGTATTGCGCGACCACCTCAACATTTTTATCTCAATGAAGGACCGGGCGGCCGAGTTGGCCGCACAGGAAGAGGAGCAACAGGCGGCATCCGCCACCGCCTCACTCGAGGAAAAGCTCGAAAAGTCGATCGAGGAACTCGAACTCAGCGTCCGCTCCTATAACTGTCTTGAAGCCGCGGGCATCAAGACCATCCGCGATCTTATCCAGAAGACCGAGAGCGAGATGCTCAAGTACCGTAACTTCGGCCGCAAGTCGCTCACCGAGATTAAGAACATCCTCAAGGATATGGGGTTGCGCTTCGGCATGACCATCGACAAGGAAACCGGCCTGCCGGCGGCCTCGAACTCTGACAAGTAGGCCGGCACAGCATTACTAAGGGTTAGACAGGACAAGGAAACACTATCATGCGCCATCGTCGTCATCGTTCGCGGCTGAACCGCACCACCGAACACCGCACCGCGCTCATGCGCAACCTTGCGGCGGCTCTCATCGAGCACGAGATCATCCGCACCACCGAGCCAAAGGCCAAGCAACTCCGCCAGTTTGTGGAGCGCCTGATCACCATCGCCAAGGACGGCTTGGCGGCCAGGGACGATGCCGGCGCCGGACTGGCCAAGCGGCGGCTGGCTTTCGCCCGCTTGAACAACAAAGAGGCGGTCAAGCGCCTGTTCACCGACATCGCTCCGCGTTATACCGCCCGGAACGGCGGTTTCACGCGCGTTGTCAAGACAGCCCCGCGCATGGGCGATGGCGCGCCCATGGCTTTCATCGAACTCATCGACCGCGTTCCCAAGGAACCCAAAACCCATAAGGTCGGCGGCGTCAAAGCCGGCAAGACAACCGCATAAGGCAATCATCCTCTGTTGCGCGGCGGCGCCATCATCAAAACTTGCGATTCGCGCATCAGATGCCGGATAGTTTTCCAGCGAAGCCGCAAGCCAGACAGTGTGCGCCCGATTAAGATTAAAAATCCAAAATATTTCTTGTGTTCGAGCGGACTTGTCGCAAATTATTTTCCAGACAGGTTTCTCAATCCGAATCAGTTGCGAATCTCGCGCCGCAACAGGGATGCTTGTATAAGACTAAAGGAGCACGCGCTATATGCGCATTAAATTCAAAAAGGCCGACCTTCTGCCGGCGGCGGCCATCGCGCAGGATATCATCAATCCCGCCTGCACACTGCCAATACTGTACAACGCTTTGATCAAGAGCGAAAGCGAATCGATGGTCAGTCTGATGGCCACCGATTATGAAACGCGCGCGCGCATCGAAGTGCCAGCGGTCGTTGACGAAGATGTCGTCACGACTGTGCCCGCCAAAACCTTCCATGACCTGGTCAAAGAATTGCCCGAAGACCAGGATGTTGTGCTGGAAGTCAGGGAAAAGGGCGCAAGAATTTTGTCCAAGGGCATTCGTTGCGACCTTGCGACACTTCCGGCGCGTGATTTCCCCGCTTTTCCCGAAATCAATGCGACTCTGACATTCGATGTCGCCCAGCGCGACTTGAAAACGCTCATCAGCAAGATCATTTTCTCCGTTCCCTTGCGCGACCCCCGCAGGACGCTACTCGGCGCGCTGTTCGAGGCGCGCGCGGGAAGCCTGTCGGCCGTAGCCACTGATGGCAAGATCATGGCTTTTGCGCGCACCACCGCTCAGACTGAATTGATCAGTGAGGATATCAATGTCATCGTGCCCCACAAGATGCTCGATCTGCTGATGCATTCGCTTGGCGACAAGGGTGTCGTGTCCGTCATTGTTGACGAAAAACAAATCGGCTTCCGCTTCGACAACGTCTTTTACATTACTAATCTCATCGAGGGAAAATATCCCAATTACAACGCCGTCGTGCCCAAAGAATTCGCCCGCCGGCTGAAGTTCCCTCACGCCGCCATGTCGGCGGCCATCCGCCGCGCCATCACCATCAGCGATATCAAGAGCCTGTCCGTGTTCCTCACCTTCAGCGGCAATCAGGTTGTGCTCGAAGCCGAAAATTACGAGAAGGGCATCATCCGCGAAGAATTGCCCGCCGAGGTGGACGGTGAGGATTACAAGATTGCTTTCAACTACAAATTTCTGTCCGAGGTCATGAAATCCCTCGATCACGAGCAGATACTCCTGCAGGCCAACAGCCCCGGATCGCCCGCCGTCTTCCGCGCTGCCGATGAATCCGACAATTTCTATCTTGTCATGCCCATCAAGCTCAACGAGCTCAAGCCGCTGGAATCCGGCCAGAACGATGAGGCTGGCCAGTCCAATGATGAGTATGACGGCGCGCCCGCTGACGAGGAATAACGCGCCGCGGATCACCGCGACACACGCGGGCGCCTGACAACAGGATTCGAAGTGAGGCAACCCGCCCTTTTGTCTTTTCTTCGTGTCTTTGTGACAAATATTTTGTGAACAGATCGGAACCATGATGACCGCCAGCCTGAAAAACCGGCGGTTGCGTGTTGTGATACGGGGAGCTGTCCAAGGCGTTGGATTTCGCCCATTCGTGTACCGGCTGGCTGCGGAACTCAAGCTTGCGGGCTGGGTGAGCAACACATCCGCGGGCGTGTTCATCGAGGTCGAGGGCGATCACGAGCGCCAGCGGGAGTTCCTGTTGCGCCTTGAGCTTGAGCGGCCGCCGCGCGCGTTTATCCAGAGCCTCGAGTCATCATGGCTCGCCCCCGCGGGATTCAGCGGCTTTGAAATCCGCGAGAGCGACAGCGCCGGAGAAAAATCCGTGCTGGTCATGGCCGATATCGCGACCTGCACGGACTGCCTGCGCGAAATCTTTAATCCCGCCGACCGGCGTCATCTCTACCCGTTCACCAATTGCACAAATTGCGGCCCGCGGTTTTCCATCATCCAGAGCCTGCCCTACGACCGCCCCAATACCACAATGCGCCTGTTCGCAATGTGCCCCGCCTGCCGCGCCGAATATGACAATCCTTTGGACAGACGTTTTCACGCCCAGCCCAATGCATGTCCTGTCTGCGGCCCGCATCTTGAACTCTGGCCCAATCCCATTGATCCGCAATTGGGAATCCGAAATCCGGAATTATGGGACATGCCGCCCATTGACACCGCGGCCGAGGCGCTTTGCCGCGGACTGATCGCCGCCGTGAAGGGTCTGGGGGGATTCCACCTCATGACCGACGCGCGCAACGACGGCGCCGTGCGGCGTCTGCGCGAACGCAAACAGCGCGAGGAAAAACCGTTCGCGGTCATGTTCCCCGGAATGGATGCGGTGCGCGGGCAATGCGATGTTTCGGAAATGGAGGCGCGGCTGCTTGCCTCGCCCGAATCCCCCATCGTCCTGCTCAAGCGCGTGCGGGATCGGCGATCCCGCGCGCAACGGGATTCTTTGTCCTCCTCTCTTGCTCCAGGCAATCCTTATCTTGGCGTCATGCTTCCCTACACTCCGTTGCATCATATTCTTATGCGCATGCTGGGATTTCCTGTTGTGGCCACGAGCGGCAATCTCTCCGACGAGGCAATCTGCACGGACGAACAGGAGGCGTTTGAGCGTCTGAGCGGCATTGCCGATGTGTTTCTTGTGCACAATCGTCCCATCGCGCGCCATGTCGACGACTCCGTGGCGCGCGTCATCCTGGGCCGCGAACTCGTCATGCGCCGCGCCCGGGGTTATGCTCCTTTGCCGTTGCCGATGCAATTTTTGGGCGGGATCGGGGAAGTTGGCGGGATCAACGATCCAGCCCGCAACGTTCTTGCTGTGGGCGGCCATTTGAAGAACACCATTTCGGCGGCCATAGGCGGCAATATATTCATCAGCCAGCATATTGGCGATCTCGACACGGCGCAATCTTACGAGGCATTCAGGCGCGTCATTGACAGTTTTCGAATACTTTACGAGTTCACCCCCGCGGTGGCCGCGTGCGACGCGCATCCCGACTATATGTCGACACAATACGCCCGCGCGCTGGATTTGCCTGTCATTTCGGTTCAGCATCATTATGCGCATGTGGCCGCGTGCATGGCTGAAAACGAAATCGACGGCCCCGTGCTGGGCGTCTCATGGGACGGCACGGGTTACGGTTTGGACGGCACGATTTGGGGCGGTGAATTTATCATTGTGCCATCGCACTCGGAATTCAACATTCATAATCCGGAATTCCGGCGATTTGCTTCTCTGCGGCCGTTTCCCCTTCCCGGGGGCGACAAGGCGGTGCGGGAACCGCGCCGCGCGGCCCTTGGGGTCCTCTATGCGATCTTTGGCGATGAGCTGTTTGATGCGCCGCGGCGGACCCGCCTTGCGCCGCTCGACGCCTTTTCGGCGGACGAATTATCCGCTTTGCGCCGTGCGCTTGAACGGCGCATGAATGCGCCCCTGACATCGAGTGCCGGCCGGCTGTTTGACGCCATCGCCTCACTGGCGGGTTTGCGCCAGTATTCAAATTTTGAGGGACAGGCCGCCATGGAATTGGAGTTTCTGACAAGCAACGCGACAGGAACGGCGGAGCATTACCCCTTTGAAATCAGGGAACCAGATAGGATTGTTGCCGAACGCCATACCCTCCATCTCACCGACCGCGCGCATCGGTTCGCACCGGAATTTATTGTTGACTGGCAGCCGCTCATCCGCACAATCCTTGACGAGCTTGATAATGGTGTTTCTTTTGTTGAGATTTCCGTAAAGTTTCATGTTTCGCTTGTGGAGATGCTTCTTTCGGTAGCGGAAAAATCCGGCCAAAAGCGAATTGTTCTCACAGGCGGATGTTTTCAGAACAGGTTTCTTACCGAACAAGCCGTCCTACGGCTCGATGCGGCAGGATTTGAGCCGTACTGGCATCAGCGAATACCGCCCAATGATGGTTGCATTTCAGCCGGACAGGCGGCTGTGGTGTTGTGGAATTCACGATTCCGAAGGCGGTGAGGCGAATTTTACGGGTTCTTCCTGTTTCATAAGGAAACAGGAAATGATTTGTCATGTGTCTCGCGGTGCCAGGAAAGATATTAAGTATTGCCGGCGGTGACGACATCACGCGCACCGGCCGGGTGAGTTTTGGCGGTATCGTCAAGGAGGTCAACCTCTCCTGTGTGCCGCACGCCAAGGCGGGCGATTATGTCATCGTCCACGTCGGGCTGGCGATCAGCACGCTCGACGAAACCGAGGCCAACGAAGTTTTTGAATATTTGAAATCCATAGATGAGTTAGGAGAGCTCCAAAATGAAGCGAGTGTTTAAAACGCTGGACGGCAACGAAGCGGTTGCTTATGTGGCGTACCGCGTGAATGAAGTGATCGCCATTTACCCCATCACGCCATCATCAAACATGGGCGAGTGGGCCGACCAGTGGATGAGCGAAGACAAGAAAAACATCTGGGGAACCACTCCCTCGGTGGTCGAGATGCAGAGCGAAGGCGGAGCGGCGGGCGCCATCCACGGCGCGCTGCAGACCGGCGCCCTGGCCACGACATTCACGTCATCACAGGGGCTTTTACTCATGATCCCCAATATGTACAAGATCGCGGGCGAGCTGACCCCGGCGGTTTTCCACATTGCCGCGCGCGCAATCGCCGCGCAGGCGCTGTCGATCTTCGGCGATCACCAGGATGTCATGTCCACCCGCGCCACGGGGTTTGGCCTTCTGAGCTCGGCTTCGGTGCAGGAAGCTCATGACTTCGCGCTGATCTCCAGCGCCGCCACGCTCGAAGCGCGCATCCCGCTGTTGCACTTCTTTGACGGATTTCGCACTTCCCACGAAGTATCCAAAATCGAGATACTTCCTGAAGACGTCATGCGCGCGATGATCAACATGGAGCGGGTGCGTGAACACCGCCAGCGCGCCATGTCGCCCGATCATCCCGTGCTTCGCGGTTCCGCGCAAAACCCCGATGTGTATTTCCAGGCGCGCGAAACGGTCAATCCCTTCTATTCAGCCTGTCCGGCCAAGGTGCAGCAGGCCATGGACAAGTTTGCCGGCCTCACCGGCCGCCGCTATAATCTGTTCGATTACGTGGGCGCGCCCGACGCCGAGCGCGTCATCGTCCTGATGAGTTCAGGCTGCGAGGCTGCCCATGAGGCCGTTGAGCATCTCAACGCGCAAGGTGAAAAAGTCGGCCTCATCAAAGTGCGTCTCTATCGCCCCCTCGACATCAAAAGCTTCACCGAAGCCTTCCCCGCCACAACGAAAACCATCGCCGTGCTCGACCGCACAAAGGAACCCGGTTCGGCGGGTGAACCGCTTCACCTCGACACTGTGCATGCCATCCACGAGGCGATGGACAGCGGATGGGGAGCGTTCAGCGAATTTCCGAAAATTGTCGGCGGGCGCTACGGCCTGTCTTCCAAGGAATTTACCCCGGCCATGGTCAAAGCCGTTTTTGACAACCTTGCCGCCGCAAAACCGAAAAACCATTTCACCGTTGGCATCAACGACGATCTTTCGCACACGAGCCTGCCGGTTGATCCGGAATTCTCCACCGAACCTGACAGCGTTGTGCGCGCGATGTTCTATGGACTCGGGTCAGACGGCACCGTGGGCGCCAACAAGAACTCGATAAAGATCATCGGCGAAAACACCGACAACTACGCGCAGGGCTATTTCGTCTACGACTCGAAAAAAGCTGGTGCTGTCACCGTGTCGCACCTGCGTTTTGGCCCCGATCAAATACGCTCCACTTACCTGATAGGCAGCTCCAATTTTGTGGCCTGTCACCAGACGGTGTTCCTCGAGCGCTATGACATGCTCAAAGCCGCCAAACTGGGCGGCGTTTTCCTGCTTAACACGTCCGCGCCGCCCGACAAGGTGTGGGACACGCTGCCGCGCAAGGTTCAGGAAGACATGATCGCAAAGAAACTTCGCTTCTTCGTCATCGACGCGTTCAAGGTCGCCCGCGAGAGCGGCATGGGCGGCCGCATCAACACGGTCATGCAGGTCTGCTTCTTCGGCATCTCCGGCGTTCTTCCCCGCGAGGAGGCCATCGAGCAGATCAAGCAATCCATCATCGACACTTACGGCAGGAAGGGCGAGGAAATCGTGCGGATGAACCTCAAGGCCGTGGACAACACGCTGGCCAATCTTCACGAGGTTGCCGTGCCCGGCAAAGTCACCAGCACGCTGGAAATTCCCGACCCGATTCATGGCGACGCGCCGAAATTCGTCCATGATGTTCTGGGAACAATGCTCCGCAATTTGGGCGACGATGTGCCTGTGAGCAAGATGCCGTGCGACGGCACATTCCCCACAGGAACCTGCCAGTACGAAAAGCGCAACATCGCGCTCGAAATCCCCGTGTGGGATTCGGAAGTCTGCATCCAGTGCAACAAGTGCTCGATCGTCTGCCCGCACGCGACAATACGCGCCAAGATCTACGATCCTGCGTTGCTCAAGGATGCGCCGCCAACGTTCAAATCCTGCGATTTCAAGGATCGCGACCTCAAGGGGCTCAAGTTCACCATTCAAGTGGCGCCTGAGGACTGCACGGGGTGCGGCGTTTGCGTGGACTTCTGTCCGGCCAAAAACAAGAAGGAAGTGCGGCTCAAGGCCATCAACATGGCGCCCCAGCCGCCGTTGCGCGAGAGCGAGCGGGAGAATTGGGAGTTCTTTGAGAAAATCCCCAATCCCGACCGCCGCAAACTCAATCCGTCGCTCATCCGCACACAGCAGATGCAGGAACCGCTCTTTGTCTTCTCGAGCGCCTGCGCCGGATGCGGCGAAACGCCCTACCTGAAACTTGCCACACAGCTCTTCGGCGACCGCATGGTCTGCGGAAACGCGACAGGTTGCTCCTCGATTTACGGCGGTAACCTGCCCACAACCCCATGGTCACACAACGGCGAGGGGCGCGGCCCGGCTTGGTCAAACTCTCTGTTTGAGGACAATGCCGAATTCGGCTTGGGATTCCGCCTGACCATCGACAAACTAAACGATTACGCAAAGGCGCTCCTGCGGCAAATGTCAGGACAGATCGGTGACGAACTGGTCAAGTCCATCCTGGAAAGCACGCAGAAAACCGAGGCTGACATCTTCGACCAGCGCGAGCGTGTCGCCGCGCTCAAGGACAAACTGCGCGGAACCGATTCCGAGCAGGCCAAACAGCTTCTCAGCATCGCCGACTATCTCGTGAAGAAAAGCGTGTGGATCATCGGCGGCGACGGCTGGGCCTACGACATCGGTTTCGGCGGTCTCGATCATGTTCTGGCCAGCGGGCGCAACGTGAATGTCCTCGTGCTTGACACCGAGGTTTACTCGAACACCGGCGGCCAAATGTCGAAGGCCACGCCGCGCGGCGCGGTGGCCAAGTTCGCGGCGGGCGGACGGCCCGGGCGCAAAAAAGACCTCGGCCTCATCGCCATGAGCTACGGCAACGTCTACGTGGCCAGCGCGGCCATGGGGGCGCGCGATGATCACACGCTCAAGTCCTTCATCGAAGCCGAAGCCTACGACGGCCCCTCGCTGCTCATCTGCTACAGCCACTGCATTGCCCATGGCATCAACATGGTCCAAGGCATGCAGGAGCAGAAACTCGCGGTCGACAGCGGACAATGGCTGCTCTACCGCTACAATCCCGAACTGGCGGAAAAGGGCGAAAATCCGCTCAAGCTGGATTCACGCGCCCCGAAAGTGCCCGTCGAGCAGTACCTGATGCGCGAGAATCGCTTCAAGATGCTCACCAAGAGCAACCCCGACCACGCCCGCCTGCTTTTCAAGCTGGCACAGGAAGACGCAACAACGCGTTACGCATTCTATGAATACATGGCGGCGCGCAAGTTAGACGGCGCCGGCGAAGCAACAGAATCCAAGTGAACTGACCGATAACACGCATGGAGATGGAGCACACCAAATGAACCTTACAACCACATACATGGGACTCAAGCTTCGCTCGCCGCTGGTGCCCTCCGCGGCGCAGCCGCTGAGCGACGACATTGACAGCATCAAACGCATGGAGGACGCCGGCGCCGCCGCCATCGTCATCTATTCAGTTTTCGAGGAACAGCTCACACAGGAAAAACTGGAGCTTTTCCACCACCTTACCGAGGGAACGGAAAGCTTCGCCGAGGCCCAGAGCTATTTCCCCGAGCCGGCCCAGTTTGAACTCGGTCCCGAAGGATACCTCAAGCACTTGCAGAAAGCCAGGGAATCCGTCGGCATCCCGGTGATTGGCAGCCTCAACGGCTCGACCGCTGGCGGCTGGACAAGCTTCGCCAAGCAGATTCAGCAGGCCGGAGCTGACGCCGTCGAGCTGAACATTTACAACATCCCCACGGACCTGGACTTGCCGGGTTCACAGATCGAAGACCAGTACATCGAAGTGGTGAAGGCGGTGAAGGCCGCCGTCACCATCCCCGTTTCCGTCAAAATCAGCCCCTTCTTCAGCAACCTGGCCAACATGGCCAGGAAACTCGACGATGCGGGCGCCGACGGCCTCACGCTGTTCAACCGTTTCTACCAGCCGGATGTTGATCTGGAGACGCTTGAAGTGCGGCCCAATGTTCTGCTCAGCACGCCCCAGGCGATGCGCCTGCCGTTGCGCTGGATCGCGATTCTTTACGGGCGCGTCAACGCCAGCCTCGCCGCCACAAGCGGCATCCACAAACCCGAGGACATGGTGAAAATGTTGCTTGCCGGCGCAAGCGTCACGGAAGTCTGCTCGGTGCTGCTGCGCTATGGCATCAACCACATGCGCGACCTTGAACAGGGGCTGCACGACTGGATGGAAAGCCACGAGTATGAGTCCGTCGAGCAAATGCGGGGAAGCATGAGCCAGGTGAATTGCGCCGATCCGACAGCTTATGAGCGCGTGCAGTATATGCGCGCCGTCACAAGCTTCAATCCGGAACTCTATCGCGCCAAACCCTGACATGCGTGCGCGGGGCATGCGTCTGCGTCGCAGCCTTTCACACGGCAGCGAAAGCATGCTGGTTTTCATGATTCATCCATGAAATATATCGACGAATACCGCGATCCTGAAACGGCGCGCCATTATGCCGCCGCGCTTGCGCGTGTTACGACACGCCCGTGGACTATCATGGAGGTCTGCGGCGGCCAGACACATGCCATCGTGCGCTTTGGCGTCGACGAGTTTCTGCCGGACAAAATAACGCTTGTGCATGGCCCCGGCTGTCCCGTCTGCGTGACGCCTGTTGAACTCATCGACAAGGCCATCGACATCGCGTCGCGCGGCGATGTGATCTTCTGCTCCTTCGGCGACATGCTGCGCGTGCCCGGCTCGGCGCGCGATCTTTTCAGCGTGAAAGCCGCGGGGGGCAGCGTCCGAATCGTCTACTCGCCGCTCGACGCGCTCAAACTCGCCCGCGATAATCCGTCCAAAGAGGTTGTTTTCTTTGCCGTCGGATTCGAAACCACGGCGCCCGCCAACGCCATGGCTGTTTTCCAGGCCGCGCAACAGCGCATTGGCAATTTCTCCATCCTTGTCTCGCACGTGCTTGTTCCGCCTGCCATGGAGGCCATTCTCTCATCGCCCCGCTGCCGTGTGAACGCGTTTCTTGCGGCGGGCCATGTTTGCGCGGTCATGGGTTTCCACGAATACGAGCCCATCGCCGCCAGATACAAAGTGCCGATCGTCGTCACCGGCTTCGAACCGCTCGATATTCTGCAAGGCATCACCATGGCGGTCATGCAGCTCGAGGAAGGGCGCGCGGAGGTGGAGAACCAGTATGCGCGCGCTGTGCGGCGTGAGGGAAATGTTCCCGCGCAGGAGCTCATCACACGGGTTTTTCGCGTCGCCCCGCGGAAATGGCGCGGCATCGGCGAAATTCCCCGCAGCGGGCTGGCGCTGGCGCCCGAGTTCGAGCGTTACGATGCAGAAAAACGGTTCGGCGTGGCCCATCTCAGAACCGATGAGGACACCGAGTGCATCAGCGGACTCATCCTGCAGGGTGTTCGAAAACCGCGCGAGTGTCCGGCATTTGGAACCAGATGCACCACCGATCGCCCTCTTGGCGCAACCATGGTCAGCTCTGAAGGCGCCTGTGCGGCCTATTACCGTTATCGCGGGCAAAAACCGGCGTCGGCATAATAATTGCATAAAAATAACTGAAAAATAATGCTGGATTTATGAAATTTTTCTTTGCATTAATCCAATCGCTCATTGTAAAAATCGAAAAGTTTCGAGAATAACAAAGGTTAGGAGAATGACGATGAAGATACTGGGTTTATTCGTTATCGCGGCGTTGTTGGCAGGTTGCTCTTGCACGCCTGTTCAGCAGGGAGCGTTAATGGGATCTTTGGTGGGTGGCGCCGCTGGCGCGCTCATCGGGGCGTCCGTCACACATGGCACGGCCACGCTCAAGGGCGCTGGCATTGGCGCCGCAGTCGGCGCGGCAACCGGAGCGCTCATTGCGGATTCCATGTCGCCCAAACCATGCCCGCCAGCCCCATGCGCGATTCCCCCGCCCATGCCCTGCAAAAAGACCATTGAGAAGTAACCAGTAAAACCATCTGGTTGAAAATATCAGGCGCGGGGCGTGTGTGTCCCGCGCCTTTCTTTTTTTATCCGCACGAAAGGTCACAAATATGGTTGAGATGACAAGCCGCGAGCGGTTTGCGCGCATGTTTGAGCACAGGGAGGCTGACCGTGTGCCCGTGATTGACGGCCCATGGGCGGCGACAATCGAGCGGTGGCAGAAAGAGGGACTTCCCAGCGATGTGAGTTATGTGGATTTCTTCGGCCTTGACCACATAGGGGGGATTTCCGCGGACAATTCGCCGCGATATCCCGTCAGCGTGGTCGAGGAAACCGGCGAGTATATCACCCAGACGACCGCTTGGGGAACGACAATCAGAAACTTCAAGCATGCCGCATCGACTCCCGAATTCCTGAACCATACCGTGGTGTCACCCGAAACCTGGCGGGATGCAAAAGCGCGCATCGTGCCTTCGCGCGACCGCATCGACTGGAACTATCTGGATCGCAACTACCGCGGCTGGAGGGAGCGGGGCTGCTGGACCGAGGCGCTTCTTTGGTTCGGCTTCGATGTCACGCACTCGTGGATGGTCGGCTCGGAGCGCCTGCTCTATGCGCTTGTCGACGATCCCGAGTGGTGCATGGACATGTTCTCCCACCTGCTGGAGGTCAACATCGCCCTGCTCGATATGGTCTGGGACGCCGGCTACCAGTTTGACAGCGTTTTCTGGCCCGACGACATGGGTTACAAACATCACCAGTTTTTTTCGGTGGAGATGTACCGCGAACTGCTCAAGCCTTTCCACAAACGCGCCATCGACTGGGCGCGCGCCAAGGGCGTCAAGACGCGACTGCATTCGTGCGGTGACGTCAATCCGTTCGTGCCCGAGCTCATCGGCATCGGCCTCGACGCGCTCAATCCTCTTGAGGTCAAGGCCGGCATGGATCCCATCGCCCTCAAACTCAAATATGGCAAAGAGCTTGTTTTGCACGGCGGAATCAACGCGGTGTTGTGGGACCAGCCGGAATTGATCCAGGCCGAGATGGAGCGCGTCATCCCCGTCATGAAACAGGGCGGTGGATACATTTTCTCCTCGGATCATTCCGTGCCGTCCAGCGTCAGTCTTGAGGATTTCCGCCGGATCATCGCTCTTGCCAGGAAACTGGGATCGTACGAAGCGAGCGGGGGGTAACGGGGGGTATTTGCCCCCGGTGACGGTTTTGCTATTGGAGCTATATACGGCCGTACTCGGCAACACCCGCGCCCCCGGAGCCGCATCCTGTCCCCCTGATCCAGATAACGCGCCGCCCGATCAGCTTGCCACCTGCACCGGGAGCGCGGCGGGCCGTTGCTGGAGCCATGCTCCAACCTTCACGGAGCAAGTCATGCTCGCGACCGTTGTAAGCGGGATCACCGATCTTCGTTGTGGGCATGATCGCCGATCACGCCCACGGCACACAACGGCGGTTTGCCGTATTTCACGCCCATTCGCGCCAGCCGCGCTTCGTGCCGCGCGACACGGCGCGCAAAGTCAGCATAATCCTTCCCTTCCCGCGGCGACCAGACCGCCTCAGCCAGCGCAAGCAGCCGCGGGAAAATCTGCGCATCAACCTTGTCCTGCGGCACAAGCTCCGTCCATAGGCATGCCTCGCCGCCCAGTATATGCTTGGCTTCGGTTGTGTTGAGGGCGGCGGGCGTCGGCTCAAATGAATACACCTTCTCCAGCGGCAGCAACGGCATCCACTTTGGCTTGTTCATCCCCTTGAATTCCGGGTAATCGAAATAGACGAAGCCGTTGTGCGCATTGACAACATCCCAGCCTTTGCCCGCGGCAAAAGCCGTGCCATCGTGCCAGTTCTGAATGATAGCATTATTGCCAAGATCGTCCATGTCCGTCGGGTGATAAGGATCGCTGCGCGTGACTGCCCAACTGATGACCCGTTTTCCCTTGCGCGCAAGGATGTCAGAAATGCGCCGCATGAACCAGTTCTGCAGGTCATGCTCGTCCTTCAATCCTTCGGCTTTCATGCGCGCCTGGCATTTCGGGCATTTCTCCCACACGCCCTTGGGCCGTTCATCGCCGCCCACGTGGACGTAAGGACTGTCAAACAATTCGACAGCCTCATTGAACACCGCCTCGTGAAACTTGAAAACCTCGTCCTTGCCGGCGCAGAAGGGCCGCGAGCTGTTGAGCTTGGTGAAATAGTTGAGGTTCTCGTTTGGCAAGGGTTCCGCGGGCAATTTGTAGGATTCCCCCGAACATGACAGCTCGGGATAACACGCCAGCGCGGCGTCCGAATGGCCCGGCATCTCGAACTCAGGCACAATCATGACATGGCGCGATTTGGCATGGGCGACTATCTCGCGGATGTCGTCTTTTGTGTAGAAACCGCCGTAACGGCGCGCGGCCTTGCCGCGCCACGCGCCAATCTGCGTGAGTTTCGGATAGCTGTCCACCTGCATGCGCCAGCCATTGCTGTCGATGAAGTGCCAGTGCAGGACGTTCAGCTTGTGGAATGCGAGCAGGTCTATGGTGCGCTTGATGTATTCCTTGCTCATGAAGTGGCGGCTGCAATCGAGCATGAATCCCCTCCATGCGCAGGCGGGTTTGTCGATGATCCTCAGGCAGGGAATGCTCCACTTCACACCGCGCGGGCGTCGCGCCGATTCGATTTCTGTCGGAAGAAGCTGGCGCAGCGTCTGCATGGCGTAAAAAATGCCCGCTGGCGTTGGCGCCCGCAGGAGCGCGTTTTCGGGGGTCACGAGGATCTCATATCCTTCATCGCCAAGCGCGGCATCAGCATCCGTCATTGAAAGAACAATGCCTTTGGCGCGCTCGTTCGCGGGATTGTTCGCAACGGGCAGCGAACGGCCCGTGGCCGGCGCCAGCAGGCCGTGGAGATATTCCGCCGCGCGTTTGAGTTCTGCCGAATCGCTGGTCACAAAAATCGCGGTCTTTGGGCGCAAAATAAATTCACCGGCGGCCGGCTCCACGCGCGCCGGACGCGGTATCACATTGATCTGCCGCAATTCCGTGGTTGTTGAAAGAGGCCGATCTCCGGGCGCGCCGGCTGCTCCAAGGATTGCAAACGCTGACATAATCCATCCTGTTCTCACGATATGGGGCGTCATTCGCATCTCATCGCTCCGTTTCTGTTTTATTGTCTGCTTCCCGATGCCATTCCCTCACGCCTGAAGGGGAAAGCGAAACGGCGTCGATGACCGCGCCATCGGATGCGACGGCCTGTATGGCGCAGGTGGTGTTGTCCACATTGACAACAGTGAAATGATGCTGGCTGGAGGAGAACTGTGTCCAACTGTTGCGGCCGCTCTTGTAAAGCGGCGCGCCTCCGCCGCCAGTGACGATATAGAGGACGCCATTGACGAGACTGCGCTCATAATCATGGTCATGCCCCGAAAAAACAACATCCACGCCGCCCGCCTCAAAGAGCGGGCAGAGCGTGTTGCGGGTCGGCAGATCGCTGCCGTGCGAGGACGAACTATAGGGCGGATTGTGCATCATCGCAAACAGCCACGGCTTGTTCTTGTTGACCTCGAGATCGCGGACCAGCCAGTTGTGCTGGGCGCTGCCCTGCGAAAAGTTGCTGTAGGAGTCAATCACGACGTAATGCGCGTTCGCGTAATCAAACGAATAATAACGCTCAGATCCTGAACTCTGGGCGGGCAGGACGAAATAATCCAAATAGTTCTGCGCAGTGCCATCATGATTGCCAATCGAGGGGAAAAGACAGATGCGCGACATGACATCCTTTTCAGGCGTAAAGAATTGGGGATCCCAGTTGGATGCCTTGTTGCCATCATTAGTCAAATCGCCTGTGTCGAGGATCAGTTCGAGATCGGTCAGCCTGACCCTCTGCGCGATGGCAAGATGCGCCGGCGGGCTGGAGCGGTGGTCGCCCATCGCGGCAAAAGTGAACGAGGTGAATGTCGAATCCTTGCCCGCGCGGAATGTCAAATCACCAGTCAACGCCGCGCCGCCGCTTTTCACCTTATAATGATAAGTTTGGCTCTTTGCGAGGTTCGGAATCGTGAGCGCGTGCTGTGTCACGGTCGATGGATCACCGATTTTGAATCCATAGGATGAGGCAGGACCATAAACGATTTCACTGTCGCTTGCCATATCCGTTTTCCAGACAATCGTGACCCGGCTTGGCTGCAGATTCTGCAGGTAGGGGCCGCGTGTAAGACTCACGGCATGCAGGAATGCGCCTGGCGGCAACAGAGCGAGTATTAATGCGGCATTGCGAATCGAATGTTTTGTTGAATGCGTCATGTTCAACTTCTTCAGGATTGAATTGAAATAAAACGATGGCTTCCGCAAAAGACCGTTTTTCGGTGATTCCGCGCTGTTTGGGTATGAACTTTATCGTCCATGTAATATATTATGCAATAAATGATCAGATCAAGGCTTTTGAACTCGACGTTATCCATGTTGCCAGCTTTGCTGGCAGTGCTTCTATCCATCACACAGACAAGCCAGGCGTCGGCTGCGGCGCTTCCACAGACAGCGGATCCAAAGCTGGAGTTTCTGACCGGCGGGGACAAGGCATTGTCAAAGATGTCATCGGCATTGCTTCAAATGCGCCGCGAGACGGCGGCGGGCAAACCGCTCCAGCCCGCCCTCGCGCGCATCGCGCCTTGGGCGCAACGCGGCGCCAAGATTCAGGTGATCATCGGCGCAAACGCCCTCAATCCCGGCCTGTTCATGGCCTGCAAGCGCGCCGGCATTGAAATCGTGTCGAGCTACTCGGACGCCAATCTGCATCAGATAATGGCACGGTGTGACGATCCGCGCCAGCTCGATCTTATCGCGCGCAGAAGCGATGTCCGTGTCATCACGCACGAGCCGCGCGCCTTCCTGCAAACCGGAGTGGTGACCAGCGGGGCCGACGAATCGATCCGTGCCGCGCTGGCGCGATCCACCCACGGCATCAACGGTTCCGGCGTGCGCGTCGGTGTCATCAGCGACAGCTTTCACCGCGTGATTGGGGGAACGCTCGCCGGCGGCATCCTCACCGGATCGGATTCGCAGAATTCCGGCGATCTCCCTTCAACCGTGAGAATCATTGATCCCGGCCCCGTCGAAGGCGCCGACGAGGGCGCCGGTATGGCCGAACTGATCTGCGATCTCGCGCCCGGATGCGCCATTTCGTTTGCTTCCGCGTTTTCCGGGTATTACGAATTCGCGGCCAACATCCGCAAACTCGCCGATGACCCGGGTTACAAGTGCAACGTGATGGTTGACGACGTGCTCTACACTTCGGAACCCATGTACCAGGACGGACCCATCGCCCAGGCTTACAAGGACGCCTGTTCGAGCGGCGTGGCGTGCTTTTCCAGCGCCGGCAACTACTCCAACACAGCCCACGAGTGGCGCTATTACGATGCCGATGCAGCCACCTCCGAGATGGTCTACCCCCCTACTGGCGTCGACTTTCACGACTTCGGCGCGGCATACGAGATGCCAAAAAAAACCTCGCTCGCAATGCTGCTTTTTCCGGGCTCCTCCATGTATTTGTGCCTTCACTGGGACGAGCCATACGGCGGCGGGCTTGCCGCGGGCCCCGGCGCACAGGCCGACCTTGATCTATACGTTCTCAGCGACGACCAAATGCCCGTCACGAAAAGCAAAGTGCTCGCCCAGAGCATCACAAGACAGGGAACGACGGGCGCGCCCGCGGGAGACGCCTACGAGGAACTCGAATACACAAACAACGACATGACCAGCGATTACCAGATCGTCTATGCCGCCATCGACCATTACGACGGGCGCACAACCGTCAATCTCCACCTTCTCGCCATCGGTGTCGGGCTGGCCGGTCTTCTCGACACGGACTACGCCGCCGACCGCACAGTTTTTGGCCACACAGCCGCGGCCAGCGTCATGAGTGTCGCCGCGATGGACTGCCTTGAGATCGATTACGACGGCTATTACCAGTACCCTGAGGATGAACTGAACGCCGAATACTTCACATCCTATGGCGGCCCGCTGCCGTTCTGGTTCAGCGACGACGGCCTGACGCGCTACAAGGGCGCAATGTTGCGCTCGAAACCCGACATCACCGCCCCCGATGGCGCGAATACGTCGTTTTTCGGCGAGGATACGGACATGGACGGTTATCCCAACTTCTACGGCACCTCGGCCGCCGCGCCCCATGCCGCCGCCGTGGCCGCGCTTATGCTCAGTAAAAATCCAAACCTTACGCCAGAACAACTTTATGCCCACATGCGCTCTACCACCCGCGAGGCAGAAAGTCCCGGCTGGGACGCCATATCGGGCTGGGGCCTTATCGACGCCCTGAACGCCGTTAACGCCGCCGTTCCCGCCACCGTGGCGGATTGGACCGTATATTAATCTTCGTCGTCTCGCTGTTTGTAAAACTCGATGGCGCGGGGCATATTTCGGTTATCACTTCCATGATATCATGCCTTGCTTGATGTCGTTCAGTTTCTTATTTGTCGATCGTATTCTGATTAAGTGTATAATCGGAATAATGAGTAGTATGACACATAATGTAAAAGATGGTAATATTCGTAAAAATATTTCATTGTCGGGCGTCTTGCCATTTCAAGCGCACGCGATTGGAGGAGGAAAGATCATGCGGCTAATGACATCAGTGCAAATGAAGTCATGCAGTGTCTGCGGTGTTGAGAGCGTTTTTAATGCAAGGTTCTGCGCGCAGTGTGGGGTTGCTTTCGAATCCCCAGAAACGGCTACACCGGACAA
>JAPLSQ010000096.1 GCA_026398535.1 Candidatus Sumerlaeota bacterium | reverse complement strand
CCCACCCACCATGACCAAAGCGCGCGTTGTGACGCCACACTGACCGCGTGCGCCACCGGGGGCGAAACGCTCAATTTTCAGATCGAGATGGCATGCAACAGAAACTTTGGCGCCGGGGGCAATTCCGCTTATGGTTTCAAGAATGTGAGTCCATATCTGCTTGATCGCGCCGAGATCGCCCTGTTTGACGAAAAAGCGTGGGAACTCTACTTCGATTTCCTGATTCTCCAAGGGCTCGAAGCCGAGCATTCCAAAGGGATGGATAAAACATGGGGCGGCATGTTGCTCAGCGAACTCAACAGGTTCGCCAACACATACGATCCCGACGACCGCGCGACATGGGACGCCGCCAGCGCCATCCTCAAGGCGCTTTATCAAAATCACAATGGCAGCGCCACCCACGAATTGTCAGCCATCGGCCATGCGCACATCGACACCGCATGGCTTTGGCCGCTTGCTGAAACCGAGCGCAAGTGCGAACGCACTTTCAGCACAGTCACCACTTACATGGACTCCTATCCCGAGTTCAAATTCGCCTGCTCCCAGGCCCAGCAGTATGAATGGATCAAACAGCGCAACCCCGCCCTTTACGAGAGAATCAGGGAAAAAGTGAGGAACGGCCAGTTCATTCCGGTCGGCGGCACATGGGTGGAACCGGACTGCAACATTCCCTCCGGCGAGTCGCTTTCCCGGCAGTTCCTTCTCGGTCAGCGATTTTTCATGAATGAGTTCGGAATCAGGCACGAAGAGTTCTGGAATCCTGACGTGTTCGGTTACAACGGCCAGATACCGCAAATATGCCGTCTGAGCGGAATCAGGCGATTCCTCACGCAAAAGCTGTCATGGAACCGCTTCAACAAGCCTCGCCACCACACATTCACATGGGAGGGCATCGACGGCAGCGAGGTCTTCACCCATTTCCCGTCACTCGACACCTATACCGCCATGGTCACCGTGGCCGACCTGCGTGAGACCGTGCGAAACTATAAGGATCATGACCGCTCGCGCCACAGCCTGATGCTTTTCGGCTATGGCGATGGCGGCGGCGGACCAACGAAACGCATGATCGAAACTCTGCGCCGCGCCAAGGATCTTGAGGGACTGCCGCGCACAACAATCCGATCATGCGACGAGTTTTTCAGCCTTCTGGAAGCGGACTGCACCGACCGCATCCGCCACATCGGCGAAATTTACTTCGAGTTTCACCGCGGATGCTACACCACCCAAGCCCACACCAAGCGAGGAAACCGCAAATGTGAATTCCTGCTGCACAACGCCGAGTTCCTTGCCGCGCTTGCGATGAGCAACACACGCGCATGCAACAAATCCGGATGCCAATACCCGGCCGCTGAACTTGAGGAGTTGTGGAAAATACTCCTCGTGAACCAGTTTCACGACATCCTGCCCGGCTCATCGATCGGGCTGGTTTATGAGGATGCCGAACGCCATTACGCGGAGATCGAAAACCGCGCGCGCGCACTGATCAATTCATCCATCGGCGCGCTCGGACTGGTCAGCAACAGCGCGACTTCGCCGGATGACTCCGTCGTCATCAACACAATCGGATTCCCGCGCGCCGAAGTGGCTGAAACGCCAAAGGGCGAAATCGTTTTTATCGAGACGCCGTCTTATGGATACGGCCAAATCATCGAGGCGCCCGACATGGTCTCGGCCAGCACAACGCGCACGGGCAGCGTGATACTCGAAAACTCGCACCTGCGTGCGGAGATGTCCAAAGGAGGCAGTCTTGTCAGCTTGACAGCCAAGGAATGCAACCGCGAAACAATGGCCGCGCCGGGCAATCAGATACTGATTTATGCCGACACGCCCAACGCCTGCGACGCGTGGGATGTTGATCCTTTCCACATGGAACAGGAATCCGCCTGTCCGCCTGCTTTTTCATGTTCAATCATTGAGCAAAGTCCTTTGCGCGCCGCCATTTCATACGAACGAAAGATCGGACTGAAAAGCGGCATGCGCCAGATCGTGCGGCTGGATGCCGCGTCGCGGCGGCTGGAATTTCACACAGAGGTGGACTGGCATGAAGATCACAAGATGCTGAAAGCCGCCTTTCCCGTCAACGTGCGCGCCATGAACGCCACTTATGAGATGCAATTCGGGTGCATTGAGCGGCCCACGCATTTCAACACGACCTATGATCTCGCACGCTATGAAGTGCCCGGCCATAAATGGGCCGATATAAGCGAGCACGGTTTTGGCGTCGCGCTGCTCAGCGAGAGCAAGTACGGCTACAGCACATTCTGCAACACGATGCGCCTCAGCCTGTTGCGTTCGCCCAAACACCCCGATCCGCAGGCCGACATGGGGGAGCACTCGTTCGCTTATGCAATCATGCCCCACGCGGGCACATGGCAGCAAGCGGGCATCGTGGCGGAAAGTTTCCGCTTCAACGTGCCGGTGCTTTTTGCCAGGGCTGATTCATCCGTCACCCGCCCGGCGAGTTTCGTGTCGGTTGATGATCCCAATCTTGTGCTCGATACGATCAAAAAAGCTGAAGACAGCAACGCTCTCGTGCTTCGTTTGTATGAATGCCACGGCGCGCGCGGAACGGCGCATCTCAAGTGCGGCCTGCCATACAAACACGCCTGTTTCTGCAACATACTTGAGGAAGTCCTCAGCGAGGCCGTCGTGCGCGACGGCATGATCCGGATTCCCTATACACCGTTCAAAATCATCAGCCTCATCCTGCGCAACAACTGACTCAAAGGCGAAGTCTCGCCGTGAACTCGATGAGCCCTTGGACATGGCCGTGTTTGTCATGATAAGAAATGCCAACCCAGTAAGAAGAATCCGGCGGATTGATGAATCATTGTTCCTGTTAAAGCACATCATCCTTGTCGCCATTTCATTCTCGTGCCCGACTCTCGCCGCGTCGTTGGGAACCGCCGAAGAACTGATGACGCCGCATGGGCTCATTCAAGCGGCCACGTGTCGATGCCCGCATTGCTCAGCGTGAATTTGATGGCGTCCATGTTGAACCGCCCCTGTGTATCGGCGGAATTGGTGTTATTGTTTGTGATGCGCAGATATCCGGATGTTCCCGCCGCGAAGCGAACATCATGGGCAAGCAGATACCATCGATCGGTAATGCCGGGTGTCGACGGGACAAGGTCAACCGTTCCCGCGATGTCCGTTCCGTCATGGACGATCAGGAATCCCGCGCCTGGCGAGTTAATGTTCGGACCGCTCGTGGCATTGGGCAAGGTGATATAAACATCATAATATCCCGCTGTGATGATGGTTGGAGTAAAGACCGCATAACTGCCCAGCGAATTTGATCCCGTGAATCGCCCGCCCAATCCCGTCAAACCCGGAGCCCCGCTCTTTGCCATGGTGTTGCTCCAGGCGCCTCCGCTTGCGAGATACTCAGCATAAGTTGGTGAAGGCGTACGCGCGCCGCTGCTGTCGCGGCTCTCGATTATGATTTCGGTGATCGGAGCGACAGTCGCCATGACCTGGTTGGAGAAGCCGCTCTCCCCCACCCCGTTGAAAGCCGACACCTTGTAATAATGGTCGCCTGCACTGGCTCCATAGTGAGTGTATGTCACGGCCTCTGGCGCCGCGGATGCGATCACGCTGAAAGCCCCGCCTGTCGAATGATAAATCCGAAATCCTGACTCGTTGCCCGAGTTGTCATTCCACGTCAGGATGACATTCGATGCGGATACGGACGCCTTAAGGTTTGACGGGGCTGATGGCGACGCCACGGAAGCGTCCGCTTCGTTGGTAAATGATGATTTCCCCGCCGCATTGAACGCGCACACAACATAGTAATAGGCGCCCGAGGACGTCAGATCGTCCTTGAAACTTGTGGCATTGGGCAGCGTGACAGCCAGACTGTTGTATGGCCCTCCCGGCACGGAACCTCGAAACACTTCGAAACCCGCCTCGTTCGTCGAATTATCCTTCCAATTGAGCATGATGGACGATCGGGTCGTGACGGCTGTCAGTTCTGATGGCGGATTCGGCGGAAGGGGCGGTGTCACGGTCACTCTTGCCTGGTTCGAATAGAATGATATCGCCGCACCATTGAAAGAGCGCGCCACATAGTAGTAGTCGCCGGGCGCCACTCGATCAACGCATGATGTTGCTCCCGGGCTGACTGTAAGCGCTTGGACATATGGACCGCCCGATACGGTCGCGCGCAGAATTTCAAAGCCGCTTTCATCCGCGGAATTGTCCGTCCACGAGAGCGATGCCATGCCTCCCGCATCACTAGCCGCAAGCCCTGACGGCGCGGCGAGTGAATTGGCCGTTGTCACCGCAGATGCCGTCGCATATGCTGAGCCGCCCGCTGAATTGACAGCGCGCACCCGGTAGGTTTGGCTGCCCGCGGCCACATTATTGTCCGTCCATGCCGCGACATTTTCCGGTAAAGTGGCAATTTTTGTTCCGTTGCGCTGCAATTCAAAAGTTTTCTCATTTGTCGAATTGTCATTCCATGTGATGTAGGCAACATTGCCCGCCGCCATGACTCTGATATTGTCCGGCGCGGTTGGCACAGTGGATGCGGCGGCGCCGGTCACGCCAACAGGGCCGGCCTCCGCCGCAGCGCCATAATTGTTGTATCGGTCGGCCGGGACAACTCGGTAATAATAATTGCCCGTGTCTGGTGTGGTGTCCGTGTAGCTGCCGTTGCTCACAATTTGGGTCTTGTTGCACAGGGTGGCATAATATTGTTTCACGCCGGCCACGACGCCCCGGTAAATGAGAAAGCGTGTCGCCGTTTCGCCATCCGCCGCAGGCGCAGGAATAGTCCAGCTCAAATTCACACGGCGCGAGCCGGCGGCTGCAAGGATCAGATTTGTGACAGGGTTGGGCGGTGTGTTGTCATATCCTGACTTCATGAGAAAATCGGCATTGGGCGCCGGACTGGCATAAACATCCATGCCGCATGATCCGCTGTTGGATGTTCGGATCAGATGAATGTCGCTTCTGACCGTGTCCGCCGAGTAGATCCCGTTGCCGTTGCATTCCTTGTTGCGCGCGTCGCATACATTCTGGGCGTTCAGCAGTGACTGCGCACTGTCGCCGGATGATGGATGGTAAAAAAGCGGGCTGAAATTGACGTTGGCTCCGGGCATGAGTCCATAATCAAGCGCGTAGCTTGCCCGGTCGCCGTAGCGCCCGAGGTCAAGATAGACGGTGTTGTATGGGCCGTAGGCGGATCCCGAACGGTATGCCTGCGGCTGGATGCAGTCCTCCGCGCCGAAACTTATCACGCGATTGCGCGTGGGCACGGCGGACCATGCCGGCCAGAACTGCATCACATCGCTGTAAGTCGAGTAAAAACTGGTTCCATAGATGATCGGCACAGTGCCCACGACCACCCAAGGCTTGATGTTCGTGGCCGCCTCATAAGCATCGTGAAGAAATGTTGTCACCGCCTGGCGTCTCTTCGCGATGAAATTGGCGTCGCTCGGCAGGGGCGTGCCGGAAATGCCCATTTCCGCAAGCGCCGCAGGATTGTAGCCATAATCGCTATGTTCATATCGGATGCGGTCAAAAATGACGCCATCGACATCGTAATTCTGCACAATGTCACAGAGCACATTGATCAGGTGCTGCCGCACATCGGCCCTCCCAACGTCCGCCCAGATGCCCTCGCTCGAATCCGCCGACACCTGCGGGCGCGGTGAGCCTTCATTGTATATCCAGGTCTGACTGCCCGATGGCAGCACCGACGGATAAGTGTCATTCGGCGTGGCCAGAAAAGTGCTGAATGATATGTAAGCCTTGATGCCGGCCTCGTGACAGTGGTCGATAAGATATTGAAGCGGATCGTTTTTGGGGCCGGGAGTGCCGCCGCTGACCAGTGTGCCGTAAGGTTCTGGGTTGGGGTAAGTGGCATAATCACGATTCGGCACATAATAGGCATCCGTGCGGAATCGCGCCAGGATGTCGACGCAGTTGAAGTGGTTGTTTTTTGTGATATCGATATAGAACTGCACGCGGGCAAGATTGTTGTAACTGTTGCCTGCCGACACCCAATAGTGCCGGTCCTCCCCGAAGTTCCCCGATCCGATAAGTTTGATATTATCGATATACACGGCATTTGATGATCCAGCAGCCCATGTGGCGGTTGTTGTGCGGTGAGTATAACGAAACACGCCGTCGGTTGGGGCGTTGTAATCGTTTCCGGAGGGATTGGTGCTGAAATAGAGCGTCAGCGCCCGTGGAAACACCCCATCCTTTACATTGAGGGCGGCGCCTATGGTTTGGTATCCGAGCGCGGCGTCGCCCGATCCGCTCAGGTTCATCACATAGCCCGCGTTGGTGTCGCTCACCTTGACAGGCGAGGGTTGGCCAGCCACCGCGGCCATTCCGAATGATCCGATCACAGCACTTGAGTTGTTCACCTTGACATCCGCTGTGACGATATAATTGCCGGCGGTGGTCAGAGTGTCCGTAAAGACGATGACACATCCGTTGGCGCCCCCGTCGGCATCCATCAGGCGGAGACGTTTTGAACCCGACTCGCTCACGTTTGTCGCAACGGTGTTGCTGTTGGCATAGGTTGAGGAGTTGGCCAGCGTCACCGCCGTGGCGCCATGAGTGGCGCCGCTTTCAAAATCCTCAAGGAGGACAGTTGATACGACCGCTTGGCAAGAGGAGTCCAGCCCCAGGCATACACTGATTATCAGTGCCGCGGTTGATATTCTGATGGCTTTCATGATTGGCGGGTATCCTGCCCCTCTCCCCCGCGCAAATACAAGCAAAGAGTGAAGCGGGAGGCGCGACCAACCACTGAAAAGAGCTGCCTTCTTTGATGAAACAATGCCCCCGAGATTTGGGCGCCAGAGACATCAGGCCACGGTGCAGCATAACTCCGCGACGGTTTTGGGCAGCGTGAACATGCCATTTGGTTCCGGATCAAACGGTTCGATCAGCATGACAGCGCTTGGAGTCAGGGCGGAGTAAACATGCGGAAACATGATGCCCTTCGGCATCTCCCATCTGAGACATGCTGTTCCATGATGTTCATTCTAAAAGCTGTAACACGGAGTTGCGCGGAAGAGGCGCGGAGAGCCGCAGAGAAAAAAACGATGCTTCTTTTCTCCGTGGTCCTCTGTGCCATCGCCGTGGTTCTCCGTGTAAAAGTTTTTCTCTCAACAAGGAAGCCACCAGGGTCCAACAACTTGGCGATGGCGCGCCCGCGATTCTGACCGGCGAACCGGACCGGGGGTATGGCCGGCATTTGTTCAAGCGCGCGCGATTATGCCGTTTATTCCGATGGCAAAAGACGCAGAGTATAAGTGAATGCGGCTGGATCCGACCAGAGCAGATAAGAATCAAGCGGCCGCGGGCCGCAACTGTTTGATCCCACGCCAAGGGTGCGGGCGCTCAAGCAAAGCACAGTGACAGCGCTCCTGGGCAGATCGGCAGAGTATTCCAGCGGATCAAAAATATCGTCAGTATAGGGCAGTGCGGAGAATTGCATGACGCCATCAACAGGCTTTGCCCTCAAACCCGGCAAGCCTTTGCCGGTCAGTTCCGCCCACTTGACATCCTCATGATTGCCGCATTCCATTGGCTTGGCATAAGGCGTCAGTTGCTGGCGCACCGTGCTGGAATAGATTCCCACATCCGAACCGCGTTTGCGGTCGCTGTAATTCTCCATGGGACCGCGTCCAAGGTAAGTCAGGCGGTTCAGCCGCTTGTCAAGTCGCATACGCACACCGAGCCTGCCGAACGGGATGCGCGGTCCCTGCGGAGTGATGGAATTGTCCGCGACGATCGAGCCGTCACCGTGAATGGTGTAGGTCGCGGCGTGGATGACAGAGAACCCGCTCTCGCCCTCGCCCCGCATGACAACCCTGATTTGGACTGTTGAAGCGCCGGTTCGTCCCGCTTCAAAGCTGGATACTTTCCATCGCAATGAACGAAGTCCGAACTTGCTCCATTCGCCGGCCGCCCAGTTGTCGTCGTTGCGATGCTGCGCGCGCCACAGATGCAGACGGGGGCTGCCCCCTGCCGCCAGCAGGTTCATGCCATCCCGTATGAGCCGGGTCATCACGCCTTCGGTTTTGTCGAATGTCACGGCAAACTGCCCGCCTGTCACCTGGACCTGTTTGTCATCCTGCTCAAGTTTAAGAGATTCGTGGCTGGCTTGTTCATGCGCCGGGACGCAGCGCTCCACAGGAAGCCGAAACTGCTCGGATGCGGCTTCATATCCCGCCCTGGCCCAACGCTCGTTCTTGGACAACTTGAAGGAAAGCCGCAGGTGGTAATCAGCGCCCGGTTTGGAAACAATTTGTTTGAACGGAATGGTGATGACCTCATCTTCGCCAGGAGCGACATTTAAGCGCTTGATGATCCCCTTGTCTATCACCCGCCCGTCTTCACTCACCGTCCACGATCCCT
>JAPLSQ010000109.1 GCA_026398535.1 Candidatus Sumerlaeota bacterium | reverse complement strand
GCCTGTGGAACTCCCCCCTGGTGAATCAGCGGTGGAAACCAGCGGAACTTTCGGAATAACACCCATCGATCCATCATCGATGAGCGATCAGGTGCTCACCGGCACAATGACGATCCCGGCCTCCATCCCCACCAAGGCGATTACCGGCTTGACATCAAGCCCGCGCAACAAACCGCGAACAGAACACATGAAATAGCCCCGGACCGGGCTCTTTATGCGCCTTTAAGCATCTCGTCAATGCGAATAAACTTGTATCCGCGGCGCGACAATTCATTAATCATTTCACCAAGATGGTTAAAAAGATGAGCCCGCGTCCGGCCCCGGCCGGCCCCTATATGCGCCAATATTAAAAAACCGTTGAGCCCGTCCAGGTCCGATTCCTCCTTTTCATAGACGCTTGCCACCATTTCCTCAGAGGTCACATACCCGGGATCGTCATCCTCCATGTAGTCGGCATTTGTGCGCGTGCCTGGCGAGAAATTGAATAAAACCATGCCGCGCGCGGATGTCCATTCGGCGATCTCTGGCGTGTAATGCTCATAAGGCGGGATGAAAAACCGCGCCTGTTCCTTTCTGATTCCAAATTTGGCCATCGTGTCGAAGTTCGCGTCAAGGTCGCTGTCGAAAACATCGCGTGTGATGAGCAGTTTGGGCGGATTTTCCCACGAGGCATAGAGCAGGTGGCGGTCCGAGTGCGGCCCGATGTAATGACCTTCATCGCGGATGCGTTCGATGATCGGTTTGAATTCGTGCATGCGGTAGAAATCGCCTGTGAAAAAAAACGCCCCTTTGATGCCGCGCTGTTTCAGTTCATTTAAAATCGTGGCGCCCCCTTCTGCAAACGAGCCGCCCGTGAATATGAGCGCAATCATCTTGCGGTCGCGCGGGCCGCGTGTGATCGCGCCACGGTCAAAAGTGAATGCCGGTTTGTTGGCCTGCATGATGCCCTTGTCTCCTTTATCCGGGATTTTATTGCCTGCCGCAACGCAAAGACATGGCCGGAAATCAGACGCTATAAACGCGAGGACTATAATCACCATCGCGGTTTTGCGGATACTCATGTTCTCTGATCGTCCTTGATGTGAGCGATTTCGCTGATCGAAACATGCTCATGCCACAGACAGAAAAGACCGGTTGCCCCTATCGGGAAATACTGCAGACCATGGGCCATGAAAGCATAGCCAAGGGCGCGGGCCTGGTCCTTTTCAACGCCAAGCAGCAAAAGGGCAAACATGATGCCCAGATGTTGAAGACCCCAGTAACCCGGCGCCGCGGGAATCAGGATGGCAATCGCGGAAATGACGGTGATCGCGATGCCCTGCGCCAGTGATATGTGCATGGGCGGAAAACCATAGGCAAGCATCGCCGTCGAATAACCGATAATCACCCACACCACAAAAGACAACACAGATATGATGATCCAGGAACGCAGATCGCGCAGGGAGGAGAGACCGACGGTAAAATGCCCGATCATTGCGCTGATCTTCATGCGAAACCTGTGGGGCAGCAAGGGCAGGCGCTCGACACAAAATTGGACAAACTGGCGTCCGCGGCGCCACATGAGCACAAACGATACGACCAGCATCACCACGCAGATCAATACCAGATTGTTGGTCAGGCTGATCAGCATCGCGCCGGTGATCTTGAATCCGCCATAACTCATCGTCAGATCGGGATCGATCCTGAGTGAAGCGAAAACAATGAGCATCAGAATGAGCAGCGTCAGACTGTCAAAAATGCGTTCCACAACGATGGTTGCGAATACTCCCGTGAATGGCAGTTTTTCCCGCGCGCCAAGAACATAAGCGCGGGCAAACTCACCCGCCCGCCCCGGAAGGACACTGTTGACCCCAAAACCAGCCATCATGGGGCTGAAAAGTCTCGCCGCGCTGAAATTGCCCTGCGGTTTCATGAGGAAATGCCATCGGATCGCACGAACGTACATGCTCAAAAATGTCAGTCCAATGTATGGCGGAGCCCACCACCAGTTGAAGGTGTAAATCGATTGCCACAAATCCGCCTTGTTCACCGGACGCAAAACTATATACAAAAAGAATGCGCTGATAAGGATGCCAACCGCGAGCTGGATTTTCGTGTTTTTCATGATAGCAATAACACCAAGTCGTACCGCCAGAAAAGTCTTGTGACAAATGAATTCGGCCAGACACCATGATCACAAAACATTATTGTGAATTTTATGTGGCACTATTGTTAAAGATTTCCAATAATTTTTGGAATATCTGGTTCTTATTAATCAGACACAATAAAGGAGAATGTCATCATGGCGAAGTTCGCGGCAGCGGAAAAACCCAAAACTCCGCAAGATGTGCTCAAGATGTGCAAGGACAACAACGTGCTGTGCGTCGATTTTAAGTTCATGGATCTGCCCGGACAATGGCAGCATTTTACAGTTCCGGTCAGCCAACTCGAAGAGTCGTCGTTTGACGAAGGATTTGGTTTCGATGGTTCCTCGATCCGGGGATGGAAGGAAATCAACGAGAGCGATATGCTCATTCTTCCCGATCCCGCCACCGCGTTCATCGATCCCTTTACCATGCACTCGACGCTTTCCCTGGTATGCAACATTCTTGATCCGATCACAAAAGAACGCTATTCTCGCGATCCCCGAAGCGTGGCAATCAATGCGGAGAATTATCTGAAGTCCACCGGTCTTGGCGATACAGCTTATTTCGGGCCGGAACTGGAGTTTTTTATTTTCGATTCAATCCGATTCGACTCAAAACCTCATGAGGCATACTACCACATCGACAGCGACGAGGGCATTTGGAACAGCGGACGCGAAAACTGCTGTTCCAATGGCTCTCCAAATCTCGGGTGGCGGCCGAGACACAAAGAAGGCTATTTCCCCGTGCCGCCCATCGACCAGCTTCAGGATATCCGCAGCGAAATGATGCTGACACTCATGAAGTGCGGCATCCAGGCCGAGGCGCAACATCATGAAGTCGCCACGGCAGGCCAGTCCGAAATCGACATACGATTCGGACCGCTCGTGCAAATGGGCGATCAGGCGCTTATGTTCAAGTATATCATTAAGAACGTGGCCAAAAAACACAATAAAACAGTCACCTTCATGCCCAAACCAATGTACGGCGACAACGGAAGTGGAATGCACGTCCATGTGTCAATATGGAAGGGTGACAAGAATCTGTTTGCCGGTAATCAATACGCGGGGCTTAGCGAGATGGCTCTCTATTTCATTGGCGGTCTGCTCAAACACGCCCCTGCCATCCTGGCTTTCACCAGTCCAACCACAAACAGCTACAAACGCCTGGTTCCCGGGTACGAAGCGCCTGTCAATCTTGCCTACTCGCAACGCAACCGCTCCGCAGCCGTGCGCATTCCCATGTATTCCCCCAGCGAAAAAGCCAAACGCATCGAGTTCCGCCCGCCCGATCCAAGCTGCAATTTCTACTATGCCTTCTCCGCCATCCTGATGGCGGGACTCGACGGCATTGAGAAAAAACTCAGCCCCGGTGAACCCCTCGATAAGAATATTTACGATCTTCCGCCCGAAGAAGCTAAAAATGTGCCCCAGGTTCCCAGTTCGCTTGATGCCGCGCTTGCCGCGCTCGAAACCGACTACGAGTTCCTGCTGAAGGGCGATGTGTTCTCAAAGGATGTCATCGAAGCTTACATCGAATACAAACAGAAGAATGAAGTTGATGCCGTTCGCCTGCGACCACATCCCCACGAATTCTTCATGTATTATGATATTTAAACCGCTTCTCTAAGCCACAATATATCAAATTCACCCGCAACCGGGCTGACACCTTTTATATTCAGCCCGTTTTATTCTCGTGATTTTGCTTTCGGTGCGCGATGACGACCAGCCTTCACAGCAAACCTGTGGTTTCATCGACGCCAAACATGATATTCATGTTCTGCACGGCCTGCCCCGCGGCGCCCTTGATAAGATTGTCGATCACACTGATGACGACAATGGTCTCCGTGCGCGGGTCGTATGTGGCGGCAATATCACAATAATTTGTGCCTGTGACATATTCAATCTGGGGCAGTTCTCCGGGTTCATAAACCCGCACAAACGGCTCTCGGGCATAAGCGGTGTGTATGATGTCATAAAGCTCACGGTCTGTGATGCGATGGGTCTTGCCTGCGAGACGCAAGTAACAGTTCGCCATGATTCCGACTTTGTAAGGGCCGACATGAGGAACAAAAAGCACCCGAACTCTGGATTCCAGGTGCTTTAAAGGGGGATGCGCTTCATTTTGATTGCTGAATCCCGGTTGCGCCGCGCCGCTTACGATGGCTTCCACTTCCTGCTCGATCTCGGGCGTGTGCTGATGGCTGCCAATGCGATATGCGCGCACATTTTCCGATACGCTGATGAACTGATTTTCTGGTTTTGACCCCCGGCCAGCTCCGGAAACACCCGAAATGGCATCGATGATGATGGGTGTCGCGGCGGCCAGCCCGCTCGACAGAAGAGGGGCGCAGGCCAGAATGGAAGCCGTGGTGTAGCATCCCGGGTTGGCAACAAGAACAGCATTGCGTATCCCGTTGCGGTGCCACTCAGGCAACCCGTAAACAGCGTCATTCAACAGATGTGCATGATCGTGCTTGACGCCATACCATCGCTGGAAGACATCTGACGATTTTAACCTGTAATCAGCGCTCAAATCAATGAATCGCGGACCGCTCGCGAGCAACCCCTCGATGAATGAAAAGGTCTCCGTAGGCCGCTTGCAGGAAAATACTACATCGCATTGCGCAAGTTTGTTTGCGTCATATTCGTCGAAAACAAGGTCAAGTGCGCCTCTGAGTTGTGGGTGACAACGGGCAATCGGAGCGCCTGGAGAGGTTTCGCTGACACACGTCACGACTTCCACAACCGGATGCTGTACAAGTATTTCAAGCAGTTTGCCGGCGCTGAGACTTGCCGCGCCTATGATGCCTGCTTTTATATGTTTTTTTCGATGATCCATCATTCAATCCGTAATCACTGCCTGCTGTTTATAGAAACTGTGCCGCAATTTTATCAATATCAACCTTGGTGTTGCTTCCCCCTGCATGTGATGTGATTCCGCCAATGCGTTCCTCCAGGGTGGGATGCTCCTTGCGGTAGATCAAACCCAGCGGGAATCGCCCTTCGGCATCGAGCACGAGGTGCAGAGCGGCATGAAAATCGCCCGAATCATGATCCGTTCCGATGAGATATGAATGGCTCTGGATGTATTCTTTATCCAGCGACCTGTTGAATGTGACGCATGGCGACATGACATTGACGAGCGCCGTGCCGCGGTGCCTGAGCGCCTGCAGAATCAGGCCGGTAAGCTGCGCTATGTCAAACGAAGCGCCCTGTGCCACAAAACTGGCGCCCATCGTCAGCGCAGCCCATACTGGGTCGACCGGCAGCTCGACTGTGCCATAAGGCGATGACTTGGAGCGGCTGCCCATCATGCTCGTGGGAGCGGATTGCCCTTTCGTCATGCCATAGGTTTGATTGTCCATGAGCAGATATGTGATGTCAAGGTTGCGGCGCATGGCATGAAAGAAATGATTCCCGCCTATGGCCAGCGCATCCCCATCGCCACCGACTGCGATGACGGTCAGGTCGGGACAAGCAAGTTTCAAGCCCGTGGCAACGGGCAGCGCGCGGCCATGAGCCGAATGAAAACCATAAGTGTTCATGAAATAGGGGAAACGGCTGGAGCAACCGATGCCGGAAACCACAACAATCTCCCACTCAGGTTTGCCGAACGCCGTGAGTGCGCGATCGAGCGACCCGAGCACACTGTAATCACCGCAGGCCGGACACCATGTGGGATGACCGCTTCCCTTATAGGTTCTTCTTGGACGGTCGGCCGTCTGCGCGCTTGTTTGGGCTGATATGGGCTGCTTTTCTGGCTGCGTCATGTTCCAATTCCCTGTAACATGATTACATTCCCTTCGGCTCACAAGCACGATTTGCCAGTTCTTTTAGAATGGCGGTTTTTAATTCGCCGGGCGTGAACGGAAGACCGTCATCTTTGGTGATGCTGATCACTTCGACGCCATGCTTGATAAGTTCAGCGGTATAACGCGCGCGTAAAATTTCAGCAAACTGCCGTGTGGCATTCAATTCGCACACAAATAGATACTTTAATCCGCTGGCAAAAAAATGACGGAATGTTGTGTCGGGAAGCGGCCAGAGTATCCGGGGCATAAGATGGCAAAAGGTGTGCCCCTCCCCTTTAAGCTGCTGAAGGGCTTCAAAAACCGCGGATGCCGTGGCGCCCCAACTGACCAGTCCCAGCTCGGATCTGCAGGCGCAATCAAATTCGCCGGATTCCATCTCATGGAATGCTCGTTGTATGGCATGCATCCTTTCGCGGCGGCGCTCGACCATGCGGCGGCGCACTTCCGGATCAAAGTTCGGATTGCCCGTTTCATCGTGCTCAAGACCGCCCGCGCGATACATGCCGCCTTCCATCCCGGGAATCGAACGGCACGAGGGCATGCCGTCAGGCGTTTGCATAAATCGCTTGTACTGCTCATCAACGACGCCGGGTTTCCAAAACGGTTCCTCAAATAAGGGCACATTGTGCAGATCGGAAAGGTTGATTGTCTGCATCCGGTGGCTGAGCGATTGACTCGACAGAACAATCACCGGAATATGGAAGCGATGGGCGATATTGACCGCCTCGATGGTTTGCCTGAAACAGTCCGCCACGGATTGCGGCGCGATCACAACACGGGGTACTTCACCGTGGGAACCGTGAATGGCCAGGTTCAAGTCGCCTTGTGCTTCTTTTGTGGGCATGCCCGTCGACGGACCGGCGCGCTGAACATCGATAACCACAACAGGCAGTTCTGCCATTCCCGCCAGAGCCAGCAACTCGATCATGAGCGATAATCCCGGCCCGCTTGTGGCAGTCATCGATTTCACTCCTCCAAAAGATGCGCCTATGCACATGGCAAGCGCGGCAATTTCATCCTCGGCCTGGATCATCGTGCCGCCAATTTTGGGCATCTCCGCCGCCAGCCATTCCATGATTTCACTGGCTGGTGTGATCGGATATCCGGCAAAGAAACGCACTCCCCCCACCAGCGCGCCAAGTGCAACCGCTTCATTGCCCGATAACAACAGCCTGCGACAGGATTCCAAAACCGGAAACCTGAGATGATCTGTCACATCACCAGCCTGTTCACCATATTCATAACCAGCTCCAAGCGCAATCACATTCATATCAGCGATGTCGCCTTCTTTGCCGCCGAACATTTCCCGTACAACATCTTCGCCTTCTCTGCGGCTGAAACCGAGAAGACCTAAAAGTATCCCTGACGCCACGATGTTCTTGCAACGCGCTGAACCTGTTTCACGAATCGAAAGTTCCTCCAGGGGAACGTCAATCATCCGGACGTCTGGCCCTGTCTTGGGCCAATCATCTCGAATGGACGGATGCAGAATGATACCTCCCGGACGAACTCGCGGACCCGCATCTGTAAACGCCTTGCGGTTCAGAGCGACAAGTATGTCGGGATCGTCACCCTGGGATAACAGAGGGGCCGAACCTATGCGAAGCTGGAAAGTAACCTGCCCGCCGCGCACGACCGCAAGGAAAGTGCTGTATGTATAAACATGATAACCAAGACGGGCCGCTGTGCGGGCGGCCACCTTGCCCATGGAGATGATCCCGTCGCCCGAATCACCCTCAAAACGAATCGTGATTGCCCCGCCGATATTATCGGATGATATCATCTTCTGAGACATACGCTGTTTCTGATGCCTGAATTAAACGCAATCTTATGTTCGTTCCGCTGATTGTTCGACCGGGTCTGGCAATATCTCCCCTTTTGCCTTCAGGAATTCCGTGCAACGAGTTTCCTCTGTCGAATAACGCTCCCTGATCTGTTGCGCCTGAAATTTCTTGTAATCAAAAGGTTTGCCGAGAAAACGGTCGTCGGTCAAAAAATGCTGCAGGCGTCGTTTCTCTTCGGCAATGACGCGTTTTTCAAAATCAGTGATCCGCTCACGCGTGACGTCTGCTGGAGGACAACGCAACACCTGCGAATAATAATCCACAAAATTCTGCTCGAGCGGCCCCGTGCCTTTTTCAATGGTTTCAAGTGCCTTGAGATGTTTGGCAAGCAGCAGGATTTCCTGGCTGGAGGCGCTGTAGGGCTCCTCGTCACGACGGATGATCATCATATACGAATACTCCTCGCCGCGCCGTGTGAGAAATCTCTGCATGACGCCATCAAGCCGTTTCATTTCGTAATTCAGAGCCGTGGCCACGGTCACCGCGTGATCGGGACGCCAGTGAAGGGCGACCCGGTACTGGTGCAAAACATCCTCGGATAACTCATGACTGCGCACGACGGCGACTCGAAGCACCTGCTCATCGAAGTGGCACATCTCCGCAGTGTCTGGCAAATCCCATAAAAGCCAATGCTGAATCAATTGAACAATATTCTCCAGCGGAGGATTGAGCGCGCGAAATAATGTGCGCATATCGTGAATGGGAAGTTCCGCCATCGTCTTGCGGCGCTCTTCCTCAAGATTGATGATTTCAGGCAAAATCGAATTCTGGTCGCTGTGACTGTACATCGCGCGGCGCTTGATTTCATCCTCCCCCACAAGGATATCTGCCACCCGAATGCGCTCAGGACCAAAAGAGCGAAGCTTCTGAAGTATCGCCCGAAGATTTTCAAGCTGTGTCCACACAATATCATCGATCACGTTGGCAATTCCAGGATTGACACGAATGGACTGCTGCGTGCGCAACGAAAGATAATCGCGAAGGTGATGCATGATTCCTTCAAGATTGCGGTCCTGATTTTTTATATCATTCGACATGAAAATGCCTCCAAATAAATGATGTGAACCGCGAAGATCATCATTCGCAACATAATTCCGGCGCAATCTCCTGCAAACCGAAACCAGGCATGTACATACCGTACATATATGACATACATACCCGTCAGCCAAACCCCTCGAAATGTGACCTATTGTCACAGCGTGTTCCGAGAGCGATACCATATCGTTCCAAGATACACGAAAATACACCCAGTACACCCCCCTGAATACCCCCAAAAAACACCCCCAAAACCGTCGATTCCTTTCAGGTGTATTCAATCCTTTTCTCCTTGACGGTCTTGGCGACTTTGCGTGAGAAAAAAAAGCCATATTCAAAGACAACCTCGCCCAAAGACGCGAAAAACAATACCCAACCGTCGATTCCTTTTAGCTGCATTCAATTCTGTTTTCCTTGGCGGTCTTGGCAACTTTGCGTGAGAAAAGAAGCCATTTTAAAGACAACCTCGCCCAAAAACGCGAAGAACGATACCCAACCGTACGATTCCTTTCAGCTGCATTCAATTCTGTTTTCCTTGGCGGTCTTGGCGACTTTGCGTGAGAAAAAAAAGCCATTTTAAAGACAACCTCGCCCAAAGACGCGAAAAACGATACCCAACCCTCGATTCCTTTCAGCTGCATTCAATCCTTTTCTCCTTGGCGGTCTTGGCGACTTTGCGTG
>JAPLSQ010000095.1 GCA_026398535.1 Candidatus Sumerlaeota bacterium | reverse complement strand
GGCAGGAAGCCATCGAAGCCGGCGTGGTATCCATGCTGTGCGCTCCGCTTGTCGCGCACCGCAGGATCATTGGAACCATCAGGCTCTACACCGCGGACCGGCGCGAGTTCTCTGTTTCCGACCGCAAGATGCTGCTGGCCGTGGCGGGACTGGCGGCCACAGCGATAGAAAATGTGAGTCTTTACCGTCAGATCGAGTCGAAAAACCGCCAGCTCCTGGAATCCTATGAAGCATTGCGCGACACGCAGAAGGAGCTCGTGCGCAAAGAGCGGCTTGCGGCCTTGGGAGAAATGGCCGCGACAGTGGCCCATGAAATCCGCAATCCGCTGACATCGGTTCGCGGTTTTGCCCAGCGCATCGCGCGCCGTTACGCCAAGGTTGCCGACAAAAGGCTCGGTGAATACACCGGCATCATCATCGAAGAAGTTGACCGGCTGAACAAGTTCATCAATGATGTGCTCGACTTTTCACGCCATGTTAAGCCCAATTTTGACAAGGTGAACATCAACGAGGCGCTCAGCGAAATCCTGCACCTCATGGCTGAGGAATTAGCCGGACAGAACATCATTCTGATTCCTGATCTCGACATGAAATTGAAAGAAACCATCGTTGATGCGGGCCAGATCAAGCAGATGTTTCTCAACATCCTGCAGAATGCGCGCCACGCCATGGGGAAAAAAGGCATTCTGATGATTAAAACAACCAATGTGGGGCGTTATGTTCGCATACGCATAGCCGACGACGGGCACGGAATTCAGCACGACACACTGCAAAAAATATGGTCCCCGTTCTTCACGACCAAAGCGCATGGGACGGGTCTTGGCTTATCACTCGTGCAGCGCATCATCGAAGATCATCACGGCTGGATCGCGATCCGCAGCAGGCCCGGGCGGGGAACCATCGTCAATATTTTCATTCCCATCGTAACCTCGCGGGATGAATTGAAGCATATTGCCTGATGGACGCTGCCGCGGTTATTGACTGGCAGTTGGCCGGGTTGACAGCGGTTGTGCGTTCTTCGGCAACTGTTGTTCAACATCCTGAGCCTGTACGACTGCCACAGTCGCTGAGTTCACTATGTCTTTAACATCATCGCCCCGTTGCATGATGATGACAGGTTTGCGCATACCAACCAGCAGCGGTCCGATGACTTCGGCATTGGAAACCCGCCTGGCGATCTTGTAGGAGATATTACCTGCTTCGAGGCTCGGGAATATGAGCACATTTGCCTCGCGTTGCAGTCGTGAGAATGGGTAAATTGATCGCAGTATGTCCTCGCAAAGGGCGGTGTCTGCCTGCATATCGCCATCCACAACGAGGTCGGGCTCGCGTTCGCTCAGGATTTCCACGGCCTGCCGCACTTTTTCCGTTCGCGTATTGCGCACGCTGCCGAAGTTGGAATAACTCAACATGGCCACACGCGGCTCGACGCCGAAATCACGCGCCAATTGCGCGGTCAGGATGGCGATTTCCGCAAGATTCTCCGCATCGGGATCGATGTTGACCGTGGTATCCGCAAAGAACAGCACCCTGTTGCGGGTCATCATGATACAGACGCCAGCCGCCGTGGCAGCCTCGGTGCGGATGATTTGCATGGGCGGGCGGAGGCTGTCGGGATAATGAAATGTCAGGCCGGAAATCATTCCATCGGCATCGCCTTCCTCGACCATGACAGAAGCGAAATAATTGCGCTTCGTGATCAGATCGGCGGCTTCATTGCTTGTGACGCCTTTTCTTCGCCGCAGTTCGAATATACGTTTGATGTATTTTCCGCGGCGGATGTCAGTGGCTGGATCAACGACGTCAATTCCGGCAAGCTCAAGTTGCAACTCATCCGCCTTGTTTCTGATCTCGTGTTCGGGTCCGAGCAGGATCGGGTGAGCAAGTCCCTCATCAACAAGTTCGCGCGCGGCCCGAAGCACTTTTGAGCGCGCGCCATCGGCGAACACAATGCGCTTGGGCGCACGCTTGGCTTTGTTGAACATGATGCGCATGACTTCATAAGAGCGGCCAAGCCTGTCCTCGAGTTGTTCGATATATGGTTCGTGATCGATCTGGATGCGCGCGGCTCCCGAATCGATCGCCGCCCTTGCCACGGCGGGCGCAACCCAGAGAAGCACTCGCGGATCGAGGGGCTTGGGAATAATATAATCCGGCCCAAACGAGAGGTGTTCGACCTGGTAGGCCTGGAGGACGGTGTCGGGCGCCTCCTCGCGCGCCAGCGCCGCAAGGGCGTGCGCCGCGGCGGTTTTCATTTCCTCGTTGATCTGAGTGGCCCGCACATCAAGCGCGCCGCGGAATATGGACGGAAACCCCAAGACGTTGTTGACCTGGTTGGGATAGTCCGAGCGACCCGTGGCAACAATGGCATCAGGCCGCGCCGCTTTGGCCTGCTCATAGCTGATTTCAGGATCGGGATTCGCCAGCGCGAAAATAATTGGGTTTGGCGCCATGC
>JAPLSQ010000004.1 GCA_026398535.1 Candidatus Sumerlaeota bacterium | reverse complement strand
TCGCCGGAGTGGTCCATGATCTTCTGGGATGACGCACATGCGGTATTTGTGAAAAACATCGCGGCTCACAGGGATTTGATTTCCAGCCGGACATGCGTGGTCTCTCCAAGGATGTTTCCTTGGAGAGGCGATGACGCAAGCAATCTTGAAGCATTTGAGGGATGCGCGTTGAGTGAAAGCTGGTGGCCGCGCGCGCGGAATGAAATGCGGCGCGTGGTTGCTGAAAGTTCATCACACTTTCGCGCCTTGTTTGGACTGGGATTTGGTAGCGATTTGAATGGCGATTCCCAGGCGGCGCTGGCATATTATGAGCAGGCGGAAAGAATGGATCCGTCAATCGGTGATCTGATGGCGCTGCTTGCGGAGTGGCATGCCCGCCGCGGCAATCATGCGACGGCTGCCGAATATTGCCGCAGGGCAGGAAGTCTTCATATTCGGGATGCGCGGGCGCGGAAGAGTTCTGCCAACGCGTGCGGAATACTTGGTTTGCAAGCCTGGACTGTAAATGAATGAGTGATTAAAAAAATTGCATTAAAAGCCGGACATTTCCCTTTTATTAAACCTGATGCAGACCTTGAACCAGACATTGGAATCACAGTTAATCAGCAACCGGCGGCTGTTGTGGGTGCTGGTGGCGCGCGATTTGCGCGCGCGCTACGCGGGGTCGGGGCTGGGCATATTCTGGTCGGTTGTGCATCCGCTCATCATGCTGGTGTTGTACATCATCGTGTTTTCAACCCTCATGCGCGGCAGCGCACTGCGCGTTCACGGCGTCGTGGCCGGTTACGCGGTTTTTCTGATTCCGGCTCTGATCGCATGGAATTGGTTTTACGAAAGTTTGATCGGCGCGGCGGGTTCCATCACGGGCAACGCGAATCTGATCAAAAAGGTTGTTTTCCCGTCAGCAATCCTGCCATCCATCAACATTGTGGCTGGCGCCATACCTTTCGCGGTCACAATGGCCTTATTTCTTGTGTTCGCCTGGTTCATGGCTGGTTTCAGTATTGTGTCGGTCATTTATCTGCCCCTGCTGATTCTGCTCGAGACAGCCCTGATCATCGGGCCGGCCTATCTGTTCGCGTCGCTGAATGTCATGCTGCGCGACACCTCGCAGTTTCTGATCGCCGCTCTGCAATTCCTGTTCTGGGGCACGCCGATCGTTTACACACCCGAGGCTCTCACGGTTCCCTTCCCGTGGCTGGCGTGCTGGTTCGACATCAATCCGTTCGCCCATCTTGCGGGCGCATACCGCGATGTGATCATTGTCCATCGAACGCCAATGCTCGGCAGCATCCTTTATATCGCCATCGTGGCCATTATCAGTTACCATGCGGGGCGCACGCTTTTCCTGCGCAGCCGCAGCCACTTCCCGGACGAGGTGTGAGGCCGAGTCATGCCTGCGATACAAGTGCGCAATCTGGGGAAACGCTACCGGGCTTACTCGGGGCCGATGGACCGCCTGCGCGAGATTGTTACCGGCACTCCCCCACCCCATGTTCGTGAGTTTGTGGCGCTGGAGGGGCTGAATCTTGACGTGCCGCGAGGGTGCGCGCTCGGTGTCATCGGGCCGAATGGCGCGGGCAAGAGCACGCTGTTGAAGATTCTCGCGGGCATTGTGGATCCCAGCGAGGGCGATGTGCGGCTGACGGGCAAAGTGGCCTCGATCATTGAACTTGGAGCCGGATTCCATCCTGATTTTACCGGACGCGAAAACGTGTTTCTCAACGCGGCCATCCTTGGCTATTCTGACAAACACGCCCGCTCGATCTACGACGAGATCGCTTCGTTCTGCGAACTGGGGCGCTACATGGACATGCCCGTGAAGACCTATTCATCGGGCATGTTTGTGCGCTTGGCGTTCGCACTGGCCATAAGCGTTAAGCCCGACATCCTCCTCGTTGATGAGGCTCTGGCCGTCGGCGATGCTGTTTTCGCGCACCGCTGTCTCGCGCGCATCCGTGAAATGCGCGAGCGCGGAGTGACCATCGTCCTCGTGACCCATGACACGAACACAGTGGCGCAATTGTGCGACCGCGCGATTTTTCTCGACCGTGGCCGGCTGGCAGGCGACGGACCGCCCAAGGATGTGATCCATCTTTATCTGCTCAATGTGGCCGAGCGGCTCACGACGCTCGGTGAAAACGGGCCGCAGGCCAGCAAATTCCATGAGATCGGAGCGCTCGAAACAACGTCTGGAACGGGTGAGAAACGGTTCGGATCGTTTGAGGCGCGCATCACAAGGGTCTCCATCGAGGATGCCTCGGGCACGCCCGCGATCAAGCTTGTTTCCGGCCGTCCAGCGATATTCCGAATGGTTGTGCATTTTGACCGGCAGGTGGACAATCCGGTCTTCGGCGTCATGTTCAAGAACCGTTATGGCATGGAGATCTTCGGCACAAACACACTGCTGAGAAGCATGAACACGGGCGCCTTCAAGCACGGTGACACGATTCAAGTGAGCTTCATGCTTCCACTACAGCTTGGCGGCGGCGTATACTCCGCTTCCTTCGCCGTGCACACAGCCGACGGACACTTTTTCGACTACCGGGTCGACACAAAACTGTTCGAAGTGTTGGGCTCGCCCGAAACGATTGGCATTGTCAACCTGCCCGCCCAGATCAAAGTAAGCACGGCATCAACCGACCTTGTTTCCGAAGATGATCTTTTCGACAAGATATTTTCCGACGCTCCCCAGCGGCTTGACATGGGCGACAACGCGGAGCCGTTCTTGACGGGGGAGTGGTATGCCGCGCAACGCTCAGACGCCGTATGGTGCCGCTGGCTGGGCCGCCAGGGACGCGCCTTCATCAGCACGCCCGATGGATGCCTCGCCATCCGCATTCGCGCCTGCACCTACGAGCCCTTGGCTGTGACGGAACCGCTCGAAATCGAAATCCATATCGGGGAGGAGAAAATGGGCGCAAGAGGAATCACCGCGGGCGGATGGCAGGATATTGAACTGGAACTGCCTCAGGGCCATCATCCGCGCATCGTTCCCGTCTCATTGCGCGCCCGTCGCACATGGGCGCCGCGCGACGCGGACCCTCTCAACTCTGACACCCGCCAGCTCAGCATTCTTGTATCCACAATCGAAGCGATCACGTAACCAGTTATACCATTTCCTAACGGGGGAGGGAGTTCTAATTGTCGCTGATCACACATCATTGTGGAAGGACTGCCCCGCGGACAGGCATTTCAGCGTCTTATACCAAGCCACGGTCGTCCGCCTGTTTGTCGAGCATGGCCCCTCCGCCGTCAGCGAATGGTAAATCTACTGAGAAATGGCACAAAATCATGGAAACTCAATGCACCGACAGACGCGGCTATCATTGGTGTCCATCGGTGGAATCCGTGTCCTGATCTTTTCCCGCTGACAGGGATGCGGCCAATCCCTCGATCGAGCATTCCACCTGCACGCCTGTCGCCATATTTTTGACATGAATGCGTCCCGTGGCCGCTTCGTCAGGACCAATGAAAATGGCATGCTGGGCGCCGATGCGGTTGGCGCGCTTGAAAAACACTTTTGCTTTTTCAGGAGCAAGCGTCGTGTCGCACTCGCGGCCTGACTGCCTTGCACAAGCGGCGACGCGCATAGCAATATCCCGCGACGCGGCATCCATGAAACCAACCGCGCAATCCACCCTTGGGCTCGTGCGAGGAGTCTTGCCACACTCGGCCAGAAGCTCCGCCACAACAACATCGCCAAAACCCAGCCCCACGCATGGCATGCGGTCACCACCGAGCAAACTCAGCAGGTTGTCATATCTTCCCCCGCCAAAAACAGCGCGCAGTTTTCGCCCTGTGTCGAACGCCTCGAAAACGATACCGGTGTAATAACCAAGACCGCGGACAATCGAAATATCGAACACAAGATCATCCCGGAATCCCATCGGTTCAGCAACGGTGAACAACTCGCGCAGGTCGGAGATCGCCCGGCTTGAAGCGCCTGCGCGGCTCTGCGCCTCTTCCAGTGTGCGGATCGATGTCATGTCAAGAATCGGGCCGATGCGCGATTTTGAAATCCCCGCATCGGCGAGAAGGGAAGCGATCTCCTCATCGGCGATTTTGCCGCGTTTGTCGAGCACCAGAAAACAGGCTGAATACTGCTCCGGGACGAGACCGCATAAGGCAAATAATTCGCCCAGCAGGGCGCGGCTGCCAACCCGGACCTGCAGATCGGAACAGGAAAAACCGAGCCGTTGCAAGGCGTCAACAGCCGTGCAGATCACCTCGGCTTCCGCCATGACCGACTCCTCGCCAACAATGTCGAGATTCCACTGGTAATGTTCGCGTTTGCGCCCCCGCGTCATCCGCTCATAGCGAAAACACTGAACAATTGCCGACCATTTGAGCGGAAAGGCGAGTTCGCGCTGGCGGGCATTGATCATGCGCGCAAGTGAGGGAGTCAGCTCGCCGCGCAACGCCAGACGCCGGCCGCTCTTGTCCTGAAAAGTGTAAATCTGTTCCGAGATTTCCTCGCCGGCCTTGCGTTCGAGCAGTTCCATGCTCTCGACCACTGGCGCGTCATAAGACTCAAAACCATGCGTTCGCGCCGCGTCGCGCCAAGCCGTGAAAATCGTCTCGCGCAAACGGTATTCTTCCGGGTAAAAATCCCTCATCCCGCGAGGGGGCAGAAAAGCCGCCACGTCATTGATACTCCTTTTCGCGAACGGTCGGTTATTCCTTTTTCGGCATGTTTTATCATACTGCGGAACGAGCGTGCATGGGAAGAATGCGTGATGTCAAGAATCGGCCTTTGATAACGCATGCCAATGCCAGGACAGGCCGCGTATCGCGGAATTCACTTGATTGTCACGGTCAGCATGATCAGATTCGGCAACAAGATGAACGTATTTGAAGCCATAGAAAAACGACATTCATATCGTGGCGCCTTCACGGATCAACTATTACCCCGTCAGGATTTGCGCCGGATCGTGCAGGCGGGAATCCAAGCGCCTTCGGGTTGCAACAAGCAGACCACAAGCTTTGTGATTGTGGATGAACCGGAACTTGTTCAGCGCATCCGCCAACTGCACCCGCGCAACCAGGCGATGTGCACGGCGCAGGCTTATATCGCCTGCGTCGTGGACAGGAATCCTCCAGCGGTATATGCCGATTATCAATTTCAGGTTGAGGATTGCTCCACGGCCACCGAGAACATCCTGCTGGCTGTTACGGCTCTCGGCTATGCAACCGTCTGGATCGACGGTTGGCTGCGTCTTGAAAACCACGCTGACGCCATCGGAGAACTGCTTGCCCTGCCTCAGGACAAGATACTCAGGATCATCCTTCCCATCGGTGTGCCCGCCGAGATGCATATGCAACGGGATAAAATACCGTTCGATCAAAGGGCATGGTTCAACCGATATAACTCACTTGGGGAATAATCGGCGGCACAGCGCGCATGCTGGTCAGCTTTTTCGTGCCCCAGCGCTCAATGATGTCAGACAGAGCCGAAGGCCTCGGGAAATTTGCTACGGGAAATGGCATCATCGTACGAGATCAGTCCCTTCTGGTAAAGGGTCTTTAGTGATTTGTCCATCGTGGTCATCCCGATGTCATAATTGGTCTGGAGCAGCGTGTAAAGTTGCTCTGTCTTGGCATTGCGGATGATGTTCCGCGCCGCGACATTGGCGATCATGATTTCGACGGCTGGAACGCGGCCACGTTGCCCTGGTATCGGCAGAAGCTGTTGGGCAATGATGGCCCGAATGGTGTTCGCGAACTGGATGCGCACTTGTTGTTGCTGATGGGGGGGAAAGACATCGATGATGCGGTCAACCGTCCCAATCGCGTCGGGCGTGTGAAGCGTCGCAAGCACGAGATGCCCGGTTTCCGCGGCCGTCAGGGCGGTGCTGATGGTTTCGAGATCGCGCATTTCGCCGATGACCACCACGTCGGGATCCTGCCGCAGGACATGGCGCAGGGCGTCGCCGAAACTGTGCGTGTCGCAGGTCACCTCGCGCTGTTTCACGATGGATTTGCGGTTCTTGTGGATGTATTCGATCGGATCCTCAACGGTGATGATCATCCGGCGCTGTTCGTTGTTGATCTGCTGGATCATTGCCGCCAGCGTCGTTGTTTTGCCGCTGCCGGTGGGGCCGGTGACCAGGATAAGGCCGTTATGGCGTCGCGCAATTTCCTCGGCGACAGGCGGAATGCCAAGCTGGCGCAGTTCCTTAATGTCTTCGTGAACCACGCGGAATGCGCCCTCAATGGCTCCCCGCTGTTTATGAATATTGACGCGGAAACGTCCAATGCCCGCGTATTCAAGGCTCAGGTCAAGCTCCCATTTTTGCTCAAAGATCCTTTTCTGCTCGTCGCTGAGAAATGAGTAGATGAGTTGCTTCATGTCATCCGCGGTCATCGGCGGCAGGTCCAGCATTTCGAGATCGCCATCGATGCGCAGAATCGGCGGGGCTTTCTGAGTCAAATGGAGATCGCTGGCCTCCTGATCGATTGCCTGTGCAAGCAGAGTTTCGATCGTGATCATGGCAGAACCATGTAAGGGTCCACCGCCTGGGCGCTATGGCGGACCTCGAAATGCAGATGGGGGCATGTGGCTCGTCCAGTCTGGCCGACTTCGGCGATGGTCTGGCCGCGTTTGACCATCATGCCGGGACGCACAAGATTGCACCGGTTATGGGCATAAACGGTGGCCACATTCCCGCCATGATCGATGATGACCATGTTGCCGAAACCCGACAGTTCGTTACCAGAATAGATGACTCGCCCATCGGATGCCGCATGGATGGGCGTGCCTGGCGGCGCCTTGATGTCAATTCCCCGATGATTCAGCACATCATCAAACGGCCTGGTCACACAGCCAATCAGCGGCCAACTGTATCCCTCACGGCTCTTTTCGTTATAAGAGGCTGACACATTATACGTGACAAAATTGGCGCGCACCCTTCCCTCATCCGAGGCGCGCGTATGGGCAAGCTGCGCACCCGCGCGGCGGGCAAGCGCCGGAATCGGCGGCGATTCCTCCTGGGTGGAGCGCTGACTGCCCGCCTTGCCAATCACTTTGATGGCATCGCTGAGGTTCGTCCCCGCGAGTTGCCCGAAGGGATTCCACCATGCCAATGACGCAGGCGAGCCATTTTCGACATGCCTTGACGGGATGCGGATAATATTGCCCGGCGCGAGACTTGCGCCAGCTTGTAGATTGTTGCATGCGGCCAGTTCAGCGGGAGTGGCGCCAAAAGAGCGGGCTATCGAATCCATTGTCTCGCCCTGGCGCACCTGATGCAGAGCGCTTGCCTGCATGTTGAGATTGCGGTTGGAGCTTTTGCTCATGGGTGTCAGCGTGCAACCGCACAGCAACACCATGCTTACGACCAGCGCCGTAAATGTGATTTTGCGGACTGCATGAACAGCATTGAACATGGAGTTACTTGTTTGATGAAACGCGCCATAAGGGTCAAGCGCTATCGAATGCATGCGCGGTTATCGCGTCGCGGACGGATACATTTGTGGCTGGCGCAGAGCATTCTTGCGGGCATTGTCCTTCACGCGGTAAATGGTCGTTGCCCCGCTGTTAAACACAGGGTCCGAAATGAGCGCGAACTTGTCTTCATTGAGCAGAGGATAATTCCCGTGTTCCTGGTCGCCGACAATGACATACTCGATTCCATTCGCGGTCAGCAGGTCATGTGCTTGCGTTGCATCAGACAATTCATAGATAGTGCTTGTCACGGTTGTGCGGCGATCGCGCTCATCCGTCCATTCATCGCTGCGGCTGCGCCATGCCCATTCATGATAAAGCCAACCCGCCAGCGAAGAACGCCCCGTGTTGGTGGAAATTCGCCCGCTGTAGGTGTATTGCGTGCCCGCCGCCTCCAGCAACCGGGCGCCACCCGGTATGTTTGACCTGATCCATTGTATGGCCGCATAATCATCAGGATGCATGAGCTTCAAATATCTCATTCCATCAAGCGCATCGCGCGCTGAGACGGCCTTCGGATTGGGGCCTCCCCCGCCCACCCGTTGCATCGTCGCGACCACAGGATATACACCACCGATGAGAAGCATTATTGCGGTAATCCATGCCGCACGCTGCCGCCGTATGTGCCGAGGGGCGTATCTTACGATGCGGCTGAGCGCCAGCACCGAGGCAAGCGCCATGGCCGGCCACATTCCATAATACAGCTTGAACACGGTGTTGATCCGCTCAATGGGACCGTCATAAATGTCATCAAGATAAAAGAGTTCACAAAACCATGACACGACTGAAAACACCAGCAACAATGCCGTCAGCAGTCTTATTGCGGGTTGTCGTATGCCCCGGATCAGAAGGCAGATCAACGCGCATGCCGCAATAAAACATACTGCCGCAACCCAACTTGCCCATGCGACGCGCAACAACAGGATGGTCGCGGCCGATAACGCGGTGATTCCCCAAAATCTCTCATCGCTTGCGCCTGTGTTTCCGCCCGAAATTCTTTTTGCGCGAAGATGCCGCAACAACAGCCAGAGAGCAAGGCACAAAGGCGCAGCCAGCAGCAGAGCCCAGTGCGACATGAATTCGATGGTGTTGCTGCGATTGTCGGGGCTGACAATCCTTATTGGCCAATCGGCGATTTCCATGAATGGCCACCGGCCCGAAACCATCATGTGCGGTTTTATCGGAGGTTCGAAGTTTCTGTCAAAAGGAGCGAAGAGCACTTTTGTGCCGGCAACGACCAGCACGGCCGACAGCAACAGCGCCTCGACGGCGCGCAGCACAGATGACATGATGCGATTCTGTCTGGCGCCGGCCGCTTCGCATAATTCACCATCCGCCGGGCCGACGGTCGCACAGGTCCATAATACAAGGGCAATAATCAGACCATAGGTTGCGGCATCCCATGAATTTGCGGCATAAAGCGCGCCTGCAATCAGACAGCACAGGAACAATTCGCCCACATGAGATACTTCGTAACGCAGCAGTGAGCGTCCTTTTTGTGCGTTGGCGCGCATCTGGAGCGCAAGACCAAGTCCCGCAAGCAGTATGATGAGCGATGAAAGATGCGCATGCAGGTCGCCGAGCACAAAACTGAACATCGGAAACTCGTTGATCGTGTTTTCGACCGCACGCGAACTGCGCCAAAAATCATAACCCAAGTACCAAGGACGGTCGAAGAGAATCTCCTCACGCCGCTGAAAAAACAATCCCACAAGTTGCAGGAAACCGTCCACATTGCTTGCCAGCACGATGAGGAACATGGACATGAAAGCCCATCCCCAGCGGCGTGTCAGATTGTAACCAAGACCAAGCGACTGCACACACACCAGGGCGAAAATTGAAGCCAGTGCGAGGTTGAAGCCGATCTCCGGCCGGATGCCGTTCAATTTGATCATGCATGCCCACAGAAAATGGCCAAAATAGTAATAATTCATCGTCAGGCCGCCAGCCCATGTGCTGTGAGGCGGGTAATAATCCGATGCCAGCAATCCGTTCAGTATGGCAAAATCCGTGAACTTTTCCGCTGCCGAGTCGCTGATGAGGTAGGTGATCTGGGGAACCGCAGCGCGGACGCCAAGCATGAAAACAAACGAGACAAGAAACACCATTTCATAAATCAGAATGGTTCGCGCATTCCTCCTGAAATAATCAGCGAATTCACGCCAACGCCGCGCCAGCGCAATGGCGGAGAGAACTGCCAGAAATACCGCCGGTCCCGCAACACTCGCCCGTTTGAAGCCAATGGCAAGAGGCAGGGGCGGCAACAGGTGGACAACCAGCAGGGTCAGATAGCACGTCAGAATCAATCCCAACGCCTTGGCCATCGCATATCCGCGGTCGCGCAAACGGGTGCATATCGTGAAGATCAGGGGAAACACGGCGAAGCCAAGCAACTGCAGATCGGCATACCAAGGCCAAGAAGCCAGAAACAACCGCGCCAGCCACAATGGATCAACAAGCGACAACAGCGATGGCGTCTGGTATGTCACTCCAGATTTCGTTTTCCGGTCATGTGATTAAATTCCCTTTCGCCCTGCATCATGTTTTATTCGCAACCTCGTGGATCATCATTGCACAATATGCCAATCCGGAACCAGTATAGTCGTCTTCATTGAACATGACATTGAAATCCGTCAATGTTCTGTCTGTGGCCATGCATGGTCAGCATACAAACAAGCAGATCATTACGACGGTTATTTTGGATTCGAGCCCATCGCCGCAAGCGCAAACATGGAATACTGGAACGTAGGCCATGGCGCCATGTATGAAGATTTCTGTTTCCGTTTTGTGAGCGCCAGAGGAGGAACGATACTCGACGCGGGGTGCGGACTTGGCTTTTTCCTGAAACACATGGCCGATTATCCTGCATGGGAATGCCACGGCTGTGAGCTTTCAACAGTCGCCGTGGAATATGCACAGTCACATCTTGGCCTGAACAACATACAAAACACCACAATCGAGAAGGCGTCATTCAAGCCGAACAGCTTTGACATCATCACCCTGTGGGACGTGATCGAGCATATCCCATCTCCTGATTCCCTGCTCACAGGCCTGAGCAAGCTTCTTAACGCCAAGGGATTTCTTTTCATTCATACACCCAATGCCGCCATTCAAATCCACAAGGCACGCATGAAAAAGTTGTTTTTCGGCATGAGACCCGAAACGCACTACCTTGAGGCGCGCGATCATTGCCACATCTATACGCCAACATCCATGCGTTTGCTCGTGAAACGCAATGGTTTCTCAGACATCAGGTTCACACACCTGCGCCCGATCCAAAGCATTGCCGGCCGGGGCGGCATGCCACGCACATTCGCCAAGACTCTCTGGCATCACGCATCAATCATGCTCGACCGCTTGAGTAAAGGGCGCATCAACATGGACAACCTCTTTGTCATCGCAAGAAAATCAAATGCCTGAGCGCCCGGCCGCGCACGATTGCTTGTCGCTGGTCTGAATCAGGCGCCGGCACTATTGCCGACAAACTCAAGAACAGCAGCCACCACATGCTCGATCTCGCGCTTTTTCAATCCCGGCCAGACAGGCAACGATATAACCTCGCCGGCAGCTTTTTCCGCTTGCGGAAAGGCTCCAAGTCCCAGCCCAAGACTTTGCAACGCCGGCATCATATGCATGGCTTCACGATAGTAGACCGCGCTCTGAACGCCCTTCTTTTTCAGATGGTTTTTCAGTTGGTCGCGTTCCCGCACTCGCATGGTATAAAGGTTGAATGTGTGGCTCATGTCATCCGGAACGGGTGGGGTGATGATATTCGTGTCCTTGAAATGCTCATTATAAAAACGCGCGTTTTCAATGCGATCCATCAAGTTGTCATTCAGCTCGGGAAGCTTGAGGTGAAGATAGATTGCCTGTATCGTGTCAAGCCGGCTGTTGTATCCGATGAGCACAAACGCCCCCTTGGTGTCGCGGCCGTGGTCGCGGAACTTGCGCAATTTGACGGCAATTTCCTCATCATTTGTCGTTACAAGACCGCCATCTCCCGCACCGCCGAGATTTTTCGTCGGGTAAAAACTGAAGGCGCCCAAAGCGCCAATGGTTCCCGTTTTTCGCCCGCCATGCTCCGCCCCGAAGGACTGCGCGACATCCTCGATGACAGCGATTCCACGGCGTTGCGCTATTTCCATGATGGCACTCATATCACAGGCTTGGCCGTAGAGGTGCACAGGAATGATGGCGCGTGTGCGGTCGGTAACAGCCTCTTCGATGAGCGCAGGATCAATATTATAAGTCACAGGATCAATATCGACAAAAACAGGGCGTGCGCCCAGCCGCAGCACGACATCGGCAGTGGCGATGAAACCGAACGCGGGAACGATCACCTCGTCGCCGGATTTTATGTCAAGCGCCCTGAGCGCCAGCAGAAGAGCATCCGTGCCCGAAGCCACGCCCAGCGCGTATTTCACGCCGAGATAATCGGCGCAGGCGTCTTCGAACGCCGAAGCCGCATGCGATGTTGTGCCCATGAAATCGCACCGCTTGAACAGCCCGCGCAATTCCTCGAGGTATTCCTCTATGATATTTTCGTGCATCTTGGCAAGATCTATGAACGGTATCATATGTGGTGAGGTTGCTTTCTTTTTTAGGTGTGATGTGAATTGAAAAGATATTCGGTAAGCTGTTGGATGTGTCAAGATGAAGTGTTCCGGGAGTGCGGTCTCCGGATCATCCATCGGTTGCCTGATTTCCCTCTGGAGCATGCCCGATCGCCAGGGCGGATTTCAGCGCGGTGATGGCAACTTCGAGCATGGAATCGTCAGGTTCGCGGGTTGTCAGGCGCTGGAACCAGAAGCCGGGCGTGATGAACGCTCGCATCATGAAATTGCCGCCATATTTGGCGCCAAGGCGCAACAGCTCGAAGCAGACGCCCGCCACCACAGGCATGATTAGAATGTGTCCCGTGATGAGTATGGCTTTGCGTGCGGGAAATGAGAGATCGCTGAAGCCGGGCCACACAAACACGAGCGCGCGCGCGAAAAAGGCGAATATGATGATACTTATAATGAGCACGATCGCGATAAATGTCGTGCCGCAGCGCGGATGAAGCGTGGAATGGGGCCTGACATTGTCAACCGTCAACTCTTGTCCGGCTTCAAAGGCGCTTACCGTTTTGTGCTCGGCGCCGTGGTAACTGAATAGTCGCCTGACATCATTCATCAGCGAAATCACCCAGATGTAGCCGACAATAATGAACACTCGTATGGCGCCCGAAATAAGATTGTAAACCACCGGAGCCTTTTCCTCAAGCAACGGACGTGTTGACTGCCCGGTCAGCTTGCCGGCAAAATGTGTCGCAAGGTTGGGCGCGACAACAAACAACAGAATGCCGATGAGAACGCTGATGATAATCGTTACGGCAAGCGCGAACCGTGATTGTTTGGCATTCGGCGCCTTCTTGTCTTTTTCACTGCCGTTGTCCTCCTCGAATTCATTTGCGGAAAACTCCAGCGATTTGATGCCAACCGTAAGCATTTCAATCAGCGACGCCGCGCCACGCAAAACGGGGATGTTTAATGATGGAATTCTTTTCGTGAGGGGCTGGAGAGGTGTCACGGCGGTGGTAATTGTTCCATCATTTTTCCTTACGGAAATGGCATATCCCTGCGGGCCTCGCATCATCACCCCCTCGATGACAGCCTGCCCCCCAATCATCAGCGGCGTATCCAGCATGGTCAATGTGATCCTGTTTGGATTGAAATGGTATATGCCCGCTGCGAATTCTTATGCGCTACAAACAAATATTGCCGCTGGCGGGTGACAACGCCAACTTTCCCTGGCCGTTGTCATAACCATTCGGGCAGGCGCCGGGCAAAACGGATTTACGACAGGGAGTTCTGGAGACAGGCAGTTTGCGTTCACAAATCTGGATTCCCGCCTTGGTTGTGCTTTGCTTGACGGCATCAAGAGCCGACGGCAGATCAAAATTGATGTGTTCTGTGCTTCCGATGCGCAAGTCCCCAAGATCGTCCATGCCTTCGTTCATGGCTGCCGGCACAAGATGCAATCGGTCCTGCAAATCCGCGACCAATGGAATGCGCGTGTCGAGATGATCGCGGACGGCTCTGATGGCTGAAAGCAAAGCTTCATCGCTTGCGGGAGGCAAATTGCCCATTGCGGAAAATCGCATCGGTTGAAATGGCTTGATTATGAAATGCTCAATGTTGCCATGGCGATGATGGGATTTCGATACCGCTTCGGCCGCGCGCGTCCAACTGTCGGGATTTTCACCAATCCCAATCATTATCCCCGTGGCCACACGCATGCCAACCTGTCCGGCATCCTCAAGCGCGGCAAGCCTTTGGCGAAAGGTCTTGTGCGGGGCCTTCGCATGGGCTGGCTTATCCTGCAAGGAATCGTCGGCAGAGTGAGTCATCAACTTGATCAACGGAGAATACGGCCGCATCTTCAGCAAGTCAGCAAACGGGATGGATCCGATGTCTATCTGCGGATAAAGCGGTTCTCGTCCATTGTGCTCCAGAACAAGACGGCAAAGGCAGCAGATATAGTCATACCAGCCCTCAAAACCGTAATAGCGAGTCGTGCTTACAATTTCGGGTTGTCCTGTGATGCCCTCTCCCGCCGTCAGCGTGACCTGGCGGGCGCCCAGGCGAGATGCCGTGCGCAACCATTGCCTGAACTGCTTGCGCGAGGCAGGCAGAGGTGACGGCGTGTTGGTAAAATTGCAATACCCGCAGACATAGGCGCAACGCCTTGTCAACACCACCTGATAATCAGGCGTATAATATACAACCCTCACGTTCGACGCTGATCCTTGCTCTGAATCTTTTTTTCCATCATCGCATTGTTCATGAAAATAGTATAATTCCATCATCATCCACTGGTCACATGATGATTTTATGACGTGAGAGGTTGGTATTATATTATTTAGTGAAATTTGGTTGCATATCATCGTCCTGTGTCAACATCAGAATTCAATACATATGAATGTGAGGCATATCTTGATCTCGCGGCTGAAATTGCGATTTACGGGCGTACGGGAAACAAACGAGTGGGAATTGCCAACATTTATCAAATATAGCGGGAAATTGGCGGCGCTGGCATTTATGGCCATCGCCCTCGCCACCCCAAGCAGCGCGTCGGCCCAATCATCCTCGAGTAGCAGCAACAGTACTGGTTTCACCACGGACGCCAACAAGTCCGCATTCGAATCCCGCAGCAAACGTAGCTCTCGCAGCACGAATGACAAGACCGACTCGACACGCAATCGCGAGCAAAAAAAGCGCGACCAGTCCCGCAATAAGAACAGCAATCAGCCGGGCACCCGGGGCGCGACTTCGGCGCAATCCGGCAAACAGGCAACAGCAAAAGGGAAACAGCCCGACAAGAAAAAGGGCGCAGGGGGAACAAATCAGCCCGCCGCAACAACCGTCGAGTTCAAGATGAAGCCTGACCCGACCGCCAACGTCGTGTATATAGAACAGATGGGACAGGCGCCCACCATGAACATGCTCGTGAAAAAAGGCGAAAACCTTGACACACGCATCATGGTGCGCAACGGCAAGCGCGCCGGCCTCGAAAAAATCCGACTGAACATCAAATACGATCCCGCGGCCATCAAGCCCCTCGGCATCGATGACTCCGTGATCCTGCCGTTCCTGTCGGCGCCGTCCCGGGCGGATGTCGACCCGGCGCATGGCATCATCTGCTACAGCGCCGATTTCTCCGATCCGTTCAAACAGGAGCTTTTTTCTCCCTTCAAGATCAAGTGGCAGACGATCGCCCCGGCATCACAATCACCGCTGGTTTTTCTGAACACGCCTGATATGCCAAGCCTGCTTCTGGATAACGACAGCAACATCCTTCAATCACAGAATCAGGAGACCGGCGAATTGGAATTATCTGATAATGCCGGTCTGCTTAACGCGAATGTCACTGTCATGACGGACAATTCTCCGGATGATGACACCAGCGAACGGGAAGAAGTTGCGCTTGGGGGGATGGCGCTGGCAAAACAAATCAGCGATGGCGCGGCTGAAGGGGGTATTACACTCTCGCTCAATTCTCACGCATCGTCCGTCCGAGTCGGCGAGGAATTTTTTGTTGATGTCCTCTATTCAAATCCAAAGCGGATTGAGATCGACCGCGTGTGCCTGCTGATCCGTTTCGACCCCAAAATCCTGCAGGTGATCGACGAGGATGAAGGCAATTGGATCACCAAAGATTTAAATATCGCCGATGCTGACTCACACGACAATCTGCCATTCGATTTCCACATCCGCAACATCGCCTACAACGCAACCGGCGAAATCAAATACGAGATGGGATTCAGGCAGAAAACTGCAGTGCCCATCAGCGCCAAAATCGCGACCATCCGGTTCCGTGCCATCGCGCTGTCGCCGATGGCGCGGATATGGTTCCAGTTGGATGAGAGCAACAGGAATCCTGGCACATCCCTTTCTTTCCTCGGTTTCAATCTGATCGGCGTGCCCGGCGAGCGCGAGAAGTCACTCACAAACGCCACCATATCAATCAATTGATCATGCGTTTCTGCCGCGGCGCGTATCATTCCACCGCTCACACACCCTTATATTTTCATGCTTCCCGGCAAAACAATTCCAACTGAAGGATCCAAATGACCGAGACAACTTTGAACCGTGATCACAATGAATTTCCGCGGCGATTTGTGCCGGAAGACCTCGACCTTGGCGACTGGGAACAGATCGGCGCCTGTTACAAATTGCTGAGGGAACGCGATTTGTCCACATTGCGCGATATCGAGCGATGGCTCGCCGACCTGTCTGAATTGCAGTCAGCGCTTGGCGAGGAGCATGCGGTGCGTTATATCCAGATGACATGCCACACAGACGATCCAGCCATCGAGCGCGCCTATCTGCATTTCATCGAAAACATCACACCGAAGACCGAGTCTGAGCACTTCGCGCTGGCGCGGAAATACCTTGATGCGCCAGGGCGCCGCGATCTTGCCGCCGAAAGATATTTCGTTTTCAACCGCGCCCGTGAAAATGAGGTCGCGATTTACCGCGATGAAAATGTGCCGTTGCAGACACGCGACGCGATACTCTCGCAACAATACCAGAAAATCTGCGGCGAAATGACCGCAAATTTCAAACAACGCGAGCACACCATACCCCAACTGACAGGATACCTTGAGGAAACAGACCGCAACGAACGCCGCGCCGCGTGGCTGACCGCCGCCAATCGACAACTCGCTGACAGGCAGGCCATCGAATCCATTTTCGATGAGATGATCTCACTGCGCGATCGAATGGCACATCATGCGGGTTTCCCAAATTTCATCGAATACCAGTTTCGGCGGCTCGGTCGTTTTGATTACACAGCGCAGGACTGTCTGTCATTCCACGAAGCCATCGAAAAGGCCGTCATGCCTTTGCAGCGCAAACTCCGCGAGCGACGCAAAAGCGGACTGGGGCTGCCCAAGCTTGCCCCATGGGACCTCGACGCCGACCCTTTAGGTCTCCCACCCCTGCGACCATTCAGCAACGCAGCCGAACTCGAACAGGGTGTAGTGCGCATCTTTGCAGCCATATCGCCCCTGTTTGAGGCTGAGTTCGCCATCCTGCGTGAGCGCCATCTCCTCGACCTTGAAAGCCGCAAAGGCAAAGCACCCGGCGGCTACCAGATCACTCTTGACGAGACCCGTCAGCCATTCATCTTCATGAACGCGGCCGACCGCAACCAGGACCTGTTCACCCTTTTTCACGAAGGCGGCCATGCGTTCCATGCCCTTGCCACACGATACGAACCATTATTCTCGTATCGAAGTGCCCCCATCGAGTTTGCCGAAGTCGGCTCGATGGGAATGGAAATGATGGCATACGAGAAACTCGACGCGTTCTACGATCCCGGATCCGCCGCGCGCGCCCGCAGGATGCATCTCGAGGACATTATCCTCCTCCTCCCATGGATTGCCCGCGTCGATGCCTTCCAGCACTGGATCTACGCCAATCCCGGACACAGCCGGGCCGAACGCGAAGCCCGGTGGATCACCCTCGATGAACGCTTTGGCGACGACCTCGACTGGAGCGAACTCCCCGAATGGCGCGCATGTTCGTGGTATGCCAAGATGCACTTTTTCTGTGTCCCGCTCTATTACATAGAATATGGAATCGCACAGCTTGGCGCCCTTCAGCTATGGGAGCGCTATCTCGACAATCCCCAAGCCGCCATCGAAGGCTACCGTGTCGGCCTCAAGCTTGGCGGATCAAAGCCGTTGCCGGATATTTTCATAACAGCCGGTCTGCGCTTCAATTTCCGCATGGAAACCCTTCAGCCGCTCATGAGCAAAATTGAGTCTGCCCTCGATCTCTGACGGGAAATCCTTAACGGATTGGCTTTCATCTGCCAACAAAGCGCAATCGCTTGCCTGTTTTCGTCAGGTTGCGGTAACCATCCCCTATAACAACCACAAGGTCCTCGATACGCACTCCGCCAAAACCGGGGATGTAGATGCCCGGTTCGATGGTGATGGTCATGCCTTCTTCCAGCACAACCGTACTGCGCGGATTCAGACGCGGATACTCATGAATGTCGAGACCGACCCCATGGCCAAGACCATGACCAAAATACTCCCCATAACCTGCTGAGGCAATAAACGATCTTGCCACCGCATCAACATCACGGCAGACAGCGCCAGGGCGCACGGCCGCTAGGGCGCGTTCCTGTGCTTCCAGCACGATGTCAAATATCGCGCGCGCCCGCGGACTCGCGCATTCCACCGCAACTGTGCGCGTGAGATCGCTGTTGTAGCCGTCCCGCTTCACGCCCATGTCGATCATCAACAAATCAGCCTTGCGGATGCGGCGCGCCGTGACATGCGCATGAGGATGCGCAGAGTTGGCGCCTGAGGCGGCGATCGTGTCAAAGGATTCTTCGCAACCCGCATCCAACATTCGAATGCGAATGCCCTTTTGCAGACGCCGTTCAGTCATGCCCGGCTTTAGAGAGCGTGTTGCCCATTGAAAAATCCGCTCATTGAGACGCTGGTTTGCCGCCATAATCTCAATTTCCCAGGGTTCTTTGACCGACCGAAGCGTTGCGGGCATCGTGCCTGATTCAACCATCTTGGCGCGCGCTGCTGCGCACTTGAACTGAAGATATTGCGTATAGTTGATGGCGCCTTCAAACCCGATGCAATGCGGCTTGAGTTGCTTGAGCGCCGCGGCAAGCTCGGTGGCGCCGCCCTGTGTCATCAGACGCACATCAAAGCCGCGCATTTCCTCGCCCGCCTGCTGAATGTAGCGGAAATCCGTAAAAAACAGGGCGGCCGATTCGCTGATTACGATGATGGAGCTCGTGCCTTTGAATCCCGAAAAATAAGCCGTATTGTTGCGGTCATGTATCAGAAATGCGTCCAGCTGTTCGCGTGCCATTGCCAGACGCAACCTGTCAATCCTGCGCGAAAAGGCCTTGTGATCCATGCCCCTCAATCCTCAGCGGTCATCTGAATAATCTGGCGGCGGCTGGAATGACGTTCGGCGTCAACAATTCCGCGGATGATCGTGATCGTCTGATCGAGATCGTTATTGACGACCATATAATCATATTGCGGCGCGAAATCCAACT
>JAPLSQ010000117.1 GCA_026398535.1 Candidatus Sumerlaeota bacterium | reverse complement strand
GTCCCAAAGCCCCAGCGTGAATCCTCCGTCGCTTCCTTCGATACGGCAATCTGGAACACGTTGAACATGTATCGGCGATCCTTATAGTCAAACACCCGGTAGGTGTTTGTGAAGTTGTCGGGTTTGTTGCCGTTTACGGTGAAGCTTTGCGCGATATACCCGCTGATCTTGATGTCTTTCAGCCATGGGGCCGCGCTGAAATACTTGCGCAAGGAAGCGTCTTTCCAATACTGAAGCGGCTGGGTGGTCGGATCGGCATCCGTGAACGATTCCTCTTCCTGCTCCCCGTTCGCCCAAACCGTGCAAAGGTTGAAAAGCATCATCGCTGCGACAACTAACCGCAGATAATCAAAACGCATTATCCAACGATCTCCTATTGATCGAATATGTCAGATAAAAAACATCGTGAAGCAACGAAATATGAAAACACAGCACATAATTTGCGCAATCATGCCTTCCCAAACTGACAGACAATCAAGGTTGGATTAACGAGCAAATGCGATTATTTCATTGTTTGATATCGTCTTGAATGGCAATAAATAATTGCACTCAAATGGCTTACATGCAATCATCACATGATGGCATACAGTTTTATGTGTGTCGATATTATTGACATCAACCGGGAATATAGACCATATCTGGTGTTTTTTTACCAACATGGCATATTATTATGATTCATAAAATCGGATAAAACATCATGCCCCGAAACTCCTTGTCTGCCCGTTATCGAAAACTGAAAGTCATCTATAAAATTTCCGATTTTATCAACTCCTCAACAAATTCGCAGACGCTGTTGCGGCGAATTCTGCGTGAAGCAATGCGCGAAATGCATGCCACCAGCGGCTCCATCCAATTGATTGATCCACAGGGAGAGATGTTGAATGTTGTTTTTGCATTGGGCGCCGGGCAGCTTAACACGGATCACGTCCAAATGCGCGTTGGTGAAGGAGTGACCGGGCGGGTTGCGAAAACAGGACGGCCATTGCGCGTGGATGATGTAAGCCAATCACCCTGCTATATAGCACTCAGGGAGGATGTGCGCAGTGAATTGGCCGTGCCATTGCGTTACGAGCGCAAAACCATCGGCGTGCTCAATGTCGATTCAAACTGCGTCGGCGCGTTCTCCGAAGATGATGAACGTCTTCTCGCGGCGGTTGCCAGCCAGGCGGCGCGGGTGATTCAAACATCGCGGATTTATGAACGTTTGTCGCAGGAAAGCCGCCGTCTCGAAGCCCTTTTCGAGGTCAGCCATGCGCTCATATCGGCCGATCCTCTGCCTGATCTGCTCAAAAGAATCACGCGCGCGGTGCTCAGTCTGATGGAAGTCAAGCAGTGTTCATTGCTGGTTCTTAATGAACGGCGCGAGCTTGTTCTCAGCGCTGCCGCCAGCGAGACCGGCTGTTACGCGCAACGAGTGTATCCGGCTTCAACGTCTGTCTTGGGCTCGGATAACGCCGCGCGCCAGCAACCCGTTCCAGTTTTCAATGTCCGCCCGGCGCCCAAATCCGAATGCGGATTGAAACGCAAAAATATCGAAGCCACAACCCTGCTCTCCCTCCCCATCTACTTCCAGGAAAGGCTCATCGGAATACTCAACATGTATACCGATAAGCCAAGACGTTTCGAATCGGAGGAATTGCGCCTGCTGAACGGTTTTGCCTCACTATGCGGTATCGGCATTGAAAACGCCCAGCGTTACGAACGCGCGCTTCGCGCCGAGGAGGATATCCGGCAGAATGACCGCCTTGCGACTCTTGGCATCCTCAGCGCGGAAATCGCGCGCGAAATCCGCAATCCGCTCACCGTTATATCCATGCTCATTCACTCCCTGCGCGAGGACAAAGCCGTGCCAAAGTCGCGCGAGCACGACCTCGATATGATATCGCAGAAATTGGAACACATAGAGAACTTCGTGTTGCGGTTGATGAGTTTCACAAAAGAGCGGGGAACGCCGCGCCCAGAGAGAATAGACATCAATCATCTGCTGGACGATCTGGTCTTTCTTGTTAATCACCAACTCGCCGCGCGCCAGATTTTGGTTCGCCGCCGGCTCGATTCCAGCCTGCCGCAAATCCTTGGCGACCGTGGTGAGTTCTGCCAGATTTTCATCAGCATCATTCTCAACTCGATTCAGGCCATGCCAAACGGCGGCGTGCTCACCATCAAAACCCAACCGGGCAACGCGATATCATCAGTCACTCAGCAACCCGCACAGAAAAGCGGGCGATCCGGCAGGCTTCTGGACTCAGCCGTTAAGCAATCCATTTCCGTGACCATTCGGGATACAGGCGCTGAAATCGACCCCGAACTGCTTTCACAACTCTTCGCCCCACTCACGACCGCGCGCCCGCCGCAGCGGGAAGGAATGGGGTTGGAATTATTCGTCGCGCACAGATTGCTTGACCGTTATGGCGGCGCCATGAGCGTGAAAAGCTCGCTGGAAAAAGGTTCCTCTTTCACTGTTCAAATTCCCATTGATCAACCGTTAGGACCATGACAGCGCACAAAACCAGGTTGCTTGTGGTCGATAATGATGTTGGCGTGATTTACTCATTCCGCCGGGTATTCAGCAGTTCGGATTTCATCCTGCTCGAAGCCTTGACCGGCGAGAAGACACTCGAAATCACAAACGCTGAAAATCCCGATGTCATCGTAATGGATATCCACATGCCCGGCCAGGACGTCATCGCTGTGATGCGCGATATCCGCAGCATCGATCCGCGCATACCGGTCATCTTTATGACAGCTTACGCATCGACGCAGAGCACGCTCGAAGCCCTGAAAGCTGGGGCATTCGATTATGTCACAAAACCATTTGACATTGGCAGACTTCGATCTGTTGTGCGATCCGCGGTCAAGGCCAGCAGGAATATGCGTCAGATCGTTGCCTGCGAATCCCAAGACTGCAAGGATGCTCACGCGGAGATCATCATCTGTCGAAGCAACCCGATGAAGCAGGTGTGCAGGCAAATCGTGACTCTCGCGGCAAGCGATCAGCCTGTCCTGATCACAGGGGAAAGAGGAACCGGCAGGCAACTGGCCGCGCGCGCCATCTATCAGCACAGCCGCCGCAAACAAAAGCCGTTTATCGCCCTCAACTGCGCAACAATTCTTAAAGCCGTTCTCCATGACAGCCTCATCGGCTCGCACACAATGTCGCCAAGCGGTGTTCAAACGGGCAAACCCGGGCGTTTGGAATTTTGTGACGGTGGAATCGTTCTGCTCAACGAAATATCCGAGATGCCCTTCGCGCTTCAGGATCAACTAATCACCTTCCTGGAAAATGGAGGGATTGCATCAACAAGCGGTGGCTCATCTGTCAGAGTTGACGTGCGCCCCTTTGCCACGACGAGCAGAAACCTTGGCGTGCTCTGCGCATCGGGGGAATTTCGGACTGGATTGCATGACCGACTTTGTGCCGGCCAGATTCAATTGCCGCCGTTGCGAGAGCGGCGCTCAGACATACCAGCTCTTGCCGAATACTTCATCATGCGTTACTGCGACGAGCTTGGCTTGGGAAAGATCATGCTTTGCGACGATGCCCTGAATGCGCTCACGCGGTATTCCTTCCCCGGCAATGTGCGCGAGCTTAAACATATGATCAAAGGCGCGCTTGTCCGCATTCAAGGCAACCGCATCAAGTCATCTGATCTCGCCATTGGATCATGTTCCGATGATGATGACACAACAAGAAATGTTCTGCTGCCTCTTGCTGACGACAGCGCCTTCGATGCGCTCTTCGATGAAATCGCCAAGCGCCAGCCCCTGCCCGGGCATTATGATGCTTTCGATGTCATCGAGAGCCGGCTCGTTCGGCGCGCCCTCGAATATTGTTCAGGCAACCAGTCGCATGCCGCGCGCTTTCTCGGAATCACAAGAAACACTCTGCGCAAACGCATCAAAAAATATGGAATTGACCTTGGCAGGGAGATCAACAGGGCAGGCGCCGGATGAACCGGATCCTATATCTTGTCAATGCCTTCGAACCTGATGCGCCAACCCGTCTGATGACCGAAATCGGCAATGCCGCACGCAATTCGGGGCGTTATGAATGCCGGGTCATGGCGCTTTCACGCGGGGGAACATTCCAGCGCGAGATTTCCGATCGCGTTGGGCCATCATCCGTAATTGGAATGCGCTCTTTTTTTGACTGGACTGCCATAAGGCGGCTTGACCGCGCTATCAAAAAGTATAGGCCGGATATTCTGCATGTGATGCTGATGAGGCCGACTCTCGCCGGCGGACTGCTCGCACGATGGAACCGCGGATGCTCGCTGCTGGTCACCCAACACGGCGTCCATGAATGGGCGGAAGGCGGCCGCGTTGCCGGGCTCTTCATACCGCATGCGTTCCGGTTCGCGGTCGAACCAGCCCGCGCCCTGGTCACCGTTTCACAAGAAAGCCGCAACACTCTGCTGCGCCACAAATTGCCCCCGGACTTGGTCCAAGTGATTCCCAATGGCGTGAATACGGATCTTTTTTCGCCTTCGCTGAAATCACATCGCAGGGAAGTATTGAGCGGGTTGTTTCCCGGGGATAATCCCGACGCCGTACTGCTCGCAGGCGCGGCGGGCAATCTGCGCACCATCAAGGGGCACATGTCCATGATACAAGCCGCCGCAAAGCTGGCAAAGCACATTCCACAATTGCGTTTTGTGATCTGGGGAGAGGGGCCCGAACAACGCGGACTCGAAGATGCCATCACACATTCCGCGCTCAAAAACCGCTTCGTTCTGCCCGGATGGCGTAAGGACATGGGTTGCGCGCTGGCGGCATGTGACATTTTCATCCAGCCTTCCATCAGCGAATCATTCGGACTTGCCGCCGCAGAGGCCATGAGCTGCGCCGTCCCCGTCGTGGCAAGCAACATAGGCGGACTCCCGGAGATTGTCAGAGATGGAGAATGCGGATTGCTTTTCTCCCCCGGATCATCCGATGATTTGTCGATCAAACTGGGAAATCTCGCGGAGGATCAACAATATCGCCACGATCTTGGACAGGCAGCAAGAAAACGCGTGGTCGAATTCTTCAGTTTGGGGCTTATGACCGACCGCTATATCAGCGTTTATGATCAGTTGACAGCATCTGTTCGTCGGCTCAATCATCCCTCAGCGATATGAGCAGAAAACGCCCATGACGGAATTGACTGTCAGACTCATCGAGCCGCATGAATACGACACTTGGGATGAATTTGTGGAAACTTCCCCCCAAGGCACCCTCTTCCACACATCTGTGTGGAAATCTGTCATCGACGCATCTTATGTTCCATCACGCCTGCTCCTGATCAGCTGCTTCGACAAGCACAACCTGGCCGGCGGATGCGTGGCGCTGGAACGCGAACGCCTTGGGACGCTTACCGCGGTGACACCCTTGGTCACTCCTTATGCAGGTTTCATTCTCGAACCGCCCGCTGGGGAAAAAATCAGCGACCAGGTGTCGCGCGAGACCGAAGTCATCACGGCGCTCATCGGATGGATGTCCGGGCATTTTCACTATCTGAATCTTGTCAATCCGCCCCACCTCGATGACATGCGTCCTCTGATACAGGCCGGTTGCAAACTGGTGCCCCGTTTCACATATTACTTGAATTTAAGACTGCACGCCGACGAAATCTGGCAACGTTTCGATGGCAGTGTCCGGCGGCAGATCAAGAAAGCCGAGTTGGAGCATTTCGACATCACCGACAACTTCGATCCGATGCTTGCTTACGACATCTTCGCGGGCACATTCAGGCGTCATGGCGGAGAATGCCCGGTAAGCCGTGAAATGTTTTTGCAGATCACCACAAGCGAGCATTTGCGTGACATGCGCGATATCATTTGCGCGCACATCGACAACAAACTGGCGTCGTACATCGTGCTGCTGAAATTCCAGCAAACGCTTTATTATGCGCTCGCATCCACTGATGGCGAGTATCTGCACACGGGCGTCAACTCACTGCTCATCTGGGAGATTGTGAAAATGTATGCAGGCCGGGAATGGAATGTCCTCGATTTTGTCGGCGCAAATGTCCCGTCAATCTCCCGCTTTAAGGAAGGCTTCAATCCGAGGCTCCAGATGCATTTTCAGACGGAACATTATAGCGGAACTTTCCTGAAAATCGGAAAAACCATCAGAGACTTTCTTGTGAAATGATGGATGTGAAATGTGAAGCTGAATTTCATGCGCTGGTCTTCCTTATCAAACGCGCCGGATTTCCCGCAATCAGGCAATAACCCTCCGGAAAACTCCGCGTGACCACGCTGCCCGCGCCGACAATCGTGTGATCGCCCAGCTCGATACTGGGCAATATGACGGCGTTCATTCCGATCCAGCAAAATCGTCCGATGCGTATGGGACCGCATGGCAAGTGGCGGTCAAGATTTTCAGGATCATGGTTGGCGCTGATGAGTCCCACACCAGGACCGAAGATGGAATAATCGCCGATTTCAATTCCGTTGACCGCCTGAATGTAACACGATGGCATATCGCCAGGATACGTGCACCGGCCCAAGCGCACATTTTCAGGCGATGCCACCCGCGATGTGAAATGCACAGGCCATGGCACGCCGCTGTTGATGCGAAAGACATGCTTGAACAGCAAATATTGAAGATAAAAGCCCGTGCCAACTTTTTCAGGCACAGGCAGAATTTTCCTCATCCAATGACGCATTGGCTTCTTTCATGGAACATTGAAATAAACCGCTTCACGATGAATTTCATATTTCATGTTTGAAGTTCAAGCATCCGTTTGATTCGTAAATCAATAAACTCATGCATTTGCTCGTGAAAATGCCCGCAATTTTAATAATACCATGAACCTCGCCAACAAGCTGACATTGAGCCGGATTGCGGTGATTCCGTTGTTTCTTGTTTTTCTCTTTATGGAAAATATGACGTCGGACCTGCTTGTCATTACCGTGTCACGGTGGTGTGCGCTTGTCGTCTTCATAGGCGCGGCTCTCACAGATTATTATGACGGCAAGCTGGCGAGGGAGAAGCGCATGATCACGAATTTCGGGCGCCTTCTTGACCCGCTTGCCGACAAACTGCTCACAATGTCCGCATTCGTGGCCTTTGTGCAGTTGCGCGGCCCCTCAGGACATCCGATCTTCCCCGCATGGGCAATCATCGTCATCCTTGCGCGCGAATTTCTTGTGACCGGTCTGAGACAACTCGCCATGACGCGCGGACGCATCATCCAAGCCGATAGATGGGGCAAACATAAAACAGCATGGCAACTGGCCGGCATCATCACTGTGCTCTCGCTGCTCTGTCTTCATGACACGCTCACGCTCTGCGGCATTAATGCAGGTTTTATCTATCCCTATGTTCGTGGCCTGTTTCTCCTGATTCTCGCCATAATCGTAATGCTGACTGTCATTTCCGGCGGTGTCTATCTTGTTAATAACAAAGACATCCTTGTTGATGATGAGTGAACCTTTCCATATGGCCAGAGAGGGCTGCTTGTCCTGGCTTGAGATCGATCTTGAAGCGGTGCGCCACAACCACCGCCTGCTGTGCGGTCTGCTTCGTCCTCCCGCGCGAATGTTCCCCGTTGTCAAGGCCGATGCCTATGGTCATGGGGCTGTGGAGGTTGCCCGCGCGCTTGAAAAGGAAGAAAGCACGATGATGTGCGTGGCGCGCGTTGAGGAGGCGCTGGAACTGCGCCGGACAGGCATCACGACGCCGCTCATGGTCTTCACTCCCCCATTGCCTCCACAAGCCGACGCTGTCATCGCCGCCAACGCCTCAATCTCCGTCTGCGCCCGGGAACATATCGAGGCTCTCGCTTCGGCCTCGCTGAAAAATGGCAGGAAAATCCGTGTGCATCTGAAGGTTGACATCGGCATGGGGCGTCTTGGCGTACAACCCGAAAGCGCGGTTGAAATGGCGCGATCAATCATAGCCATGCCACAATTGGAACTGGAGGGCGTCATGAGCCACCTTCCGTGCACCGACATGAGATCGCGCCCGATGACTCTTGGGCAAATCAAGACATTCAAGGCAGTGTGTGAATCAATCGCTTCAGCCGGAATCAGCGTCAAATATTTCCACACCGCCAATTCCTCGGCAACGATGGATTACCCTGAAGCGCATTTTGACGCGGTACGCTGCGGCATTGCCCTTTACGGTCAATATCCAAACGCCGAGGTCGAAAAACGCCTGGCATTAAAGCCCGCGATGTCGATGAAAACACGGATCGTCTATCTCAAAAACGTCCCGCCCGGCACGGCTCTCAGCTATGGGCACACTCACATCACCAGCCGGGTCTCGCAAATAGCGACAATTGCTCTGGGATATGCGGATGGATACCCGCGCCACGCAAGCAACAAGACTGTCATGATGGTGCGCGGCAGGCCGGCCGCGGTCGTCGGGAGGGTCTGCATGGACCAGACACTCCTCGATGTCACCGGCATCCCCGATGTGTCCATCGGCGACGAGGTTCTCGCATTCGGCGTTTCAAACTATGCTGTTCTGCCTGCGGAGACCGTGGCGTCGGCAATTGGCACGATTGGTTATGAGATGACAACCCGTGTGGGGAAACGCCTTCCCCGATTCTACATCTGATCATGGATCGATCATCGCGCTGTGACTCCGCTCATTCATCGCACAGTCATACGACCGCGATTCTCTTCGATGATGTGCGGGCCAATGCCCTTCACCGCATCCAGCGCCTCAACAGCGGGAAACGCCCCATGCAACGACCGATATTCGATGATATTCTGGGCAAGCTTGGGACCAATGTGCTTCAACGTGGCGAGTTGATCAGCGGTTGCCGTGTTGATGTTCACCATGCCGGTCTGAACCGGGGATGCGACACGATTCGCGGGCAAAGGCGCTGCCGGCTGTATGCGTCCCTGCACAGCCTGCGGATACTGGGCGGGTTGCGCCGCGACCATCAGACTTTTTTCCGGCAACACGTTGCCGGCGAACAACCGTGGAGCAAGCTGTCCTGCCATGGCCGCACTGATACCTTTGACGTTCGCCAATTCCTGCACACTCCGAAAACCTCCGTGCTCAGCGCGATAATTGACAATCGCTGCCGCTTTTGCCGGACCGATGCCCGGCAAACTGTCGAGAACCTCAACCGCCGCCGTGTTCAAATCAATCAGTCCGGAACTTGTCACGCCATCGGGCAGTGAATTCCTGGTCTGTGCGATGACTGTTTGTGTGGTAGCGGCCGCCGGCGGGGCGCCCGCTGTAAAGATGTCCGTTCGGCTCTTCCAGTCCAAGTGTTGCACCGTTGCGCCGCCAAGACCAAGAATCACCGCAACAAAAAGAAACAGTTTCTTTTCATCCCGAGTAAATGCTGAAAACAAAACCGTTTCCTCCCCGGAGGTCTGGTGATGCGTGGATGAGTTTCATCATTTATACGCCAAACCAGCCTCTATGCGTGTTAAACGCGCCTGTCAAGCTGTCAAATGATAGTCGGCGGCGTGGTAAGAACTGCGCGCAAGCGGGGCGGAAACCACCTGCCTGAAGCCCATCTCAAGCGCCTCGATCCGCAACTGCTCGAATTCCTTTGGTTCAAGGTAACGCGTCACGGGCATTTGCACCGGACCCGGCTGGAGATATTGACCCAGTATTAAAAATGCGCAGCCGACGGAACGCAGATCATGCAATGTGTCATGCACCTCGCTGGCGGTCTCTCCAAGCCCCAGCATAAGTCCTGATTTTGTCGGAAGATCAGGACGAAGTCGTTCAGCGGCGGCAAGCAGACTGATGGAACTCCGGTAATCCGCATTCCGCCTGACGATGGGATAGAGCCGCGGCACAGTTTCAATATTGTGATTCAACACATCGACGGGTGAAGCAAGCACAGCGGCCAGCGGCTCCTCCTCGCCTTGAAAATCGGGGATGAGCGCCTCAATCGTCGCCGAGGGATGCAAGCGCCTGATGGCATGGGCGCACCGTACAAACTGTCCCGCTCCGCGGTCGGGAAGATCGTCGCGCGTCACACTCGTGATGACCACATGCCGCAAACCCATTTCCGCCGCCGCCCGCGCGACACGCTCAGGTTCATCGGGATCAGGCGGCGCGATGTTGCTCCAGTCATGATCAACCGCGCAGAAGGCGCAGCGCCTTGTGCACGATTTCCCAAGAATAAGAAAAGTAGCGGTGAGATGGCCGTAACATTCGCCGATGTTCGGACAATGCGCCTCTTCACAGACCGTGTTCAACTCATGCCGGCGCAGTATCTCCCTGGTCTTGTCGAACTTGCCTGAGCCGGTCATACGAACCCGAATCCACGCGGGAAACCGTGATGGAGCCTTTCCTGTTTCCGTGCAACGGGCTGTCTGGGATGTCTCGTTCATATCAGCCGGCTATTCAAGCCAGCCTTTTTCAGCAAGAGCGGCTTTCATACATTCATGCAATTGTGCGGCAATCAAATTTTGAGGAAGACGATCATATTGCCTGCCCGCAAGCTCGCATTCACGTCTTATGGATGTCATTTCATCTTTGCTGTTGCCGCAAGGCACGATGCACTCGAATCTTGCAAGATCAGGCTCAACATTAAGCGCGAATCCGTGTGTCGTAATCCATCGGCGCACTGAGATTCCGATGGACGCGATTTTTCTCGGCGATTCGGCTGATCCTGTCCACACGCCGGTCAATCCCTCGCGGCTGTAACAGGAGATCTGGTGCTGGACGACGAGGAATCGGCTTATTCCTTCTTCGATTGCGCGGATGAATTCATGGATGTCAGGTTTCATGGGACCCGCGCGCCGCTTGAGATCAATGACACAATAACCGGCAAGCTGTCCCGGTCCATGATAAGTTGCCAGTCCCCCGCGGGGCGCCTCATGGACTGGCAAGTCATGCGGGATGCGATGCAAATGGCTCGGGGGCGTGGCGCGTCCGCATGTGATGACCTCTTCATGTTCAAGGTAAAAAATGGCGCCCGGCGCGCCGTGTTCGTGCGCCAAGCGCCACGCCTGATCCATGCGAGCCATGGCATCGGAATAGGAAATCATGCCCCAATATTCTGGGTGAATTCCAGTCATGAACAAGACACCGGGCATTATGAAATCATCCCGGCTCCACGCCTGTCTCCGGTTCTCGCCGGACTATGGCAAGCAAACCATCAACAGGCGCCGCCCCGCCCGGTGCGGCGCACAGTTTCATGACCACGCCATCGAATTGCGCCTCGATTTCCATGTTCGCTTTGTCAGCCTCAATTTCCGCGAGAATATCCCCCTCATGAAACGCATCACCCTCATTCACATGCCACCGCAACAGAATGCCTTCGGTCATGGCTTCGCCAAGTTTCGGCATGGTGATGTTCACGGAGGACATCGTTATTTCCGTTTGCCAACAAGGCCCCGCCGCAACAACTCCTCGGCAATCTGCACGGCATTAAGCGCTGCGCCTTTGCGCAGATTGTCGCTGACAATCCACATCTCAAGCCCGTTCGGGTTGGAAATATCTTCGCGGATGCGCCCGACATAGGTTTCATCGCGCCCCTCGCAATAGATGGCGGTTGGATAATCAAATAAAGCGGGATCATCAACAACTACCACGCCGGGGGCCGAGCGCAATAATTGGCGCGCTTCCGCCGCGCTGATTTTTTTCCGCGTTTCCACGTTTACCGACTCGCTGTGACCGCGCAGAACTGGCACACGCGCAGTCGTCGCGGTGATGGAGATCGAATCATCGCCAAGAATCTTGCGCGTCTCGCTGACCATCTTCATCTCTTCCTTGGTGTAACCGTTTTCCAGGAAGGCGTCGATATGGGGCAGAACATTGAATGCGATTTGATGCGGGTAGACTCTGCATTCCACGCTTCGCGCGCCCGACAACAGCTCCCGCGTCTGACGCAGGCACTCATCAATGGCTTTCTGGCCGGTGCCGCTGACCGACTGGTAAGTCGAGATGACAAGGCGCTTGATTCCCGCGGCCCGGTGTATTGGGGCAAGCACCACAACCATCTGGGCAGTGGAACAGTTGGGATTCGCAATGATGCCCTTGTGCTTATTAAGCGCGTCGGCGTTCACTTCCGGAACGACCAGAGGAACATCAGGTTCCATGCGAAATGCGCTCGTGTTATCCACGATCACGGCGCCCGCGGCGACAGCGTGGGGCGCGAACTCGCGCGACACACTCGCGCCCGCGGAGGCGAGAACAAGATCAACGCCCTTGAAGCTCTCCGGGGTCAGCTTTTCAACAATGTGAAGTTTGCCGCGAAAGGGGAATTTTCTGCCCACCGAGCGTTCGCTGGCCAGCAGTTTGAGAGACGCGCAGGGAAACTGCCGCGCCTCGACAGTGCGAAGCATTTCCTGCCCCACGGCGCCAGTGGCGCCCATGATGACCACATTCAGTGTCATTCCATTTCTCCCGAATGATGATTCTGTATTGTTCAATATAAAAAAAGAACAATCCCCATTTCCTTATGTGGGGAACAAATAATGATTCACGCCGTATGCTCGCAATTATTTTTGCGCGCCAAAATATGCGACGGCGTTTGTCCCGTCGCGCTTGGCCGGAAAGCGCGCGAAATCGATCAGATATCCTTGCGATACACCCAGAAGCAACGGTCCATGCGGGCGCCGCACATCCGCTGGTAGAAGCGCACGGGGCCCACCCAGGGTATGATTGCGGTGCGCCAACCATGGCTTGCCAAATCACATAGACACAGTTGCAAAAGGATGCCGCCAATCCCTTTGCCGCGCAGGATGGGCAATGTGCCCATCGGTCCAAACCAGCTCAGTGATTTATTGTTTCCCTGAAAGGCGGAAAACGCGACGGTCTTGCCCTCGTAACGCGCGATGTGCAACGACACGGGATTGTTGGTAAACGCGCAGACGGCCTCATCGCGCCAACCCGGCCAGTTGTCCGCAAGAAGCCGAAAAACCTCCTCTTCATCACCGAGACTGGCGCGACGGATTTCAATATTGTCCTTCTCAAGCGCTGCAATGCGGGCGTTCAGGTCGGGATATGCTTCAACAGAGATGTTACACAGCAGATTGTGATTTTCGCGATGGAATGCATAGCCGTGCTTCTGAAAAAAACAGATTGCCTCGGTATAACGGAAATCGATACCCGGCATAAAATAGTTCTGTGGACAATCCATCGTGGATACTGTCTTGGCCCCGTGTGCGCGAAACTTTTGCTCAATCTGCGCAAGCAAAGCCGCCGCCACACCCTTGTTTCGCCAAGCCCGATCCACAACAATCATGCGTATGTATGCCATTGTGTGGTTATCAGAACCTTTGCCCATCGCGCCCTGGACAAAACCCATTGCGCGCCCCGTGACTTCGGCCACAAGTCCCAAATCGGGAATGCGGTCGTGAGCGCCAATGGTCTTCTCGCGAATCAGCGCCTCATTGATCTCGTCAAATTCCAGCCCCCGCTGTGCAATAAGGGTCAGACGGGGAATGTCACTCGTATCCAATTGGCGTATGTTCATAACAATCACCTTCTAATATGAATCCAACTTTATTGTCTTAAGCAATGATCCGCTGTTCTTATTGACATGACATATTCAAGAACCAAACAGAAGCGTAAAATGGAAAAACAGAAAATTCAGCTCACAGGAAAACCGGGATCGTAATTTTCACCAAACTGGCATCCTTCGTCCAATACAAGGCAATTCCGGGCGGCATCAATCCGACGCGCCAACAGCACAGACTCCAGCCATGTCACAAACATCGCACGATAGACTTTTCACATCGGTGGAACAGACCTGCTTGATGCCAAGCCGGCATAATGAAAAATCGAAGCGGACGGGATCATCAGGATCAATTTGGCGCAGACACCGCGTCATCTGGCGGGCGGCGGCCAAAGATGGAGTTTTCACATTCAACATGCCAAGTCTCCGCCCGATGCGCATGATATGCGTGTCGATGGGCATGAGCAGTTTCGATGGCGGAACTTTCTTCCACAGCCCCAGATCAATCCCGTCATCCGGGCGCGCGACCCAACGCAGGAAAAGAAAGAGCCGTTTACAGGCGCTTCCACGCGCCGGATCGGGCAACAAGTGCTTGAACGAGCTTTTACGGAGCATTGTTTTGCGGCTGAAATTTGGACCAAACTTGAGCGCGATAAAATTCCGTATGAAGCGCCCAGCCGCATCGGCGATATCTGGTTCCTCCCGCCGGTGTCCGCGCATGAAAAAGTCTTCCAATGTTCCCTTCGCAAGCACCTGCCGCATCAGCCAGCATAGGCAGCCAATGTCCTCGCCGTCAGTGAAACGATGCTTGAAGCTTAAAAGACGCTCCGATGAACCGGTATTGTTGAAATGCATCACAAAAGCGCCGGGATGCTGATTCATCCGGTCAAACAAATCCTCAAGAGCCCTGTTGATCTGCTCCACCCTCCCATACGAAAGAAGCGCCGCGAAAAAGGCGGCCATTTCGCGGTCAGGCCGACCGGCAAACCGGCGCACAACAATCAGCGGATCACTGCCAAGATGCCGCGGATGATGATACGTCAATGTGAGCTTTTCAAGCGAACGCGCAAGCAACACGGGATCAGATGAACATAAAAGAGGCATCTTGCTGTACAAATACTCTCCTGAACAGGTAATGTCAGAAAAATCCAAAAATCACTTGCGCGAATGGGCGCCAAGCCCGATTGACCTTCCAATCATTTTGTAATTTTTAGAAATACGTCATTGTTTAACAAGCAAATTCGCGGTAATATCGGCGCCACTTCTGTTGAGACGATCTCCGGAAGCCTTATTCTCACATTGCTGGTTCTTATCGCCGTGCTTGTTTATTTTCAGCAATTCCGTTATGACCCCGCTCTTTTCAATATCCAACTTGGACAGACAGCGCAAATCCAAGCTTCTCCGAAAAAAGGCGGCGGTGAAGCATCCCTCACTGACGGGCTGACGCCGCCGGGTTTCAAGGCGATGGGCAACGCTGAAACTTTCGATAAAACGACCCTGTCCGACAAAATCGACGGCAAGGCCGATCTTTATCTTGAATCGGGATTTGTCAGCATGACATGCCAGCGGTTTTCCAATGCCATAAAGCCCGATTTATGGTATGAATTATTCGTTTATGACATGGGCGCGCCGCTAAACGCCTTCTCAGTCTACAGCAACCAGCGCCGCGCCGATGGCCGTGACAGCACCGCCAGCCTCATCGCCTACACAACACCAAACGCATTGTTTCTTGCCCAGGGACTGTATTACATCGAAGCCGTTGCCTCGCAAACCGATGCGAGCCTGTCATCGGGGATGGAGAACGCAGCACACGAGTTCATCAGAAAAAATGCCGCAGCGCAAACCGAGCATTCCGCGATCGCTCTGTTGCCCGAGGAAGGGCTCCTCAAGAGCAGCATCAAGCTGATGCTTAAGGATGCCTTCAGTTACGACAAGTTCACGAATATGGTGGCCGCCGACTATGTTTTAATGGGAACAACAACGACTGCTTTCCTGTCTGTGCGCGAAAGTCCTGATGAAGCGGCGGCGCTGGCGGATGGTTATTACAAACTGATCACAAACGATCTCGGCGGCGACATCATCGCAACCACCGCATCTGCGGTTCCCAACATGAAGATCGCGAGTATGCTTGGCGATTATGAGATGGTTTTCGCGAGCGGGAATGTGGTTGCTGGCGTCCATGCCGCCAAGAAACGTGAGGCCGGAGAAGTTCTGGCGCAAAAGCTGGCCGGATCCGTCGGCGGAAAGAAATGAAATCCGCCATGCAACGCTCACCTGCCCACCATAATGCTCTTAAAATAACAGTCTGATGCACCACAGCGACGAAACTGCCATCGACACCCTCCGCCAGCTCAACAGGCGCAAATTCATGTTGCGCCTTGCAAAGGCCGGTGGCGCGATCGTTGCCGCCGGCGGCTTGGCTTATCTGTTCCACGATCCCAAAGGTCCTGATGCCAGACCGCCGCAAAGCAAAAGCGCTCCGATTGAATTGCCGGATTATTCAGCGGCTCAGGCTGGAAAAAAGATGGCGGTCGCCAGGGGCGCGGATCGCGCGCAAACCCTGAACAGCGCGCTCAAGGCCTTGGGCGGCATTGAGGCGTTTATCAAAAAAGGCGACTGCGTGTTGCTCAAGGTCAACGCAGCATTCGCCTCACCTCCAATCCTCTCCGCCACCACTCATCCAGAAGTGGTCCGCGAGATGGTCAAACTATGCTTTCAAGCCGGCGCGTCCGAAGTCCGCGTGACTGACAATTCCATCAATGATCCCGACAGTTGCTTCCGGCTGAGCGGAATAGCCGAAGCGACCGAGCAGTCAGGAGGCACACTTTTCCTGCCCAACCAGCGCTACTTCAAGCCTTTCACGCTTGAAAACGCCGCCCTGATCCGGCAATGGCCGCTGCTTTACACTCCCTTGCACGGCGTGAATAAGCTCATCGGCATCGCTCCCGTGAAAGATCATCATCGGGCTGGCGCTTCAATGACGATGAAAAACTGGTATGGTCTACTCGGTGGACGGCGAAACATATTCCATCAGGACATCAACACGATCATCGCCGAACTGGCCATGATGGTCAAACCCACGCTTGTCATCCTCGACGGCACAACAGCAATGATGACCAACGGCCCCACGGGAGGCGCCACGTCCGATCTGAAACAAACCAATACGATGATCGTGTCCACGGACCAGGTGGCTGCCGACGCCTTTGGAGCCACGCTTCTGGGGCGTCAGATCAGTGATCTCCCTTATATTGGGAAAGCGGCGTCTGCCGGATGCGGCGTCTCTGATTATCAATCACTCAAGCCCATCGAAGTGTCATGATCATGTTCATTGTTGAGCCCGCACATCACTACTTGGATTGCGCATCTTGAGAATCGTCATCGTCAGGCGCATCGCGCAGGTATTCTTCCTTCTGTTATTCCTGTGGTTCTGCGTGGCCAGCACTTTCGGCGCGAAATGGTGGCAGTTGCGCGGCTGGCCCGTAAACTGGTTCCTTGAGCTTGATCCGCTGGTTACCGTGGGAACCATACTGTCGACACATACGATTTACCGGGGGTTGCTGTGGTCACTTGTCACTGTTGTTCTGACAATCATCTTCGGCCGTTTCTTTTGCGGTTGGGTTTGTCCCTTCGGCACATTGCATCAGTTTTTCGGATATCTTGGCATGCGGGGACGCAGGATGAAAGAGCGCCGCGCCGCGCACCAGTACCGCAAGGCGCAACTGATCAAGTACTATGTCCTGATCCTTTTTCTTGTCATGGCCGCATTGCCGATAGGAAGCAGCGTATCACTCCAGACGGGACTGCTTGATCCAATTCCCCTGATCCAGCGTTCGGTGAACCTTGCGTTGCTGCCGATTGTTGAGAGTGTCAGCCGTCCGCTGTCGGCGGCGCCGCGGCAGTATGAAGGGACCTTGATCATCGGCGGGATTTTTCTCACAGCGCTGCTGCTGAACTTTGTCATTCCGAGGTTCTATTGCCGCATCATCTGCCCGTTGGGCGCCCTGTTCGGCTTGCTGAGCCGCTACTCTGTATGGCGCATTGGGCGCGTCAATATGGAATGCACGCACTGTGAGTTGTGTGAAACCGCATGCGAAGGCGCGTGTGAACCGGGTGATAAAATCCACATCAGCGAATGCCTGTTGTGCTTCAACTGTGTCGACAACCGCTGCCACAAGAAGTACATCGGCTACCGCGCGGAGGAATCCATTTCCGGTGAGAATACGGCGCCCGATCTTGGCCGGCGCGGAGTGCTGGTCGCGCTGGCCGCAAGCGCAATGGCTGTTCCCATGATCCGCCTTAATGGAGGGCTTGCGAGCAATTGGCACCACAAATTGGTGCGCCCGCCGGGATCGCTTACCGAAAGCGAATTTCTCGAGCGATGCATCAAATGCGGCCAATGCATACGCATCTGCCCCACCAATGTCATTGTCCCTGCCAGTATTGAAGGGGGCTTTGAGCAATTATGGACGCCCGTGCTGAATTTCCGCATCGGCACAAGCGGCTGCCAGCTTAATTGCACGGCCTGCGGCCACATTTGCCCTGTCGCCGCCATTCGTCCCATCACGCTCAAGCAGAAGCTGGGACTCGATGAATTTGCCGAGGCGGGACCGATACGCATCGGCGCCGCCTTCGTCGACCGCGGCCGCTGCCTTCCTTGGGCGATGGACACCCCATGTATTGTCTGCCAGGAAAACTGTCCTGTGACGCCAAAGGCCATTTATCTCAAGGAATTCTACAACACGGTCCGCTTCGGCGCTCTCAAGGTCACAAAAGTCACCGGCAATGATGTGGAGGTCTTTGGCGAATACCTGACGCCCGGCCGTTATGCCACTGGGGATTACTTCCTTGCCCGCGCTGACGGCGGGGCAGCGCATCCTTGCATTCGGATCGTGTCTAACACAGGCACAGGATTCACCCTTACGGAAGCCCCGCAATTCAAACCGGGGGAACACATCGATCTGCAGGTCAAACTGCAGGCTCCATGCGTGGACATCACACGATGCATTGGATGCGGAGTGTGCGAACATGAGTGCCCCGTCAGCGGTCTGCGCGCAATCCGTGTCTCCGCTGAAAACGAAACAAGAAACACAAAGAACTCGCTGACACTTGAAAGGAACCGAGTATGAATAACCATCAGCCAAATAATAAACGAAGCTGTAAAAATATTGTCGTAATGCATTGCATTCTGCCACGTCAATGTGTGAACAGATGGAATTCTAATATTTATGCCAGAAAAGGATATGGAAATTATGCGTGATGTTGACAAGGGAATAACGCGGAGGGGATTTATTACAAGCGTTGGCATGGCGGGACTGGGCTCAATTCTCACACTGGCCGCAGGCTCGGTTGCCGCGGCCGAATCAGCCGAGACAAGCGCTCCCGCGATTGCCGCAATTCCAAAGGGAGCCAAACTCGCGACGAGAAAGTTCGGCAAGACAGACGTCGATGTTTCAATCCTTTCTCTGGGCGGGATGTTTAACATTCTCAGCAATCAGATCATGCTGAAGAAATGCCTTGATTGGGGCCTGACCTACTGGGACACAGCCGATTGCTGGAGCAATCGTTAAAACGCATGAAAACGGATCACATCGACCTTTACTTCATCCACGGGGTCAACGATATAAAGGAGATCACCGGTGAAACCAAGGCGTGGATGGAAAAAGCCAAGGCCGACAAGAAAATCAAATTCTTTGGCTTCAGCGCGCACAAAAACATGCAAACTCTGCTGGTTGAAGCGGCGAAACTCGGGTGGATCGACGGCATCATGATGACCTATAACTACCGCCTCATGCAGGAGGACAAGATGAAGGCAGCCATCGAAGCCTGTGTGAAGGCGGGCATTGGCCTGACAGCGATGAAATCCCAAGGCGGCGGCCCAGTAAAAACCGACAGTGAAGCGGAATTGAAACTCGCGGGCCATTTCATCCAAAAAGGATTCACTCAACACCAGGCAAAGTTGAAAGCCGTATGGCAGAATCCCGACATCGCCAGCATTTGTTCGCAAATGCCCAGCATGGCCATCCTCACACAAAATGTGGCAGCGGCGCTCGATAATAGCAAACTCACGGCCGCGGACTGGGACGCGCTGCGGACTTACGAAAAGGAAACGGCGTCAAGCTATTGCGCGGGTTGCCGCCATCATTGCGAATCAGCGCTTGGACGCGAATGCCATGTGTCCGACCTCATGCGTTGCATGATGTATCATGTCAGCTATGGCGACACTCAACTGGCGCGCCAGACGTTTGCGCAACTTCCTTCAGAAATGCGCCTGCAACTCGGGAACATGGATTTCGCCGCCGCGGAACGCGCCTGCCCCCGCGGTCTTTCGATCGGTCAGATAGCGCGCGAAGCTCTGAAAACGCTTGCGTGACAGGCGCTGTTTTTCAGGATTGTGCTATCCCCCACACCCGTCATTATAATAAATATTCGATGATGGAATCCATGCGCATCATTCCGGACATGGTGAGTTTCATTCTGGAATCTGACAGTTGCGCCAATCCCTGTTCAATGAGCACTGCCAGTTTGTCGGCGCAGGCAACCCGCACATCCATGCCAAAACGGTTCGCAAACAAGTCGAGATCGGCTCCGTCGGTCAGCCGCAATGCCATCTGCAGATTTTCCAAAATGAACAGATCGTGATCAGCGGAATCCGACAACCGGCGAAACAGCCTGCCGGCACGGATTGTGCTGGCGTAACGCTCGATGTCATTGTCGTTGAGATACCTGTGCGGAAAAACAAATGAGTGGGCGCCGGCCCCGAACCCGATATAATCGCCCAATTTCCAATAGTTTTCGTTGTGGCGCGATCTCAAGCCGGGACACGAGTAATTGCTGATCTCATAATGCTCGTATCCTGCGCGGGCAAGCATTCGGCTGGTTTCTTCAAAGAAAGCGATTCGGCATTCTTCATCGTGGGGACGGATGCTGCCGTTGTGAATCCGATCACCAAACGGAGTGCCGGTATGGAATGTCATTTCATACGCGCTGATGTGAGGCGGATTAAAGGAAAGCATTTCTGACAAATCGGCTTTCCACTGCTCAAAAGTCTGTCCGGGCCATCCGGATATCAGATCAGCCGATACAATGCCGGCTTGCGCCGTCTGCCTGAGCATATCATGCGATTGCTGAACAGTATGCCCCCGCCCGGCTGAATCAAGCAGTGACTGGTTGAACGTCTGAACACCAACAGAAAACCTTGTCACACCCGCGCGCGCATATCCTTCGATGACCTGCCCGCTTGCCGTTCCAGGTCGCATCTCAATTGTGATTTCGACTCGTGGTTCAACTTGGAACTCTGATCGAACAAAATTGAGAAACGCCCATATGGTTTCGTCATCAGCAAGGCTCGGTGTTCCCCCGCCGATATAAACCGTGGTTATGGGACGGCTACGGTTGGGATCATCCAAATCCGCCCACAAGAGCATCTCCCGCCTGATGATGTCGAACCACTCCTTGACCAAACGGCGCGCTTCTCCGGCGCATGGAATCGAGAAAAAATCACAGTAAGCGCACTTGCGCGCGCAAAAAGGCACATGGATATAGACGCAATAGGGTTGCGCGCAAGCGCGCGGATACTGTTGCCGCTCAGTCACCGCCTGCCCGATCGAGCAGTTCTGGATTGCTGATGAATTGATCGCCTATCTTAATCTGTTTTCCATTAATTGTGTCCACTCCGCTCATGAGCCTTTTGCCCTGTGGTTGAATGGACGTGACAAGGAGATGGCCATCCCCGGTTTTTATCGTGAATCCTCTCCCCCGCGCAAGTGCGGTTACGCTGCCATGAGGCGTTTTCGGGGCATCAGGCGCTGTAAAATACAGGTGGTCTGGGTCATCGAAAGGCTCGGTCCGCAGAAATTTCCACATGCTGTCCCCAAGGAAGCTGAATGCCGTCGGCCACGGTTTGAGCCCGTTGATGCGGCAAATAATCTGCTCGTTTGTGAGACTCCAATCAATCAAACCGTCGGATTTTTTCATGATGGGCGCATACGATGCCAGCGCATGATCCTGGGGCTGAGATTCCACCCGCCCGCTCGCCTCGACCTGATCAAGAATCCTTGTCAACAATTTCCCCCCAAGCACGCTGAGCATATTTGACAGGCTGATCGTGTCATCATCGTTGAGAATTTCGATATCTTCCATGGCGATGACTGGTCCGGTATCCATCCCCTCGTCGAGCTGCATGATGGTCACGCCAGTGCGGCGTTCGCTATTGATAATCGCCCACTGAATAGGCGCGGCGCCGCGATATTTGGGCAACAGTGAAGCGTGAATGTTCAGACATCCAAACCGCGGCAAGCTCAACACTTCCGGCGGGATGATCTTCCCATACGCCACCACTGCTATGGCGTCAGGCTGAAAAGGCCGCAACACGTCATCGAACCGGCAGTTGCGTATTTTAGCGGGCTGAAGGACGGGGATGCCGTTTCTCAGAGCGGCGTCCTTTACTGGCGGATGATGCATTTTCCTTCCGCGACCGACAGGTTTATCTGGCTGAGTGACAACAGCCACAACCTGATGTCCGAACTCAATCAGTCGTTCCAGAGGCGGCACGGCGAATTCCGGTGTGCCCATGAAGATAATATTCACAATCAAGCTCCTGAGATGATGGCTATCGTTAATGTGATCTTTATGAATTTTCCTTTACTCATGGGGGCCTTATGTATGCAAATTGCCCTCGGTTAATCATATGGCAACCCAATCGTCAAAACGCTCATCGAAATCGGCCGGACGTCAAGCGGCCGCCGCCGCAGTCAATGTGGAATCCCCTGCTCACGATGCGTTGCGCGCCGTGGCAGGACAGCCATCCAGGGATCTCATCCCCATCCCGGTTCTGATCGCCATATTTGGCATTGTGTGGATTCTTATCGTATGGCTCATGTGGCCGCAGTTCAGCCGCGAGATCACCGGCTTCATGGCTCGCCATTACGTGGCCGCAAAAAAGTATAACAAGGCCGTCAATCTTTACAAAAGCCTTATAGAAGACGCCCCGGCCAATCCCACATGGTATCTTGAATTGGGCACAACATACTCGTATCTTAACAAATGGGATGACGCGCGGAAGATGTACGCCAAAGCACAGGAAAACCGCGACAGCCTGCCCAAGGATGAGCAGGGCAATTCGCCCAATATTCCCGATTTCAAACCTCTGATCGGCCTTTCCTATTTCATGATGGGCGACAATGAAAACGCTCTGAAATCTTTCCAGCAGGCGCTGTCGCAGAACAAGAGCGATCCCTTGAGCAATTTTACCATGGGCGAAATGGAATTTCAGAAGGGCAATTATCCCAAGGCCGTTGAATACTTCAAGGTCATGGCCAGAAACCCCGAGTACAAAAACCGCGTGCGTGATTATTACTCAATAATGCAGGAAAAGATTTTTTCCGCGGCTGGCGTTTAACACTCCCGCATACTTGGCCGTCCCCCGGATCAGCGGATAAATAATGGCCACCGCAAACAACGGTTCAAGGCACAGGCGATAACGATCATAACCCGCCACGATGGCCGTGATCGATGTGAAGTAGGCGATGATCATGGCGATGAAAACAGCCAGCGCCCTTTTCCTGAAAAACAGAAGAGCCAAACCCAAAGGCGCCACTATCAGATAGCACACGCGTAATAGACGGGTTGCCATCCAATTGAATGACTGAAAAATCCGGTCCGCCATTTCGGGTGCGATAAACAGATGGTCACGAATCTGCAGGTAAAGCGGACTGTTGAGCCACATGGCAAGCATTTCATCATGGTGCGAATACGATCCTGTCATTCTCAGGCAGTTGATCCCCCAGCGCCGCAGGATTTCAATCGGATGCTCGCGATATGTTTCCCACGCGATTTCCTGCAATTCATCTGACACAATCACGCTGTTCTTCTTCCAATAATCCTCGCCATTATAAAACATGAAATACGCCCTCGAGTAATTTCCGATCGATAAAATCCACTCTTTGATTTTTCTCTTGCCGGACGGATCATCGCCGCGAACAGTCACGAGGTCCCAATAGTTCCACAGCATGTTGTCGCCTTCCAGTGTTTCAACAACCGGCCGGCCATAAAGCATGGCGTTGCGCGCGAGCCAGGGTGACATGACAATAAAATAACCGGCGAGAAACATCACCATCATGCCCGCAAACAGCCTCAATCCGCACGCTCTGAAGATCAGGAGCAAGATCACAGGCAGAAAATAGAGCTTCATGATGGGACGTATCATGCAGGATGCCCCAGCAGCCAATCCGCCACAAAGCGCCCAGCGCAAACTTCTGCGCCGCAGAGTCTTCCAGGTCACAATGTAAACTCCGCAGCACGCGGCGGCGAAAAAGGCGTCAGTAAGCGTCATCAGCGAACACATAAGAACATTGGCATGAAACAAAAGGAACAGATACGCGCATAAAGCCGTAAGGCGGTCAATTCTTCGGCCAAAGAAATAGGCCGTGCACGGAATGACAGGGGTCACCATCACCTGGAGAAGAGTGTAGGTGAAGAATGTGAGAGTTTGATCGCCAGTGATCCAGTGAAGCAGACCGAAAACGAACGGACACAATGGCACACGAAGGGCGGTGGGAATGAGCGTGCCGTCAGCCAGCCTCGAACCAAGCGTGAAATGTTGAAACAGATCGACACCCATGTCATAATACAGAAAAGTGTCGTCCTGAACCCGGTAATTAAAGACCGCCCAAACAATATAGAACCATAAAAACGCCCAGAAGTATAGGCGCAGGTAAATATTCCGCGGCCGGGTCCTGCCTAACAAGACGCTTCCCCTGATCCCGCGCGCGGCAGAATTCTCTCCATGTCACGATGTGGAATGCCCACATCCGTATACTCGTCACTTGTCACATGAAAACCGAAACGGGCATAAAATCCGATGGCGTGGACTTGCGCGGAAAGAACGATCCGGCGATAATCCCGCCGTTGCGCCTCATCTATCAGTGCTTGCATGATGGCCCCGCCGCATCCAGTCCCGCGCTCTTCGCGCATGACGGCCATGCGCCCGATGTGCGCGGATGCCGGATCATCCGCATCATCATAAAGGCGCCCCGTTCCTCCGGGATTTCCGCCGGCGTCATAAGCCAGCACATGGAACGCTCCGCGGTCAATGGTGTCGAATTCATCCTCAAAAGGCACATGCTGTTCATCCACAAAGACCTTGATTCTGATTTGACGCGCGTCATCACACTCATGCGCGTCCCACGCCACGCTTCGCGTAATCCAGCCGTCATTCAACATGCCGTGTTGCCATGCCGCGAATAAATCAATCCAACTTGCCGATAATCAACGATGTGCCCATTTTGGTGTCCATGCTCTGAATTTCACCCAGACCCGCGCCGCGCATCCACCCGCTCACCTCGTTTTCCGTGTATGTGTCGCCGGCGCGTGTCGCAACAAGCATGTTTAACGCGAATATCGCCGCGTGGGGCGGCGAAGTTCTCGTTTCGTCGATGATGAAATCCTGAATAATTAGTCTTCCGTCGCGATTGAGCGCTCTTGCGCATTTTGCGATCAGAGACTCGTTTTCCTGCGGCGAATTGCTGTGGATGATCGCCGAAAGAAAAACAAGATCGTAACCTCTTCCAACCTCGTCGCGGTTGTAATCCCCTGCCAAAAGAGACACCCTTGCTGAAAGGCCCTCCCTTTCGACATATTCCCGTGTGAGCGATATGACGTTGGGCAGATCGAACACGGTCGCGCGCAGGCCGGATTTTGCGAGCGCGAACGCCACGGCATACGCGCCGGAGCCGCCGCCAACATCAAGCACCGTGGCAACATTGTCCAAGTTGATCAATGCCACAACTTCAGCAGATCGGGGCACTGCATTGGCATGCATGGCCGCGATGAACGCTTTGAGCCATCCCCCGCCGCGATCGTTCACCTCGGGTGTTCCCGCCGCTGTTCCGCGCCGCACAGCCTCGGTCAGTGTGCTCCATGTGTCCCACAAATTAACCGTGTGCATGAGACCCGCAAGGTATCCGGGCTGCCCCTTGACCAGGCATTGTCCCGCAACCAGCGTGTTGGCAAACAGACCGTTTGATTTTTCAAGCAGACCGATTGCGGTCAGGGCATTCATGAGCCTGTCTGTGGCGCGCTCATCCGCGTCGATGAGCCGCGCAACTTCCGAAGAGCGCATGCTCCGGTCGCCTATAATGGTGAACAGAGCAAGTTCATACGCCGTCAGTATGATCCGGCTGGCATGAAATCCGCGGGCAAGCTCATTGATGCATTCCGGTGTCATGACACCGGCGGATGGCGGGGCCATAGGAAAGGACGAAGAATTGCTCGCGCTCATAATGAAATGCCTTTGAGTAAGATGCGCATATCGTGTTTTGCGTCTGTCATCAATAGTCAACAAGATATCAATCGGCTAAATACCTGAAACCATGGTCGCGGATGTAAATATTATTGATGATGTGCCGTGTCGCCGATAGATTCCTCCTGCATGTCCATTGAAAACAAACAATCCCTGTCGGCGCGAGATGATTCTCAGAGGATCCGGCCTTCCCGCCGATGGTTATTCAGAATTGTTGCGGTTGTGCTCATCCCCGCATGTGTGTGCGTGCTCATTGAAACATTGCTGTATCTGGGCGGTTTCGGTTGCTCTCCCTCTTTTTTACTCGCGGTGAAGTCAGACGGCAGCGGGTTATATGTTGAGAACAGGAATTTTCCTTTGCGATTTTTTCCTCCTGAAGTTGCGCGCGCACCAGTTCATTTTGCCATCGCCCAAGATAAACCCGTGAACACATGCCGCGTTGTCGTTCTTGGCGAATCCGCCGCGCAAGGCGATCCCGATTGGACTTTCGGCTTCAGCCGGATCCTTGATGTCATGTTGCGCGATCGTTATCCGTCCGTGCGTTTTGAGGTGATCAACGCGGCGATGGTGGCGATCAATTCGCATGTCATCCGCGAAATTGCCCGCGATTGCGCCCGCCTGAAACCCGATCTCTTTGTCATCTGCGCGGGCAACAACGAAGTCGTCGGTCCTTATGGCCCATCATCGGTTGCGGCTCCATTGCTGGCCAATCCCGCCATGATCCGGGCACAGATGGCGCTGGGCGCCACACGCACCGGGCAGGCGCTTCGCATGCTTGCCCGACCATTCACCATGCGTAATTCAATCAATCAGACTCCGCAAGGACGCGAAAGTTACATCATGAACGAGATGCGCTCAGACGATCCAAAGATGAGTGTGGTTTATGAAAACTTCAGCCGCAACCTTCGCGACATTCTCAACACGGCGCGGACATGCAATGCCCGGGTGATCCTGTGCACCGTGGCGGCCAATCTCAAGGACTCGCCCCCCTTCGGCTCGCTTCACCGCTCGGACTTGAATGCCGATGATCTGCGCCGGTGGGAAGCATTCTATCGTCAGGGGATCTCAGCCTTGCGGCACGATGATTATCGCACAGCAATTGATTGCTTCAGGCAAGCCGAACAAATCGACAATCAGCATGCCCTTCTGGCGTATTATTCCGGGCAATGCCACCTTGCCCTCAATGACACTACAACGGCCAGGCTGTATTTTCAGGCCGCTCGCAACCTCGACGCTCTGCATTTTGGAGCCGACAACAATATCAACAACATCATTCGTTCAGCGCGGGACTTGCTGTCGTCGAACACCGGCATATTGACCGATGCCCAAGCCTTGTTTGACAAAGAAACCACTGCGGGCATAGCCGGCAACGAGTTATTTCTTGATCACTTGCACATGAATTTCAGCGGGAATTACATGCTGGCGCGCGCGGTGGCCGAACAGACATTCAAACTCATGCCCGATTGGGTGCGTAAACATGACACCGGCCGCGGCCTGCCCTCCGAACAGGACTGCGCCAACGAACTGGCATACACGGAATGGAATAAAAGCAGGATCCTCAGGCAAATCTGCCGACGGATCCGGAATCTGCCGTTCACGGTTCAGCCAGGCAACAATGAGCGGGTGCAACAATTAAGCCGTGAACTCGATGCGCTCGCGGGAAAACCACAGACGCCCGTAATGGCTCAGGCAGCAACCGTTTATAACGATGCCATTCAACGCGCTGGCAATGATTGGGTGCCGCGTTTTAATTATGCGCAATTACTCTATGAATTGGGGCAATTTGAAGAGGCCGCGCAGCAATTGGACAAGGTTCTTACGGAAAGCCCATGGAATCCCGCCGCGCTGACCATGCTGGGAGAAAACCTTTTCAGACTCGGTTCGTCAGATGATGCCGTCAATTGCCTTGAACAGGCATTGCGTATTGATCCGCGCTTCGTTGACGCCATGAATATTCTGGCCTTGATAAGCGCGGGCAGACAGGATTGGTCCAAGGCGTCATCATTATTGCGCAAGGCGCTCAGGACCGATCCCAATTTCGCAAAAGCTCACAACAATCTGGGAAGCATTCTCAACATGCAGGGCCGCGCCGATGAAGCCATCAAGCAGTACAAGCGGGCCATCGCCTGCGATCCGGATCTGCCGGACGCATATGCCAATCTTGCGGAAGCTTTTCTCGATCAAGGACTCGACCCAGAGGCGCTCTCCCCGCTATCGGAGCTCGCGCGCCTAAGGCCCAATGATGCGGATACGCGCATCAGATATGCGGAACTCCTGATGAAGCAGAACGATGTTGAGTTGGCAACAGAACAACTTCTGGCCGCACAAAAACTGCAACCGGATGACAGCCGGATCGCAACACTTCTGCGGAATAAACCCGCTCAAACCTCATCATCCCTTGCCGCCGCAGAGACAAATCGTTCTGCTGATGAAAATCCGGACGATAATTGGCAATAACGAACGTCATTATTGTTGCAGCCGCCAAAGCCCGCCCACATTGCACTCATGATTAAAATTCAGGAGCCTGCGCAATTCCCCAATATGCTTGCGTGATCGCGCATAATTTCAATCATCCGCTGTTAGCGCCATTTGATTAATTCGCAACATACCGAAAGGAATCCGCATTGCAGCATTATCCGGACTACACCTGTGAGCGTCTCCATCATCTTGTCCAGAAAATACGGGAAACAATATATCCGGAGACAAAGCCCATCGATGATATGCTTGTTGCTGGTCCTGTTGACCGCATTTCATACCAGGAAGCGCAGAAACTCACCGACTTCCGCCCGGCGCGCTTGGGCGATCAATTCGGTCCATTGTGGGCCACATACTGGTTCCAGCTGAAGACGGTCGTGCCCGCTGAATGGAAAGGAAGGCGAGTGGACCTTTTGTGGGGCACGCACAGCGAAGCGACCCTGTGGATCGATGGGCAAAGCATCCAGGGTCTTAACAACGAGCCCACCCACCATGACCAAAGCGCGCGTTGTGACGCCACACTGACCGCGTGCGCCACCGGGGGCGAAACGCTCAATTTTCAGATCGAGATGGCATGCAACAGAAACTTTGGCGCCGGTGACAATTCCGCTTATGGTTTCAAGAATGTGAGTCCATATCTGCTTGATCGCGCCGAGATCGCCCTGTTTGACGAAAAAGCGTGGGAACTCTACTTCGATTTTCTGATTCTCCAAGGGCTCGAAGCCGAGCATTCCAAAGGGATGGATAAAACATGGGGCGGCATGTTGCTCAGCGAACTCAACAGGTTCGCCAACACATACGATCCCGACGACCGCGCGACATGGGACGC
>JAPLSQ010000024.1 GCA_026398535.1 Candidatus Sumerlaeota bacterium | reverse complement strand
CGCAAAATAAGCCCAAATTTGCAGCAGCGGTTTGGTTTGCCGCAAAAATTACAGCAGGAACCGGATCATGATACGTTGCTCCTGAACTAAGAGGTGTTCTTCCGTCGTGATGTAACCCCCGATTCCCAAACCATTGAGAGAAAAACTTTTACACGGAGAACCATGGAGATGGCACAGAGGACCACGGAGAAAAGAAGCATCGTTTTTGTCTCCGCGCCTGCTCTGCGCAACTCCGTGTTACAGCTTTTAGAAAGAAAAAATATCAGCGTCACCTGATTACCATTCCCAAGGCGACGGAGAAGACCGGGTTGTCGCCAAACACGGTGACGTCCTGTCTGAAGCATTTTTTCAATGTCAGCGATTATTTTCTTTGCTTTTTCAGTATTACTATCCTGTTCCCACTTGACGTCATCTTCAAATAGGGGTATGCTGGATGCGATACCGGACGGCGAGTTCAAGCAGCTTGCTGAAAACGAAGCCAAGCGGCCCGAGCCTGCTTCGAACCATGGCGGCAGACGAGGACCGGGTGCTGCTCCCCGGGATAATGACTAACATTGAGAGAAAAACTTTTACACGGAGAACCATGGAGATGGCACAGAGGACCACGAACCTGATAGCCGAAAACCATCTCCGGGAGGTTAGGGAATGAAGGGCAAAGGCGAAAGGGTAAAGAGATGAAGAAAAAAAATGCTGGAACCATACTAAAGAGAATAGCCGATAAGCGAGACGAGCTGAAAGAAAGGTTTACCGTTAAGCGCATAGGTATTTTCGGTTCTTTTGCAAGAGGGGATGAAGGTCCGGAGAGCGATGTGGATATCATCGTGGAGTTAGGCGAGCCGACCTTTGATAACTACATGGATCTCAAATTCAGATTAGAGGAAGTTCTGGGACGCTCCGTGGACCTGGTTATAGCGGACACTGTAAAGCCACGTCTAAAGCCGATTATCGAACACGAGGTGGTTTATGCTTAGGGATGCCCGCCTATACCTGGACGACATTCTGGAGGCAGCCGCCCAAATCCGGGAATACACGGCATTAACGGATTATGAAGCGTTCGTGAGGGATCGGAAGACCCAGGACGCCGTGGTACGGAATCTCGAGATCATCGGTGAGGCGGCCGGACGCCTGCCGGAATCCATAAAGGCCGGAGCACCGGACATTGAATGGCGTAAAATCGTGGGGCTGCGGAACATCCTGGCCCATGAATATTTCGGCATCAGCCTTCCCGTGGTCTGGGACGTGGCGCAGAACAAGTTGGGGCCTTTGGAAACCGCCTGCCAGAAACTGTTGGCAAAAGACACATTCGAAACCGGGGAGCGAGAATAATGGCCAAACGCACATCCGACGGCACCATGAACCTCTTCAGAAGGAAGCTCCGAAGATGCCGGAGGGGTACTATTCCGGTGATAAGCCGACCCCGAACCTGAGGGTGTTTGTGGAGCAGCATAGCAGGAAGATTACCAGGTTTGCGCACGCATGCTGGCAAGGGATGAGGGCAAAGGCGAAAGGTTAAAAAAGGATAACGGAGATGGCCCAGGCAACAGGGATAATTGATCAATCCGGGCAGCGGCGGTATTCGGCTGAGCGGAAACAATTGCTGGATCAGGAAATGAACCGTTGCGTTCGTCTGCTGACGGAGCACAGCTCCCCGGAAAAGGTGATTTTGTTTGGAACCCTGGCAATGGGATCGGTTCACGAATGGTCCGATATCGATCTTGTGGTCGTGGAGCGGACCCAACTGCCTTTTTTTCAAAGAATCAAAAAGGTCCGCAAGTTGCTTCAACCCAAAGTCGGAATGGATATCATGGTGTACACGCCTGAGGAATTTGACCAGCTTTGTGCTGATCGGCCATTTTTCAAAGAAGAAATCATCGGCAAAGGGGAAATCGTCTATGAACGCGGCAGGTGATCGATGGCTGGAATTCGCCCGTCAGGATTTGCAGATGGCGGAGCTTGCCCTGAACGAGGGCATCTATAACCAGGTTTGTTTTCACAGTCAGCAGTACGTGGAAAAATGCTTAAAGGCCCTGTTCGGGACTAAATCCCTCCGGCAGCCCGTTTTCCGTAGCAGGACGTTTGTTATCCAAACTGTCGGAAGGGAACCACCCCTCTTCGCATCGCAAGACTGCACGATACCGCAACGTTTCGCGTGCTTTGTTGCCTCCACACGCCGACGCGCAACTAAATGGTGAATGAGCAATTACCATTTCCAACACCTTTCAGTTGGATAGACAAACCCGGCATTACCGGTGTAACCGGAGAACACGGACAACCACGGACAACCACGGACAACCACGGACAACCACGGACAACCACGGACAACCACGGACAAAGAAGGTTGCCCTCAAGCGCAATGGCGCGGACCAAATCCACCCCCTTCGCCAATGACCGCCCGGATGCCGTCGACGGTTGTCGCCACGGCCCTTGGTTCACAAAAAAATGGGAGACTAGCGAAATACAAGTTACCGGATAACCCGAAACCCGTAGGAGTAGTACCTGATGGCCGGGACGTTGCCGTAGCGATCCGCTGAACGGCAGTGCCTATGAAGGTCGCCCCAATCGCCGCCGCGCAACACGCGATAACCTCCGACTGGACTGACCCACGCACTACCGTCCGCAGGCGCGCCGGTATACGTGTCGTGCCACCAGTCCTCGCACCACTCATAAACATTGCCGTGCATGTCATAAAGTCCGAACGCGTTGGGCAGCGAGACGCCCACGGGTTTCGTGCCATAGGGCGAGTTGTTCCCACAATACCAAGCGTAATTGCTTAGGTTGCAGGCAGAGCAGTCGTCTGTGCCACAGTTCGAGTTGCCAAAGGAGAATCGTGTCGTGCTGCCGGCGCGGCAGGCGTATTCCCACTCGGACTCGCTGGGCAGGCGGAACGTCGCCGCGCCCTGTCCCGTTGAGGCGATGTGCGCGTTTAACTTGTCCAGAAAGCCGTTCGTGTTGCGGATGTCGTTCCACGAAACATTGTAAACGGGATAGTTGTCGCCTACGCCGTAATCAAGGGCCGGATTTGTTTCCATGAGCGCGACCCACTGCCGCTGAGTCATTTCGAACTTGCCCACTTGGAAGCCGTAACCGATGGTCACGGTGTGGGCGGGCAACTCGCACGAATCACTCCAAACGCTGTCGTTGGCGTTGGCGCCCATCTGGAAGCTCCCTGCCGGGATGTCGGTCATCACGAGCGGCACGCCACCGGGAAGGATGACAATGTCGCCATCCGCAGCGATGATCTTCGCGCGCGCCTGGTCACACAGGACATTTGGAATATCCTTGCTCGCGCTCCATACGATCTGTTTGTTCAGTCCGTCATTGATTACAAAGCCTATGTCGCCAGACAGCCACTGTTGCCTGGGGATGATCGTGTAGGACGTTCCGCCATTGGCAGAAAAGACGACGGCTACGCGTGTGATGCCGGCCGCCCCTGTAAGATCATAAAACACATCCACCTTCCCCGATCCATCCGTGCGTTGCATGGCGCGCCCGTTCTTGACAACCGGCTCGGCAAGCACGGCGGGCGGCGCGAACGCGACTGCCGCCCCTAAAAAAAGAACAAGACTCGACACATGAATTGCCTGGCTCATATCATGCTCCTCATAACGAATCATTCCTGTCCAGGAAATCTGCCGCGCCCTGAAAAAGCTGTGACGGCTCTTCCGGTTGAGTAGTAATACTTGCGGAACAAGGCGCGAGGGGAAGCAAGAGAATTGTGGCATCGGGCGTGATAACAAAAAGAGGAGATCGAGGGTTCAGGGCTGTGGACTGCATTTGTTCAGCCGCTCCGGAACTGCCACTTCAGTGCTTGCGGTTTCCGTTTGATCTTGTGAGTGTCTGATCAGACGTTATGGGGAAAAATTTGCAACCATCGTTTCAAGAATCGGCGCCAGCTTACGCCGGGCAGCGCATTGCCGCATTCCGCAAACGCTACGGGCTGACGCAGAAGCGGCTTGCAGAGCTTCTTGGGGTATCCGTTGCGCTTGTAAGTTTCTGGGAAACCGGGCGCTCCGCACCGTCCCGAAAAATTTGGGCACACCTCGAAAGAGCGGAGGAATCAGGGCTTTCAACCCTTCGCGAGACCGGCGAACGTGCTATGGAAATCGCCGAATCGCAGAGCGAGTACGGCACTACGCCAGTCGATGCGCCTCAGCCCGACTTTGGAGCCAATGCCGAAGCGGTTCGGGCTGTCGTGGAGGCTGAACGGTTCTCCTACGGTCATCTTTTCAACCCCGCCTTTGCAACCGAAGTGTCGCTGGTCGACCCGCTTCCGCATCAGCGCATCGCGGTCTACCAGCACATGCTCCCGCAGCGGCGTCTGCGGTTTCTTCTTGCGGATGATGCGGGGGCTGGAAAGACGATCATGACGGGGCTTTACCTTCGCGAGATGCTCATGCGGCGTCTCATTCGCCGCATCCTCATCGTTCCGCCCGCCGGTCTCGTCGGCAACTGGGAGCGGGAAATGCGAACTCTCTTCAGCCTCAGTTTCAAGATTGCCGCCGGAGGCGACGCAAAACAAAGCAATCCATTTTGCGGAACCGACAGCGATCTTGTCATTGTCAGCATCGACACGCTTGCGGCAGACCGCATGTTTGGACGGCTGCAAGATGCTACGATCGAACCGTATGACATCGTTGTATTTGATGAGGCACACAAACTGTCCGCCCGGCGTGAACCCGACCACGGGATGCACAAGAGCGAACGCTACAAACTCGCTGAGGCACTTGCGGGCATTTCGACAGGCGAGGAACGATGGACGCTCCCATGGCCGCCGCACCACCTTCTGCTGCTCACTGCCACGCCTCACATGGGCAAGGAGTTCCCTTATTTCGCTCTCTGGCGGCTTTTGGAACCCGAGATTCTTCCAACTATCGACGCCTTCAACAATTACCCGGCTCCAGCGCGACAGCGGCATTTCATCCGCCGCACCAAAGAAGAAATGGTGCGATTCGATGGAACCCGCATTTATCCGATGCGCGTCTCGGATACGCTAAGCTACGACTTGTCCCAAGGCGCTGAAAGCGAACAGGAATTATACGACCAGACGACGGACTATATGCAGTCATATTATAACCAGCCACTCATCCTGAACCGTTCCGCCGCCCGTCTGGCAATGTCCGTGTTCCAGCGCAGGCTTGCCAGTTCCACCTACGCGCTGTTGCGCTCGTTTGAACGCCGCCTTGAACGGCTGTCCGATATCATCGATGACATTCGTTCAGGAAGGCTTGATGAAGAGCAACTTCGCGCAATGCAGCGCAAGCTCGACAGCACACCTGACATTCTTGACGAAACGACGGCAGACGAGGAAGAAGCGGAGGACGGCGAGGAGGCGCATGAAGCCAACGAAAGGCAGGCTCTCGGTGGCGTCGTTTACTACACATTGGGCGAACTTGAAGCCGAACGGAAGAGGGTCGAGGAGTTGCTTGCGCTCGCGAAGGCAGTCCACGAAAATGGCGAGGAATCAAAATTCAACAAGCTGCTTGAGGTGCTTCGCGACGCCCGCTTCAAGAACGAGAAAATTATCATTTTCACGGAGCATCGCGACACTCTCATGTATCTTGTTCGCCGCTTTGAAGGCATCGGATTCGTTGATAAAACAGCTCAGATCCACGGCGGCATGCATTACACGGTACGGGAAGAACACGTCGAAATGTTCCGCAAGTCCGCCGACGAAGGCGGCGCTCAATATCTGGTTTGCACCGATGCCGCGGGCGAAGGCATCAACCTGCAATTCTGCTGGCTCATGGTGAACTATGACATTCCGTGGAATCCCGCCCGTCTTGAGCAGAGGATGGGGCGCATCCACCGATATAAGCAGACTCACGATCCTGTAATCATCGTGAACCTCGTCGCCGGGAAAACACGCGAAGGCCGGGTGCTTCACATCCTGCTCGAAAAGCTCGAAACCATTCGCAAAGAACTCGGCTCCGATAAAGTGTTCGATGTCATCGGGCGTTTGTTCGAGGGCATTTCACTTCGCGAGTACATGGTGAAAGCCCTCACTGGCGCGGACGCGGATGCCGGTGTGATGAAAATCGAGGGCATGCTGACGAAAGAACAGGTCGAAGCGCTTGAAGAGCGCGAACGACGCCTTTTTGGCGACGGGGGCGACGTCATGCGCATGCTTCCCCAGGAACAGGAAAGAATGAAAATCGAGGAGCTTCGCCGGCTCATGCCCGGATATGTCCGGCGATTCATTGAGAAGTCCGCACCGCTTCTGGACATTGGAACCGACGGCGATCTTGACGATGTCTTCTCACTTTGTCCAGCCAAGCCGTACGCTCTCGACCGGTTACTGCCGTATATGGAAGCATACCCTGAAGCCCAACAGAACCGTTTCTCCCTTTTGAAGAACATTGCCGATGTAAAGAACGCGGTCTTTCTGCGACCCGGCGAGCGGCTGTTCGAACAATACCGATGCCTGTTTCTCTCGCGATTCCGGCGTGAGGCTCTCCGCGGCGGCGTGTTTCTCGACCCCTATGCGTCTGAACCCTGTTTTTTTCATGTGGCAGTGGTTGGCTGTTTCCGCGCCGCTGACCCCGGGTTTGCGTCACTTGCGAAAGACGAACATCTGGAATGCAGGCTCGTCGGCTTGCGTCAGTCAAGCGACGGCAGCACAAGCCTTGTTCCTGTCGAGCAGCTCATGTTGCTCCGCCCGGCGGCGGGCATTCCCGTCTCGGCAATTTCGTTGACGCGCAAGAGTTCCGATTTGCCCGCCATTGCCGCCGCTTTCGCCCATGACAGCGTTGCGCTGGAGATTGCCGGATCGCGGCGCAAGGCGCTTGAGGATTCTCTGACGGAGAGGATCAATTTCATCAGATGCGGGTTCGATTATCAGGACGCCGAGCTTGCAGCCGCCAGGTCGCGCCTCAGTGAGAAAGCACAGGCTGGCGATGCAAAAGCCAGGGGCGACATCTCGAAGATAAAGGAACGACAGCGGGCTCTCAATATCCGGCGCGGCGCGGCGATTGCCGCGATGCGCCGTGAAATCGACCTTATACTTCCGACGAAAACGCGTTTTCTTGCCCATGCGCTTGTCGTTCCATCATCCGATCCGGAGGACGCGAAACGTCATGACGCGGAGGTCGAGGCAATAGCCGTCCGCGTTGCCTGGGGGCACGAGGAAGCCCGCGGCGCGACGGTTCGCGACGTGTCAAAGCCCGAACTCGCCCGAGCTGCGGGACTGGGAGAGAGCATCGGTTTCGACCTGCATAGCCTTCATCCAAAAGGCGAAGAGCGTTGCATTGAGGTCAAGGGACGCGCCGGAATTGGCGAAGTCGAACTCAGCGAGAACGAATGGGCAAAGGCGTGCAATCTGCGCGAACACTATTGGCTCTATGTGGTGTACAACTGCGGCACTTCAGAGCCGATGCTGTATCGAGTCCGCGACCCATTTCAGCAGCTTATTGTTTCCCGGATGGGCGGCGTTCTCATCGATAAAAATGTTATTCTTGCGGCAGCGGAGCAAACCCGGTGACAAAAGACTTTCAATTAGAGCGACTTTCCTTTGACGTAAATCCACAATGAATTCAGACACGCCACGCCTTATCGAAGCCGCCTTCCCGCTCAAGCAGGCGTCGCTTGATTCCGTGCATGAGAAGAACGTGCGGCATGGTCACATTTCGACGCTTCACATATGGCCGGCGCGGCGTCCATTAGCGGCTTGCCGTGCGGCGCTGATTGCCACCCTGCTCCCCGACCCCGGCACGCCGGAAGGGCGCAGGGAACTCTGCGAACGGATTGGCGGACGTGTCGAGACGTACCTTGAAACAAAGAAAAAGAACGGCAAGACGGTCACGGTCGAGCGGGAGCGAACTGTCGGAGGGGTGCTGCACTGGGGCAACGAGTCCAACCCCGACATGGACTGGTTTCGCGAGGAGATTCGGAAAGCCTGCGGCGGTCGGGCTCCGAAGGTGCTTGACCCCTTTGCCGGCGGCGGCGCGATCCCTCTCGAAGCCATGCGGCTCGGTTGCGAGGCGACGGCGATCGATATCAACCCCGTCGCATGGTTCATCCTGAAGTGCACGCTCGAATATCCGCAGAAACTTGCCGGACAGACATTGCCGCTGCCCAGGTTCGCCGCGCAATCGCCGGAGTTTATGGAGTCATTCCTGCGGGGCAGGGGGAAAAGCAAGCGATCAAAGAAGCAGGTCGAGAAGGAACGGACCATGTTCCAAGACGACCTTCTTCCTCCCCCCGAAGCAGATCTGTCGTGGCACGTCCGGGCATGGGGGAAGTGGGTGCTGGACAAGGCAAGAGCCGAACTGGAGCGCTTCTATCCGACGATTGATGGCAAAACGACTGTTGCCTACCTGTGGGCGCGCACCGTCACGTGCAAGAACTGCAGGGCGACCATTCCGTTGCTCAAGACCCGCTGGCTCTGCAAGAAGGATGACAAGCGGGTGCGGCTGACGATGGAACCCAATGCCGACCGGTCCGGTGTTGTGTTCGGGATTAAGAAAGACGTTCCCCATGCCGGCGTGAACAATGCCGCCCGCCGCGAGCACGACAAGAAGATTGCCGCTGGCACGATGAGCCGCTCGGGGGCGCAGTGCCCCTGCTGCCCGGCAATCATGACGATGGAAGATATCCGGCTTGAAGGACAGAATGGGCGTTTGGGAACTCAGATGACTGCTGTGGTGGTAGACGGTGCAAAAGGCAAAGAATACCGGCTGCCGACGGACACGGAAATCGCTATTGCCCAATCTTGCGCTGGTGAACTGGAGCGCGTGTTTGCGGACGTGCCGTTTGGGCTTCCAACGGAACCAACGCCGTGCAAAGGAGCGCTTGGTTTTTCTGTTCCACTATATGGTATCGACCAGTGGCACAAGCTCTTTACGCCGAGGCAGCTCGTTGCGTTGGGAAGTTTCATAAAAGCGACGAGAGAAACCCATGCCGAGATGAAGGCAAACTGTTATTCAGACGAATGGACAGTGGCTATTTTAGCGTATCTCGCGTGCATTATCGACCGTGTCATCGATAGATGTTGCTCGTTGTGCACTTGGACCGTTGGGTATGATAAAATCGGACATGTGTTTGTTCGGTTCGCACTACCGATTATTTGGGATTTCGTAGAGAGCATTCCTATAGCCGACACCACGGGCGGCTATGCCGGCAATGTGGAATGGGTTGCGAAATATGCATCGCATGTGTCATGCTTTGGAATAAGAGTGCCCTCGGCAAAAGTGGCTGTCTGCTCCGCGACTAAGGTCGTTGGCAGCAGATGTTTTGATGTAATTGTTACTGATCCTCCGTACTATGACGCGATCCCGTATTCTGACCTTATGGATTTCTTCTATGTTTGGCTGCGGCGATTCGTGCAAGGTCTTGGATCGGAGTACGAGTTCGCTTTTAAACAGCCTCATGGTCCAAAGTGGAATCATAATTCAAACGATGGGGAGCTGATAGACGATTCGAGCCGTTTCGGCGGAAACAAACTGGCGTCAAAGAAGGCGTATGAAGATGGGATGTACCGTGCTTTTGTGTCTTGCCGGGAGACTTTGCACGACGAAGGGAAACTCGTTATCGTTTTTGCAAACAAGCAGCCAGATGCGTGGGAATCTCTTGTTTCTGCGATCATTCGCGCCGGATTCATTGTGGATGCAAGTTGGCCCATCCAAACGGAAATGGGGAATAGAACCAGAGCACTTTCCTCCGCCGCGCTATCCAGTTCCGTTTGGCTTGTCTGCAAAAAGCGTCAAGCGAGTTCTTGTCCGGGATGGGACAATTCTGTCCTTTCGCAGATGCATAACAGAATTGCAGACAAACTTCGCGACTTCTGGGATGCAGGCATTCGTGGTCCGGACTTCGTGTGGGCAGCCACAGGTCCCGCGTTAGAAGCCTATAGCAAGTATCCGGTTGTAAAGAAGGCGGATGAGCCGGGTCAGACATTGACAGTGAGCGAGTTTTTACGTGCTGTCCGCCGCATTGTGGTGGATTTTGTCGTCGGGCGCGTCCTGTCGCACGGCTCTGACGAGCAAGCCGTGACAGGTCTGGACGATGTCACCACCTATTACCTTCTTCACCGGCACGACTTTGGGCTTAGGGATGCGCCGAGCGGACCGTGCATCCTTTATGCTGTTTCATGCGGTCTTTCAGATCACGAGCTTGCCGATCATCACGAGATTTTGATCCGCACGGGCGGCAAAGCTGATGACGAAGAAGACGAGGAGTCGGATGAACCGGGCGAAGCGGAAGCCGATGCCGAGATGGAAGAGGGCACGGGCAGCACTGTCCGCCTGCGGGCGTGGAATCAGCGCAAGCGCAAGAGCATGGGCTATGATGCCAAAAGCAAACCGGCGCCGCTCATTGACCAGATTCACCGGATGATGCACCTGTGGCGGGCTGGCGACGCGGTGAAGGTGGACGAATATCTGGATGACCGGGCGCTTCGGCGCAACAACCTTTTCCACCGGCTCTTGCAGGCGCTCATCGAGCTTGCGTCTGCCGGATCGGAAGAACGCAGTCTGCTTGAAAGCATCAGCAATCATGTGAACGCCCGGGGCATTGCCGCGTCGGCGGCAGACGATTGGGTGGACATGCAGGAATCAAGATGAGAACGAGAACGCCTCAATACTGGAGGGCAAGATGAGCAGGACAGCTTGGAAACCCTGGCACAAGGTGGTCGATCTGCGAGATGACGTGCGGACGAGCGAGCTATCGCTCGCGATGTTTGCCGCCGACCTCGACGCGGTCATGATGGGAACGGCACGGAAGGTTTATCAGGATCCTGCCGAGTTCTTTGCCCTCACGGTGCCAACGCACAACCTTCGGGAACTCGCCAAGGACGTGGCGCTTCGGCTTGCCGGCAAAAGCGACCGGGCGGTTCGGCAGTTGGAGCTGACATACGGCGGCGGCAAAACGCACGCGCTGATTACGATGTACCATCTTGCGAAGAATCCTGCCGCGTTGCCCGACGTTCCCGCTGTTCAGGAGTTCATTGAGCATATTGGCATGCGGACGCTGCCGCAGGCGCGTGTGGTCGTGCTTTCATTCGACAAGCTGGATGTGGAGAAGGGCAAGGAGGTTGCCGCCCCCGATGGAAAGAAGCGCTGGCTGCGTAATCCGTGGAGTGTGCTCGCGTACCAGATTGCCGGTGCGGAAGGCATCGAGATGCTGCATGCGGACGGCAAGGATGAAGAGCGCGACAGCGCCCCCGCCGAGAACCTGCTGATACCATTGCTGGCGATGCCGCAGAAGGACGGCTTGGCAACGCTGATCCTGATTGACGAGGTGCTGATGTATGCGCGTGAGAAGGTTGGGTTCGACCCGGCATGGCGATGCAAGCTTCTGAATTTCTTCCAGTATCTGACACAAGCGGTTTTGAAAGCAGACCGCTGTGCCATTGTGGCGTCGCTGCTGGCGACAGATCCGCGCAAGAGCGACTTGCTGGGCAAGGAGCTGACGCAGGAGCTGTATGGGATCTTCCGCCGCGAGCGGGAAGAGGGCGTTCAGCCTGTTCTTAAGGAGGATGTTGCGGAAGTGCTTCGTCGGCGGTTCTTCACGCAGGAATCAATCATGGATCGGGAGAAATTCCGCCAGCATGTCATTGCGGCATTAAAGGGGATTGGCGCGCTGGACGACCAAACAAAGAAAGACGGGCGGATTGCCGAGGAACGTTACCTGAAGAGCTTTCCGTTTCATCCTGATCTTACCGAAGTGCTGTATTCGAAGTGGACGAACCTTGAGGGCTTCCAGCGTACCCGCGGGGTGTTGCGGACGTTTGCCATAGCGCTGCGGGGTGCGGAGAAATGGGACGATTGCCCTCTCGTTTCGGCAAACGTGTTTCTGGCAGAGCCGAAGGCTGAGGGCATTTCAGAGGCAGCGCGGGAGCTGACGACGATTGCCGAAACGGAGGAGTACGAGGGCAAGCGTCAATCCTGGACTGGTATTCTGGAGGGTGAACTCGCGAAGGCGCGGGAGATTCAGTCGCAGAGCGGCGGTATCGGGTTTCGCGAGATCGAGCAGGCGGTGTTCGCGACATTCCTTCATTCGCAACCATCGGGGCAGAAGGCGCTTACACGCGAGTTGATGGTGCTGCTTGGCAGCACGCGTTCCGACAAGATCGATCTGGAGAAGTCGCTGAAGCAGTGGGCTGAGAAGTCGTGGTTCCTTGATGATGAAGCCGCGCAGGATATGGACAGCGCACAGGCGCTGCCCAAATCATGGCGTCTTGGGTCGAAGCCCAATCTCAAGCAGATGCACTCCGATGCATTGCTGCGGATTGGCGCAGAAGTTGTAGACAGTCGGCTGATCACCGAGATTGAGAAACAGAAAAATCTCACGGCGGGCGCATCGGCAGCAGGAGCGAAGGTTCATCTGCTGCCGGACAAACCGAGGGATATTGAGGACGATGGCGAGTTTCATTTTGCCGTGCTGGGACCCAAAGCAGTCTCGGAATCCGGCAAGCCGAGTTCAGAGGCGAAGCGGTTCATCGATGAAACGACCGGGGCAGACCGCCCGCGAGTGAACCGGAACGCAATCGTGCTTGCCGCGCCGTCACGAGAGGGACTGGACTTTGCCCGTGCCCGAATCAAAGATCACCTTGCCTGGCTGGAAGTTCAGGCGCAGTTGAAGGACAAGTCTCTCGACCCGATTCGAGATGCGACGCTTTGCGGGCACATTGACGGCTCACGCAAGAAGATTCCCGAGGCGATCCAGCAGGCGTATTGCATCGTTGTGACGGTGGCGATCACGAACGACGTGCAGGCATTCAAGGTGCAGCCGGGAGATGCCCCGTTGTTTCACGTCATCAAGGCTGACAAGAAGTCGCGCATACAGGAAACCGCTGTTGACGCTGGCGCTCTGCTTCCGGGCGTGGGTCCCTATGACCTTTGGCGGGAAGATGAGAGCGAGCGATTCGTGAAGGACTTGGTTGGCGCGTTCGCGCAATTACCGAAGATGCCAAAGATGCTCAACCGCAAAGCGATCCTGGACACACTTATCGCAGGATGCAGGGAAGGAAAGTTTGTATTGCAGGCGCGGCGGTCTGACCGCTCGAAAGTCACCTTCTGGTTTCGCGAGCCAGACGAGGCATATCAAAAGGATCCGAGCCTTGAGGTTGTTCTTTCCGGGAAGGCGGAACTTGCCGAACTGTCGTCGGCGTTGATTGCGCCGCAAGCGCTGCCGGGATTCTGGTCGAAACCGGAGATGACTCTCGGAGAGCTGGTTCAGTACTTCCGGGGCGGGCACGTCGTGCAAGTGAAGCGCGAAGGATATGAGGAGTCATTCGATGTCCCTAAAGCGCAGCGGAAACTGGTAGAAGCGGCAGTGTCGGAGGCGGTGAAGCAGGGGAAACTGTGGCTGCTTTCGGGAACGGCAAGCATTCTCAGCGAGGAGATTCCTGCCGGATTGCTGGCTGACGACGCGATTCTGCAAGCGCCGCCTCAGCCGATTACTTATCAGGAAGTGCTGCCGGAGAACCTGCCGGGCGCGTGGATAGATGGAGCGGCAACGGCGCAGACTATCGCGCTCAATATTTCGAAGAAGGCGTGTTTGAATCTGCCGTGGCTGACCATCAGGAATGCCATTGAAGGGGCGATCCTGTCGCGGGCGGTGGAACTGTCGCCCGATTCCTTGCCATTTCCGTGCGATTACACCGCAAGCTCAGGCGTGAGATTGCGCATCCCCGCGGTCAAACCGTACGCACCGCCGGGCATAATAACGCCACCGCCGCCGCCGCCGCCTGTTAAGGGAGTAATCGCCGCGCAAGCGGAGTTGCGACCGAACGAGATTCAGGACTTGGCGGAGCAGATCGGCGAAATCACGAAAGCCGCCGCTGGGACAGAGATGAGATTTGTTGTGCGGATTGAATTCGGGGGCGATGTCTTGCCGCCGGCAGAAGTTGTCGAGAAGATTAACGAGATCCTCAAGGACGTGTCAGGAGAACTGCGACTGCGCTGATTCCTGGAGGGATCACCACAGGCTCTGCAAAGTTTCGTTGCCACAATCAGAACCCCGATTATGATTCGTCTCTGAGGATCAACTGCTATTAGAGCTACGTATAACCATATATAGAATACGAGGCTACAGCGGATACTGTACGAATTCGTTTCCATGGCGGGAAAAAACGGCGATTTTCGGTCTGATTCCCGGATGAACGACAAAGACTTATTTTTGTGAGAATCACCGTGTAAAAACACCACAAAAACGGCCGCTCCCTCACCTGCATCGCCGTTGACTACGGCCCGGCGGCGTTGACAAACCGCATCTGCGACCTCTCCCCGGGTGCAGCAAGATCGCTCGGCCTCGTCACCGACGACCACTGCATAGTCATCATCCGGGCTGACT
>JAPLSQ010000076.1 GCA_026398535.1 Candidatus Sumerlaeota bacterium | reverse complement strand
TGCGGATGCCGTCCGCCGCCGCGTATTTCGGTGCGGGCGCAAGCTTTGCTTTTAAGGGATTCGGGGTTGTTATTCGAGATGCGGAGTGTGCGTTATTGGACCCTGGCGGGTCCAATAATGCCGATGATAATGACATGGCCGATGGCGGGGGTGTAATCTATGGCGCGTGCCGCTGTCATCATGTTGAACAGTGATATTGTCGAAGGGCGGATTCATTCACACCGGGCATCATGTCAAAGCCGCGGTGCGCGCCGCGGCGGACACAACAATGCAAGACTCTGCTTTAATGAAAGACGCGCTCATAAATATGGAAGAGCCGGCATGTCTAAAATCTTCAACGCCCGCTGTTATCACGGCCGTCATCACTGGCGCTGGTTGTTTCATCGCAAGTATCCGCATCCGGCCGCTGACAGGTCAGGCGGAAGCCGCCTGTCTGTGCCGCCGTTCGGGCAGCCTTGTTCAGGCTGATGCACAGATTGCGCAATTGCGACATGACAAGCATGCGGCGGTGGAATTCGTCACTGCTGATCTGATGGTTCATTGTTATCACATGCCTGGGAAAGCGATTCGATGTCGGCTTCATCTTGCGGCGATCCTCTAAGACGTTTGAGCGTGATCAGGCCCTCAGGGGTCACCACAGGCACTTCGATATCATTCCATTTCAGTATCTGGCGCGCCGCGAGAACGGGTTGAAGCAGCGGAGTTGCCATGATGAAATCAATCCATAGAGTGTCGTCGGGACTGAGTTTGGTCATTCTTCTGATTGTCACGGTTTTCAACACGATGGGTGATGTTAATTCCTGGTAACCGGCCCGATTCAGCGCCATGACCGCGCCGGGCCATGCCGCGGGATCAAGCAACAGATCGATATCCATCGTGGCGCGGGGTGTGGCATACAGAGAAACGGCAAGCCCTCCTGCCAATGCGTACCCGACGCCGGCGGAGTTGAGCGCCTTGAAAATCAAGGCTGCTTCTTCGCTGAGATTGAACATGAGATTTTATCCATGCGCCCGCCGATTCTGTTTTTCAAGCAACAGTGTTCAACAGACAAATTTCGGCAACGTCCCGCGGGTTTTTGGTTTTGTCAGCGCCGCAGGCGCAGGCGTGCGACATAGGCCAGACTGCGCGCGGCGATTTTCGCGTTGAAGGTCGACTGCCCCGCTCGGCGTTCCTGGAAGAGGATCGGATATTCCTCCATGGCAAGCCCGGCGCGGCGCGCCTCGAACAGGACCTCCTGGATGATCTCCGGCCCGCACGCGGTCATTGACTCCCACGGAATGCGCTCGAGCGCGCGGCGGCTGAACGCGCGGAAACCGCTGGTGCAATCGCGCACGCGCAACCCCAGCACAAGCCTGATGTAGAGGTTTGCGCAACGCGTGATGGCGGTGCGCGCAGGATTGCGTCCGGTTTCGCCGCCGCCGGGGACGAGGCGCGAGCCGATGACAATGTCGCGGCGGCCCTCGCGCACCGGCTCCACAAGGGCTGGCACAAATCGCGTGTGGTGCGAGAAATCGGCGTCCATTTCGACGGCGATGTCCGCGCCGTTGTCGCGCAGCCACCGGAAGCCCGCCAGTCCCGCCAGCCCGCGGCCGCGGCCGGTCATGCGTCGCAACAGGTGAACGCGCGGGCTGTCATGCGCCATCTCCGCCACGATGCGCCACGTTTCGTCGGGGGAATTGTCGTCGACGACCAGCGCTTCGTACTCGGGGCCGAGATCAAGCAATTGGCTGATCATGGGGGTGATGTTTTCCGCCTCGTTCCATGTCGGCAGCAGGACGATGATTTTCATGGCTCGCCGGCGCAGGTGAATTCGCGGTTGGCGCGCAGTTCGCGCCACATAAGGTCGTCGACGGCGGCGGCCAGTCTGCTTGTCACGGGCCCCACCGCGCCCGTGGCGATGGGTTTGCCGTCAACGCTCGTGACGGGCATGACATTCATCGTCGTGCTGGTGAGAAAGGCTTCGTCCGCCGCGATATATTCCTGAAAAGTGACTGGTTGAAGAACGACTTCGATACCGGCCAACGCCGCGGCGTCGAAAGCCAGTCCGCGCGTGACCCCGCTGAGGATGCGCGGCCCATCGGGATGCGTCAGGATTTTGCCGCCGCGCACGCAGAAGGCGTTTGTGGAGCTGCCCTCGGTGACGATGCCGTCGCGCACGAGCAGCGCCTCGAAGCCCCCCGCGTCGTGCGCGGCCTGCTTGGCCAGCACGCTCGGCAGCAGGCAAACCGACTTGATGTTGCACCGGTTCCATCGCTCGTCGGGCTGGGAAATCAGCGCCACGCCGCCGCTGCGCTGTTTGGCGGTGTAGGCGGGTTTGATCCGGAAATAGGCGACGCACGACGGCGGCGTTGACGCGGGCGGAAACAAATGGCTTCGCGGCGCCGCGCCGCGCGACACCTGCTGGTAAAGGATCGTTTCGAACGCGTTGTCATGGGGGATGCCGCTGTCGTCGAGCAGGCGCGCAATGATCCGCCGCCAGTCCTCCGCCGCCGGAGCGCCCTTGATGCCGAGCAGCGCGCAACTTTCTTCAAGGCGCTGGAGATGCTCACCCAATCGCACGGGCCGCCGCCCGATGAACCGCGAAACTTCATACACGCCATCAGCAAACTGGCAACTGCGGTCCTCCACCGGCACCACGGCCTTGTCCAGGTCCACATAGTGTCCGTTCACATAGGCAACTACTCGCAAAAATCCTGCTTCCTCTCTGTCGTTGTGGACATCAGGATTTCCATAAACCATCCGCCCCCGCGAATTCACGCGAAATCGCGGCAAACCTAAATGGGCAACAAGGCAAATCTTATGTTCAGCGCGTGTCAATGCGCCCGGCGGACATCTGTTATTCCACTTTCACCGCATGATGACCCCGGTTGTTTTGTGAAGACGCGAAGAATGTCAAGCATGGCCGGAAGCGGGATTGAAAGGGCGCCGGCGCGGAGCAACACGGTCAAGGTTGCCGCATTTTACTTTCTTGAAATCGCCGTTTTCGGGCGCATGGATGATGTCAATGAGTCCCGCATATCTTTTCATCGACGGAAGCATTATTGTTGTTTACTTTGTGGGCATCCTGTGGCTGGGGCTTTACATGGGCCGGCGCGAGGATTCGCTGCACGACTTCGCGCTTGGGGGGCGGCGCATGCCGTGGTGGGCGGTCATGGCGTCCATCATCGCCGCGGAAACCAGCGCCGCCACATTTCTCGGCGTGCCCGGCGAGGGTTACAAGGCGCGAAGCATCATTTATGCGCAGCTCGTTATCGGCATCATTATCGGGCGCGTGCTCGTCGCGGTAGTCTTCCTCAAGCCGTATTACCGGTACAAGGTCTACACGGTTTACGACTATCTTTCCGTGCGCTTCGGCGAGAAGTCGAAAAACTATGCGTCGGCGCTGTTCCTTGTCATGCGCACGCTGGCCTCGGGCAGCCGGGTGTTCGTGCCGTCGCTCATCATGGTGCTCGCGTGGAACCTGCTCACGAAAGGAACAAGGATCGAGTTCACCACCAGGAACGCGAGCCTCGCGCCCTACATCGCGGCGATTGCGATCCTGACCATCATCACCTGCCTGTACACGGCGGCGGGCGGCATCAAGGCCGTCATCTGGACAGACCTCATCCAGGCAACGCTCATGTTCGGCAGCGCGCTTGTGGCCATCGCCACAATCCTCTACCACATCGGCGGCGACAGCATGAACCTGATGAAGGGACTTCGCGCCCTCGGCGAATCCGTCCCGGAGATGAAACGTCTGGAAGGCTATTTCATGTTTGGCTGGGAGCCGGACCGCGCCGCCGAATGGATGCGGACGCGCGGCATCACCGCCATGACCGCGTGGGAATATGCGCGGCTCATCATCGCCAGCCCCTACACGCTCGTTTCGGCGTTCATCACCACGACAATCGGCAATGTTGGGGCGTTCGGAACGGATCAGGACATGGTACAACGGTTGTTGACCGCCGAGACCTACAAAAAAAGCCGGCGCAGCATGATCATGTCGTCGTTCATGGACATCCCCATCGCCTCGGCCTTCGCGTTCATCGGCGTGCTGCTGATCGTCTACTTCGAGCAGAATCCGGCGTTCCTGCCCACCACGGCCAACGGCAAGCCCGACACGGACAACGTGTTCGCAAGCTACATACTCAACGTCATGCCCGTAGGCATCCGCGGGCTGGTTCTGGCGGGCGTTTTTGCCACGGCGATGGGGTCGCTCAGCGCCGCGCTCAACGCGCTGGCAACCAGCGCAACCAACGACTGGTACATACCCTACTTTGCACGCGACGCCAGCGAACGCCGCCACGTTCTTGCCGCGCGGTTCTTCACCGCGCTGTTCACCGTGCTCATGATCCTGATCGCCGTCGGATCAACCTACGTGAAAATAAAGAATCCCGACTTCCGCATCATCCCGTTTGTCATCGGCATCGCGGGATTGTTCCTTGGCCCGATGCTGGGAATGTTCCTGCTGGGAATGTTCACCAAACGGCGCGGCTCCGACTTTGGCAACATGATCGCCGTCACCATCGGCCTCGCCGCCATGCCTTTCATCAGCGGGCAGCACATCGATTTCACGAACATGGTGATGCAGGCCGTTGGCAGCCCGACGCGCTACCAACTTCCCTCATGGCAGCCGCAGATCGCCTGGACATGGTACGCCATGGTGGGCGGACTGCTGGTCATGTTCATCGGCCTGCTGTTCCGCACCCCCGACGAGGTCTGCGAAGCCGCCGAGCGCAAAGCCGTCGAAGCCGAAACCAGCGCCGGACTCAAACCGATGGCGCTGAGATAATAACGAATTCAGATTGGATCGCCGCGCCCTCCGCAACCTTGTTTGCGGCCGGCCTCACGCGCACGCCGATTTTCCGCTTGACACCGGCGTTCGCAGGGAAATGAATGAGCATGATATGAATGGTCCCCCGTTAATTTCAGGCAAAAACAGGGCATTTCTGAAAAAAGAGATGACCGCCTGGGTTGCCGATGGAATCATCACGGAGGATGGCGCGCGGCGGCTGACAGACCGTTGCGGTCTTGACGCTCCGGGGCGCGATGCCGGGAAACTCCTGTCGTCAGTCATTCTGGGCGCGGCGGGGTTATTGCTTGGCTGCGGCGTTTGCGCGCTTGTTGCCGCCAACTGGGAAATCATCCCCGCATGGATGAAAATCACCGCGCTCTATGCCATTCTTTTCTCATGCCATTTCAAGGCGTGGCAGTTCCTGCGAACGCCGGGGCGCGAACGCATGGGGCATGGTCTTGCGCTCTGCGGTTGTTTTGTGTTCGGCGCCGGCATCATCCTCATGGCGCAGATTTTCCACATCACCAGCGAGTCCAGCATCGTTTACGCCTGGTGGGCCGCGGGCTGTCTCGCGGCGGCATGGGCGTTACCGAGCGCCTTTATTGGTTATCTTGCGCTGGGCGCCTCAATTTTTTGGTTCCTTATCGACAGGCGGCCATTCAACGATTCATCCCTTTTGTTGAATTACTATCCACTGATCGTCATGGGCGCCGTGTTGCCGTTGGCCGTTGTGCGGCAGGCTCGCGGACTCTTTGTCACGGCACTGGCCACCGCCATGGGCGCGTTGGCACTGAATGGAAGCGGAATGGCGGGTCCCATGTCGTCCGCGTTCGGCCTGCTCGGGTTGCTCGCGGCGGTTTTGCTTGCATGGGCGGGCGGGCAGTTTTTTGTTTCGACGCCGGCGGCGCGCGATTTCTCCCAGCCGGCTTCCGTTGCCGGCCTCGCGGGTCTGGCCGCCGCGGCCTACGTGTGGTCTTTCCATCGTGTTTGGCAACATGGTGAATTTGATGATCGTGTTCGCGACATCACACACTGGCTTGTTCCCGTCATCATCATAGCGGCAAGCGGTGCGGCCGCGCTTGTGACGGCTTGGCGGCGCAATCCGCCGGATTCGCGCGAGCTGCGCTACCGCCTTGCGGTGCTGGCCGTCTTCTGCCTGCTCGCGGCCGCGGGACTGGGCGCGGCCGCCAACATGCGCGGCATGCGGGTGATCGGACCGCTGGTCTCCAACATCGCCGCACTGATACTCATCGCCGCGGTTTTGACCAGCGGACTCTCCGAAGCGCGGCGCGGCAGCTTCTGGTTCGGAACACTATTCCTCGTGCTGCTCATCCTCTCGCGCTTCTTCGAATATGAAACGGGTCTTATCGCCAAATCCATGGCTTTCATAGCATGCGGCGTGATCACGCTTTATGCCGGCATCGAATACGAGCGGCATCTCAAGCGCAGGGAGACGCCCCGTGAATAACCGCCGCCTCGCGTTTTACATCGCCGCCGTCGCGCTCCAGGCGATCATCATCGCTTCGGTGCCCCTGCCAACAATCCAAGCGCTATGGCACGGGCGCACCGTTATCCTGAAGGTCGAGCCGTATGATCCTTACGACATAATGGGCGGCTACTACGCGCAACTCGGTTATGACATCAGCCGCAAGAATGCCTTCAGCACCACGACCCTGGATATCAAGCGGGGCACGCGGATTTATGCCGTCATTGAAGAAGGCGCGACACAGGACGCGCCATGGAAGCCCGTGTCGCTTGGCAATCCGCCTCCGGTGAACCTGCCTCCAAACCAAGTCTTTCTGTGCGGCACATACAACGGCCGGCGCGTCAGCTATGGCCTGGAGAGATTCTATTTCTCCGAGGAACAACGCGACTCAATCGAGCAGGATCTGAGCACAACCCCCATCCTCGCGCTCGCCGAGGTCAAGGTTGATCCCTCGGGCCGCTCAGCGCTTGTCAGGTTGCGGGTCGGCAACCGGATTTACCAGACAAAGTAACCGACCGCTCAATACAATGTCCACTCCTGAACGCCGCTCTGCGTCATCCATGGCGTGAAATTGACGTTATCGCTGACCTTGTCGCCCGTGCCGCCGGGATTGCTGGCGTGCGTTGGTCCCGTGTTGCTGCCCCACCAGTTATTGGCGGCGTCGAGCGTGCCGCCGCCTTGCGCGCTGTTGTTCACGGCAGTGCCGCGGTTGCCGGCGATGTCATTGTTGTTCACCAGCACGGTCGGCGAAACGCTGCCCGCCTGGTTGCGAATCGCAACCGCCTGATAGTTGTCCGTGAAGTTGTTGTTCGTCACAGTCAGATTCTCCACGTTCACATAGATCGTCACCGCGCCCTTGTCAGCGGTAAGCGAATTATTGCACTGCGTGAATCTGTTGTCCGAACATGTGTTGGGCATCACCAAGTTTGCGAACTGGATGCCCGGCTGGGGCACTCCGGAGATCATATTGCCCGTGAAAGCGCTGTTCTGCGCCGAATCGACGATGATGCCCGCGTAGCTGGTTGTCGTGATCTGATTGCCGCTGACTACCGCATTCTGGAGGCTGATCAGGAACAGGCCGGATTCCTGTGTGCCCGTGATGTTCTTTATGTTGTTGTCTGCGATGAGCCAGCCGATTGTGGAGACGGCATTAATTGCCCTGCTGGCGTTGTTGTTGAAAATGTTTCCGCGAACGATCACATTGTTGGGGCCTCCGCCCGATGAGGCTTTGACGATGCCGTCGTCGACGTCGTTTGCCGAACCGGAAAACTCGAAGCCTTCAATGGCAGCGCCCTCGGCCGTCGAGGCCAGGGTGATGACCGGGGCGGGAGCGGTGATGACAGACTCGGGGCCGCGCGCGCCATGAACGGGGCTGATGCCCATGTTGACGCCCTTCAGCAGGACCGCCTTGTCGATGGTGAAGCTTTCATTGTAAGCGCCCGCCGCCGCGGTCACTGTCCCGCCGGCGTCCACCTTGGTCAGCGCGTTCGTGATGGTCTTCACCGGAAGCAGCGGATCATCGCCTGAGTTTGTGTCGTCACCCGTCACGGGATTGACATAAATGTCCGGCGCCGCCAAGCAAAGCGAAACCGACATGAGCGCGACCACGCACACCGCGCTTTTGATAAGAATAAGAGTTTTCATGTTTTACTCCTTCACCAAAAGAAATGACCTTCAGTATGATTCACTCATTGAATATCAAAGGGGATAAACTCAACGAGTCAACCCATAAATTCAGATATCCTGAATATACCGCTGAAGGCAGAAACCGGGATCAAAGAAGTTGAGCAACCCACTCGAGGCAGACCAATTGGCTCGTTCGTGTCATTGTCAGCGATCGGCCCGGCCTCGTCAGCGGGCAGCGTAGTGGCAAAGGTTTCTGGCACCGGCGCGTCATCTGCTATTAGAGCTACGTATATACATATATAGAATACGAGGCTGCCGCGGATTGCGGCGTCACCTTTTTTTTCTGTGATCTTTCGCGCTTTTATTTTCGGCAGCGGGCGCGGGCGTTGGCGCGGGTGTCGGCGCGGGTGTCGGCGGGACATAGGGTTTGTCGATGGCCCCTTCAACACGCCCGCTCATGACGATCCGCCGCGTTTGCGCGGCTGTTGCGGTTGCGGGGGCATCTGCGTGCTGAAGCTTGTCCTCGATGACGAAATTATTTCCTCCGGTCCATCTCGGTCTTAATTCCGCCGCCGGATCGATGGCGGATGGCGGGTCAGGCGCGATTTTCTGCCGCCGGACGCGCGAATACATTTCTGCTGGCGCGGCCGCGCCCGCCGGAAAGTAGATGACCTCGTGGTGGCCGTTGACGTCGGCGACGGCCAGCGCGCCGATGCCGGCGCGAATATCCGATTCGGCATGGAGATCAAAAGACACGATTTTTTCGCGCATGCGCCACGTTTTGAATGCGTCGTTCGCCGCCACAAGTGACGCCACAAAGGCGGACGTGAAAAATGCCGCCTCGTCGGAGGGCATGCTGCGGATGAGCAAGGGGAAAAGGCATGTGCGCGCCGCGGCGACATTCTGGATGGGCCGGCTGGTGGGGCCGTCGCTTGCCGCCACGGTGAAAAGCCATGCGCCGCCCGGACGCGGTTCCACGATTTCAAGCATCAGGGCGCGGCCGCTTGGCGCATGAACGTAAAAGAATCCGCTGGCATTGTCGCCCATGAACGATTCGCAGGCAAGCCACTCGCTGTCGATCCAGACGAGGTTTGCCGGCTCGGGATTCATGCCCGGCAATTCCGCGATGCGCGAAACCCGCCCGCCGGCAGGACTGCATATCTTCATCCGCATCAGCCCGATGAATCCCGCATTTTCCCACTCAACATTGGCTGAAAACCGGCCATCCGGCGACACAACAGGCTTGTTCAGGAGCGTCTGCGGCGTGCCGCAGCACAGCGCGGCCATGAAACTTGTGTGAAGCGTGATCAGCGCGAGCCGCGTGAAGCGCCCCGCCCCGTGCTTCCTTGCGCCGAGTGAATACATGACTCTGTCAAAAAATTTCATTGACGGACTATCTCAGACTACTCAATTGTTATTCTTTAATGCGGTTTTGAGATGAATTTTCTCTCACTGTGTCCGCCGGGCATTTTGCGCCGCCGGGCATTATTTACGATACCGTGTTCTTTGACATCTGAATCGGAGGTGCAGCTCCCATGAATGACACATGGGGAACTATTACGGTTGTGTCCGGCTCGCTCTTTGTCCTGCTTGCCGGCATCACGGCGCTGATTTACTGGTTCCTTCAGAGTAAAATGGGGGCGCAGTTCAGTTCCGCCGAACAACATGCCCAGCGCATCATTGAAGAAGCCAACAAAGAGGCCGAAAACATCCGCAAGGCCGCGGAGTTGGCAGCCAAGGAAGAAATCTTCCAGCGCACGAAGCAGTTCGAGAAGGAAAGCCAGCGACGCCGCGCCGAAAGCGAGCGCGCCGAGAACCGTCTGAGAAACAAAGAAAGGACGCTCGACCAGAAGTTAGACCAGGGCGAACGCCGCGACAAGCAGATCGCTGAAAAGGAACGCCACATTGACGCGAAGCTTGCATCCATCGAAAAACGCGAGGCCGAAACGGCGCGCATCGAGGAGCAGATTCGCCGCAAGGCCGAACAAATCAGCGGATGCACAGAGGAAGAGGCAAAGCGCTTCCTGATCGAAAGCATGGAGAACGAGGTAAGGCAGGAAGCCGCGGTCATCATCAGGCGCGTGGAAAAAGAAACGCGTGAAAGCGCCGCCCGCAAAGCCCGCCAGATCATCACCCTCGCCATCCAGAAATGCGCCACGGAGCAGACGACAGAATCATCCATGTCGGTGCTCAGCCTGCCGTCGGACGAAATGAAGGGGCGCATCATCGGCCGCGAGGGGCGCAACATCCGCGCCCTCGAGGCGGCCACAGGCGTCAACCTTATCGTCGACGACACACCGGAGGCCATTGTGCTCTCGTGCTTCGACCCTATGCGGCGCGAAATCGCGCGGCTGTCGCTGGAAAAGCTGCTCGCCGACGGACGCATTCACCCCGCACGCATCGAAGAGGTGGTGAAAAAAACCGAACGCGAGTTGCTTGAACACCTGCGGCAGGAAGGCGAACGCGTGGCATTCAGCCTTGGCGTGCATGATCTCCATCCCGAGCTTGTGAAATTGCTGGGCAGGCTCAAATTCCGGACATCATACGGTCAGAATATTCTCATGCATGCGCAGGAGGTGGCCATTTTAAGCGGAATCATGGCTGCAGAGCTTGGCGCTGACACACCCTTAGCCAAGCGCGCAGGACTCCTGCACGACATTGGCAAAGCGTTGAGCCATGAAGTTGACGGAACCCACGCCCTGATAGGGGCGGATCTGTGCCGAAAATACGGTGAAAGCGCGCCCGTTGTGCACGCTGTCGCCGCCCATCACAATGAAGAAGATGCACGCACCATTGCCGCCGTTCTGGTACAGACGGCCGACACCGTCAGCTCCGTCAGACCCGGAGCCAGACGCGAAAGCATCGAAAGCTACGTCAAGCGCCTCGAAAAACTCGAGGAAATCGCCACGAGCTTTAAAGGCGTTGAAAAATCATACGCATTGCAGGCCGGCCGCGAAATACGCATCATGGTCGAACCCGATGCGGTCAGCGACAGCGACGCGGTGGTGCTGGCAAGAGATGTGACAAAACGCATCGAAAAAGAAGTCGAATACCCTGGACAAATCAAGGTGACGGTTCTGCGCGAAAAACGCATCGTCGAATACGCAAAGTAACCTCACCGCCATCACCCCCCTCGCAAATACCGCCGTTCCGGTTTGAAAGCCGGGGCGGCGGTTTTTATTTGAGCCCCCGGTATGCCGTCCCGCGCACGCACGTCATCAGCGCTCCACAAAATCCGCCGCGCAGCTAAATGGTGAATGAGCAATTACCATTTCCAACACCTTTCAGTTGGATAGACAAACCCGGAGAACACCGGAGAACACGGACAAACACGGACAAACATGGACGAACACGGACGAACAGTAGAGTAGCTCCGGGGGGTCAATTCGGAGCCCTCATCGAACCGCACATACAGATTTCCAGTATACGACTCTCACGAAAACATGATGGCCGCCGTTCCCACTCCCCCTCCCTCAAGGCCGGCCGTAAAACAATAATTCCGCGCACATTGCGTCCGAATGCAAACCGGCACGACCATGTATCTATGAAAACACAGCGCGGGCGCGCCTGACCGTTGCGGCGGCAACAAGCGGGAATAGCTCAGTTGGTAGAGCATCAGCTTCCCAAGCTGAGGGTCGCGAGTTCGAGCCTCGTTTCCCGCTCCAAATCTTATTCTGAAGGGTTTGTTTGGCGGAACCATAACTGTCAACTCCACCGCGAGCATGACTTGTGCAATCCAAAGGGCGTGATGAGAAAAACCGGTTTGCGCCGGGGCAACCGCGCCCTTTTTTCTTGTCATGACACAGTTTTGTGATTAATTGATGTCTGCCATATGGCATTGAAAATTTACAACACAGCAAGCCGTCAGAAAGAGGATTTTGCGCCTCAGAATCCGCCGGTTGTGACGATGTACAACTGCGGTCCGACGGTTTACGACTTCTTTCACATTGGCAACGCGCGCAATTTCGTGGTTGTGGACACGGTGCGGCGCTACCTGCGTCATCGCGGTTTCCAGGTGCGTTTTGCGCAGAATTTCACCGACATTGATGACAAGATCATCCGCCGCGCGTCGGAGACGGGCGAGGCGTGGGATGCGCTGGCCCAGCGTTTCATCGGCGAGTATTTCAAGGCGGCGGACGCGCTGGGCATCGAGCGGGCCGATATTCATCCGCGCGCCACGGATCACATCCCCCAGATGATCACGCTGGCCGAACGTCTTATCGCGCGCGGGTCGGCCTACGAGCGCGGCGGCGATGTTTACTACCGCGTGCGCTCCTTCAACGGATATGGCGAGCTGTCGGGCCGAGACATCAACGATCTTCTGGAGGGCGCGCGGGTTGAGGTGGGCGAGCAGAAGGACGATCCTCTGGACTTTGCGTTGTGGAAAGCATCAAAGCCCGGTGAACCGTCATGGCCCAGCCCATGGGGACCGGGGCGTCCGGGGTGGCACATCGAGTGTTCGGCCATGTGCATGAGTCATCTGGGCGAGACCATCGACATCCATTCCGGCGGCAGCGATCTCGTGTTCCCGCACCACGAGAACGAGCGCGCGCAATCCATGGGCGCCACCGGAAAACCATTTGTTAGTTACTGGCTGCACAACGGTTTTCTTACGATCAACACGGAGAAGATGTCGAAATCGCTGGGCAATTTTTCCACGATCAACGAGGCGCTCGAGAAGTTTCCGGCGGCGGCGGTGCGTTTTTACCTGCTCTCGGCTCACTACCGTCATCCGCTCGATTACAGTTTGGAAGCTCTGGAGGAGGCTCAAAGCGCCGTTGGGCGCCTGCGCGATGCCGTTGTGACCGCCGAAAAACTGTTTGGCTCACGGCAGGCAGATGCGACGCCCGCGGCGTCGGATGAAATCGCGGGGATCGATACGGCTTTCACCAAGGCAATGGATGACGATTTCAACACGCAAAAGGCCATTGGCGTGATCTTCGAGGCCGTGAGCATTCTCAACGAGAAACGCCAGCAGCTTGCGTGCGCGACGGACGGCGGCGGCGGCGCGGCGGCGGCGATGGCGGCGGCCGGCCTGATTGGCCTTATCCGGCGGATGTTGGGCATCCTGGGGCTCGACGCGCTCATCTTCACACAGGCGGATGCTTCAGAAAGCGCCAAACTTGCCGATCAGCTTATCGGTCTGCTTATCCGCGCCCGAACACTTGCGCGTGAGAACAAGCAGTTCAAAATATCCGACTTCATCCGCGACGAACTGGACGCCATTGGCATACGCCTGCAGGATCACCCATCCGGAACAATCTGGTTAAGGAATGAGTCAAAAGAATGATGGGATGTGAGTTAAAAACACAGGACGCGGTGTCTGGCGGATTGGAATACAATATTGAGAATTCCCAAGGACGCCGGGGCTTGCGGGTATGGCTTGTCCTTGCGGTGCTGATTGCGCTGATATCGGCCTGCGGGCGTCAAACCGATCCCGCCAAAGCGGCGAAGGATTTTCTGCGCAAGAACGCGCCGGCACAGCAGACCGGGATATCGGCATCGAGCGCGCTGGGCAGCGAGCGTTACCTGCGCTCCGACGAGCGTCTTCGCCGTCGTCAGCAGCGCATCATCGATGTGCTTGCCGCCCAGCCCGCCGCGCCTTCTCCTGCGCCAGTGCCGGCTGCCAGGAATCCATCCGGTCAATAATCATGTCATATCGCCGGATTGCCGGGGCGTCGCGCATGATGATTAACGCCGAATATTCATCGAATGAACCCTTGGCATTCATGTATAGGATTTTCGCAAATTGGCCGCATGCGCGAGCATGCCACATGGCCCGTTAGCTCAATTGGTAGAGCAGCAGACTCTTAATCTGTTGGTTCAAGGTTCGAGTCCTTGACGGGTCACTATTGATTTCAAATGACTTACGAGACAAAACTTCACCAAAAACACCGTGCCAAATGGCACAAAAATGCCGTATAATTGGCAATAATTGGCAACATTATTAAAGCGGATCTTTTCTGAACGGGTGGAATAACCGCACGGTTGGGTGTTGTTCTTCGCGTCTTTGGGCGAGGTTGTCTTTAATATGGCTTTTTTTCTCACGCAAAGGCGCCAAGACCGCCAAGGAAAAATGATTGAATGCAGCTGAAATGAATCGACGTTTTTGGGGGTGTTTTTGGGGGTGTTAAGTGGGGTATTCAGGGGGGTGTACTGGGTGTATTTTCGTGTATCCTGGAACGATACCTTATGGATCTCGACACACGCTGTGGCATTTGGTCGTTTTTCGAGGGGTTTGGCAGGCAGGTATGTGTGTCATATATGTACGGGATATAGCTGATTGGTTTCGCGCTGACTGAGGTGGTCTTATTGTCAAGCCAGGACGCCATTGTTTTAAGCCATGCACAGCCCCCGAGAATGGACAAACAACGTTATTTTTCTGTTGCGTTCGGGTGGGGGAACAATCAATATTTCGGTCAAAGGTGGCACTACTGAGCGGTTACAATGTAAATTATTGAGAAACAGGCATCGGGCATCAATTTGAAAAATTCAGATTCTGCGCCATCACGGTTTGGTTTCCGTCATGGAGACAGGGGCACACATACGAGTCGTACGGTTATGACAACCGAGCTTGCGGCTCTATTGTCAAGCGTACCGGCCAATGCGGTGCGGGCGGATTATGCCCGTGCCATTATCGATGACAATGTTCTTGGCAAGAAAACGGGTTCCAACCGCAGGCTAACGGCTCAACGTCTGTCCGAGCTTTACGGATTAGATGCCAGTATTCCTGTATACCGTCTGCTCCGGTATTTTTGGGACATTGATCCGGTTGGCCGTCTTTTATCGGCGTTTCTTTGCGCGTTTGCTCGTGATCCTCTCTTGCGAATTACAGCGTCAGCGGTCTTGCCGACTCCGGCTGGCGCTATCGTTCGAACGATTGACCTCGAGCACGCCATTGCCGCCGGCGCACCGGGCCGCCTTAATTCCTCCATCCAAAACAAGGCCGCCAGCAACGCTGGTTCGTCATGGACGCAGTCTGGCCATTTGACGGGACGACAGAAAAAGACACGCGTTCAGGCCATGTCAACACCAGCCAGCACCGCTTATGCCCTGCTTTTGGGATATGTCGAAGGCGCTCGAGGCGCCATGCTGTTTGAAACGGTTTGGGCCCGCATTCTGGATCGGCCCAAGGACGAAATCATCAATCTGGCGATAGCGGCGTCACAGCGCGGATGGCTGCAAATGTTGCGTGCTGGTGATATCGTTGACATCAAGTTTACCGACATCCTGACGCCAAAAGAAAGGAATCTGCTTGATGAGCAGGGTTGAACGGCTTGCGCGCAATTTTGAGCGTCTGGTGTCATTGCCCTGGGACCGCACGCTGGCGGGTCCGCAGAAGATTTGGATGGTGGTCTATGACAAGACCGAAGAACGCCGTCTTCGCGCGGAGATAACGGAATTTGAAATTGCCGCGCGCAATTCCGGACACAGTTGGATCACATGTGACATGACAGATGTATTTGCCCAGTGGCTGGCTGGCCAAGAATACAAGGAGGCATATTTCGAGTCACCGGAAGACCTTGAATTGGCATATCCCGAGTTTGCGTTTCATTGCGTCGAGCTTCTTGCCGATGTGCTGACCAGCGATGCGGCCAATGACGATACCATCGCGGGATTGACCGGCACCGGAGCTCTGTTTCCGTTTGTGCGTGTGTCAGATCTTATCTCCGCCGCCGCCTCCAAGATCCGGGGCCGCCTTGTCGTTTTCTTCCCGGGCGAATACGAGAACAACAATTACCGGTTGCTGGATGCTCGTGACGGCTGGAATTATCATGTCATCCCGATAACCGAGCACGAAGAGGCTCACGAGAAATGAAAAACCGTGATGTTTTTGCCAAGGATCCTGCCGAGCAGGAATTGCTGAACAATGGTGTTGCAGTCGTCAATGATGCGGGGACGGCGGAGGAGATGAAAACGTTGCGCTACGAACTCGAGATATTCGTATGCGACGGTCAATATCAGCGAGGCATGGACCAGGTTTTGGGCGCATTTTTGCGCAACCTGGACAAGCCGGAACAGCCTGGTGTCTGGGTCAGCGGCTTTTTTGGTTCTGGCAAGTCACACTTTGTCAAAGCTCTTCGGTATCTCTGGGTTGACACGTCATTCAGTGATGGCGTCACGGCGCGCGGTCTGGCTCATTTGCCACGAGATGTCAAGGATGACTTGAAAGAATTATCGACAGCCGGCAAGCGTCACGGCGGCCTGCATGCCGCGGCTGGCACGCTTGGCGCCGGCGCGGCTGACAACGTGCGCATGGCGTTGCTTGGCATTGTTTTTCGGTCGGCCGGGTTGCCGGAGCAGTACCCGTTGGCCCGGTTCGTCATGTGGTTGCGTGACGAAGGGAAGCTGCAGGCTGTCAAGAAAGCCGTGGAGGAGAAGGACAAACGCTGGGAAACCGAGCTTCAGAACATGTATGTTTCATCGGTCCTGGGCCAGGCCTTGTGCGACCAAATGGACTTTGCCAAAAGCCCGGCCGATGCACGGTCCTTATTGAAAACCCAGTTCCCAAACATTCAGGACGTGACGACTGACGACATGCTGAAGGCCATCCGCCTGGCCATCAGCAAGGATGGCAAGTTTCCGTGCACGCTGATTGCCCTGGACGAAGTACAGCAGTACATCGCTGACAGTTCTCAGCGGACCAACCAGGTCCAGGAGATCACGGAGGCATGTTGCAAGCATTTCGAGGGGCAATTGCTGTTCGTGGCCACTGGCCAGACAGCCCTGACGCATACGCCTCAATTACAAAAGTTGCGCGACCGTTTTCCTATCACTGTGCAGTTAAGCGATGAAGACGTAGAAACCGTCATCCGCAAAGTGATCCTGCAGAAAAAGCCTGACAAGATTTCCGATATCGACGACATTCTATCGCGGCACTCGGGTGAGATCGACCGTCATCTCGCCGGCACGAAAATCGAACCGCGCACGGAAGACAAGCGGACCCTTGTACCCGATTATCCGTTGCTTCCCGTGCGCCGCCGTTTTTGGGAAAGAGTATTGCGTGCGGTGGACGTTGCCGGCACAACGGGCCAGCTCCGGTCGCAGATCCGGATAGTCCACGAGGCAGCGCGCTCCACAGCCAACGAGCCGCTTGGCACGGTGGTCCCGGCTGACTTCGTTTTTGATCAAAAAGTGAACGACATGTTGCAGACGGGCAAATTACCGCGCGAGATTCATGACACCATAAAGGAACTCGGCAAGGCTGATAAGGCAAGCGATGTTCTCAAGGCCAGGCTTTGCGCGCTGATTTTTCTTATCGGTCAATTACCCCGGGATGCCGGTGTTGACCTGGGCGTTCGCGCCAATTGCGACACACTTGCAGATCTGCTCGTTGACGATCTGACCGCTGGCAGCGCGAGTCTTCGCAAGAAGATCCCGGTCCTGCTACAGGAACTGGTCAATGCGGGCAAGCTCATGCAGGTCGACAACGAGTATCGGTTGCAGACGCGTGAAAGCAGCGCCTGGGATACCGATTACCGAAATCATCTGACCAAGCTGAACAATGACGATCGGCGAGTGGCGGATTTACGCAGCGACCATATCCAGCGTCAGGCACGGGAATATCTTGGCGCTGTCCGCCCCACCCAAGGCAAATGCAGGGCTCCCCGTCAGATCAGCCTGTCTTTTGGCGGTGAGCCGCCTTTGAAATCATCTACCGGCGTCCCCGTCTGGGTTCGCGATGGCTGGTCGGAAAGCGAGAAGGCTTTTGACAACGATGCTCGTGCTTCGGGCAACGACAATGCGACCGTTCATGTTTTCATGCCACGCCGCTCGGCCGACGCATTGAAAAATGCGATTTGCAGTTTCAAAGCCGCGGAGGAAACGCTGCAAACGCGCGGCGTGCCGGCCACGCCCGAAGGCTTGGAAGCACGCAACGCGATGGTAACACGCAAGGATGAAGCGGACGGACGCCTCACCATGCTGCTCAGCGAAATCGTCGGCAACGCCAGGGTTGTCCAGAGCGGCGGCCAGGAGATAGCCGGCGGTATGACTCTGACCGAGAACGTAGAAGCGGCTGCTGGTAATGCTCTGATTCGTCTTTACCCGGAGTTTGACCATGCCGACCATCCTGGATGGGAGAAGGTCGTTGAACGTGCCAGGAAAGGCTCTGGCGACGCCCTTGAGGCAGTTGGTCACAAGGGGGAACCGGATAATCACCCGGTCTGTGCCGAAGTCATCAAGGCCATCGGCAGCGGCAACAAAGGCTCTGATGTCCGCCGCCAGCTCGATGCGCCGCCGTATGGCTGGCCCGCTGACGCGATCGAGGGCGCCCTGTATGTGCTTCTCGCGGTCGGGCATGTCAGTGCCAGGCTTGGCGGTCAGGCGTTCGATCCCAAGCAACAGGATCGCGGGAAGCTGCGCCAGGCCGATTTCCGTTGCGAGAAAGTCACAGTCACCACGATCCAGAAGCTGGCAGTCCGCAAGCTGATTACCGATGGCGGCATCCCGTGCAAGCCAGGGGAGGAATTGTCGTCACTTGACGCCTATCTCAACAAGCTTCTTGAGCTGGCCAAGGCAGCCGGCGGCGACCCACCACAGCCGCCGCCGCCAAGTTCAATGCACATTCAGGAACTCATGCATTTTTCCGGCAACGAACAGCTTGTGGCGGTGTTTGACAAGTCGGACCAGCTTGGCAAAGAGGCGACTGCCTGGGCGAAGACGGCAGATGCCATAAAGAAGGCGCTGCCGGCATGGAACGCCCTGCAGGGCCTAATGCGCCATGCTATCGGTCTGCCTGGCATCGATGACATCCGGCAGCAGGCCGATGCCATCATGGACCGACGCCAATTGCTGGAGGATCCCGACCCGGTGACGCCAGTTGCCGCGACCGTCGCCAAGGAACTGCGGGCCGCATTGGTTAATCTTCACGACACCTTCGATACCCAGTTCAACAAGTTGCTTGGTGAACTTGGCAACGACCAGAGCTGGCAACGCCTGACACCGGAGCAGCGGCACGCCATCCTGACGCCGCCTGGCCTGACCGGGGTTCCTGACATCAACGTTTCCAGCAAGGCGGAACTTCTTGCATCGCTTGACAAAATGAACCTTGCTCAATGGCGCGATCGCCGCGATTCGCTGTCACAGCGATTTCACGCTGCCAAGGTTGAAGCAGCCAAACTGTTCGAGCCCAAGGCCAGGTCGATGAAGGCGCCATCCGCGACCCTGCACAATACCACGGAACTTGACCAGTGGATTGTAGAAGTTCGTGGCCGTATTGAAGAAGCCCTGAAAGACGGACCGGTGATCATTCAATGAGGTCAATGGCATGGTCATTCTAAATCCAGAGCTGCGCAAGGCACTTGAGAAGGTTGTTCTGTCGGCCCGCGCGGTTGCCGAGGAAGGCGCCAAGGCTGCCATCGAGGGGCTTGCCGTTCATGAAGCGGAACCCTATCGCCACATGACGCCCGATGCCCGGGAATTGCGCACCCGCCTTCGCGCCCACGCCCGCCAGCTCGGCGATCAGTTGCACAATGGACGCCAGGACATAGGCCATCTTGTCGAAGAATGCGCCTACGAGCATTGGCACCGCATGCTTTTTGCCCGGTTTCTTGCCGAGAACCATCTGCTCATGCATCCCGTTCACAAAGTTGCCATCACGCTTGATGAATGTGACGATCTTGCCGAAATGGAGGGCGCCGCCGACCGCTGGATACTTGCCGGCCGTTATGCCGCCAACATGTTGCCGCAGGTGTTTCGGCCCGATGACCCGGTCCTTCAGGTCACCTTCGCTCCCAACCATGTGAAAACTTTCAAAGACCTTCTGGCCGGTCTGGCCCGCGATGTCTTCATTGCTGGCGACAGTCTGGGCTGGGTCTACCAGTTCTGGCAGGCAAAAAAGAAGGATGACGTCAACAAGTCCGGAAAGAAGATCGGCGCTGACGAGATATGTTCTGTCACGCAGCTTTTTACAGAGAATTACATGGTGGACTTTTTGCTTGATAACACGCTTGGCGCCTGGCGGGCCGGCAAGGTGTTGGCGGCAAGTCCGAAGCTGGCCGAGAAGGCCAATTCGGAGGAAGATGTGCGCCATGCTGTGTCATTGCCGGGTGTGTCGTGGAACTATTTGCGGTTCATGAAGGGCGAAGACGGAAAATGGACGCCTGCGGCAGGGTCGTTTGACGGCTGGCCGAAAACTGCGAAGGAACTAAAGTGTCTCGACCCGTGCATGGGCAGCGGGCATTTTGTGGTGGCTATGTTCGAGCGGTTGTTGGCGTTGCGCATGGCGGAGGAAAAGCTGGGGGAATCGGCGGCGGTGTCGGCGGTCATCCGCGACAACCTGTTTGGTTTGGAGATAGACCCGCGTTGCACGCAGATTGCCGCGTTTAATCTGGCGCTTGCCGCCTGGCGTCGCGTGGGCCACTGTGCGCTGCCGGCGATGAACCTGGCCTGCTCCGGTCTCGCGCCGAATGCGAAGGAAGCGGACTGGCTGAAGATTGCCGGCGGCAACGAAAAGCTTATACGAGGCATGGAGCAGCTTTACGGGTTGTTCCAGAAGGCGGCGGCGCTGGGCAGCCTGATCAACCCGCGCGCCGGCGAGGGCGATTTGCTGGTGGCCGCGTTCCATGAACTCCAGCCGTTGCTGGAAAAGGCGCTGGCGCGGGAGACCAGGGACAATGCCGCGCATGAAATGGCCGTGACCGCGAGTGGTCTGGCCAAGGCGGCGGAGATTCTTGCGGGGCAGTTCACGCTGGTGGCGACGAATGTGCCGTATCTAACACGGAGCAAACAAGAAGCTGTCCTGAAAGACTACTGCGACCGAGAACACCACGAGGCGAAGGCTGACCTCGCCACTTGTTTTGTTGAGCGTTGTTTAGATTTTTGTGCTCCGAGCGGAAATGCTGCGCTGGTCACGCCTCAAAATTGGCTTTTCCTCGGTACTTACATGAATTTGCGAAAACGGCTTCTTCGCCAGTATGAATGGGATCTTGTTGCGAGGCTTGGTGCTCGCGCTTTTGAAACCATCGGGGGCGAAGTTGTGAACGTCAGCATTGTGGCACTTTCGAGATCGAAGGCTAAACCAGAACATAAGTTTGCTGGGTTAGACGTCAGTAGTCAGTGCAGCATCGCCGCGAAGGCAACTTCTCTATGCAGTGACTCCGTGAATCGTCTCGGCCAGTCAGGTCAGATGAAAAACCCGGATGCGAGGATTGCCTTTGAAGAGCCAAGCAACCTTCCTTTGTTGAGCAAATACGCTTCCGGACTCCAGGGGATTTCACCTGCTGATTTTCCCCACTACGGCCGTTTCTTTTGGGAGGTTTGCGGTTCGAACCAATGGGAGTTCTGGCAAAGCACCATTGATGACACAATCCCGTTTGGCGGAAGGGAACTTGTGCTCTGGTGGAATGAGGACCTTCAGAAAGCAATAGCCTCGGGGCAAGCATACCTCCGAGGTGAAGAAGCTTGGGGGAAATGGGGTGTTGTGGTCAGGCAAATGTGCAGTCTCCCGGTGTCCCTTTTCACAGGCGAGAAATTCGACACGAACTGCGCCGTGATCGTGCCACGAAATCAATGCGACCTTCTCGCGATCTGGTGTTACTGCACTTCGCCGGAATACAACAAAGATGTTCGCGCTATCGATCAATCACTGAAAGTGACAAACGCCACATTGGTCAAAGTTCCCTTCGACTTGGCGTACTGGCAGAAGGTTGCGGCGGAGAAATATCCGCATGGATTGCCGAAGCCGTTTTCCAGCGATCCGACGCAATGGTTGTTCAACGGGCATCCGAAAGGTTCAGACCGGCCGTTGCATGTGGCGGTGGCGCGGTTACTCGGCTATCAGTGGCCGCGTCAGACGGGCTCGAGTTTCCCGGATTGCCCAACACTCGGCCCGGACGGGCTGGAGAAGCTGGCGGATGCGGACGGCATCGTGTGCGTCCCGTCGGTGCGCGGCGAGGAGCCGGCGGCGGAGCGTGTTGAGGCAATGCTGAAGGCGGCCTTGGGCAAGGAATGGACGCCAGCGAAGAAGGCCGAACTGCTTGCCGCCGCTGGCGCGAACACCCTTGATGATTGGCTGCGCGACGGCTTCTTCGGCCAGCACTGCAAGTTGTTCCATAACAGGCCATTCATCTGGCACATCTGGGACGGACGCCGGCGCGACGGATTCAGCGCGCTGGTCAACTACCACAAGCTCGACCACAAACTGCTCGAGCGCCTGACGTACACTTATCTGGGCGACTGGATCAAACGCCAGGATGACGCGGTCAAGCACAATGAAAGCGGCGCGGATGCCCGGCGTGAGGCCGCACGCGCGCTTCAACACAAATTGTCCCTGATTTTGGAAGGTGAACCGCCCTACGACGTATTTGTGCGGTGGAAACCTATCCATGAGCAGGCCATCGGCTGGCATCCCGACCTGAACGACGGCGTGAGGATGAACATCCGTCCTTTCATGGTGGAGGACGTGTTGCGCAAGCGGCCAAACATCAAGTGGGACAAGGATCGCGGCAAGGAACCCCAGGGCGGCCGTGCGCGAGAGCAGTTTCCCTGGTTCCACGACGCCCGCGGCACATTCCACGGCGAACGTCATAATGACGAGCATCTGACGCTGGACGAAAAACGCGCGGCCCGGAAGCGGTAATAAAGGAGAACCGGCAATGACCATAAATCAGCCAGATGGCCAACACCTAATCATCAGCACCTTGCGTGTTCGCAATTTTCGGCGACTGCACAGTTTTGACGTGGAATTGCGTCCGCTAACGGTGATGGTCGGTAGTAATGGCGTTGGGAAAACAACCGTGCTTGACGCTTTAAAAATCACGGCTGCGTCCGCTGCAGGGGCCCTTGAAACAACCATGAAAGCCAATGGCGGCATCTGGGCATGCAGAACCATTGGTTCGATGGGCGATGTAATGTTTGAAGTGCTCATTCCAGGGGATCCAGGGTGGAGCACGAATTATTCCATAAGGCTTGCTCATATGGGATACGGAGGATATTTGATTTCCGGGGAAGTCCTGCAGCTGAATCAAGATGGACAGCAACGGGGTGCGTTGATCCAGTCAACGTTGGGCGATGTCCGCTATTTTGATCCCGATACCCAAAAGAGTGTGCTACCTACCACCGTTGAAGCATTGGCGTTAACGGGGGTTTCGGGGTATGCCGCGCCTGGTGAATCGTCTCTGAAATACAACCCCGCAGAGACTGCTCTATCTCAAGCACCGATGAACATTCCACTATTGGGTGTGATGCGCGGGAGGATCGCATCGCTAACCCATTACAGCCTACTTGATCTGCGTCTGAACGCACCGATCCGGATGCCACAGAGCCTACGCCCCGCCCACCTGCCGGGACCCAATGGCGAGGATTTGCTATCTTGCTTGTACACGATGAAGGAGCAAATGTCAGACCTCTTCCAAGCGGTGGAAGATGCCATCCGGGCGGGTTTCCCGGAATTCGAGAAATTCGAGTTTCCACCACTCGCCCAAGGAATTATCGGGCTTGGATGGAAAGATCGCCGCTACCCTGCAGCATTGTTCATGAACCAATTGTCCGACGGGATGTTGCGGTTCTTGTGGCTTGTGACCCTGCTGTATAGTCCTGGATTGGGCGAGGTGACGCTGATCGATGAACCCGAGGTCAGCTTGCATCCGGAGCTTCTACGCATTCTTGCGGAGTTGTTGCGCGAGGCATCCCTGCGCACGCAGCTGATCGTGGCAACACACTCGGATCGTTTGGTTGGTTTTCTGAAACCCGAGGAATTGTTGGTGCTGGATTCTGGGAAAGACGGCAATGCATCAGCCCGCTGGGGTGATTCATTCGACGCGGAAAAGTGGTTGGATGAATACACCCTGGGCGATGTGTGGCGCATGGGCCAACTGGGTGGGCGCACAGAATGAGCTGTCGAATAGCCATCATTGTTGAGGGAAAAACAGAAAAGGCATTCATGCCCATTTTGCGCCGTTTCCTGGAAAACCACTTGAAAGATGATATGCCAAAGCTGAAACCGGTGGTAGAAGATGGGCGCGTGCCGAAAGGTGACAAGTTAAAGCGGAAGGTGGAAACTCTCCTTTCCGGTGCAGACGCTTTCGATCACGTTATTGCCCTGACTGATGTTTACACAGGCAATCAAGACTTTGACGATGGCAACGATGCCATACAAAAGATGAACTTTTGGGCAGGAGGCGAGCCGCGGTTTCACCCTCATGCAGCCCAGCATGACTTCGAGGCATGGCTGCTGCCATACTGGGACAAAGTCAAAGTGCTTTCCAAATCCAACATGGCAAAACCATTTGGGAACCCCGAAGACGTAAACCATGGCAATCCTCCTGCATATAGACTCAAGCAGGCCTACCGGCAAGGCGATACGCGCAAAGACTATAAAAAGACCGTGGATGCTGGCAAGATATTGGCAGGCGAGGACCTTGGCGTGGCTGTGGCAGCGTGCCCACACCTTAAAGCCTTTGTGAACACGATCATCCATACGATTTGCGGGAAGCCGGCAATCCCATGAATGACCCCGTTCATGCCGAGTTGCCTATTTGCAGCATGTTATTGCCGATAATAACGAAACAAAGACGAACGGTTCTTTGAGAAAAAAGATCGCTCCGGCTCTCCTACATGAGTATCCGACGCGGAGCGTTGGACTTCGAAGAGACCAGGGCGATAACTTGTGCTTGTACTGATCAACGCGGCGGACGCCTTTGTCAAATGATGTCGTGTGCCAAAACAAGCACCATGAATTACTCTGGAACAGAACAGGAATTTGGACAATGACACATAAGGCACAACCGCGACGCGGTAATTTACCGGGTCACCAGAGGATGACGGGCTTGTCGACGCGAGCCGTTCGACCCGGTAAATTACCGGGTCAATCTGGCAGCCGGCGGAATATGGGGGTTGTGCTGTGAGTTTGCAGGCACGACAGGCATCCACTGTCCTTGGGGCGCTGATATTGGCCTTGAAACACTCGGCGGAGTACAATTCGAGCGGGCTGGTTGCCCCGGCCGCGGTTTTGTGGCCAGACGGGGAGGGGCAGTGGCTGGCGTTGCTGCCGCGGCTGCGCGACCAATTGCCGGAGTTGCTGACGTTAGGCCCCTATGACCCGTCAGCAAGGTCGGGCCCGGCCATCTGGCTTCGGTGCATGATCGCAAGGACCCTTCACGAGGCCCAGTGGCCGGATAGCGCAGTGCCGATTCTGTACCTGCCGGGGGTCAGCCGGGCTGACCTTCGTGCAGTTGAATCATGTCCCAAGGAGCTGAAGCCATTGGCCGAACTCCAGTATCGGGGGGTATTCTTCAGCCAGTTGAATGCAAAGGACTGGACGATCCGGGCATTTCTGCAGAGCAATGACGGGGGGCTTGGGCTGGATGTCGCTACGGACAACGCGACGCTGGAGGCGATGAGCGGCGCGGTGGAGGCCCTGGGATCGACGCCGATCGACCGTCTGCGGGGTCGCAGGCTGGAGGCTGCCGATTTTCATGACATCGTGAAGCCGGATCCGGAGCGTGACGTGCTGGTCTGGCTGGATGATCCTGCAGGAAGCCGCAAGCGTTGGGAGGGCGCCGAATGGCAGACATTCCGGGCTATCTGCAAAGACAAGTATTCGTTTGACCCCCAGACGGATGGCGAAATCGTTGCGGCCGAATCGCTGGGCAAGCAGGAATGCAACTGGGCTGGCGTGTGGCGCCGGTTTACCGAGTCGCCAGCCTTGTACCCAAACATTCCCAAGGCCATGCGGAAGGTGATGCCCGACGATTTGTTTATCATGGAGAATGGTTCGGTGTGGCCGCAGACAAATGACAAGGAGGAGGCTGACCTTTGCCGCGCACTGACAAAGGTTGCCGTCAGGGACCGCAGGACCGCCGGCGCCGAGATCAAGCAACATGACGAACGGCACGGTGGAAGACGGTCATCGGTGTGGGCGCGCGCGGGTGAATCACCGCTGGCATGCGCACTGAAGCACCTTGCCGTTGTGGCCGATATTACGGCCAGCGATCCGGGTGGCGCCACTGCCGAGGATATGGCCCGGCAATATGCGCAAACGGGCTGGCAGGCCGACCTTGCAGTGCTCGAAGCATTGGTCTGTGTGAAGCGTTCGCATGACATCAAGGCAGTGATCGGCGCCATACGCGCAATGTACGTTCCGTGGGCGGAAGCCGGAGCGACAAGGTTGCAGGAGCTGATGAAGACGCCGCCCCTGCCCCGTCCGCAGGCGCAACCCGCAATTGAATCGGGCGAATGCATGGTGTTTGCGGATGGACTTCGATATGACCTTGGGCAGAGCATGGTCCAGCACCTGAATGCGCATGGTTTCGAGGTTGAGTCACACTGGAATTGGGCCGCATTTCCGACGGTGACATCGACATCCAAGCCTGCAGTATCGCCGGTGTCGGAACTGCTGATTGGCACAAATGCCGGTGAAGAATTCCGTCCGTCAGTGGCCTTGTCAGGCAAGACGCTTCAGCATCATGATTTCGTCAAACTGCTTGAAGATATTGGCATTCAGGCGCTGTCATTGGGCGCAACGGGCGACCCGGCAGGGCGGGCATGGACGGAGGCTGGGGAGTTTGACAAGCATGGACATCACGAAGGGTGGAAGCTGGCCTGGCGCAAAGACGAAAACCTGCGCGGCATTGTCGAGCGTGTAAAAACGCTGTTAGATGCGGGATGGAAACGGGTGCGGGTTGTGACCGATCACGGCTGGCTTCTTGTGCCGGGCGGACTGCCGAAAACCGAAATGCCGCATTACCTGGCGGAGACACGGTGGGGACGGTGCGCGATGCTGAAACAGACGGCCAAGAGCGATTTGCTGGAGTTGCCCTGGCATTGGTCACCAATGATCCCGATTGCCGTGGCGCCCGGCATCAGCACTTTCAGAGCGGGTTTGGAGTACGCCCATGGCGGAATCAGTCTGCAGGAATGTGTGACGCCGATGCTGAAGGTGACAGCCAGCGCCGCGCCCGTCGTTACCGCCAGGATTCGTGAGTTGAAATGGGCAGGAATGCGTTGCCGGATCAAGGTGGATATCATGGCTGTCACAGGCTTGTTTGCTGACCTGCGCGCCAAACCGGCAGATCCGAATTCGTCGTTTTCGGGTGGTTGCAAGATGCTTAATGACAAAGGCGAGGCGGCATTGGTGGTTGCCGATGACGGCCGGCATGGCGATCCGGCGGCTGTTGTCGTCGTGAATGCAAAAGGAGACGTGCTGGCCAAACTGGCCACAACTGTTGGCGGCGAGGAGTGACATGATGGAACTGGACAAACTGGACAAACTGGCGGCGAAGGCATTTGAGGGCTATATTGTGCGCAAGGACCTGGTGCGCATGTTTGCCAAGCAGTTCCCGGTGCCAACGTATGTGGTTGAGTTCATGTTGGGACGGTACTGTGCGACGACCGACCCGAAAGAAATCGAAGAGGGGCTGGAGATCGTCCAGCGACAGCTTTCGAATCGATCTGTGCGAGGCGGCGAAGAAGAGCTTTTCAAGGCCCGGGCGCGGGAACAGGGATCAGTCAAGATCATCGACTGCATCTCGGCCCGACTTGACGCCAAGACCGACACCTATATCGTCGAATTGCCAAGTCTGCGCCTTCGTGACGTGCGCATAGAAGACAAGCTGGTTCGCGACAACGAGCGGATGCTGACCGGCGGCTTTTACGCTGAGGTCGAACTGACGTATGACGCGTCGATTGCCCAGGAGTCTGGCGGCCGCGCGTTCGGCATAGCCAGTCTGCGCGAGATTCAATTGTCCAAGCGTGACGTTCTGGCCGACCTGGCCCGCGGCCGGGAGATGTTTACCAGCGACGAATGGCGTCACATGCTGATTCGCAGCGTGGGTCTTGAGCCGGAGCAGCTATCGGAACGCGCCCGGAACCTTGTCCTGCTGCGCATGACGCCATTTGTTGAGCGCAACTACAACATGGTCGAGCTGGGGCCACGCGGCACGGGGAAGAGTCACGCATACCAGCAACTGTCCCCTTATTCCCATTTGGTTTCCGGCGGCAAGACGACTGTGGCCAGGATGTTTGTCAATAATGCCAGTGGTCAGCGCGGCTTGGTTTGCCAGTATGACGTCGTGGCATTTGACGAGGTGTCCGGCGTGTCCTTTGATCAGAAGGATGGCGTCAACATCATGAAAGGCTATATGGAGTCCGGCGAATTCAGCCGCGGCAAGGAAAGCATTCGCGCTGATGGCAGTATTGTTTTGGTTGGCAACTTTGAAGTTGACGTTGAACATCAGCAGCGGATTGGCCATCTGCTTGGGCCATTGCCTCCGGAGATGCGCAACGACACGGCTTTTATGGATCGAATTCACGCATATGGTCCCGGGTGGGACGCGCCGAAGATGGCCAAGAATCTGCTGACGGACCATTTCGGCATGGTCAGCGACTTCCTGTCGGAATGCATGTCACAACTTAGAAGTCAGAGTCGTATTAATGTATTGCAGGGACGTGTCCTGTTTGGCGGCGCTTTGAGCGGCCGCGATACGACGGCGGCGCAGAAGACGGTGAGCGGCTTGCTGAAACTTCTATATCCAAATCCCGAAATGAGGCCATCGGACGAGGATCTCGAATGGGCCGTGCGTGTGGCACTGGAATGCCGCCGGCGCGTGAAAGAACAGCAAAAACGCATCGGCACGGCTGAGTTCCGTAATACGCATTTCAGCTACCAGCTTGGTGACGAAGGGGTCGAGAAATTCGTATCGACGCCAGAATTGCAGACGGAAAGCAGCATTGGCGGAGATCCGCTGGAACCCGGCCAGGTATGGACCATAAGTCCGGGCGGCGGGGAAGAGTATCCGGGCCTTTATCGTGTGGAGATCAACGAGGGGCCAGGATCAGGGGTGAAGATCCTTAACCGGCCGGCGCCGCAACCATTTGCCGAATGCGTGCGGTACGCCGAGCAGAATCTATATTCCCGGGCAAGGGTTCTTGTCGGGGACCGCGATCCCCGCCAGCACGAGTTTTCGGTGCAGTTGCGGGGTTTTGACACATCAAGATCCGGCGCCGGGCTTGGCATGGCCGTTTTGCTGGCCCTGTGCAGTGCCCTGCTCAAGCGCAGCATAAAAGGCGGCTTGGTGGTTATCGGCTCGGTCAATGTGGGCGGATCGGTTGATCCCGTATACAATGCCGTCACGATTGCCGAACACGCGATCGAGGCGGGCGCCACGGCGCTGCTAAGCCCCGTCACCGCCCGCAAGCAGTTGATCGAGTTGCCCGACGAACTGGCCACGAAGATCGACATCCAGTTCTACACCGACGCCAGAGAAGCCCTGCTGAAGGCGATTATGGAGTGAGGCCGCCCTGTATGGAGGTTGCACGCAGCCGTTGACTACGGCCCGGCGGCGTGGATAAACCGCATCTGCGACCACTCACCCGACGCAGCAAGATCGCTCGGCCTCGTCACCGACGACCACTGCACTGTCATCATCCGGGCTGACTCCGACGACAAGACCAACCAGCCATTATCCGCATTTTGAAAAACCACATCTGTAGCATGTGCTGCATCCCTCGCCCATTGCCATGGGTGCGCCACATTCAGGACACTTGGGATTGGTCTGTCCCACGGAGTAAGGCCAACCTCCTGTCTCGATGACAAACTTGACGCCCTGCGCGGCCGAACCCTCCTGGGAAATCAGGTGAAGCGGCACGCGCAACCCATTGCCGTCCGACAAGTAGAAATCCCTGACGCTCGAGATCTGTTCAAGTTCTGAATGGTCAACATCAATTGAGTAGCGGCGCATGAGCGCGCCTGGTTTGTTTCCGGCGCCAAATGTTGTGTTTCCCGCACGTATGGGCACCTTGCATCCGCCTGCCGAGAGCGTCAACCCAGATAGCATGACACCCGGTTGTGGCGCATGGGTTTCCGTTCGGCTTGGACGCGGCACGCTATAATCCTGCACTGTTCCATTGTTCTTATGTGATATGATGCCATTCATGGTTGAGGGCATTCCTGGGTCTTCTTCTTTTTTCCTGGTTCCGACACCAATATTGAGCACCTGCACATCACGAGACCCATCGCGGTAAATTGTTACGCCTTTACATCCCTTTTGATAGGCCAGTTTGTAGACTTCGGCGACGTCTTCGCGTGTGGCATGGTTTGGGAAATTCACTGTTTTGCTGACAGCGTTTTCGCAGTAGCGCTGGAACGCGGCCTGGTGTTCGAGGTGCCATCGGGGCGAGACATCGTGCGCCGTGATGAAGACTCGCCGCACGTCCTCGGGGATGTCGCTGACTTCTTGCACAGAGCCACGCATGGCAACTTCCTTCATGATGACCTCGCTGTAGAATCCGCGCGATCGCGCCACCTGCTCGAAGAACGGATGGGTATCCACAAGTTCCGCGCCGTCAAGCACCTTGCGGTAGAAACAGATGGCGAACATCGGTTCGATTCCGCTTGAGCAGCCCGAAATGATGGAGATGGTGCCGGTCGGCGCAATGGTCGTCACGGTCGCGTTGCGCCGCGGTTTTCCCCCATTATACCAGTGGTGCGAGGTATCTGCGAACACTGAGGCCGAAAAATTGCCGAAGGCGCCGCGCTCCTTCGCGAACACCTCGGAAGCGCTTGAGGCGTTTTTTTGTATGAAAGCCATCAGGCGTTCGCCAAGATCGGCGGCTTCCTGGCAATTATAAGGGATGCCAAGCATGTAAAGCAAATCGGCGAATCCCATCACTCCCAGTCCCACCTTTCGGTTGCCGTTCTTGACGATGTTTTCGATCGCTGGCAACGGGAAATCCGACATTTCGATCACATCATCGAGAAACCGGATGGCTGTGCGCGCGGTTTCGGCCAGTTTGTCCCAATCGATAACCCAGCATGTGCCGTCATGGAGCGGATTTCGCGAGACATAGCTATCGCACGCAACCTCATAAACGCCTTTTTGGCTTGTCGGGGCGCCTGGCACGAGCCTGACCATTTTCGCGAGGTTCACCGACCCGAGATTGCAGGCCTCATAAGGCAACAGGGGCTGTTCTCCGCAGGGATTGGTGCTTTCCATTAATCCCAAGGCTGGTGTGGGATTGTCGTGGTTGATGCGGTCAATGAACACGATCCCCGGATCGCCGTTTTTCCAAGCGTTGTCGACGATCTTGTCGAAAACTTCACGGGCATTAAGGCGTCCGACAACCCGGTCGTTCTTGGGGTTGACGAGTTCGTACTCCTCGTTTTTGAGAACGGCCTCCATGAACTTTTCGCTGATGGCCACTGAGATGTTGAAATTGGTGACCGAAGTCATGTCGGCCTTGCATTCTATAAATTCAAGTATATCAGGGTGATGGACAGATAGAATGCCCATGTTTGCGCCCCTTCGCGTTCCGCCCTGTTTGATGGCCTCAGTGGCGGAATTGAACACTTTCATGAAGGAAACAGGGCCGCTTGAGACGCCTTTGGTCGAACGCACGCGGTCGTTTTTGGGTCTCAGGCGCGAGAAGGCAAATCCGGTGCCGCCACCAGTCTTGTGGATGATGGCGGCATGCTTTACTGCGTCAAAAATTGAATCGATGGCGTCCTCAACGGGAATAACGAAACAGGCGCTTAACTGCTGCGGTCTACCTTTACCAGCATTCATCAGGGTCGGGGAATTCGGCATGAACTCGCAGGACGCCATCAAACTATAAAACTTTTCACAGAACTCTTCAAAACGGTTCTCACCGGCGGGAAAGGCACGCTCCGCCTCGGCAATATTCGAGGCGACCCGCCAGATCATTTCCTCGGGCGACTCAACCGGTTCGCCCGCCTCATTTTTCATGAAATAACGTTTTCTCAGAACCGTGAGCGCGTTATCGCTAAAATCTGTCTCACGGCGCCTTGGGCGAGAAGGCATCTCCATACCATCTGTCGGCGTCATCTTCATGATACTTCTCCTACGAGAGCGAGTAATCCACAGCGGCAGTGGGCAGGTTTGTGGATAGCCTGTGACCAACATGTGTACAACATATTGATGCCACGCGCATATTTTGTACACAGAACATTTGCGTATATGCTATATATTGTATTTTGCTGTCAATAGCGATTTGACAAATATCATAAATTCAACCAGATCAGCGATCGAGACCCTCTTTTTCGGCCCGCCCCCGCAATGCGTTCGCGGATGTCACAAACAGCGTCATTTTGCGCGCCGCAGCGGTCATATCATTTTATTGCATGGTATTATCAATATAATGTGATCGTATGATCATAGCATATTATAATGATGATTGCTTAGTATGACAACAATTCGCCCGTCGCAAGAATTGAATTGTATCCGCCGCGCGGTTGTTAAGAAATTCATCGGTCATGTCCAAACGAATTCTCATCATCGAAGAATCGCCGGAGTCATCGCTGGCGTTGCGTTCAATTCTCGAACCGAAAGGTTACGAAGTGCTTGCCGCATGCGACGGCGCCGAGGGCTGGACCATCATCGTGAATGAAAGACCCGATCTGGTCATCATGGAGTTGCGGCTGCCGGGCATGAGCGGAATGGAAATATGCAAACGTGTGCGCTCCTCAGCCGGGCTGGCCGAAACGCCGCTTATCATTGTCACGTCCATGACCGCCAACAGCGGCAAGCCCGAATCATACTGGGCATCGGGGCTCGGGTGCGATGATTTCATCACGAAGCCATTCGACGCGCTCAACATTCTCGGCCGCGTTGAATACCAGCTTCGACGCGGACAATATATTTCATCCGCCCATGCACGGGCTGCCACCGACACGGGCGCGGCCGCCGTAAAATCTTCCGGGCCTCATCCCGCCGCGTTCGACGACCCGGGCGAAGTGGTGCGCGTCTTTATTGAAAGCTGGAACACGCGGGCTTTCGCGCGCGAGTATGACACGCTTGGCGAAGAAATGCTTGGCGGCGTTGGTCGGGAGGAATATGTCAGACGCCGCGCGCAGCTTTATGCCGACGAGCAGGGAGAGAACACAACGCGCAAGGCGCTCGACGTTTATGTCAACATCTCGCACAATGTGGCCAAGGTCGACTGTCTGCGCGAGGACGCCACTTCGGGCGTTGCGCGCGCCAAGGACGAGCGCTACGCGCTGAAAAAAACGCCCGGCGGATGGAAAATCATCAGCGTTCGCTCCGATCCCATTCTGTTCAGCATCGAATAACTGCGCGAAACCGGCAGTGTATCAACAAACCACCTGATGCGGTCGCGCCCGGGGCCGCTCCACGCATACGCGCCGATGAGAGCTCCCGCGAGGACCCGGACAACCGCCGGCATGACAATGCCCGTGAAGTGTTTATTATCCTGCCGCCCGGCAGGTTTGGCGCGCGGTCTGTTTCAGCCGGCGTGTTGTTTGCATTTGCAGATGCGATGATAAGCTTCAAGCGACATCTCGACAGCCGTATCGATGGAGATGCCTTCGGTGTTGATGGCGAGGTCGAAGGCATGCGAAACCGCGCTGCTGCGGCCGAAGAAGCGGCGCATGAATTTTGCTCTCTCATCCTCAATGGCTTTCAACCGTTTGCGCGACTCGGTTTCGGTGATTTTCTCGTATCCCGCATAATTTCTGATTCGCATCTCGAGGGGCGCCACAATCCGCAACCGCAGAGCCTGTCCGGGACGGGCCAGGCAGACGGCGCCGCGGCCCACGATGACGACGCTCCCCAGCTCCAGCAGCGCGTTGATCGTCGCCCGCAGAAACCGGTCAAAATCGGAGTGCGAAAAGCTCACGCCGCGCATGAGGCTTGCGCCGAAAATTTCAAGACTGCGTCCCGGACACTCGTCCAGCAGCTCGATCAGATCTTTCGGGACATTGTTGCGCGTGGCGATCTGCTCGAGAATGGATTTATCGCACAACTGGAATCCGAGTTTGTCGGCCAGCGCCTGCGCCACAAGGCGCCCGCCGCTGCCCACCTCGCGCGAAACCGCGATGGCCGGTTGAAATTTCTGTTTGGCCTCCGGGCGCCCTTTTTCCCGAAGCGCAATCGTGCGCCCGTAAGCGTGCAGAAAGTTCGACAACATCTTCATGGCATCCTGTCTCCGATGGGTTTCATATCAAGCATTTCATTTATTCCCCCCCGCAATGGCAACGCGCAAGATGAAAAATATGCTTTACACCAGCAATACTTAACGGCGCATAGTGTCTGACTCTGACGTAATGACCAAGGGAGCAATCCTTTCATCATGCGCAGTTCAATATCATTCTAATGCGAGGCAGGCCGATGGCACGTATCCTGGTCAGTGATAAAATATCCAAAGAGGGTCTGGTCATCCTTCAATCGGGCGGTTACGAGGTTGTGGAGAAGCCCGAAATCACCGCTGAAGAATTGGCAAAAGAGATTGGCGAATATGACGCGCTTGTGATACGGAGCCGCACCACCGTCAGCGCCGAAACTCTCAGCAATCCCGGGAAACTCAAGGTTATCGGGCGGGCGGGGGTTGGCGTGGACAATGTCGACGTAAAAACCGCATCGAAGCTGGGCATCATCGTGATGAACACGCCGGGCGGCAACACGATATCGACCGCCGAACACACCATGGCCATGATCATGTCGCTGGCGCGTTCGACGCCCCAGGCTGACCGCTCGATGCACGAGGGACGGTGGGACAAAAAAAAGTATGTGGGTGTGGAGCTCTACCGCAAGACGCTGGGCATTGTCGGCCTGGGCCGCATTGGCACCGAAGTGGCCAAGCGTGCGCTGGCCTTTGGCATGCGGGTCATGGCTTACGATCCCTACATGTCGGCCGAGGTCGTCAAACGGCTGGGCATCACGCAGGCTGGCATAGATGAAATATGCAAGGAGTCGGATTTCATCACAGTTCACACACCGCTCAATGACGCCACGCGCGGATTGATCGGCCCGGCCCAATTCGACATGATGAAAAAGAGTGTTCGCATCATCAACTGCGCGCGGGGCGGCATCATCCAGGAGGCTGCTCTCGTCGAGGCGCTCAAGAGCGGCAAAGTTGCGGGCGCCGCGCTGGATGTTTTCGAGCAGGAGCCCCTTCCGGCGGATCATCCCCTGCGCGCGTTCGACAATGTGGCGCTGACGCCCCACCTTGGCGCCGCCACCAGCGAGGCGCAGGAGGGGGTGGCCAAGGAAGTCGCCGAGCAGATCGTGGACTGTCTAAGCGGGCGCGTCATCCGCAACGCGGTCAACGCCCCGTCGGCCGATCCGTCGGTCCTTGAGCAGTTGCGTCCTTATATTGATCTTGCCCGCCGGCTCGGCAAATTCGTGTCGCAATTCGCCGGCAAGCCCGTCAGCCAGTTGCGCGTCTCATGCAGCGGCGCCATCGCCGATTATCCCATCGCGCCGATCAGCATATCGGCCCTTGTGGGTTTTCTCGATCCGATCACTGAGAGCACGGTCAACTTTGTCAATGCCGGCCTGATTGCCAAGGAACGCGGCATTGAGGTCGTGGAAGTCAAATCCACAAAAGTTTTCGATTTCACCAACCTCATCAGCGTCGAAGTCGTCACCGAGGCCGGCGAGGCCGTGTGGGTCGGCGGCACCCTCGCGCACAACAAATTCCCGCGCATCGTGGTCGTGAACGACAAATTTTTTGATGTCACGCCCGAGGGTTTCCTCGTGGTTATCGAAAACCGCGATGTCCCCGGCATTATCGGAAGCGTCGGCACGCTGCTGGGCAACCGCCGCATCAATATCGGACAGATGACATGGGGGCGCACGGAAGACGGCAACGAGGCCATCACGGTCATCAATGTCGACCAGGAGATTCGCAAGGAACTGCTGGATGAGCTCACAGCCCTGCCCGACATCATTTCCGCCCGGTTGATTCATATATGAAGCCGGTCATCGGCATCAACTCGACAATCCACGTCAGCGAAACCGGCGAAGTCTCCTTTGCCGTTGGCTGCGGATATGCCGACTCTGTGGTAAAAGCCGGCGGAATTCCCGTTATCCTTCCGCCCATTGACGACGCGGCGGATATCGCCCGGCAAACGGCCATGTGCGACGGTTTCCTGTTTATCGGCGGCCACGACATCAACCCGGCGCGTCTGGGTCAGCCATGTCATCCCATGACAACCATCATGGATCCAAGACGCGAGGATTTTGATTTTGCTCTCATCGGGCAGGTCATAGCCGCTCGCAAGCCATTTCTCGCTGTCTGCCTTGGATGCCAGGAGATCAACGCCGCGCTTGGCGGCAAAATCATCCAAGACATCCCGAGCCAGACAAACTCCAGCGTGCCGCACTCCAGGCAGCAGTCGCCATGCGTCAACCGCCACAAGGTCGTCATCGAGGCCGGAACGCAACTGCGCGCCGTGCTGGGCGCTGATGAAATTTCCGCCAACAGCTCGCACCATCAAGCCATCGGGCAGCCGCCGCCCCGGGGGGCGCTCGTATCGGCCCGCTGCCCCGACGACGGCATCATCGAGGCTATTGAGCTGACAGACCACCCTTTTGGAATCGCCATCCAGTGGCATCCCGAACGGCTTGCCGGCGAAACCGAACACCTGCGTTTGTTTCAGGCATTGGTTGAACATGCCACTGCCGGAAAAGATTGAATTTGCCAAACCATGAGTAAATGTTGTGCTGGTCAATGGTGAAAAAGCGCCCTTGACGAAGTTGATTGGATTGAAAATCGGCATGCCCGAACAAAACGCCTACATAGTGCTTAACGTGCGCAAAGGCTCCTCCGAGCAGGAGATCAAAGGCGCCTACATTGAAATGGTGAAGCGTTTCGATCCCGAAATTCACACTGAACGCTTCATGAGCATTCAAAGCGCTTACGAAAAACTGCGCGATCCGAAAAAACGCGCGAGGGAAGATGTGTTCACGTTCAATCCTCCTCAGGGCGATTTTATCTTCACCGCTGAGGAAGAGGATGAGGAAACACAGGACGCCATAAGCGCGCGCCTCCATCAGACCCGCGAAAGCCTCGAGCGCGATCCCTCCGATGCCGCCGGCAAATCCGCGCTGATCACGTTGCACATGAAGGACAGCTTCCTTCAGACGCGCAAACGCATGTGGTCAGAAGCGGCGAAGGACTGGGAGGAAATTCTCAAACTCGATGCCACAAACCAGCGCGCCAAGAGCAATCTGATCTACAGCTACGATTACCTGGGCTACTATTACGCCCTGCACGATTTGACCGATGAAGCCATCGAGCTTTGGGAAAAATCGTTGCAGATGATGCCGGAAAAGGTCGACATCATCCACAATCTCGCCCTTGCCGCCGACAAGACCGGCAACCGCGAAAAGTCCCAGCGCTACTGGACAGAAACCGTGAAGCGCTGGAAAGCACGTCTGGACAAGACGCCTGACGACGAGTACATCCGCCAGTGCATCATCGAGGTGCACAAACACCACGGCGGCCGGGCGCTTGAAAGCCTTCCCACGCCGGAAACAAAACAGGAAGCCATCGCCCAATACCGCGAAATACTCAAATTCAACCCGGATGACTTCGAGGCGCGCTACAACATCGCCGCCGCACTCATGGAGGAGAAACATTACGACGAGGCCATCAGGGAACTGCGTCATCTGCAGGAAAAACACATTCGAAACCTTGACATCGTCAACCTTCTTGGATGGGCCTATCTCAACAGCGGCAAGTTCGACGTCGCGTTCAGCACATGGCGGCGGGGCATGAGTGTTGACCCGAAAAATCACGTCATCAAGGATTCCATCATGCGCGCCCGGCTCGCTGTCGGCAAAAAACTCAAGGAGCAGGGGCTGTGCACGCAGGCGCTGGTTCATTTTAAAGAACTGCAGAAAATGATGCCCAACGAGTGGGAGCTTCACCTGCAGATCGCTGAAACACTTTTGAAAAAGGGCGACCGCCGCAACGCGCTCATCGAATTCCAGCGCGTACTCGAGCTCGACCCCAAAAACAAGGACGCCAAGCGCGCCATCTCGGAGATCAAGCTGCGTTCAGCATGAAAAGCTTACTTCAAAGCCTTGTCGCCGGGAAGGGCGAGTTCGTGGTGGACGAAAAACCCGAGAAGGTCTTTCTGTCGCGCGACGAGGAGCCGCAGGCTCTGACGGATCTTATCGGAAGCGTCATGCTTGAAAACGAGCGTCTGCAGGATCTCAACGAGGAACTGCAACGGCGCTCGCAACAACCCGTGGAGATTGAAAAGTTCGTTCGCAGTATTCTGCCCACCCTCGACAGCTTCGACTGGGTTTTGGGGCTTGCCCGCGGATTCCAGGCAAGCGAAGAAATCGACAACTGGCTCAAGAGCATTGAGAGCATCTATTACAGACTGCTCAAGGTGCTTGAAAACTATGGGCTTTTCCAGCTCAAAACGATCGGCAAGAAGGTCGATCTGAACCTTCACGAGGTCGTCGAATACCGCCCATCGTCCGAGCACCCAAACGATTTTGTCATCGGAGAACGGCAGAAAGGATATGTCTTCAGAGGCAGGCTTTTGCGTGATGCAAAAGTCGTGGTGGCATATAATGAGGAAGGACAACGCAGGCCATGAGCCGCATTCTTGGAATTGATCTTGGAACAACCAATTCGGTTGTCGCCGTATACGAAAAGAGCGGGCCGAAGATCGTGCCCAACAGTCTTGGCGAACGGCTGACGCCGTCTGTGGTGGGATTCACCAAAAGCGGTGAAATTCTCGTCGGCAAAAAAGCCAAGCGCGGCGCCGTGATGAATGTTGGCCGGACCGTGTTTTCCATCAAGCGCCATATGGGCACCAGCTACCGCGTCAATATCGACGGCAAGCACTACACGCCGCAGGAAATCTCGGCGATAATTCTCCAGAAGCTCAAGAGCGATGCGGAGGACTACTTCGGCGAGGCGATCAGCCAAGCCATCATCACAGTGCCGGCTTATTTCACCGACGCGCAACGCCAGGCGACAAAGGATTCCGGGGAAATCGCTGGTCTCAAGGTGCGCCGCATCATTGACGAGCCCACGGCGGCGGCCCTCGCCTATGGCATGGATAAAAACCAGGACCAAATCCTGCTCGTCTACGACTTCGGCGGCGGCACCTTCGACGTGGCCATCATCGAAGTCATCTCGGGCGTTTTCCAAGTGCTTGCCATCCACGGCAACACGCAACTGGGCGGCGACGACATTGACAACCGCCTTGTCAAGTGGCTCATCGAGGAATTCAAAAAGGCGGAGGGCATCGACCTGAAGGACGATCCCGTCGCCATGCAACGCCTCAAGGAAGCCGCCGAGGACGCCAAGATCGAGTTGAGCGAAATCAAAGAATCGCACATCCTGGTCGAAGCCATAAAGATGACCGAAAAAGGACCGTTGACGCTTGACACCGTGCTGTCGCGGGCGAAATTCGAGGAGCTCATAAACGACATCATCCAGAAGACTGTCGATCCGATACATAAAGCCATCGAGGATGCCAAACTGACGGCAGACAAGATCAACACCATCCTTCTCGTCGGCGGCACAACGCGCATCCCCGCCGTGCAAAGGCTCGTCAAGGAGCACCTGAACAAGAATCCGCACCGCGACATTTCGCCCGAAGAGGTTGTGGCGATGGGCGCCGCTGTCCAGTCACTCGTCATCGCGCCGCTCAGCGGCGACATCGAGGACACGCTGGCTGCGCGCTACGGCAAGGAAAAGCCCGTCATCATCCACATGACGCCGTTCTCGCTCGGCGTGGGTCTGCAGAACGACCAGTTCAGCGTCATCATCGAGCGCAACTCGACCTATCCCACCGAGGCAAAGGACATCTTCACCACCACAAGAGATTTCCAGGAGGCCATCAGCTTCCCGATCTACGAGGGCGAGGAGCTTGCGGCTTCGGAAAACACATTTCTCGACCTGCTGCGCATCGAGGGCATCACACCGGCCCCGCGCGGTGTGCCGCGCATCGAGGTCACTTTCCGTTTATCACCCGACCGCATCCTTGAGGCAAAAGCCGAAGACCTCGCGACAGGCGTTGAAAAACGCATCATGATCGAGGCCACGGGAACGCGCCTCAGCGACACGGAAAAGACCAAAATGATGAAAGAGGCGCGCGAGCGCGTGTCGCGCATGCTGCGCGAACGCATTCAGGAAACGGTCGTGGACGAGGCGCGCGATCTTGTGGCGCGTGCAGAAACCCTCGCCAAATCCCGAAGCGCGCACCCATTGGCGCGGCAGATACAACAGCAAACCGCCGAACTGCGCCATCTCATCGATTCCGGCGACAATGCCGCGCTCGAGGACAAGATCGACGATCTCCTGCGCATGATCACAGAACTCGAAGCGGCTGGCTGATTCATCAGCCGCCAATGCGTCGTCCAACGCCGCGGGATGTTTAGTCTTCCCAAATCTCCTGAACGAGCTCAAGCAGCGCCTTTTCCGATTCCAGAATCTCCCGGTCAACCGCCGCCACATGCCGCAGAATCTGTTTCACGGCGCCAAGCTGTTCATGCGTCAGTTGTGTCTTCAGCCGCGCCAGCGAGAAAGCGATGACATCACTGATGCTCGTTTCTTTGATTGCCTGCCTGGCGTTGTCCGTCAGCGCCTCGATATCCTGCGGCGTCAGCCCCAGCCCGAATCCCAGCCGCGTCAGCAGCTCCCCCTCCTTCTCTGTCATCTTCCCGTCGATGCAACTCACGCACAGCGCAAGACAGAAAACATGGTAAATTTCATCCGGGGAGAGATCGAGCATCTTTTTGAGTTTCCGGGTCACTTCTTCCATGGCGGACGTTCCATTCCAGTTAAATTACATGCAGGAAAGATGAAATGCACAGGCGGAATGTCTGAAGCAAGAACTCATGGCAGGCAATTGCATCCTGTGCTTGACCGCGCGGCATCGGTTGTGTCATGGGAGGGAACCATCACGGATGTTTACAGGACGCGGCGCTGGTGGTTTGGTTTGCGGCGCCACTCCTCAACGGGCGAATATCGTTATTACAACCACTATTAGCGGGTGCGCACAAAGGAGGGCGCAACGATCGATGCTAATGTGCCGTTGGGGCGCCGGGATGGCGCGAAACCCGGCGACCCCGCGCCGCAAGCGCAACGGCGAACGCTGGCCCGAACTGGCCACACCACAGGCTGATCGTCAGCGCAAAGCCGCAAACCAGGCAATGGGCCTGCTCTTCAAATAACCACAGGCGCCTTCTCCCTGCCCGCCCATGTCCGTCCGTGTTCGTGCGCGCCTGACACTCACCCTGCCATCAAAGATGACATTGACTCCATGCCTGCAAGCGGTGATGGTTGGCGGCGCATGAAAAATCATATGACATCGCGCGATATGTTGGCTAACATCATGCGGGAGGCTTGAATGACACACTGGCTCATCGGCAACTGGCGGCAGGAAATTGCCTATCCATGGAATCTCATCGCGCTCGTGTTTGTCGCCGTGGCATGCGGGTGGATTGTGGGACAGGAAAGAGCTCGCAAGGAAAAACCGGCGGGGCTGAGAACCATGATCCTCGTCTGTCTTGGTTCGGCCGTGTTCACGATGGTGTCTTTCGTGTTCACGACATCCACCGGTGATTCAGGGCGCGTTGCGGCGCAGATCGTCACGGGCATAGGTTTTCTTGGCGCGGGCGCCATCATGCGGGGCGCCATGGGCGTGTCAGGCATGACCACCGCCGCCACGGTCTGGGCTGTCGCCGCAATGGGAATCGTGGTGGGAACAGGATATGCCGCGGCGGGATTGGGACTGAGCTGCCTGATATTTTTCATCCTGTCCATCATTTCCATTTGGGAATACTCCCATATTCGGCGTTCGCCCATAGGGCATGTCACGTTGACATTTGATCCGAACAATGGAAAAGGCTATGTTCTCATTATGGAAGTGCTGGACGAATACCGGATCATAATGCATCGGCACTTGTGCAGGGAGATCGACGGCGGCTTGATGCAGCTTGATCTTGATCTCCTGCAGGCGCGCCGCGACCACAGGCAGCTCATGGCTCGGCTTGCCAACATGCCGGAAGTGAAAAAAATCGATCTCTCCCTTCCCAACCAATCCCCGCCCGCGTCCGCGCCCGCGCCGAACGGCGAGTATTAGCCCGGTTTAATTGTGGGCGGGACCGGCGATCCCGCCCACAGTCCGCGGATTGTTACTTCTCGTTGACGATTTCTCCTTCGACAACCTCGGGGCCGTCCTGCGGGCCGCTTTGAGCCGCGCCCGCCGCTCCGGGACCGGCGCCCGCAAATCCCTGTGCGCCGGGTCCAGCCGCGCCCGCGCCCGTCGACGATGCCTGTTTGTACAGATGCTCGCTGAGCTTGTGGCCGGCCTGGTTCAGTTTCTCAATGCCGGTCTTCATCTCGTCCTTCGTGCCGCTATCGATGGCCTTTTTGAGACCGGCAATGGCGTTCTCGACGGCGAGTTTGTCCTCCGCGCCGATTTTGTCACCGACCTCATTCAGCGTGCGTTCGGTCGCGTAAACAAGCGTGTCAGCCTGGTTGCGCACGGCAACCTCTTCGCGTTTGGCGGCATCCTCCACCGCGTGCTCCTTGGCGTCGTTGACCATTTTTTTGATCTCACTCTCGTCGAGCCCGCTTGACGCCGTGATCTGGACTTTCTGCTCCTTGCCCGTTCCAAGGTCCTTGGCGCTCACATGCACGATCCCATTGGCGTCGATATCGAATGTGACTTCGATCTGCGGCACGCCTCGCGGCGCCAGCGGGATGCCCAGCAGGTCGAACTTCGCGAGTGTGCGGTTATAGGCCGCCAATTCACGCTCGCCCTGAAGCACATGGATCGACACGGCCGTCTGGTTGTCCGACGCTGTCGAAAAAATTTCGCTTTTCTTTGTTGGAATCGTGGTGTTGCGCTCGATAAGTTTCGTGAACACACCGCCGAGGGTTTCAATGCCCAGCGACAGGGGCGTCACATCGAGCAGGAGCACATCCTTTCGCTCGCCCGTCAGCACGCCCGCCTGGATTGACGCGCCCACAGCCACAACCTCATCCGGATTCACGCCCTTGTGGGGCTCTTTTTTGAAGAAATCCTTCACTTTCTGTTGAACGAGCGGAATGCGCGTTGAACCGCCGACGAGGATGACCTCGTCGATATTTTCGACTTTCACGCCGGCATCGGTCACGGCCTTGCGGCACGGCTCAAGGGAGTGCTCGACGAGGTCCATGATGAGTTGCTCGAACCGCGCGCGCGTGATGTCCATGTTGAGATGCTTGGGGCCGTTCGCGTCCGCCGTGATGAAGGGCAGATTGACGTTTGACGTCATGGCGGTCGACAGCTCGCACTTGGCCTTCTCGGCGCCTTCCTTCAGGCGCTGGAGCGCCATGGGATCCTTGCGCAGGTCAATCCCCTGCTCCTTTTTGAACTCGTCGGCGATGTAATCGATCAGAAGCTGGTCGAAATCGTCGCCGCCGAGATGCGTATCGCCGTTGGTTGACTTGACCTCGAACACGCCATCGCCAAGCTCGAGAGTTGAAATATCGAATGTGCCGCCGCCAAGATCGTACACCGCGATGGTTTCGTCCTTGTCCTTGCCAAGGCCGTAGGCCAGCGATGCCGCCGTCGGCTCGTTGATGATGCGCAACACCTCAAGACCCGCGATTCGCCCGGCGTCCTTCGTCGCCTGGCGTTGCGCGTCATTGAAGTATGCCGGCACCGTGATAACCGCCTGAGTCACCTTCTCGCCGAGATAATCCTCGGCTGTCTGTTTCATTTTCTGTAGAATGCGCGCGGATATCTCCGGCGGCGAATACACCTTGCCCTCGATGTCAACGGCGGCATCGCCATTGTCGCGCCGTATGACTTTGTAAGGCACGCGCTTGATTTCATTGGGGACTTCGTCGTACTTGCGCCCCATGAACCGCTTGATGCTGAATATGGTATTCTGCGGATTCGTGATTGCCTGGCGTTTGGCCACGGCGCCCACGAGCACTTCCCCGTTCTTAGTGAATGCCACAACCGACGGGGTTGTGCGGCTGCCCTCGGCGTTCTGGATCACGGCGGGTTCTCCGCCCTCCATCACGGCAACGCAACTATTTGTTGTTCCAAGATCAATTCCGATAACTTTTCCCATTTTAACGCCTTCCGCACCGCCGCCCGATAAAAACAGGCGAAGGTGCTGTCAATTGATCGATTTTCATTCAATCAGAATGAGTGAGCAAGTCTGATGCCAGAGACCGTGTGTTTCTTTGATGCATATAAGACCATATAAAACAATCAATGACAAGATAAACTTTTACCCGTCCTCCTCATGGGTGTGTCATTACGAAACACCCGATTCGCATGACCATAGAATGTGAGTCCTGTTTCAAAATGCATCCTGCTCATCTATGTGGTGCGAGCTTTCAGCCTGCCCATGTTCTGCGGTGAGAGAATTGGCGCGCATGGATTGGCTGTCAGTCATCGCTTCGCCAACTCCACACGGCATTAATAAAAAACAGGCCGCTGAACCTGCCATCTGTACCACCTATGAATGAAATTTCTGATTGAGCCTTCATCAAACCTTGTTCTATTTCATTTCCATTATGCCAATGGAAAAGAGTCTCGACAGGAAATTGGCCGGTATCCGGGCCAATCCTCACACATCAAAAGCATTCATCATCGCCGACGCGAAGGACGCGGACATGGCGTATGGGCTGGCGGCGCCGGGCAAATCGCCTGAGTATCACGGCGCGGAGGGGCGCTTCCGCACGCTTGCCGAATACCGGCAGTGCATGCGCGATGTCGTTCAACAGGGCTTGGTCGACATCATGCTCATGAGCGCCAGCTCAAACGAGGTTCTCACGATCCAGGAGAGGCTCTTCGACAACTCGCATATCACCCCGGCGGCGCGCGCCAACGACACGACCGACATTTTCGTGACGCGCGGCGGGGTTTATACAAAAGAGCCCAGCCGCCCGTTTCGCACAGCGACAATTGACCAGATCCAGTGCGGCAAGGCGGATTGCGCGCCCGCCGACCGCTCCCTTGGCGCCGACCTTGGTCTTTACTCGCTGACATTCAACAACAACCTTGAGCGCGACCGCGAGGCTCTCCAGTGGTACCGCGACTTCCGCATTGAGGCTGAGCGCAAGGGATTCAGGCATTTTCTTGAGGTTTTCGATCCGAACATGCCCGGCGTTGTGGACCCGAAGTTGCTGGGGGATTTTATCAACGATCACATCGCGCGCACGCTTGCGGGCGTGCCCTCCGCCGGGCGCCCCGTCTTCCTGAAAATCGCCTATCACGGACCAAAGGCCATGGAGGCCCTGGCCCGCTACGCGCCGGATCTTGTGCCGGGCGTGCTGGGCGGCGCCGCCGGCACGACATTCGACGCCTTCAACCTGCTCTACGAAGCGAAAAAATATGGCGCGCGCGCCGCGCTTTTCGGGCGAAAAATCAACAATGCCGAGCATCAGCTTGCGTTCGTCGAATTCCTCAGACGCATCGCCGACGATGAGATCGGCCCCGCGGAAGCGGTGAAAGCCTATCACGGCGTGCTACAGAAGCTCGGCATCAAGCCGATGCGCCCGCTCGACAACGACATGGAAAGCACCAGCACGGCCGCCAGTTATGGCGGCGGGAGCGCGCAAAAGCCCGCAACAGCAGTCAGCATGTCCGGCGGCGCGTCAGACGGAAACAGAGAATTCCGCGAGCTCACCGACGCCGAAATCACGGCGCTCTCACCGCTGGAAAAAATCGAATACAACCAGAGAAAACGCAATCTGATCTTCGGCTGAGAATGATGCTGGAAGCGCGGGCGTCCCCGCCCGCCCACTATGGAACACGTTTTTGTGGTTTTCTCCCGGTCTCTTGCTTCTATTCCGTTTGCGTCAGCACGCGCACTTCGTGGCTGAACTCGCTCACATCGCGGAACTGCCGGTACACACTGGCAAACCGCACATAGGCCACTTCGTCAACCTCGCGCAATTTCCTCAGCACCATCTCGCCGATCTTGAGCGAGCTGACTTCCTTCTCCATGCTGTTGTAGAGATTTTGTTCCACGAATTGAACAATGCGCTCGACCTGTTCGAACGTGACGGGGCGTTTTTCGCAGGCGCGCAGAATGCCATTGGCAATTTTCTGCCGGTCAAAGGCTTCCCTCCGTCCGTCGCGCTTGATCACAACAATCGGCAGTTTTTCGACGACCTCAAAAGTTGTGAACCGGTGGCTGCACTTCAGGCATTCGCGCCGACGGCGAATCGTCTCGCCTTTGGAGCTCTGACGCGAGTTGACAACTTTGCTTTCAATATGGGCGCAAAAAGGACACAACATATTCTATCTCGACACCATCCGTAGCACCAAATATGGCATGTCAACCTCGACAGGCCGCCTAAGTCAATAACATTTATTGTGCCGAAAACCGCCGGATTGATCAAAAGACTTTCGCGAGCGTGAATGACCTTACAATGTGATCAACACAACGGGCCTCGAATATTAGCTGGCACATGGTGTGCGCGTGCGATTCACATGGCTCTTGCCTTTTACAGCCTGCATGTTAGTTGCTTTTTCGCGGCTGAAGAACTTTGGTGACACAGAATGCTTGCCCTGATTCCATACATTGCTCCTAATGTTTTTGCCGCGGTGGTGACGCTCATTATCGCCATCTACAGTTTTCGCCACCGCACGGTTCCCATGGCTGTTTCAATGGGGCTGTTGGTGTTGTGCGGTTCGCTTTGGTGCATTATTTACACGCTGGAGATCGTCACGATCGACTTCAGCCTGAAGGTGTTCTGGGCCAAGGCCCGTTTCATCCCCCTCGCTCCTCTGGCATCGGCGTTGCTCGTGATGGCCATCCAGAATGGGGGTTATGGGCGCTGGCTGCGCCGCGGGCGCTGGCTGCTTTTGGCCATCGTGCCCGCTGTGATCATCGTGTTGTCACTGACCAGCGGCTCACACAAACTTTTCCGCTACGACTACCGGCTCTTCAACCATGGCGCGCTGAGCCTCATTCTATTTACCAACGGCCCGTGGTATTGGGTTCAGTTTTGCTACGCGCAAATCGCTTGTGTTGCTTCATTCGTGTTGCTCTTCACCGCCTTCATCAAAGGCAATCCCATCAAGCGACGCCAGACCGCTTTCATCGGCCTTGGGGTCGTGTTTGTGGACCTTGTGAACATACTTTTCCAATTGGACATCACACCCGTGCCCCATTATAATATGGCGGTTCCGGCGCAGGTTGTGTCGAGTTCAATGATCTTCTTTGCGGTGTTTTATTACCGCGCCCTGGACATTGCGCCAATCACCCGTGAAATGGTCATGAACAGCATTTCAGACGTGATACTTGTTGTCGATGAGAAGGGGTATCTGCTCGACATGAACAGGTCCGCAAGGGAGACGTTCGGGCTCACCCTGATGATGCTGGAACAACGCGCGGCTGATGTGCTCCCTCAGCTTGCGGAATACCTTGGCGATGGCTCACAAACAGCGGTGACAAGCGGCGAGATCAGTTTGAGCGCGGGCGGCCAGACGCGCGCCTTCGATGTCTCCGTCCAGGATGTGCGTTTCCGCGAGCGTTTGGTGGTGGGACGTCTCATCCGCCTGCACGACATAACCGAGCGCAGGCGCACCGACGAGGCTGTCCGGGAAAATGAGCGGCGCATACGCATCCTCTTTGATTCGCTCGACGACGCCATTTTTGTGCACGACATCCCGGACGGAGCAATCGTGGACGTCAACGAGCGCGCAATTGAAATGTATGATTACAGCCGCGATGAGATTCTGCATTTGACAATCGGCGAACTCAGCGCGGGGGAAACGCCCTATTCAGAGGAAGATGCGCGCGAACATCTGCGGCGCGCAATGGAGGGACAACGGCAGACGTTCGAATGGCTTGCCCGCGGCAAGGAGGGCAAACTCTTCTGGACCGAGGTCACCATGCGCCTGACGTCCGTGCTTGGAAAAGAGCAGATTCTGGCGTCTGTGCATGACATCGGCAAGCGCAAAAAAGCCGAGGTCAAGCTGCTCAGGACAATGAAAGAGCTTGAAGCCTTCAACAGCGCGATGGTCGGGCGCGAACAGCGCATGATCGAACTCAAACAGGAAATCAACGCCCTCATGTTGGAACTTGGCCGTCCGCCGCGTTATCGCATTCCCCATGACCCCGAGCCATCGGACAATCCCCAACCACAAGCAAATGTCCAACCCGTCCAGTTCGTCCAATCATCAAAGGAAAAGGAAAAAGACTCTGATGGAAACAACACGTAAATATCCGTTTACCTGGTCGTTGCTGGGCGATCTCAGCATTGGCCGGCCGAACCTTGGCCCGCAAACCCGGCTCGAAGTTTACCGGCTCATGCAGTTCACATTGCGCGACGTCATCGAGCGCGGTTATGGCGGGAGCGAGGCCGACCGCATCTTCAGGGATGCGGGCAAATTGGCAGGCGCGGAATTTTTCGCGCATGTGGTCGGCCCGCAGCCGAATTTGAATGCCTTCATCAGCCGCCTCCAGCAAATCTTTGAGGAAATGGGCATCGGCATCCTGCGTGTGGAAAAATCCGACCCTGAAAAAGGGCACTTCGTTCTGACAGTGTCCGAAGACCTTGATTGTTCCGGTCTGCCCGAATCTGACTTAGAAATCTGCAAATATGACGAGGGATTCATCTCGGGGCTTCTGGAGTCCTTCACGGGAAAAGCCTTCAATGTGAAGGAGATTGATTGCTGGTGCACGGGCGAACGCACATGCCGGTTTGAAGTTGTGGCGGCGGAGCAGGGCGGCGCATGAAATCGGACACGCCAGGACAAATCGCGGCGTCTTTCGAGCCGGCTCCGCAATTTGGCGTCGCGGACGTCCGGGCCGCTCTGTCGGCCATAAGCAATGTGCTTGTCACAGGTCAAATACCCGAAGAGCTTGTCCCTGCCATCGCTTCCCTGCCCGAGTTCACAGAACTTTCAAGCGAGCTTGCGGCTTTGCGGGATTTCACATTGGCCATGGCCAACGGCGATTTGTCGTGGCGATTGCCGATGCGCGGCTCCATGGCTGGCGCGTTGAAATCCCTGCAGGCGGCTCTGCGTCATCTCACATGGCAGGCACAGCAAATTGCCGAAGGTGATCTGGCGCAACACGTGGATTTCATGGGCGAGTTTTCACACGCGTTTAATGCCATGGTCGAGCGTCTCCGCGAGTCGCACAAGGCGCTTGTGGCTCAGCGGGCCGCCGCGCTCAATCTAATGCTCGACGCGCAGGCAGCGCGCGACTCGGTCGTGGAGGCTAACCGACGGCTCAAGGAGGCCATTGAGAGGGCTGAGGAAATGGCAAGGAAGGCTGATGAGGCAAACCGGTCAAAAAGCGAGTTTCTCGCCCACATGAGCCACGAGATACGCACGCCCATGAACGGCGTGATCGGCATGGCCGGCCTGCTGCTCGATACGCTTCTCACACCCGAACAACGCCGTTATACCGAGGTGGTGCGCGCAAGCGGCGAGTCGCTGTTGTCGCTGATCAATGACATCCTCGATTTTTCAAAAATCGAGGCGCACAAACTGGAGCTGGAGATACTGGACTTTGATATGCGCGAAATAATCGAGGACACCGCCGAGATGTTCGCCGTTCGCGCCCATGAGAAGGGGCTGGAGCTTGTGTGCATGATTGATCCCGATACGCCCCTGAATCTGCGCGGCGATCCGGGACGCCTCCGCCAGATACTCGTCAACCTCACAGGCAACGCCATCAAGTTCGCCAAACATGGCGAAGTTGTCATCCATGCGCGCGCGGAAACGCAGGACGCGCAGCGCGCCACACTGCGGATTTCTGTCAGGGACACAGGAATTGGCATCCCGCGCGACCGGCTGGGACTTCTGTTCAACCCTTTCACACAAATGGACAATTCAACGACGCGAAAGTATGGCGGCACGGGCCTGGGGCTGGCCATCTCAAAGCAACTGGCGGAACTGATGGGGGGACAGATCGGAGTCGAAAGCCATGAGGGCAAGGGATCGGTTTTCTGGTTCACCTTCGTGATGGACAAACAGGAACAGGCGCCCGCCGCGTCAGGCGCGACTGAACCATCATCGAACGCGCTTGAGGGCATTCGCACGCTTGTGGTGGATGATAATTCTGCCTGCGCGCAATATCTAAGCGCCTCGCTCCGGGCCTGGGGATGCCGGATCGCCACGGCAGACAGCGCCAGCCATGCAGTGGCCGCGCTGAAGGATGCTGTCCTGTGCCGCGATCCATTCCAAATGGCTCTGATTGACAAGGATATGCCGGGGACGAACGGCCTTGAGCTTGGCCGCGTCATCAAATCCGCCCCGGCGATCAGGAACACGCGGCTGGTGCTGATGACGCCTCTCAGCCAGATTTCGGAGGCGCAGCGGTCTGACAGCGCGGCGTTTTCTGCCAGTCTTTCAAAACCGGTGCGTCAATCCCAGCTTCTGAAGTCGCTTTTGTTGGCGCTGGCATCCTCAGACAATGCCAGCCAGCCGCCAACCGCCCCCGCCGCGGCATCCGGCGCCCTTGCGCAATCAGCCCCCCCGAAGCACATCCGCATTCTGCTGGCGGAAGACAATCCCACGAACCAGCTTGTGGCCATGTCCATGCTTGCAAAGCTTGGCTACCGGGCTGACGCCGTGGCAAACGGCCGCGAGGTCATCCATGCGCTTCAATCCATCCCGTATGATCTTGTGCTTATGGATTGCCATATGCCGGAAATGGACGGTTTTGAGGCGGCCGCCCTCATCCGCAAATCCGACGGAGCGGGGGCGCTCAATCCGCGCCTGCCCATCATCGCGCTGACGGCGCTGGCAATGCGGGGCGACAAGGAACGATGCCTTCAGGCGGGAATGAACGATTATATCGCCAAGCCGATCCGCATCTCCGAATTCGCCACCAAACTGGAGCACTGGTTGCCGAAACGAACGTTCAGCGGGGAAACCCCGCGCAAAGGAATCGCGCCGCCTCAACACTTGACTGAGAAAGCCGCCACAACCGCGGACACAAAACAGGACACCGAGGCAAACTTGTTAAATGAGGCGGAAATGCTCGAACTGATGATGGGCGACCGTGATCTCGCCAAGTCAACAATCGCATCGTTTCTTGAAATCGTTCCCGGCAGGCTCGCGGCGTTGAGCGTGAATCTGGCCAAGGGCGAAACGGAGGCCGCCAGCATTGAATCGCATACAATCAAGGGCTCCGCGACAGCCATAGCCGCCAACGCGATGTCGCAAACAGCCCGGGAGATGGAAAATCTCCTGCGCGGCGGCAAACTCGATTCAGCACGCGCCTATCTGTCGGCAATGGAGACGGAATTCAGCAGACTGAAACAACGGCTGGGCGCGCTGGGATGGACAACGGAAAGCCCTTAGGCGCCGCCGCATATTGTGGTTCAAACAGCAACCGTGATCGGCGCGGCGCGTCATTGCTCACGGGCCGATGCGTTGGATGTCGCCCGGGCTGATGCTGCCATTGGTCGGATCGTAGGGCGTGGCCATAAATTCGCGGTTTGCCGCGGAGTCAAGACCCGCCCTCCTGTCCGGCCCCGCCGAGGCAAGATACCATCCCTTGCTTTCGGGAGCGGTGACCTGCGCCCCTTTCATGATCGCCGGCCAGTAGGCCGGGCCAAAGCCCCATAACTTGTCCGGGGCATAGGAGACAATGAAATCGTATGTGTAGTAGCTCAGATAGCCTGCGAACGTCCACGTTCCCAGCCTGCCGCTTCCAAACACATCAGCGGGTATGCTGGAAATGTAGGCCACGGGGCTGGTCACATACGCATACCTGCTTTCCTGCGATGCCTGGGTCGGCGGATATTTGCTGTGGTCCGCCCAGTACGACTCGACAGCCGTGGCGATGGTGCGCATATCCGCCCGCCCGCGCGAGACCTTCGAGCGCGTCTGCGCCTCAAGGAAGTTGGGGACGGCGATCGCGGCAAGGATGGCGATGATGGCCACCACAATTAAAAGTTCAATCAGGGTGAAACCCGTGCGATGTCTCATGCTGCTGCTCCTTATAAAAGATCGTTATTAATTTTCGGACAATTATCATGAATGCCTCATCGTCATGCGTGACACACTGATGAATCCCCACGCTTCGTCGAGCGCGTCCATGATGACAACTTTCAGGTCTTCGCCATCGTTTCCATCAACGTTCCATATGACATTGATCGCTGTGTCGTTGCTGTCGCGGCCTTTGACGACCGACAGCATCCTCCCATACAACCCGTCATGCAGATTGCGGCGGATCAGGCAAATATCGCCATCTGTGGGAATATGACTGCCGCCTTGGATCAGCATGATCTCGGCATGGTCCCCATGCACGGTAAACGACAGCCGGTCAAAACCCGTACCGCCGGGCAGCAACCGCCACATCACCCCAACGTCGGCATCGCCCCGCGAACCGTATGTTGTCACATAGGGCATGGATTGGCGTGTGAACTGCCGGAACCAATCGCCAGGGCTGCGCATCCATTCCGCATCGCCGGGCATCAGATCCGCGTGGGCGAGGGCATGGTTTGTCGTCAGTTCCGAAGCGGCTTGGTATAACCGGGTGACGGGATCGCGCATCACCAAACCCTCGCCGCGAAGTGTGTCCAAGATGCGCAAACCCGAGCTTTTTGGCACGCCCGCGCGGCGCACGATGTCCTCAACAGTCATGGGTTCGGCAAGCAAACGCAGAATCTTAAGACCCCGCGAAAGACCGGGAACGGAGGATTTGATCAGAGCCATATACGGTTCACGTGTTCCACATATGATATTTCTTGATAAAATTCCCGATAGACGGATTTTCAAGTAAATAATTGTATAAATCTCGCACCCTGATGCTTTTTTTCGGTGATGGATGATATGTAAATTTGGAGCATGGGACATTCACAATAATCTGCTCAAGGAGACACTGATGAAGGTTGAAGCCGCGTACAGGAATCCCGTGCTGCCAGTCGAGGATCGGGTTGAGGATCTGCTGTCGCGCATGACGCTTGAGGAAAAGGTCTGTCAGTTGACCATGCTGCCCAATTCATGGGGCGATGGGCCCAGTTTCATGAAGGACGGCAGGTTTTACGAGCCGGCCGCGCGTGAAAACATCGGGCCGCACGGCGTGGGTTCGCTTCATCAGCGCGAGGACAAGAGCAGTCCGCGGTCGCTGGCGGAAGCCACGAACGCGGCCCAGAAGTTTCTAATGGAAACAACGCGTCTTGGGATTCCGGCGCTCATCATCTGTGAAACACTACACGGCAACGCGGCGCCCAATTGCGCTATTTTTCCCCAAGCCATCGCGCTTTCGAGTTCGTGGAATCCCGATATGGCGCGCCGTATCGGCGCGCTCATAGCGAAGGAGGCGCGCGCGTGCGGCTCGACGAGCGGACTGTCGCCCGTGCTTGACGTGGGGCGCGATCCGCGCTGGGGGCGCATGGAGGAGGGGTACGGCGAGGACCCCTTTCTTTGCTCGCGGATGGGTGTGGCCATGGTCAAAGGCATGCAGGGCGAAAGCCCAAACATCGGCAAGGAGCACATCATCGCCACACCAAAGCATTTTGCCGGCCATGGGGCGCCACTGGGCGGGCGCGACAGCCACCCCGTCGGCTATGGGCGCGAGTTCCTGCGCGAATTTGCCCTGCCGCCGTTCGAGGCGGCCGTGCGCGAAGCCAAGGCCGGTTCCATCATGGCCGCCTACAGCGACTGGTGCTACGTGCCATGCAACGCCTCGCGCGAACTGCTGACAGAGATACTGCGGGAAGAATGGGGGTTTGACGGTTATGTGATTGAAGATATGGGCGCAATCGGCCTGCTGGAACAAAGCCACGGCGTGGCGGAGAACTATGAGGACGCCGTTCGGCTGGCTGTCAGCGCGGGCGTGGATCAGAGTTTTGGAGGCTCGGTGTCGCAACAGGCGCTCAACCTTGTGCGCGGGGGCAAACTACCGGCGAGCGCTGTGGATGAAGCGTGCCGGCGCATCCTTCGCGCGAAGTTCCGCCTGGGTCTGTTCGAGGATCCGTTCGCCGATCCGGATCGTGCTGAAGCGTTGTGCGGATGCGTGGAACACCGCGAGGCGTCGCGCGACACGGCGCGCCAGTGCATCGTCCTTTTGAAGAATGAAAAGAATCTGCTGCCGCTCGACAGGAACATCGGGACAATTGCCGTGATTGGTCCGAACGCCGCCGTGATGGAGACCGGCGACTACAGCGGATGGATGACGCCGCTTGTTTCACCGCTCGAGGGCATCCGCGCCGCTGTTTCGCCGCGGACAAAGGTGTTGTATGCCGAAGGGTGCAAGATCGTGGGCGGAACAGGGCGGGCGGAATCCGTTGCGGGAAAGCATCTGACTCCAAAGGGCACGATCCGCGGCCTTGCTCCGCAGGCTGGTGTGGCGGGACTGCTGGGACAATACTTCGACAACCGCGGACTGGAAGGCGGGCCGAAGCTCGAACGCGTTGACGAGATGGTTGTCTTCACGGGCGAATGCAAGTCGCCCGCCTCGATTGAGGGCATTCCAAAAGATTATTCGGCGCGCTGGCGCGGCACGCTCACCCCTGAAGCGTCGGGAAGATACCGCATCGGGGCAAGCCATTCCGACGGGGCGCGCTTGTGGGTGAACGGGCAATTGCTCGTGGACGAATGGCGCGAGGGGGCGATCGAGACGCATACGGCGGAAATTCAATTAACCGCCAATGAGCGCTACGATATCGTGCTTGAGCATTTCAACCGGGCCTTCATTGATTCCATTTCATTCGTATGGCAGGGAATTGATCCTGGCGCCGGGGGCATCGCCCGCGCGGCGGACATCGCGCGCCAAGCCGACGCCGCTGTGGTGTTCGTCGGCGACTGCATCGCCACGAGCGGCGAGGTGCGCGACCGCGCGTTCATTGACCTTTCCGGCAGCCAGGATCAGCTTGTCCGAGCAGTCGTCGAAACCGGCACACCAACCGTGTTGGCGCATATTGGCGGGCGCCCTTTGACCATGGAGTGGGAATTCGATCATGTGGGCGCGGCGCTCACGGCATGGTATCCGGGCCAGGAGGGCGGCAACGCCATCGCCGATGTGCTGTTCGGCGATCACAATCCGTGCGGAAAGCTGCCCGTTACCTGGCCGTCATACGTCGGGCAGTTGCCGCAGACATACGATGAGCCGGTCGGCGGCCGGGGTTTGTATGGCGGTTACATCTTCACATCCGGCGAGCCAAGGTTCGTGTTTGGCCACGGGTTGAGCTACACCACATTCAGCTATGCGAATCTCACGACGCCGGAGAAGGTGAAAATGGGCGCGAATGTGCCCGTCAGCGTGGATGTCACCAATACGGGCAACCGAGCCGGCGCCGAAGTCGTGCAGGTTTATATCCGCGACCTGCTTGCCACAGTAAAGAGGCCGCGCAAGCAGTTGAAAGCGTTTGAGCGGATTGAGCTACAGTCCGGTGAAACACGCACCGTGAAGTTTGAACTAACCCCGGCGGCGCTATCGCTGTATAACGCGAAATTGCGGCGCGTCGTCGAGCCCGGCGGCTTCCTTGTCATGGTTGGCGGAAGCTCAAAAACCTCGCTTGAGGCCAGATTCACCGTCGAGGAACTGCCGACCGGCTGATGCCTAAGTACAGAAGACTCGCTCCATCACCCTCAACGCCCATGAAAACGCGAAAATCATGATAAAAATGTGCAGTCGCGGGCTGTTTGCATATTAGCCGTCCTGTGAGGCAAAATCATTATGTTTCCTGCTATTACAATATAATTCAACACTTTTCCGCTCAACAGGTGTCAAAGATTTTGTGTTGATGTTATCCAATGCCGTTGCTTAACACGATGCTTTGATATGGAGCCGGTAGAAAAAAAGACAGACAACGAGTCGGCACGGGCGCCTGTGGCGCCAGCCGCGGATTCCGCGCGGGAATCCGAAACGCCGGATGAATTGGCCGAGCCTGTGCATGCCACTCCATTTGAGGGTATGAAGGCGATTCTCGATCATCCTGATCTTGCCGGTCAGGGGGCTCAAGCTTCCTCCCCCCCGCAACCGCCCCAACCTGTCCCGTCAGCCGTCGGTGACGCCGCCACGACGCCGTCTGACGCACAAACCGATCAACCATGGGAGCGCGGGCATCCCCGCCCGCCCACGCGGGACGGAGTCGGGCAGCCCGCCAGCGAGCCTTTCTTCAACATCCCTGCCGAAGTCCCTGTGATCATGGACGAAGACACGCAGGATGCCCCCCATGGCGGACGCTGGCACGCCCTGTTCGCCATGTTCAATCTGGCCGCATGGGCCGTCCTCATCGTCATCTTCATAGTCATCGGCGTGGCTCTCCTTTATTTCCGTTACGCGTACGACCGTCTATACGGCGCGGAATTTCGTTCGCCGCGCGTCGCGGTGATCATCATCAATCCGGGCGACCGGTTTGGCGCCATCGTCAAACGTCTGCGCGAAGCCGGATTTCTCGGGTCCCAAATGGGCATCGACGACAAGGTTCTCGTGTGGTATCTGGCTAAAACCAATGGCAACTCTGAAAAGATCAAGGCCGGCGCCTACCGTCTTAATGCAAGCATGAATCTCAGCGAGGTTTATGAGCGCCTTATCAAGGGCTCCACGGATTTCAAGGTCACCATACCCGAAGGCAAAACTGTCCGCGAAATCGCCGCCATCGTCAAAAAGGTCAACGAGAACTTTGACGAGGACAAATTCATCGAGATGACCCGCGATCCGCATTTCATCGCCTCTCTCAGCTTCAATGTTCAATCCTTGGAGGGCTACCTTTATCCCTGCACGTTTTATTTCGGGCCGGGCAACAAAGAAGATGAACTGATCAAGATCATGACGGGCGCGTTTCGTGAGAATGTTGAGAACGCTCTGCGCGGGGTGACCAAGCAGGACAACCTGTCCTTCCATGAACACATCATCATGGCTTCGCTCATCGAGCGCGAAGCACGGGCTGACGCCGACAGACCCCTCATCGCCTCGGTCATCTTCAACCGCCTGGAAAAGAGCATGCCGCTCGAAGTCGACGCAACTGTGCATTACGCGCTGAACGATTGGAGCCGTTCCCTGAATTATGCTGACCTCAAGGTCGACTCCCCCTACAACACATACCGAAACAAGGGTCTGCCGCCCGGGCCGATATGCAGTCCGCGCGCATCATCAATCGCCGCCACATTCCAGCCGGCCGAAACCGGTTACCTGTTTTATGTCCACAAGGGCGATGGCACACACGCCTTCGCCAGCAACTTTGATGAGCACAAGGCGAATGTCCGCCTTTATCGCCGCAACCGCCTCCTCGACATCACGCCGCCGCCCAACACGCCCGAATCCGCCCTGACGGCCTCCGCCGCCGATGAGCCGGATGACGAGGAGACCGGCGACGAGGCCACGACAGCCGCGAAGACAACCCATTCCGCCGAGCCGGCAAAATCCGGTTCCGGCAAGGATGACGCCGGACGCGACAAACTACGTTCCGCGAAAAAACACTCCTCTTCCGGGTCAACCAAGCGCGCCACAACCACACGCAGGCCCAGCCGGTGAAATACCGCGGCGCCAACTCAGCCGTCGCGCCTGAAGCATGGCCTTTTGCTTTGCCTGCCGCGGCCGCCGCGCTGCTGGCCACCATCCTGCGGCTGCCCTGGCTGGCGCTTGCGATCACGGCGTGTTTCGGTTCCATCCTTTTCTTTTTCCGCAATCCGCGCCGCGCCACGCCGCTCGCGCCAAACCTTGTCATCGCGCCTGCCGACGGCACCGTGGTCGCGGCGGGCATCGCGCCGCATCCGGAATTTGAGGGAGGTCAGGCGTTGCGCGTCGCCATCTTCATGTCGCTGTTCAACGTCCACATGAACTGGGCCCCGTTCGACGGCGAGTTGACGGACACGCGGCACATTCCCGGCAAATTTATCAACGCCATGCACGACAAGGCGGCCGAGGAGAATGAGCGTGTGCTGCTCACGCTGCGCACCCCGTATGGAGCGCTCATCGGCGTGAAACTTGTCGCGGGACTCGTGGCGCGGCGTATCGTCTGTCCGCTTGAACCGGGCGACAAGGTGGCGCGCGGCGAAAAGACCGGTCTCATTCGCTTCGGCTCGCGCGTCGAGGTCTGGCTTCCCGCAAGCAGCCGCCTGCGTGTGGCGCCCGGCATGAAAACCCGCGGCGGCGAAACCGTGATCGCGCATATGGCCGGCATCAACGATCATGCGGGAGACGGCGCATGAGAAAAGTTTATCTTCTCCCCAATCTTTTCACCACGGCCAGCCTTTTCTGCGGTCTGCTGTCCATACTCAACGTGTTCAATGTGGCCGATGCCGCCGAGCCAAACACGCGTCTGTACGAAATGACGTGCTGGCTGATCATCCTGTCGGCGATGCTGGACATGCTTGACGGGTGGGTTGCGCGCGCCACTCGCACGGAGAGTTTTTTTGGCGCGCAGTACGACTCGTTGTCCGACGTTGTCGCATTCGGTGTCGCCCCCGCCGTACTCATCTATACGCGGCTTTCGGGCATGCAAAATCGCCACGCCGCCGAGGTCATCACCACGCTCTATTGCATCTGCGGGGCGCTGCGCCTGGCGCGCTTCAACGTGCAGAAATCAACTGTGGAAAAAGAAAGTTTCACGGGCCTGCCCATCCCCGCGGCCGCCGGTGTCGTCGTCTCCGGATTTTTGTTTTTTCAATACATCGACCCCGGCTGGGACAAAAAATATGTGCTCAATATTCTGCCGGTCATGATGGTGGGTCTTTCCTACCTGATGGTGAGCAAAATCAACTACCCCAGTTTCAAACAATTGGGGCTTGAGAGGCGCAAACCGTTCGACGTTCTGCCTGTGATCGTCATCCTGATCACCATCGCCATCGGATTGAAAAATCACCTGCCCACACTGTTGTTTATCGGATTTATTGGTTATGTTGCATGGGGCGTCATCTGGCATGCCATCACCTCTTTCACGAAGACGCCCGAAGACAGCGAAACCAAGACGATTTAACTGTCTGATGCCAATGAGCGATGGCGGACGCGATACTTTTTCGCGCCTGTTCCCGTTTGAAAAGTTGCCGGGTGTGAATATATAAGAACCCCCATTTGTTTCTTGACGCGTATGGACCTGACGGAATCGCAAGTGTGATTTCCGTCAACAAGGCGTCACGGGAATTATTGGCACAAGCCGCAGGGCAAGTGACACCGCAATTCCTCGAAAGGCAGCATTTCGGGAAGAGCCGGACGAACCGCACAACAAGCACTTGGGGCCGCGCCCTGACTGATCCGACGAGCGCAAACGCGTAAAATTGAGCGCAAACCGCGCGCAACGAAGCGCTTTCCGCCCGGATCCATGGTGAGATCACTCACCCCTATTGGGCAGCCTGCACCAAGGACAGAGTGTGCGAAAAAATGCGTCTGCGCGATGATGCCCGCAATGCCCCCGTTTTCGGGAAAACACAAGGCGACGCTTATGAAACGAGCGCCAGAAACTCGCGGCAGCGAATTTGAGCAGTTGATCGACCTTGCAAAAGAAAAAGGTCATCTTACTTACACAGAAATTAACAAGATACTGCCTGACGATGTGACGTCGTCAGACATGGAAACGCTCCTCGGAGAGCTCGAAGAGCTCAACATAGACATCTATGACGAGAAGGACGTGGAAGCCCATGTGGCCAAGGGCGAGGAGACCGAGGAGACAGAGGAAACCGAACTCGAGAAGCCCATCGACATTGAGCGCGAACTCGATGAGATGCATGAGGAGCAGGCGATGGACGCCGAGGGATCGAAAATCGATGATCCCGTGCGCCTCTACCTCATGGAAATGGGCAAGGTTCCCCTGCTGACCCGTGACGAGGAAATCACGCTGGCCAAACAGATCGAGAAGGGGCGGCATGATGTGACCTCCGCCATCGCGCGCGCCACGGCCACTGCCAGCGAACTCAAGAAAATCTACGTCCGCGTGGAGTCAGGCGCGGTCAATCTCAACGACATCCTGCGCGCCAACATCGACGAAAGCGACCCGGACGAGCGCAACCGCTACGTCCGTCATGTGCTCGACAACCTCGATGTCGTTCTTGCGCTCTACTCGGAAATCATCGAAAAACTTGACGCGCTTGACGATCCCACCCTTTCGACCAGGCAACAGGCTGCGTTGCACAAGGACATCGAGAGCCGCCACAAGAAAATTTTTGATCACCTGCTGAAAATCGACCTCAACTTTTCGATTATCGAGCAGGTGGCCGCCCGCGTCAAGGAAGTGCACAAACGCATCGAGCAGGCAACGCGGGAGATTCAGGATGTCATTCTGCGCACGATGCTCAGCGAGGATGACCTGCGGCGCATCGTGAAAAAGACGCGCAAGAATTCGCCTGAAGCGCGTTCGCTCGAGAAGAAATTCGGCATCACCCTCGACCAGTTCATCAAGCTTGACAAGCGCGTGCGCAACGCCCAGCGCATTGTCAAACGCCTCGAAAAAGAGGCGGGCAACACCTACGATGAACTCTCCGTCATCGTTAAGGAAATTGTCGCGGGCGAAAAAATCGCCCACAGGGCGAAAATGAAGGTCGTCGAAGCCAATTTGCGCCTTGTCGTCTCCATCGCAAAGAAATACACCAACCGCGGCCTTCAGTTCCTTGACCTCATTCAGGAGGGCAACATCGGCCTGATGCGCGCCGTCGACAAATTCGAGTACCAGCGCGGATACAAATTCTCGACCTACGCCACATGGTGGATCCGCCAAGCCGTCACCCGCGCCATCGCCGACCAGGCGCGCACAATCCGCATCCCCGTGCACATGATCGAGACCATCAACAAACTCTCGCGCATCAGCCGCTACCTTGTGCAGGAACTCGGACGCGAGCCGACACCCGACGAAATCGCGACCAAGATGGGCCTGCCTGTGGACAAGATCCGGCGCGTGTTCAAAATCGCCCAGCAGCCCATATCGCTCGAAATGCCCGTAGGCGAGGACGGCGACTCAACATTCGGCGATTTCATCAACGATCCCGACGCCGTGAATCCGGCCAACGCGGCGGCCAACACGTTGCGCGCCCAACGCATCAACAACATTCTCCAGAGCCTCACCGACCGCGAGGAAAAAGTGCTGCGCCTGCGCTTCGGCATCGGCAACAACGATTTCCCCCGCACACTCGAGGAAGTGGGAACCATCTTCAATGTCACGCGCGAGCGCGTGCGCCAGATCGAAACCAAGGCGCTCAACAAACTGCGCCACCCAAGCCGGCGCAAGGACCTCGTCGAGTTCATGGAGTAAAACATCCCGGCAGATCAGAATCAGCAATGCATCCTCCGCATTCTGATCTCATGCCGCATCATGTGCAGGCTTTCTTCCGGTGATCGGCATGCGCCCGCTGAAGGTTTAAGGATGTGTTCTTTGTTTGCAATCCGGCCCGCGCGCGCGAAATGGTTTGCGGTGATCAAGGCGGATGGAGACAGGCTGATTGCGAAAACTTGACATGATATTGGCAGCTGCGGCCGTGGCGGCTGTGAGTGTCAGCGCGGGCCTGTACCTGATCAATCACCCGTTGCGCCGCGGCGCAAAAGCCGGGATCAGTGTGGAAGCGCCCGAACCATCACGCATAGTCTCGCCGCATGAACTGCTGAAAAAATCCGCGCACACGGCATCCGGGACCTCATCAGGCGCCGGGGAGCACGGATCCGAGTTAACGAGCCGCACCGCGATTTACCCAGTCTGGCGCGCTTGCCCTTGGCGTCTCGAAACCACGCATCCCATCACAGCCCAGGGTGGTTACATCGCCCCCGTGTGGTCGCCCATCGGCCTCGATGTCGCGTTCACCCGGCTCAACGCGCCGGGCATATTTATCGCGGGACCCAACGGCGGAAGCACCCGCATGCTCTCCGACGATCAGGCTGATTCCGAAAAATTCTCGTGGAACCTCGACGGCATGTCGTTGCGCGTCAGGCAACCTGATGGGCGTCATGCCAACCTGATGATCACGGGTGAAAAATATCCCGCCATCGAACAGCAGGCGCGCGTGTATGAGGCCGAAAACGCCATTTATTTCCAGCCCGAGGACGGCGACCCGCGGCGCATCTCAGGCCCGGAGGACGTTTTCTCGTCCCCCCACCTTTCACCCGATGGAACCAAAGTCGCATACGAAGGGCGCGAAACTGGCATTTACATCACGCATCTCGACGGCTCGCGCACCGTGTGCGCCGAAAACGGACGCCACCCAGCATGGATGCCCGACGGCAGCGGCATCATCTATGATGCGGGCGTTTACGACGGCGCACAGGCCGTGGACAGCGACCTGTGGTACGCCTCAGCGGAAACCGATGAGCGCGCAAACCTCACAAAATCACCCGGCGTCCCCGAAGCCTATCCCTCCGTGGCCCCCGACGGCGACCGCGTCGCGTTCAGTTGCGCAGGCGCCATCTACATCGGCCGCATTGTAAAATAATCAACGCAAGAATCCCCGATTCTTTTTTCGTAGTAACTGCTCATGAGGTCTCCCGGTGCGTGATGCCTTCAGCGGATCTCCCCCCCCTGTTTTTTGCAAGAACGCTGGCGCGGCTGATGTTAGGTTGGTTTTCGGTGGAAGAATGTAGTCACTAATTATGTACGATGCGCGCATTATTACTTGTCAAGGCAATGTAGTCCGTTGCATTGTCGGGGTCGTGAAAATCGTAAGGAATGTCTACCACGGCAAAAAGGGTGTCACCGAGTGCGTGCTGATGCGCGAGAGTTACCGCGAGGGGGGGAAGGTCAAGAACCGAACTATCGCCAACCTATCGCACTGCAAGCCCGCCGAGATCGCGGCCATCGAACTGGCGCTGCGCCACAAGGACAATCTCGCGGCGCTCGGTTCTGTGGCCGAGGATGTGGGTTTGCGCGAGGGCCCGAGTGTGGGGGCTGTGTGGACGCTCAACGAGGTGGCGCGCCGGCTGGGCATCGACCGGGCGTTGGGCCCGGGCCGGCAGGGCCGCCTGGCTCTGTGGCAGGTGATCGCGCGCGCCGTGGGCCAGGGCTCGCGCCTGTCGGCCGTGCGCCTGGCGCGCTCGCATGTGGCGCTGGAGGTGCTGGGCCTGCACTCGGCCTTTGACGAGGACGATCTGTACGCCAACCTCGCCTGGCTCGACAACAACCAGGCGGCGATCGAGGACTCGCTGTTTCGCGCGCGCTTTGCCAGCCATCCGCGCGCGCGCGTTGAAACCGCCCTCAAGACTGTCGCCGCCCGCCTCGACGGCTGCTACGCGATCACCACCGACCTGCCTGTCACGGCCGCCGACGCGCGCACCATCCACGAGCGCTACAAGGATCTCATCGAGGTCGAGGACGCCTTCCGCACCTGCAAGACCGGCCATCTCAAAGTCCGGCCCATCTTCGTCCGCTCCGGGCAGAGCACCCGCGGCCACGTCGTCGTCGTCATGCTCGCCTACCTGCTCGTGCGCGAACTGGCCCGCCTCTGGCGCGGCATCGACGTCACCGTTGAGGAGGGCATCGCCCAACTGGCCACCCTCTCGGCCATGACCGTCACCGTCGAAAAAGCCGGCATCGAACTGCACAAGGTGCCCAAACCCCGCGACCTCTCGGTCCGCCTGCTCGAAGCCGCAGGCGTCACCATGCCCGATTTCCTTCCAAAGAGAACAGCCGATGTAGTCACCAAAAAGAGCCTCGCAAAAGCCCGCCTAAACAACTAAATACCAGTGGTTTAGGAGTGTGAAGAAAACTATGCCATGGGGGGGAAGATCCGATTCACAGTTGATCGTCATCGTCGTCGACATCCTTCCCAAACGAATATGATTTCTTGTCCGAAAATCGCATGACACCAGCCCCGCCTGTCAATGGAAAACCATGACGCGATCAAGCCGGCATTCTCCTTGCCCGGACAAACAATCATATTAGCGGTTTGTGCAAGTAGATGCCAAGTCTCGTTATCCTACTTCGACAACAGCGGAATGATTCTGACGGTCGTTTTTAAGCGGAATCGTCCCGCCCGGCTGCTCCATTCCGTCAAGAATCACCCTCAGGACGCCGCCGCCACTGTCTTTCCGTTGTATCAGGATCTGATAACAGGTGTCATGATAGCGGTAGTTGATCCGCACCTCTGGCCAATTTTGCGGCAGGCATGGTTTCAGGCGCAGTCTGTCCACTTCCAGGTTCAGCCCCAGCAGCGATTCGATCATCAGCCGGTACATCCATGACGCGGATCCGGTGTACCAGGTCCACCCGCCGCGCCCGGTGTGGGGTGGCACACCGTACACGTCCGCGGCCGCCACATATGGTTCCACGCGGTAGGTCGCAATTTGATCGGGCGCGGAGGAATGATTCAGCGGATTGATCAGCTTCATGAGATCCCAAGCGCCTTCGCTGTCGCCTGCCGCGGCGTATGCCATCGCGGCCCAGATCGCGGCGTGGGTATACTGCCCGCCGTTTTCCCTTACTCCGGGAACATACCCTTTGATGTAGCCCGGTTCCTGTGGTGACGTGTCGAATGGCGGGTCGAGAAGCAGAATGAGCCGGGCGTCGCGGCGCACCAGCCGGCGGTTGAACGATTCCATGGCTGTCTGGCAGCGCAGGGGAGAGCCCGCTCCCGTGAGCGCCGCCCAGCTTTGTGAGAGAGAATCGATCTGACATTCAGCCTGGATCGCGGACCCTAAAGGTTCTCCATTGTCATAGTAGGCGCGCCGGTACCACTCGCCGTCCCATGCGTGCCGCTCAATACTTTGATGCAGAAGCCCGGCTTCGGTGTTGCAGCACTCGGCGAAATCTTTGTCGCCGCGCTGTCGCGCAATTCCCGCAAACTGCCGCAGCACGTCATGGAGGAAAAATGCGAGCCACACGCTCTCGCCCTTTCCTTCGTGGCCGACAAGGTTCATCCCGTCGTTCCAGTCGCCCCCCATGATCAGGGGGAGACCGTGCGCGCCGCGGTCCAGGCTCCTATTGATCGCCCGGACGCAGTGCTCGTAGAGAGTTGCCGGTGCATGGGACCGGGCAGGGAGATCGTAGCGCGATTCCTCGTCCTGCCTGAGGGGAGGGGCCTGAAGGAAAGCTGTTTGCTCGTCAAGCACGCCGGTGTCTCCGATCGCCCGAATATAGCGGCACACCGCAAGCGGCAGCCACAGGCGATCGTCGGAGCAGCGGGTGCGAACACCGCGCCCCGATGGCGGGTGCCACCAATGCTGCACGTCGCCTTCCGCGAACTGATTGGCGGCGCAGAGCAGCAGATGTTCGCGGAGCCGCGCAGGCTCGGTGTGAACCAGCGCCATTGCGTCCTGCAACTGGTCCCGGAATCCAAATGCCCCGCCCGACTGGTAAAACCCGGAGCGTCCCCACATTCGGCATGCCAGTGTCTGATAAACAAGCCAGCCATTGGCAAGAACATCGAATGACTTGTCGGGTGTTTCAACGTACACGGCGCCAAGCGCGCGGTTCCAGTATTCCCACACTTTTTCAAGCGCTTTGCGCGCCGCGCCGGCCCCCTTGAATTGCTCCGCCAGTGAGCGGGCGTGGTTCTTGTCGCGTCCGGCGCCGAGGACGAACACGATTTCCTGCTCATCGCCGGGCGGCATGTCCAGATGCGCCTGCATCGCGCCGCACGGATCCATGCCGGCGCCGATTCTGTCCGACAGCCGCGCGCGCGTCATGGCAGCCGGTGCGGCGCGAGATCCGTTGCGGCCAAGGAACTCCGTGCGGTCGCCCGTCACAGTTCGTCTCGAATCGCTCACATCGAGGAATCCAACGCGGTCAGCCATGCCGGCGTGATACGGATTGCATGCGAACATGGCTGCCGTTTTCGGGTCTGTCTCGGTTCTGACGTGCAGGAGGCTGTTGCGGCGCAGTTCGCCGAGGATCCACTCGACGTAACCGGTGACCGACAGTCGCCGTGCGCGGCCGGTTGGGTTGCGCAGCTTGAGCGCAAAGAACTTCACGGGGGCGTCGATGGCGACATAGACCCAGAGCTCCGATGCGATCTCATGCTCCCAGTGCTCAAACACAGAGTAGCCAAAGCCGTGGCGGGTCACGTAGGGCGCGACGCCGCCCGCCGGAAGAGGCGTGGGCGACCAGAACGCGCCGGTTTCCTCGTCGCGAATATACAGTGCTTCTCCGCTCGTGTCGCTTACCGCATCGTTCGACCAGGGTGTCAGGCGAAACTCGTGGGCGTTTTCACTCCATGTGTATCCGCCGCCGCTCTCTGTGACCACCGTGCCGAAAAACGGGTTGGCCATCACATTCACCCAGGGAGCCGGAGTCCTGTTGCCGGGGCGTGTCGTGATGACGTACTCGCGGCCATCGGTCGTGAATCCGCCGATTCCGTTATGGAACAGCAGTTCGCGGTACGGAGGTTCCTCCGTCTTTGCGGCAGCGGGACGAATCGGCCGCGCCGGCGCCAGCGGTGGGATTGTTGCTTCGGGCCGGCCGCGGCGGCGCGCCTGTTCGGCGAGCGTCCCGCTGCCGCCCGTGAGAATGACACGTGCCGACGCCAGAAGCAGAACGCGATCCTCCTCGGGCATCTGGTCAGCCCGCCGGACAAAGACGCCACCGGGCCGGTCGGCCGGCTCGCCGCTTGCCGTCACCAGCGCGACGATGTCATCCTGAAGAACCTGGTGGTAGCCGGATCTGCTCTCGTTGACGATCAGGAGATCGGCAGCAAGGCCCATCCCGCGCCAGTATGTGTGCGCCTGCACCGTTTCCCGCACGAGGGCGATGTGACTTTGATCATCGATTCGCAGCAGCACGATCGGCAGATCGCCCGAAATGCCATATCCCCAAAGACCGGGTTGCCCGCGCCGGTTTTGCATCAGAGTCTTCGGATTGGCGCGATGCGCCGGGTTGGTGTAGAGAATCGCGGCGGCCAGCTGCTGATACACAGTCAGGTCGCGTTGGGTCGCCTGAATCTGCCGGAACATGACTTGATCGTGCGTCCAAGCGAGTTCGATCGTCCGCTCCGCGAGTCGGCGGTCGCGATACTTTTCCACCAGTGCGAGTGCCGCGTCGCGCGTTTCGGCGATGCCGGTAATGACGTCCACGATGGCCTTTTCGTCGGGCTGGAGCACGACGATTCGCCTGATGGCGAGAATCGGGTCCAGGACGGGACCCTCGCTGCCCGACAACAACGTGTTGCCATGCATGGCCAGCGGGTCGGTCACGCTGTTTCCCCGGCCTATGAACTTCAGGCGATCGGTTTCATACGAGGCCTCGCCCGCCTCATTTGCATGCATCGCAAGCACGTGCAGCAAGTACGGGTGGTGTTCGCCGGGCGCTCTGGGCCGGCGGGTGCAGAGGATCGCCTCACGCGACCGCACGATTTCGGTCATCACAAAGAGGTTGCTGAACGCCGGGTGGGCCTCATCGGAGGATTGGTTCGCCAGCACGACTTCAGCATAGGTAGTGACCTCGATCCGGCGGCGCGCGCGCGAACGGTTCGTCAGCGTCGTGCGCCGCATCTCAACGTCATCCTCCGAGGAAACGACGATTTCCGAATGTGTATCGATGCCGGCGTCGGTCCGCCGAAACTCCGCGCGCCCGTGGGAAAAGATCGCTTCGTAATGGCGCGATTCCCTGCGCACAGGCTGGTGGGTGGCGGACCAGAACTCGCCCGAATCGGCATCGCGGATGTAACAGAACTGTCCCCAATTGTCGAGGGTGGCATCCTCCCTCCAGCGGGTCACCGAAAGCTCGTGCCAACGGCTGAGCCCTCCCCCCGCGGTCGAAATCGCCACGCTGTAGCGGCCATTGGAGAGGAGTTGCACCTTGGGATGCGCCGAATGCGGGGAGTTGAAAACCGACACAAGGTCTTCCTCGCGCTGTGTTGAGGCGTGCGTGGCCGCCACTTCCACTGTGTGCGGATAGAACGGGGCGGCTTTGGGGATTCGCTCCTGCAGGAGGAGTTCCGTCGCTCGCAGTTGCGGATCGAGCGCAAACCGCCGTTGCATCGGACGGTCAAGCAGCAGGCAGGCCAGGGAAAGAAAGCTCATGCCCTGGTGGTGCGCCATGAACGAACGCACGAGAGCGCTGGATTGGCCGCGGGGGAGTCGTGAGGGCGTGTAATCGATTGCCTCATACATCCCGTAGGGTCCTTCGTCCCCCAGCGCCACCATCGTTTGCAGATTGGCGCAAGCTTCTTCGGCGTCAATCATAAGGGCCAGCATCGTTGCGTATGGGGCGATGACGACATCCTTGGAAAGTCCCCGCTTCAGGCCAAGCCCCGGCACGCCAAAAGTGCGGTACTGGTAGTCCAGCCGTGCGTTAATAACATTGTAGCCCGACTCCGAAATGCCCCATGGCACTCCCCGTTGGCGGCCATACTCAATCTGCCGGTCAACGATGGCCCGGCAGGTGTGGTCAAGCAGTGTGTCCGCAAACGACGGCATCACGAGGTTGGGCATCAGGTATTCGAACATCGAGCCGCTCCACGAGAGGAGCGCCGTTTCTCCTCCGGCCATCGTGAGTTGCCTGCCCAGGGAGAACCAGTGTTTCTGGGGAACCTGTCCGTGCGCGATCGCCACGAAACTGGCCAGCCTCGCTTCTGACGCGAGCAGATCGTAAAGGCTGGAATCACGGCGGCGCTCGGCCGTGTGGTAGCCGACCGTGAAAAGATTGCGCGATATGTCGTAAAGGAAATCGCACTCGAACTCCGACAATTCCCCGCAGAGTGCTGCAAGGCGTTCGATTCCGCGGATCCTGTTGCGGGCGCGGTCGGCTGCTTGAGTTACAGTCTGCCGCAGGCGATGTAACCTTTTGATCACGGCGGGGTCGTTGTTGCCGTTTCCCTTTGCCAACTCTTCAATCGCGATGTCGATCAGCGGCAGCAGCGGTTCTTCGTATGCGGTCATCTGCCGAAGCGTCGCCCCCTGGTTCAGGTCGCGCGTCAGACGGCGCAGATCGCCATAGACTGGATTGTCATCAGGCAGGTCGCCATCAATTTCGCCAATCACGCATGCCCATGGCGCCGCCCCGGAAAGCTCATCGATGAAGTCACGGCATTGCTGTTCGAGGCCCTCGCACCACCAGCTCAGGTCCGCGTTCCGCAGTCCGGCAACACCTGTCGTCAGTTCCGCCGCCGCGGCAGCGGCATCTTTCAGGCGGGCCATGGTGCCGCAGATCGAAACGGGTGAATTATCCAGGAGGCGTTCCATGCGTTCAACCGCGGCGCCGAACTGTTCAAGGGCCTCTACTGACGGGGAAGACATCTCGCCGTTCTTATCAAGGACTGACTCAGCCAGCGCGTGTAACGTATGTTTCAGCCCCGCGCACATCGTGCCCGGAACAAGACTGGCATCCGCGAGAGCTAGCAAGCCCTGACGCAGGATAAGGAGGTGCCCGGCGAAATTGCCGCTGTCCACCGTCGAGACGAAAAGAGGCAGGAGCGGCTGGAGCGAACGCGTGTCGTACCAATTGTACAGGTGTCCGCGGAACTTCTCCATCCGCTTGAGAGTTGCGAGTGTGTTTGCGGTGCGTTTGACAAAGTTCCCTGTCGATATGTATCCGAAATCGTGTGCGGCCAAGCCGCTGAGCAGGGAGATGCCGATATTGGTCGGTGACGTGCGATGGGCTGTGTTTGCGGCGGGATAGTCCTGATGATTGTCTGCGGGCAGCCAGTTGTCATCACGGCCCGCAAAGGTCTCGAAGAACCGCCAGGTCTTGCGTGCCCGGATTCCAAGAAAGCGGAGTTGTTCGCCGGTAAGCCGTGAAGTCCGGGCTGCCAGAGGGCAACTGACCCACCACGCGATGAGCGGGGACAGAAACCACCCAGCCAGGAACGGAGCCGCAAAGGGAACCGCAAACGGGCGCCAAACGAGCAGGCCTGCCGCTGTGACCATGGCGGCAGCCGGCCCCAAGCACATCTGGCGGATAGTGCCGGCCAGACCCGTGGAGGCCGCACGTTCCGCATCTGCTGAAGTTACCCAGTCGAGAAGGCCCTTGCGGGTAATCAGCATGCGCGTGAGGGAGCGGCAAATGGAGTCGAGGGAAAAATGAGCCTCGTACGGCAGCATGATCAGCGAAAACAGCGACTGTCCCAGCCGCTGCCGCAGCAACCGCGCCTCTCCCGGCAGATGCAGCCACAGGGGCAGATCTTGCGGTTTGCGGCAGAAGTCGGTGAGCGAGGAAAGCAGGCCGGGACCCAGTACCAGCGCGATGACGACGACCGTCCAAAGCGCCGGGAGCGGGGCGACGAACCAGCCGAGCAGCAGGAGCAACAGGAGACTGGACGGGATCAGGCTTCGCCGAAGATTGTCGAAGATCTTCCATCGCGACAACGCGCTGAGCGGGTTCTTCACGGGCTTTCCCGTTGGCCCGGGAGACCACGGAAGCGCCCACTGGGCAATCTGCCAGTCACCGCGGATCCATCGCCGCCTGCGGTTCGCGTCCGTGGAATAACGCGTGGGAAAGTTCTCGTACAATTGCACGTCGCTCACAAGCCCCGAGCGCGCGTAGCAACCCTCGATGAGGTCGTGGCTGAGAATCAGGTTTTCGGGGAAACGGCCCTCCAGTGTTCGTTGGAAGGCATCCACGTCGTAGATACCCTTGCCGATAAAGGACCCCTGACCGAACAAGTCCTGGTAAACGTCCGAGACCGTGCGGGTATAGGGGTCAATGCCGCGTTGTCCGGCGGAAAGCTTGAAAAACCGCGACTGGGTGGACACCGGCAGATCGGTGCTGATGCGGGGTTGGAGAATGCCGTAGCCCTCGCGCACGAGCCCGAGTATGCCGTCGTACACGGGACGGTTCAAAGGATGGGCCATCGTGGCGGCCAGTTGCCGGGCGCTGTCGCGCGGCAACAGCGTGTCCGTGTCCAGCGTGATCACATAAGTGACCGGCCTCAATGCGTCTAAATCCCCCGCGATCACGGAGAACCGGTCTGACGCGTCGCCTCGAAGAAGCGCGTTGAGATCGGAAAGTTTGCCGCGCTTCCGCTCACGCCCCATCCACACCCCGTTCTGCGCGTTCCACATTCGGGGACGGTGAAACAGGTAGAACGGACCGGCGGCCGCCTCCTGGCAGTGCTTGATGTTAAGCGCTTCGATCCCGCGAACGGCTTCATCGATCAGTTGCGCGTCCTCCGGCATTTCTTCCAGCGGCGCATCGGGAAAGTCGGTCAGCAAGCTGAAATACAGGTTGTCCTGCCGGTTCGCCAGATACCGGATTTCCAGTCCTTCAAGCAGTTGCTGGATCGCATGGCAGCTCGACAGCATGGTCGGCACGGTGACCATGGTCTCGAATTCGGGGGGAATGCCGGTGGAAAAATCCATCCTTGGCAGCCGCCTTGGACCTATCAGCAGCATCGCCGCGCGATTGACAAGTTCCACGGACAACTGCGCGGAACAGAAGAATACCAGCACGGCAAACACTGCTGTCAGCGGCGGCGCGATGTTGCCGGCCAGGCACGCCAGAACAAGACCCGTTGCCAGGGCGGCGAATGTGAAGACGGCGCCCAGGTAGAACGCCAGCGGGCGCCGGGCGCCGATTTGCGCCGCCCTTTCGCGAATGCCCGGGCGCACATGACTCGCTTTCTTGAGCCGGTTCAGCCCGGGACCGATGAGATTGTAACCCACATAAGCTGCCCGCTCGCCAAGTCCCCCGCCAGTGTGTGCGGGCCTTGCGAGTTCCAGCGCAAGTTCCGCGACTCTTTGTTCCGGCAGGCCGCCTTGTCTGGAAATCTGCTCGACTGCGCGCCGGCAGTCGTCCCGCGTGGGGAAGTCCGTTGCGCCATACAGGCCCGCGGGGTCCTGCCGCAGCGTCTGCTCCACGATGCTCAGAGTCTCGACGAAATCGTGCCAGTCGATCGATTCAAGACACCGCAGGCTCAAAATGCTGTTGCTGATCGAAACCTGCTCGGTTGCCTGCTGATGACTTTCCGACTGCACCAGTTGTTCGACCGTGACTCCCGCGTGGGTCAGTTGCTGTTCGAGCCAGGAGAGGGGCAACGCCAGTTCGCCCGGCTGACCCTGCATTCGCCGCGTGAACTCCGTCACGAAAGCGCTCGAAAGCGGAACATCGGACAGAGCCATCTCCGCGACCACGAGCACCAGCTTCCTGGGCGTCTTCTCCGCGCGATCGATCAGCCGGTCGGCCCACCGGGCCGCCGCCTCATACGCGACATGGCGCACGATAATCTTTCCCGCGACCCGGCGAAGGTTCTCGATAAGTGCCAGCCGCAGCATGATCGGCACCGCCCACAGTTCGCCCAGCTTGAGAAAGACGGCCTCCTGGTAGGCGGCGACAAACCGCGTGATGTTCTCGGCGTCCAGGCGGGCATCCGAATGTGAGATCAGTTGCTGGGCGATTTCATAAACTCGCGGCACACCGGGTTGCTGCCCATTGCGCAGGCGCGGAAGCTCGCGGCTGTACGATTTCGGCAGGTGATGCCGCGCGCTGCGAATCTGCTCCTCAATCAGGTAGAAGTTGTCCATCAGCCATTCCGCAATCGCGGGGATTTCGCGTCCTTCGTCCACCGCGTCTGCCAGCACATTGTAGGCCTGCGCGAGAACGGCTTCATTCTGAGCCAGGCGTTGCAGCAAACGGTCCCGTACGCGGGTCGGGTCGGGTTGGTGGCGGCCGGCCAGCACGCGGGCATGCTGGCAAAGCTGTTCCATGCTGAACAGTTCCTGCTGCAAGGGCTGCTCGGCTCCGAACTTGCGCAGAAGTTTGCCGGCTGGGCTTTGTGGCCGGAGGCGGTGGAGAAGCCGTTGTATGGCGACTGTAGGGGGCATTCGCTGAAGTAACGCGAAAAGGCTGAGAGAACAACCAGACGCAGCCGGATGGCGGTATCAGTTGGTTATACAGCGCCAGAGACACATTTGTGCGTCAGGGTAATACGCGGCGCTCTCTGGAGTGCCTCACACAGACCCGAAGAGGCCGCTGTTTGGATCTTTTCTTGCGGTTTCTCCGCGTTCTCCGGGTCTCTGTGGTGAAATCAGGCCGGCTGTGCGCCTTTGCCTTCTTGACATGACGCCTGTGACGGATTGATGTCTTTGCCCATGTGGAGCAAGCCCGGAACTCAAAGTGATTCAAACCACAAATGGCTGGCGCGGCAATTATTGCACTTGGGATGCGGGGCGGGGGCGTTCTTTCTTAAAGATTTTCCGATGGTTCTCGTTGCCTGCGGGGTTGTTGTCGGAGTCCTGATTATTTTCGCGGTGATTTTGTGGCGCGGCGGTCTTGGGCTGTTGCGCGAGGGGGAGGGTTATGTCTCGGGCGCGGTGTATTATGCGATCGGGTTGCTGATTGCCATGCTGCTGTTTTCGCCGGAGGATGTTTTTGTGGGGTGGCTGATTCTGTCGGCCGGGGACAGCGCGTCGACGATTGTGGGTCGCAACTGGCCGCTGTGGCGCTGGCCGGGCGCCCGCCGGTCGGTGGGGGGATCGCTGGGATTTTTCGTGGCATCGCTGGCGGTGTTGTGTGTTGGTCTGGCATGGTGGCACGGGACATTCGGCGTCGTGCCGTATGCGAGAATCATCCTTGTGAGCGCCGTATGCGCGGCGGCGGAGGTCTGGACGCCGAAAATTGACGACAATCTTTATCTTCCGGTTCTCGCGGCATTGGTTTATGCCTTGAGCGGTTGATTTCACTGATCCTGTCATCGAGGCGCGAATGATTTGTCAGACATCCCGCGCGGGGTTGCCGATCAAGCTGCTATGCGGGTTTTTTTCGGAAGATTTCCGGGACAAAATCGAGGTCGCTTGCTTCGCGGATGGCGAGCTGGATCTGGAACAGCATGACATCGGCGGGCACCGGGCTTTGATAGCCGGCGAGGCAGTCGCGGAGCGCTTCCTGTGGCGTTTTTGATTCGACGCGCACGAGCCGATAGACTTTCACGGCAAGGGTTTCGGCGGCGCCGGGAGTGAGCAGGGGAGGGATCATGTTTTCCAGAGTCGCGAAGTCCGTCTCGGCAATGTCCAGCTTGCGCCTGCGGCACAGCGCTCGCAGGAGCGCGAAACCTTCGGCGGGCGTGGTGGAGGGGAAGATGGGTATTTTGACATCAACGCGTCCGGGGCGCTTGAGGTCGACTTCGATAAGATCGGGGCGGCTGGAGGCAAGAATCCAGATGATCCTACCGCGGTTTTGCGTGTTGCTCATTTCCTCGGCCATCATCGAATAAAGGCGTCCTGAAACGCCGGAGTCGCCGCTGCCCGCCTCGCGTTTTCCCAGCGCCTGGTCGGCCTCGTCAATGAAGACATAACAGCGGCCAAGCGCGTGGAGAAGGCGGAAGATTTTTTCGAGGTTGCCTTCGCTGCTGCCCACCCATTTGTCGCGGAAGTTTTTGAGTTTGACAACGGGCACGCCGGCTTGGCCGGCGAGACAGCGCACCATGTAGGTTTTGCCCGTGCCGACGGGGCCGCAGAGCAGGTAGCCCATGGGGAGGGCTTCGATGTCGCCTTTCTGCCACAGCGCGATGTCCTGGCGCAGCCAGGTCTTGATCTTTTCCTGGCCGTAAAGATTGTCGAGCGTGTCGGATGATTCGATGAAATCGATCAGTCCGCCGCAATCCTTCTCGACAAGGTCTTTCTTGAGCCTTGCGAAGTCATTCGGGGCGAGTTTGACGCGCTCGTACTGTTTGGTTTTGACCAGTCCCTCGACGGAAGCAAGCGTGGCGCCGGCGAGTTGCCGGGCGGCGGGGGCGAAGCCGCCGGCTGATGCGTCCGCAAGGGCATCGGGGCATGCGCGCGCCAGCAGCGCCAGTGATTGCTCGATCTCGACGGGCGGGGGGAGGGGCAACGCGATGCGCGCCGCACGGCTGTTGTTGACGATGTAAGGGTGGAGGTCGTTCAGATTCTCTGAGAGGAGGAAAGTTGCGAGGGGCTGCTCGGTGAGAATGGTTTCCGTGGCCCAGTCGCGGATCTGAAGCGCGAGGGCGTTGAGGTCGTAGCTCAGACCGCCGGGCAGGGCGGGGGCGATGAGGTCGGCCGCGCGCAGGATGCATCCGATGTGGACGCGCTCGCCCTTGAGGCGCGCGAGGTTGCCGCAGTAACGGAAATAATGGGTCAGTGTTTCGATGGCGGCATTTGGCGGGCGCGGCAGTTGGGGATTGTCCTTGATGTGCGGCCATTCGCCGAATATTTTCCCGCCCTTCTCAACGCGGACGCCGTTGCCGACATCGTAACTGAGAATGACATCAAAGCGCGGCATGAGCACGCGCAAAAGGAAATCGGTCAGGCTGCCGAGTTCGGGGCCGCCGGGCAGAGGGAGCAGAACACGGTCGCCCACGTTGCCGTGCAGGATGAACTGGTTGGCCGCGTTGCTCTCGTAAAGCAGTTTGAGCTTCCGGGACCACGAAGGCATTGCATCTGTGACAGGAGCGGGTTGATTAACGTCTGTTTCCATCGTGTAGTCCTGTTATGCGCCAGACGGTTTCAGGGCTGGCGCAACCGGTAATATGGGTTGCCGCTTTGAGGCGGGCGGCAAGCCGATAAGGATAAAGCGGAAACAAGTTTCCGCGGTCCATATTATGGACAGATTGATTTGCGGATGAATCAACCGCTTGATTGTTCAGCCGGTCCCATGACCTTGGCGGTTGAAGCGCCTTCGGCGGCAGGCTTGGCGGCGGCGGGTTCGCCTTCGAGCACGATGCCTTCCTTGGCGGCGAACTCGGCGAGCGCCTGGTCGGCCAGCGCGTTCTGCTCGGTCTCCTTGAGTTTGACGTCATTGAAATCGAGCGAGTCGGTGGCCACGCGGGCGCGTCCGGCTGCCTTGTCGCGCTCCTCGCCCACCATTTCCTCGAGGCGGTTGAGCGTGTCGCCGCTTCCGCCAATCGATCCGATCATGCCCGTGGCCATCTCGGTCATATCCGCCACGGCCTGCTTGATCTTCATGTCGTTGATCATGTACTTGAGGCCCTCGATCTTCTTCTGGGCGGTTTTGATGGTGACATCGCGTGCGCGCACGAGTTCCTGGTAGGTTTTCTCGGCCTGTTCCATCTGGGCGCGGTTCTCCTGAAGCTCGCGCTGGATTTGCTGCAGGCGCAGGGCGCATTGGGCGGCGGCATCGCGCTGGCCGGCCTTGAGCAGGGCTGTCGTTTTGGCGCGCAATTCGCGCTCCTCGGCATCCTCCCTTTTAACCTGGCTCATAAGGCGCTCGCACAGCGCCGCGTGCGATGCCAGCCCTTCGTTGTACTTGGCGATCTGGGTGCGCAGATTTTCCTTTTCCACCTCGAGAAGCGCTTCGGGATTCTTCCGCTCGATTCCCGAGATGAACAAGCTGAAAAACCCGCGAATGAGATTTGCGATTCTACTGAACATATTGATAGCCTCCGATCCTATTGGGATTGCCATGGAAAACGTGATCATTGGCAAAGAGATACATTTTCTTGTGCCATATATCGTTTGTTGTGATTATGGAAATCACAAAAAATCAATTCTTAATCGTTTGCGGTTGCGCGTTTTTCATCAAATCCACCGATGCCGCCGGGCGTTCGATGGTTTCGAAGAGCGTTGAGTTGTCCGACATCCATTTTGATGTTCCCTGCATGGATTTGACGACGCCGTCGAGCGTGCCGGACCATTGCTCGGGATTGCGGCTGACGGCTATTTCTTCAACGAGCAGACAGACCTGTTTTTCAATGCGGTCGAGTTCGGTTTCCGTGAATTTAAGGTTTTCCATCGATTTGTCGAGGTTTTCGAGCCGTGTTTTCTGGATTTCGAGGGTTCCCTGCAGTGCGCGGCGGGTGGGTGAAGTTTCGGGCTCTTTGGCAATTTTTTCATTGAGGCTGTTTATGTCGGTTTCGAGATCGCGCCGGTCTGTTTTTTGCAGTGTGCTGATGATGCGGCAGCGCAGACAAAGCAGTTTGATGAAGATGAGCAGGAGCTGGTTGAGCCCCTCCGATTTCAGTCCGGCGATGGTTGGGCCGATTTCGGGAACATCGTCGGCCTGCACGACGGACCGGCATCGCTCGACAAGGCTTTCGTAGCGCAGGCGCGACTGGCGGTCGAGCTGGGCGAGCATTCCGGCCTCGCGCTGGCTCCAGGTCTGCTTGATCTCGGCCATGCGCATTCCACGCACCAGGTTTTGAAAGCGCTGATTGCCCGCGAGCATGAGCAGTAAGGCGGCTTCATACGCGAGGCCCAGCAGCCAGAAACCGGGATTGCCGAAGCCGAGGATGGCGAAGCCCGCCAGCGCGAACTTGTTCAAAGGCATTTTGCCAAGCAAAGGCAATGCCGTCTTCCAGTGGAAGGCCGCCTTGACATAATCCCAGAAATTGAGGTTGTCTTCGGGCATGGGCTAAGCCGTTTCGCCAGCTTCAATCTTTTGGAATATTTCCGCGACGCGGTCGACAACCTCAAGGAAGGACTTGCTCTTCTGCATGATGAGTGGCGGCACGCCGGGCACGGGCAGGGGGACATCCTGGATTTCGCGGGCAATTCGGCCGGGGGCGGGGCTGAAAATCCATACACGGTCGCCCAGGTAGACCGCCTCGATGATGGAATGGGTGACGATGAGCACGGTTGCCTGCACCTCGGTCCAGAGTGCGACGATGAGCTGTTGCATGTCGATGCGTGTTGGCTCGTCGAGCGCCGAGAAGGGCTCGTCCATAAGGACGATTCGCGGTTTGAGCACGAGCGCGCGGGCGATGGCCACACGCTGCTGCTGGCCGCCGGAGAGCTGGTGGGGATATTTATGCTCGTGTTTTGACAAACCGACTCGCCCCACCCACTCGCGCGCCATGCCGCGAATCTCGGCTGCGGTCAGGCGATTCTGGCCGCGGTTGAGCTTCAAGCCGAGTTCCACATTTTCAAGCACGGTCATCTGCGGGAACGAACTGTACTTTTGAAAGATCATCCCGCGGTCCGCTCCGGGGCCGGCCACCGGTTCCCCATGAACGAGAATTTCGCCCGATGTCGGGGGAAATATGCCATGGAAACCGGCGAGAAGGTTGAGCGCGGTTGACTTTCCGCAGCCGGACGGGCCGATGATGGCGACGAACTCGCCGCGGCCGGGAATATCCGCAATCGTAAAACTCAGATGGTCGAGCGCCTTGAATTCGTCACGCGTTCCGGGATTCCAGATTTTGCTGACATCGCGAAACTCAATGATGGGCGGTTGCGCGGCAGCGGAAGCGGTTGGCTCGATCATCGCTCGTTCTTGCAATAAGGGAATAGAAGACGTCCGAACCACATCCAGATCTTGTCGGTGATGTAAGCCACAATCACGATGACGACGAGGACGAGGTAGATGAACTCGCGCGGTCCGCGGCGCTGGGCGATGATGATGATTTCGCCAAGGCCGCGCTCGGCGGCCACCATCTCAGCCAGAATGATGTAGGTCCAGCCAATGCCAAACCCGAGCCGCAACGCCTGGTAGAGCTTCGGCATGGATATTCCGACAAGCACATGACGCACGAGCTGCCATTTTGACGCGCCAAGGGTCTGGGCGGTCTGCAAGTAAATATCATCAACCTCGCCGATTGCCTTCACGAACATCGGCAGCAGAAACACGATGAAGGCAATGGCAAGAAACATGACCTTCTGTGTCTCGCCGATGCCGAACAGGCTCATCGTGAGCGGCACGAGCGTGGGTATGGGGAGGTAGGCGCCGAAAATCATGAGGGGATCGAAGATGGCGCGGACTTTCGTAAAGGAGCCCATAAGAACGCCAAGCGGAAAGACGATGACGACGGCGACAAGGAAGCCGCCGATCACGCGCAAGGCGCTGGCAATCAGGCTGCGGCTGAGTTCTGCCTGAAACCACAGGGCTGGGATTTGTTTAACTACTTCCACGGGTGACGGCAGTATGAGCGGCGAGATGACGCGATTCTCGGTGTCGCCCGCGGTCAGCAACCACCACAGACCGAGCAGGAAAAGGATGGGCAAGATGCCAAGCATGACTTTGAGGGGCAATCCCAGATCCTCACGAACGACAAGGAAATGATTCATTGAAAAGCCCCGCCGGCGCGCTTGCGTCGCGGGCTCTGTTTGCTTTATCGCTGTTTGTTGCTCCATCATCGCGTGAGATCACAAGAGAAAAACTTTTACACGGAGAACCATGGAGATGGCACAGAGGACCACGGAGAAAAGAAGCAACCGTATCATCCTTTAACCAGTAATCACTTGCAGGCGCCTTCTTTATTTCTGTTCCGGCGGATAGACGCTGATTTCCACCCTGCGGTTGAGAGTCTGATTCAAGGGATCGGAGGCATCGGCGGATTCGTCCCATGCCTTGCCGGTAATGACAAACTTGTTGGGATCGAATTTGTACTTGTTGATGAGCGCGTCCTTGACGGCATTGGCGCGCTCCTGCGAGAGCTTCTTGACGGAATCGTAGGGCGCGCGGCCTTTCATTGAGCTGTCGGCATGGCCGACAACGGCGATTGTGGCGCGCTCGAACTGTCCGGCCAGCCGCGCC
>JAPLSQ010000080.1 GCA_026398535.1 Candidatus Sumerlaeota bacterium | reverse complement strand
TGCCTCGGTCCTGAAAAATCCTTGATGTAATAGGAAGCATGACATGCGGAAAAACCGGGGTCAAATGATAAATCGTTCCTGTTTCCCTACTCCACGCTCATCATGCTCAGGCCGACCGGCAGGGTGGAGGCGCTGCCCTCGGGGCCGGCCACCGTTTCCACGCCGCCATCGTTGCGCGCCGTCACGGTGAAACGGTACAATGTCAGGCGCGCAAGACCGATGACGGTCACCGTGCCCCAACCCGTGCGCGTTGCCCATACCGGTGACGCGCCGCCTGACCCGTTGGCCTGCACCCAGTTGCCCGACGTCACGTTGCGGATCGCGAACACGGTCGACTCGGGGTTGGCATCGGCGGACACTTTTACATCCAGCTCACTGTCGCTTTTCGCCGTTACCGTGGGCGCGACGGGCTCGACGGCCAGCGTCCAGGTGGTGAAGTTTTCCGTCTTGGCGCTGTCGCCGTAGCCGTTTGTGGCGGCCGTCTGGAAGGCGTACTGCATGTTGGGCGTCAGGCCAGTGTGCTGCCACTGCGTGGCACCGGCGATGGTGGTGACCGTCACGGTGTCAGGAGCCGTTGGCCCGACGCCCGAATAGACCTTGAAGCCCGTCTCGTCGCTGGAGTTGTCCTGCCAGGTCCACGTGATGCTGTCCGTTGCGACCGCGGTCGCCCCCGGATTGGTCGGCGCGGTGGGCACGGAACAAAACTGGGCGAAATACGTGCGCGAAACCCCGCCGATGGTCATGAAGCCGCCGCCGGCATAGACCGTCGAGCCATCGCCCGAAACCGCGAGGGCGCCGACGTAGTTGCCCGCGTTGGGGTCCCAGGTGGTGGCGGTGCCGGTCGCGTTGAGCGCGGCGAGGCGGTTGCGCGGCGTCGTCCCGTTGACCGTGGTGAAGGCGCCCCCGGCATAGACCGTCGTGCCCGAAACCGCAAGAGCATAAACGTAGCTGTTCGCGTTGGGGTTCCAGGCGGTGGCGAGGCCATCCGAGGCGTTGAGCGCGGCGATGCGATTGCGTGACGCTCCGCCGATGGAGGTGACGAAGGCGCCCCCGACGTAGACCGTCGTGCCTGAAACCGCGATGGTGGAAACGTTGCCGCTCGCGCTGGGGTTCCAAGTGGTAATGGCGTTTCCGGCCGCGTCGAGCGCGGCGATGTATTTGCGCGGCTGCCCGCCGATGTTCGTGAACTGGCCCCCGGCATAGACCGTCGTGCCATCGCCCGAAACCGCAAGGGCGTTGACAATGTCGTTCGCGTTTGGGTTCCAAGTAGTGGCGGTGCCGGCGCCGGTCGCGTCGAGCGCGGCGATGCGCATGCGCGTCGTCGTCCCGTTGACTGTGGTGAAGCCGCCCCCGGCATAGACCGTCAAGCCATCGCCCGAAACCGCAAGGGCTAAAACCACGTTGTTCGCGTTTGGGTTCCAAGTAGTAATGGCGTTTCCGGTCGCGTTGAGCGCGGCGATGCGGTTGCGCGTCTGCCCGCCGATGAAGGTGAACTGGCCCCCGGCATAGACCGTCAAGCCATCGCCCGAAACCGCAAGGGCGTTGACGTAGCTGTCGGCGTTGGGGTTCCAGTCGGTGGCGAAGCCGGTCGAGGCGTCAAGCGCTGCGATGTGGTTGCGCGGCGTCCAAGTGCCGCCGGAAGGCCCGACATTGTGGAAAGCGCCGCAGATATAGACCGTGTCGGTCGTGCGGACGACGGCGTATACCGGTCCGTCCGTGACCCACGTGGCTGCGCGCGGGGTGTTGCCCATCTCCGCCCCCGCCGCGGGGGCGGCGACGAACAGGCACACAAGCCCGGCCAGCGCCGGGAGAAACCGGCCCGCGCGCCGTTTCAGCGCAAACGAAAATTTCAACGCCGCGCAAACCTGTTGGCTGGCTGTGGCATTGCAAACCATGGATGTTGCGCAAGTCCCGTGACGCATAACATGAAATCCTTTTTGTTTGCTTCGGTCCTGAAAAATCCTTGATGTAATAGGAAGCATGACATGCGGAAAAACAGGGTCAAAGGAATTGTTCTTTTGTTGCAGATCCCGCCCGTGAATCCATGATTTGGACAGCCCCGCCGCCTTGGAAGCGCGTTCCGCCGCGGCGGATTTTCACGAGCGCGAAAGGCTCAGCGTGAGGATCTTGCCGTCGCGGCGCTGGATGGTGACTGTGGACGCGGTGATTTTCAGCACGGTGAAATCATCCGTCGTTTCGCCCTCGTGAACGGTCGCGCCGCTGATGACTGCCTGTTTGTTTGCGCCGCTATACGTGATGGAAGTGAGCGTAAGCGTCCTGGGTTGCGCCGCGGGCGTCCGGGCTGTTTGTTGTCCCGCGCCCGCCTGCGCCTGTCCTGTTGGCGTCATCTGTCCCATTGGCACGGGAGGCGGCAAGTCGTCGGTGACAGGTTTTGTGGCTGCCGGGGATAACGCGGCGGATGCGGGATTGGGCGTCATTACAGGAAGATCGGTTGCGGGCATGGCCGCGCCCGCGGCGACGCCCGATGCACCCGCGCTGCCCGCGGCCGGCTTTGTCTGGCGGTCCGATGCGGCGCGTATGCCTGCTTCAAGCCCGTTGAGACGCCCCATGACATACCCCACACTGACAAGCGCTCCCGCGATCGCCATCAACAGAATGATCAGCGAGCCGATCAGCATGATCTTAACCGCATGGCCGTGAAATGGGGGAATTGAGCCCTGTGGCGCGGCCGCGGCGCTGGCGGGCTTCAGGGCGTCGTTGGCGGGATCGTGCCTTGGCGCGCATTCGCGTTGCGCCCTCGCAAGGGCTTTCAATATCACGCTCATCTTATGCTGTCCGCGTCTGTTTGAATGATCATCAGTCTCCGCCGGCAAGCCTCGGTCCTTTTTTCATGAGCCGGCTGTTAAGAATCATCAGGGTCATGTCATCGAGGTTGCCCGTTTCCTTCAGCCCGTAATATTTCTGCAATTTTTTGATGGCTTCTGTGGTTTTGACATCAAAAACCCCGGTGACATCGTCGAGATATTTCTGGTCTTTCAGGTACTGCTGAAGAGAGAGAGATCGGTCGCTTGTCTCGCCGCGTTTGATGTCGGAGAGATTGGCCACATCAACAAACACGGCTTCCGCGCCCGACAGCCGTTTTCGCAGGTCCTGCGCCTTGTATACTTTGATGCCCCACATTGGATCGCCGACCGTCACCGCCTCGCCTTCCGCGCGCAACATGACCACATATTCCGATTGATCGGGGGCGGGATCCTTGATTTTCAGAATAAGGGGCACGTCATAGCGGATGATTTTGTCATACTCGTCGCCGACGGGCATCTGGCGCAGTTTGACGACCTCGGACGACAACTCGCCTGAAATGATAAGGTCCTCGCTGATTTTCGGCATATCGTCGAGATTGATGCCTATGCCCCAGACCTTGAGCATGCTGAGCTGAGCCGCCCGGCGCACCGCCTTGGGATTGTTCACGCGCACCAGGGGAGCGTTTTTTTCATACTTCCAGTTGGGATTACGCCGGCGTATCTGTTCCAAATCCGGCGTTGGCGTTGGCGCGGCTTTGGCCGCCAGGGTTTCGCTTGTCGATGATATTTTCGTGTCAGGCGCCGCCGCGGATTTCGCGCTTTTGCCCGCGGTGGCGGCTTTCCCTGATTTCACAGCCGCGGCGGCGGCGTCATCCGCGGCGGCGGACTGATGCGGACCGCTGGGCGCGATGGCGCCAGGCTGGGTTTCGTCTCCGCGAACATTCGCGATCCTCACGCCTACCGCCACCGCGCCGGCCAGCAAAGCCGCCGCGGCAGCCGCAACCGCAACGCCCATCGCGATCTTTCGCGCCATGACACTGCGCAGAATTTCCCGGACCCTGGGCGCCGCCAGCGCCGGCTTCTGCTCGGTTTCGGGAACCGGTCCGCTGACCTCCTGAATCGCCTGCCGCATGATTTTCTCGTCGACGGTATAACTGCCTTCCGCGTAACACGCCAGCAGCACGCGGTCGAACAACACATTGATCTTGCGCGGAATTCCCCGCGTGGACTGGTACGCCATCTTGAGCGCAGGGGCCGCGAATTCGATTTCAATCTTCGCCTGCGCCACCGTAAGCCGGTGTCTGATATAGGCAAGCACCTCATCCTGGCTGAGCGGAATGATGTGATAACGCACGGCGATCCGCTGGTTTAGCTGCTCAAGCTGTGACAACGCAAGAGTGTCGTTCAGCTCGGGCTGACCCATCAGCACGATCTGAATCAGTTTCTCGGTTTCTGTCTCAAGATTGGACAGAAGCCTGATTTCCTCGAGCAGCGCCGGCGTAAGATTCTGCGCCTCATCGATGATCAGCGCCACATTCCCCCCCCGCTTGTTCTCCGTGATCAAAAAACGGTTCAGTTCGTCAACAAGACCCTTTTTCGTGTCATAATAGGAGGGAATCTGGAACTCGTCGTTGATCGCCTTGAGCATTTCGATCTCGGAAAGCCCGGGATTCATGATCAGCGCGAAGTGGATGTTCTCCTGGCGCAGATCGTTTGCCAGCGCGCGGCACAGCGTCGTCTTGCCCGAACCTATTTCCCCGGTCAGCAGAATGAACCCCTTTCGATCCTTGATGCCATAAAGCATGGAAGACAGCGCCTCACAGTGCCGCTGGCTCAGATAAAGGAACTTCAAATCAGGCGTGATGTTGAATGGCGCCTCGGACAGTCCGAAAAACTTATTGTACATCAAGCTCCTTCAATGGCCCGCACCATGAATGCCGGACGGCTTGCGGTGATGTATAATAACATGGTATAATTACAATCATCCACTTTTCCGACATCATTTCATGCCGGATTGTTCAAAATCGTCGCTTGTTTTCCCCCGTCATGCGCCATTTGGATTGGCAGTTCATGTTCCGATGTGCGCAGTTGATGTGCGCAGCCTGATATGCAGGATTTCGAAAAATGATCGCACATTATCTTTCCGTAAAACCACTTTTGTGCGCGGCGGGGCTGATATTGCCGCTCGTTTCCATGGAGGCGGGGCGATGGCCATGATCAATTCATCCGGTTGGCGTGATCGCTGGCGGGTGTGTCTCAGCCGGCCATGGTTTGCCGCCGCGGCGGTCACGGCGGCCTATGCCGCATTCCTGCTGCTTTATCTGATGCGCCACGATTTCCAGGCGGCGGCGCTGATCCATGCTGGCGGCATCTGGCTGATACAGGACGCGGTCCACACGCCGATCCCCGTGGAAAAGAACGCTCTCGGATACGGCGGGCAGTTCTATCACGAACTGGCGCTTGATCCCCTAACGCTCTCCCCGCGCAAATATGTTCGCTTGGATTTGCCGGCATACCGCCAGCAGAGGATTCTTTATCCCCTGACAGCATGGGCATTGTCACTTGGCGGCAGGGAACAGCTTGTGCCCGCGATGTTGGCGGTTATCAACCTGGTATCGCTTTTCTTTCTGGCGTGGCTGGCAGCCGTTTTTTTTCAGCGCATGCATTTTCCGTTATGGGCAAGCCTGTGCATTCCATTGTTTCCCGGCTTTGTTTTCAGCTTGTATTACGACCTGCCCGAACCCATGGCCGCGGTTCTGCTATTTTCCTGTCTGTTGTGTGTAAGGCGCGGGCGTCCGGCGTGGGCGTGTCTGGCGCTCTCGTTTGGCATTCTGGCCCGCGATGTGCTCATCTTCGCGGCCCTGGCAATAGCGGCCTGCTGGTTATGGGACAATCTGCGGACCAAATTCAGCGCGGATCGTGCTTGTTCTTCCCCGTCGCACGGCATGTCAGGACTCAAATGGTATACGGGAGTGATCCCAATTGTCGTTTATGGCATCTGGCAGGGCATATTGTATATGAAATGGGGTCGTCTGCCGTCCGATGAAGTGGCCCATTACGTTTTTGCGGCTCCATTCACGGGGATTGTTGACGCAGTCAGGAGCCGGATGGATGGCGCTATTGAATGGCGGCGCGAGTTGTATGACGCCGCTTTCATTGTCAGCATGGCGGCAACCATCCTGGCGGCCCTGCCCGGATTGATGCGTACCGGCCTTCTGAGCCATGAAAAGCTCCTGATGGTCGCGCACGCCGTCCTGATGGTGTTTTATTCGGCTGTCATCTATAATCACCGGGGCGGGATAATGCGCGCCGCTTGGGAGTGTCAGGCGCTGGCATGCCTGTCTATTTTCACATGGAGCCGCCCGGCCGGCATCACGGCATCCCTGGGATGGATCGTCATGGGGCTTCTGCTGACGTTTCGGCAGGCTTTATGCATGCCCGCATGAATTGCGGATAATGCGGAGAAAAATGAAATAACTTTGCGCTTTTCAAGGTATTGCTTCCGTTGTGGGACGCGCCACAATGTCCCACCAACCCCAACATGCAGACCAGTAGCTCAAGTGGCCAGAGCATCGGTCTCCAAAACCGAGGGTTGGGGGTTCGAGTCCCTCCTGGTCTGCCATTTATCATGTTTTTGCGGTTCAACGGGAACAAAAAGCCCGTCTTGAGGAACGTTTATGGAAAAAAAAATGGGTTTTATGGAGCGCACGAAAAAATTCTTTCATGAAGTGCGCGCAGAAATGAAAAAAGTGACGTGGCCCTCGCGACCGGAGCTTCACGGAGCCACCATTGTCGTTGCCGTGGTGACCTTTTCTCTGAGCATTGTGCTGGGCGCGGCCGACGCCGTGCTGAGCAAGGTCATGTCACTTCTTTTCCAGTTATAAGAGTTTTTCAAGGAAAGCGCGAGCGAAAACATGGCTAAAAAATGGTACGCCATACACATCTACACCGGTTATGAAAACAAGGTGAAGACCACTATTGAACACCGGGTGCAGATGGAAGGTTACCGCGACATGGTCTCGAAGGTTGTCATTCCCCAGAAAAAATATATCGAGATCAAGGGCGGCAAAAAGCATGAGGTCATGCGCAACATCATGCCCGGCTACATTCTCATCGAGATGGAACCGGAGGATGAAATCTTTGCGCTCGTGCAAAAGGTTCAGGGTGTGTCGGCTTTCCTCGGCGAGGGTGACAAACCGACCCCGCTCCCCGATGAAGAGGTGACCAGCGTGCTCGAAACGATCGAAGAACGCGGCGACCGCGCACGCGCCACGATCCAGTACCGCATTACCGACCAGGTCAAGGTCATCGAAGGCCCCTTTGCCAACTTCATCGGCATTGTCGAACACATCGATCAGGAAAAAGGCAAACTCAAGGTCATGGTTTCCATTTTTGGCCGGTCCACATCGGTTGAACTCGATGTGCTTCAGGTCGAGGCCCTTTGATCAACAACATATCATAGCAGAGACGGACAATGGCAAAAAAAGTCGTAGCACAAGTCAAACTTCAGGTCCCCGGCGCCCAGGCAAATCCGGCGCCGCCGGTCGGACCGGCTCTCGGCCAGCATGGCGTGAATATTATGGAATTCTGCAAGCAGTTCAACGCGCGCACCAAAGACACGCCCGGCCTGATCATCCCGTGCATCATCACGGTTTATGCCGACCGCTCATTCACCTTCATCACCAAGACCCCGCCTGCGGCCGTTCTGCTTGCGCGGGCCGCCGGCATTCCTAAAGGCAGCGGAACACCCAACAAAAACAAGGTCGGGAAAGTCACCCTCAAACAGGTCGAGGAGATCGCGCGGCAGAAAATGCCCGATCTCAACGCCCACACGATCGAAAGCGCCGTGTCGATGGTCAAAGGCGCCGCCCGTTCCATGGGACTCGAAGTCATCGAATAACCCGGGCGGGCGGGCCGAGCGTCAGCCCGCCCTGTTCCACGCGCAATCACACCCGCGCTTGAAATCCTTTGTGGCGTCGATAATCGTCTTGCGTCATGCCAGCTTTGCCAGCGCCGAGGCGACGCGATCAATGCCTTTGTTGATGTTATCCATTGACGTGGCGTAGGAGAAGCGCTGATGGGCATCGGCGCCGAATGCGGCGCCGGGCACAACGCTGACCTTGCCCTCCTCCAGCAGATAATCCGCCAGGTCCATGGAATGCTTGATTGTCTTGCCGCCAAATGAGCGCCCATGATAGTCGCTCATGTCGGGGAATGCATAGAACGCGCCCTTGGGCAAATTGCATTTGACGCCGGGCAGGGCGCGCAGTCTTTCAACGATGTGCTTGCGCCGTTCGTCGAATGCCTGGCGCATCTTTTCCACGTCCGCGTCGCCATTGCGCAACGCCTCGACCGCCGCCCATTGGGCAAATGTTGTGGCATTGGACGTGCTGTGGCTTTGCAGCACATTGATGGCGGTCATGATCGGTTGCGGGCCCGCGCAGTAACCCAGCCGCCAGCCGGTCATGGAATAAGCCTTCGACAGACCATTCACCACGATCGTGCGCTCAACCATGCCGGGGCGAAGCGAGGCGATGCTGGCGTGGATCGAGCCGTCGTAAATTAATTTTTCGTAAAGCTCGTCGCTGATGCAGAGGATATCCTTCTGGATCAACACATCAGCCAGCGCGGCCAATTCGTCAGGCGTGTATAAACTGCCGGTGGGGTTGCTTGGAGAGTTCAGGATAAGCGCGACCGTCCGGGGCGTGATGGCGGCCTTGAGCTGGTCTGGCGTGATCTTGAAATCAGTGTCAGCCGTTGCGGGAATTATGACAGGAACGCCCTCGGCCGCCCTTGCCATTTCGTAGTAACTGACCCAGTAGGGCGCCGGAATAAGCACCTGGCCGCCGCGCTCGACGATGGTCAGGATGATATTAAAAAGTGAGTGCTTGCCGCCTATGTTGACGCTGATTTGTGATGGTTTGTACGTCAGACCGTTGTCCTTGGCGAACTTCTCGACGATTGCGGTTTTCAATTCCGGCAGGCCTGAGGCCGGGCAGTATTTCGTTTTGCCCGCGTCGAGCGCGCGTTTTGCCGCATCCTTGATAAATTCGGGAGTGTCAAAATCCGGTTCGCCCGCGCCGAAGTTCACGACGTCGATGCCGTCGGCCTTCATTTGTTTCGCCTTGGCGTCCATCGCGAGTGTCGCGGATTCAGACAGACTTGCCACACGGTTGGCTATTTTGATCACGGTTGTTTTCCTTTCGTGCATGGATATTGAAAATGTTGCGCGCGTGAAATCAGACAAACTCAGGACGGGGCCGCGCGTTTCATCCTCTGTGTTGCTTATGAACCAGCAATCTGAAACATGGCTGGCTTGGTCATGTCAACTGTCTACTCGCGCATGAAACGCAGCAGCCGCACTCCCGGCAACTGGGAAAGCGAGCGCACAAGCTCGTTCGACAGTGTCACGGGAATGGACTTTTTGAGATCAATGATCAGGCAGGACTTGCCGTGAAGGATGCGCAAACGCACGGGCTTGACCCCGGGGGAGGAACGCAACACGCCGGCGACCCGCTCAAGCAGTCCGTTTCGCGCCTTTTCCTCGTCGAGTGTGATTTCAAGCGCGGCGGTCTGTTTGTCGCGCAGTTCGCTCACGAGACGGGCGTCCACGGCAATCAGCTTGTTTTCGCCATTGCGCGAACTGACACGGCCTTTGACCCATATGACCTGGTCCGTGGCAAGGCATGCCCGCCGTTTCTCGTAGACCTCGCGGAAAAAGAGCGCTTCCGTGGACGATTCCATGTCGGCGATCTCCACGAAAGCCCATGCGGCGCCAGATTTGTCGGTTTTCGGCGTGATCTTGTTGATAATGCCCACCACATTGATTTCCCCTCCATCTTTGACGTCCGGAATTTTGCTCAAGGGGGTGTCGCTCAACAGCGCCATGTCACACGCATAAGTGTCAAGCGGATGGCCGGATATGTAATGACCGATCAACTCCTTCTCCAATTGCAGTTTGTCGCGATCGTTGATTTCAGGGATATCGCGCAACGGCAATCCAAAGCCAGCGTCGGCGGAGGCTGCTCCCGCCCATCCTGAAAGGCCGGAGCTGCCGCCTTCGTCGAACAAGTCGAACAGGCTGGCCTGCCCGCTCAGTTTGTCTCTTTGATGCGCCTGGGATGCTTCCAGCACCCTTTCATAAACATCGAGCAATTGAGACCGGCGGACGCCCATCGAGTCGAAGGCGCCCACCTTGATCAGGCACTCGACCATGCGCGAATTGAGCAAGCCAAGGTCAACCCTGCGGCAGAAATCGTCGAAGTTGCGGAACGGCCCGCCCGCGGCGCGCGCCTTGATGATGCCTTCCACGGCCGCCTCGCCGACATTTTTCACCGCCGCCAGCCCAAAACGCACATCGCCCTGGGATACAGAAAACTGTTTTTCGGACGTGTTCACATCGGGAGGCAGGATGCGAATGCCCGCCTCGCGCGCCTCGGTGAAATAGGCCGCCATGTTTTCAACCTTGTCGCCGATGGCATTGGTCATCAGCGCCGTCATGTAGTCCACGGGATAATGCGCCTTGAGATA
>JAPLSQ010000131.1 GCA_026398535.1 Candidatus Sumerlaeota bacterium | reverse complement strand
TGTGCCCCTCGAGCGCCGCCAGGCACGCGCCGCTTTCACCGTCCCACAACCGCAGGGTGTGATCCCCTGACCACGAGAGCAGCCGTCCATCGGCCAGCGCCAGCGCGCCTTCGACTCCGAACGTGTGCCCCTCGAGCGACGTCAGGCACGCGCCGCTTCGGTCGTCCCAAAACCGCAGTGTCCCGTCATGAGACCACGAGAGTAGGCGCCCGTCGGCCAGTTCCAGTGCGCCCAAGACCCAAAGCACGTGCCCCTTTAGCGTTGCCAGGCACGCGCCGCTTTCGCTGTCCCACAACCCCAAGGTGCTGTCATCCGACCACGGCAGCAGCCGACCGTCGGCCAGCGCCAGCGCGCCGCGGACTGATTTCGTGTGCCCCTCGAGCGTCGCCAGGCACGCGCCGCTCCGGCCGTCCCACAACCGCAGTGTCGAGTCCTCTGACCACGACAGCAGCCGACCGTCGGCCAGCGCCAGCGCACCAGTGACCGGTGCCGTGTGTCCCTTAAGGGTCGCCAGGCACGCGTCGGTCCGGCCGTCCCACAACCGCAGGGTGTTGTCGTATGACCACGAGAGCAGCCGCCCGTCGGAGAGTTCCAGCGCGCCCCAGACCAAATCCGTGTGCCCCTCGAGTGTCGCCAGGCACGCGCCGCTCCGACCGTCCCACAACCGAAGGGTGTGGTCCCTCGACCACGAGAGCAGCCGATCGTCGGCCAGCGCCAGCGCGCCTTTGACTGAATCCGTGTGCCCCTCGAGCGTCGCCAGGCACGTGCCGCTTTGGCTGTCCCACAACCGCAGGGTGTGATCCCATGACCACGAGAGCAGCCGCCTGTCGGCCAGTTCAAGTGCACTTATTATGCGTTCCGTGTGACCTTCGAGCACTGCAAGGCACGCGCTCTTCTGCGCATGCGCCAAGCGCCGGTTGCGCCGCAACCAGACCCAGTCGCATCGCCCCTCCTCCAGCCACTTCTCGGCGCCTTGGGTGAGCGGGTTGTCGTCGGCGTGCTCGACGGTGAGTTGGAGGAGAATCTTGTGCGCCGGCCACTCGTCGTTTCCACGGCGCAGGATGTGCGCCCGCTCGCGGAAGAAGGCGGCCTCGAACTCCAGCGCTCCCCCCGAACCGGTCAAGCGTGGCGGAAGCTCGCGGAAGTCCTGCAGGAGCCGCTCCAGCATCCCCCGCCGTGCCTTCTCCATCAGGTAGCGGAAATCCTTGAGCAGGCGGGCCAGGTTCTTCTCATCGCCCGTCTCGCGCAGGTGCGACGGCAGCCATTCGAGGGAATAGTTGTCCATCGTCTCCGGGCCATGGTCAAATTGACCGAGCCCATGGGCTGCCAAGCCTTTACGGCCTTCCTCCACATCCACGAAGTAGTTGCCGCTGACACCGGGATCCGGGTTGGTGAGCCAGTCGGACAGCGATTTGTGGAAGGGGCGGATTCGGTCGCCTGTGGTGTCGAACAGCGAACCGAGGGAGGCGCGGAAGCGGTTCAGGTCGCGGGCGGTCCAGCCCATGGCGGCGGCGAGGGTGTCGAAGGGCAATGGCTCGCGGGCCGCGAGGACAAGGTCGAGCGCGGGGGCGACCTCGCGGCAGTAACGTTCAGCGTCGGGGAACTGCCGCGCGAAGAACCGCGCATAAACACCGCCCAGTCCCTGCGGAAAATCATCCACATGGTCGAGCGACAGGCGCCCTTCGGCCAGTTCCTCGCGCACGCACTCGGCGTAGAGAAACACGCCCTCGCTGCGCTCGATGATTTTCGCGATGGCATCGTCCGGCACGCGATGAAGCGGTGCGTAGGGGGCAAGTTCGCGGGCAAGGAACTCGCGCAGGTCGGCTTCGTTCTCGGGTGACGACGTGTCGAGGACGAACGGTGACAGCCCTTGGAGCGGACCCTTGACCTCAGGGTCGGGACGGCCGGTGACAACGATCCGCAGCCACGGCGGCGCCTTGCGCCACTCCGAGCCTATGAACGAGGCAAGTTCATTGCGCCCGCCGGAGGAAGCCTCGTCAAGACCGTCCACGACGACGAGAAGCGTGCGGTCGGGCACGGGAAAACCGCCCGCCAGCGGCTGGAGCACGAGCGCGTCGAAAAGCGTTTGCGCGTTGCCGGCATCGGACTTGATCTTCTGCAGGTCGAGCGCGGCAAGGCGGTCCTGGTAATCGGGCAATTGCGTGGACAACTGGTAGGCGATGGAGAGCACGGCACGGCGCGGGTCGGTCTTGATGGAGTCGAAGTGGCGGCAAAGATGGAATGCCGCCACCTCGCGCCGCGTGGCGGCCAGTCGGCAGGCAATGGCCGTCTTGCCCACTCCAGGCTTGCCTGTGATCCAGAATACAGGCGACGCGCCCGGATCGGCCAGCCAGTCGTCAATGCGGTTGAACACCCACCCGCGGCCGGTGAAACGCGCCATATGGTGGGCGATGTCGGCCTCGAAGGGCAGGGGGTCGAGCACGGCAAGCAGGCGCGACTGCGCGCCCTCGAAGTCGAGCCGGCCGTGTTCGAGCGCCTCGACAAGGCGGGCGAACGCCGTCTCGTAACGCTCGGGCCGCTCGTGGACGGGCACGGCATCGCGCATGTCGAGCCACTGGATGCGGCAGATCGACAACGGCAGCTCGACCCACACCGCCATGACCGGCGCCACCCCGAGCCGCCGGTCGAGCGCGCGGGCCAGTTCGTTGAGGCAGTAGCCGTCGGGCCGGCGCAACGAGTGAGGCGTCATGATCAGCACGACGCACCCGTCCGCCCCCGCAGCGGCGGTCCACTCCAGCCCCTCCTCGATGTAACGCTCCCAGTCGCCGCCCGGGTGGAGCCGCTCAGCGTCGAACCACACCTCGTGCCCCCGCGCCTTGAAGTCGTCCTTCAGCCGCGCGGCCAGCGCCGCGTGCTCGTCGTGCCCGTAACTGATGAAAATCCGCTTCTTCGACTCGCCCATCGTGTTTTCCTTTCCGCGCCTCTTAAGACAAGCGTCAGACAAATCCAAAAATGAACATCGGACCACAACGCGAGATCATGACAAATGTCTGACGGATTTTTCCAGCGTTATTTTTTTCTGCGCGCCTTTATGACCAATATCGCCAATGCCGCGGGGAGCACAGAAACGAATAAAAAAGGGACAAAACCAATGGTATGGGCCAGTGTGCGATCATTGGGTATGGGGGCCGCATTTGCGGGCGCAATCATCGTGTTGACAGCGAGAGCGATGAAAAAGGGATGAAAGGCGCAGTCAGCGGACGGTGAAGCGCGCCGTGCTGTTGCCTCGTATGTTGGTCACGCGGAGCTGGGCGTCGCGCAGTCGTTCCCGGAGTTCCGGGACGTGACTGATGACGCCGACGAGGCGCCCGCCAAGGCGCAACTCCTCGAGTATGCGCATGGCTTGGTCGAGCGTGCCCGAGTCAAGCGTGCCAAATCCCTCGTCGATGAACACGGTGTCGAGCTTGATGCCGCCGGCCTGTTGCTGCACCACGTCGGCCAGGCCAAGGGCCAGCGACAAGGCGGCAAGGAATGTTTCGCCGCCCGAGAGCGTGTCGACGGGGCGCGCCTTGCCGCTGTACGCGTCGAGACCGACCTGATCGACGCCGCCCACACTCAGGGGTCGCTCGCTTTCGCTTCCCGTGCCACCCGACACGAATGCATGGGCAACGAGCACGGAAGGCGTGCCGTCGTTGAGTTTGTCGCGCCAGCGGACGGCAAGCGCACGCATTGCCTCGTCGTGCGTCGTCAGCGAATCGTCCCGCAGCAGTTCACGCACAGTGGCCGGGTCGGCGAAGGGCATGGGGCAGATGAGGAGTTCGCCGCTGCCGCCTTTCAGGCGTATTGGGTCGGGCAAATCGTCTGGCTTGCCCACAAGATGCAGACCGTTCAGGCGCAACAGTTCCGACCCGAACTCAAGCCGGTCCGGGCCGTCGTGGTTGCCAGCCACGAAAACCATCGGGGTCTTCAGCACGCCCACGATTTCGGTTACGACCCAATTCAACAGGCTCACCGCCTCCGCAGGAGGAATCGAGCGGTCGTACACATCTCCGGCCCCAATCACCGCATCGGGCCGCTCGTCAATGACAACAGTCACAAGTTGCTTCAGCGCGTGCCGCTGGTCCTCCAGCAGGTTTGTTTTGTGCAGTGTCTTGCCCAAATGCCAGTTGCCCGTGTGCAGTATTTTCAGTGGAAGCGGGGGGCTCTGTTCATCTTCCCTCTTGGAACCGCCCGATCATGCCCCGGCTTCCTGGTTTGGCGTTCGATGATTGTCAGAGCTCTGTGGGCGATGACGGCCGTCTCGCCGACGATTTGGCGGCTTCGCGCTTGTGAAGCGAATATTGTCCCTAATCGCTTCATAATTAGGAGCGATAATATGCGCTACATCTGGCAACACCCCGATTGGCCGACGATGGTCTGGGACAGCGAACGGCTTCTGCCGTTGGTGAGCGGCGCACGGGTTGCGCAAGGCCGGTTGCTGGGGCGAATGCGGAGCCTGGGATTCGAACTCGCCCGCGAGGCGCAGGCCAATGTCCTTGTCGAGGAAGCGCTGCAGACGTCCATCATCGAGGGGGAGCAACTGCGCCGTGAATCCGTGCGGTCGTCGGTGGCAAGGCGTCTCGGTCTTCCCGCAGCAGGTCTGCCCCCGTCCGACAGGGCAACGGACGGGCTTGTCGGGGTCCTGCTTGACGCCACCCGCAATTGCGAACGGCCGCTCACCGCCGCGCGGCTCAAAGGATGGCAGGCTGCGCTGTTCTCCACTAGGTATTCCTGCCTGACGAAAATCCGCGTGGGGAAATGGAGAGGCCCGCAGCCGATGCAGGTCGTCTCCGGGTCGATCGGCCGCCAGACCATGCACTACGAAGCGCCACCCGCTGCCGCCCTTGCCGGCGAGATGAGGCGCTTCCTCGGTTGGTGGGCGGGCAATCGTGGAGAAGTCGAGGGGCTGATTCGCGCCGGCCTCGCCCATTTCCACTTTGTCACCATCCACCCGTTCGACGACGGCAACGGCCGCATCGCGCGAGCGCTCACGGACATGGCTCTCGCCCAGGACGAACACCTGCCCGCGCGCTTCTACAGCCTGTCGCACCAGATCAACGCCGAGCGCGACCGGTATTATGCCGTGCTGGAAACCACGCAGAAGGGACGCGGCAACGTGACGGCATGGCTCGAGTGGTTTCTCGGCTGCTTCACGCGCGCGATCGACGCGGCGGACGTTTTTGTTACTTCCATCACAACCAAGGCTGATTTCTGGAACAACCATCATGGCGCACTCCTCAACGACCGGCAGCGCAAGGTGGTGAACCGGCTGCTCGACACGGGCCTTAGCGGGTTCGAAGGCGGGCTAACCACGCGCAAGTACGTCTCCATGACGCGGGCGAGCCGTGTCACCGCCTACCGTGAGATCGCGGAACTGGTAGCCATGGGTCTGCTTCGCGTCAACTCCGCCAGGGGCCGAAGCACCAGCTACTCTCTGGACTTTGGCTGAAGCGTTTGGGCGGGCTAATCGCTGGCGGCAACCCGTCAGGGCGAACGCGCTGAGTTCCTCAATTTCACATTTTCACGGCGCCGCTGGCCAGTCCTTCGATGAAGAGTTTCATGGTAAAGAGGAGGTAACTGCTCAAGAGGTCTCCCTGTGCGTGATGCCTGTCGTACTTGAGGTCCCCCTGAAACGGTCGCGGTCCACGAACGTCTCCAACGCATGCACGGGATGCCCGTACTTGGCCTGCCAGTCGGCGCGAATCCGGCGCGCGATCAGGCCCGGCACGTGGCTCGCCAGATGCGCGACCTCGACCCAAGGCAACACGAGAAAGCGGGTATTGTTGGTCAACCCTTGGAGATTGCGCTCGCGTGCGGCACGATCCCAGCCGAGAAAGGTGTCGCGGTCCGCGCACTTCCACGCCGCCGAGCCGAACAGCGCGCAAGCAACCGGCCGGCCGTGCCGGTCACGGACCAGATACCGGAGGTTCTCGCCCACCATATTGCGGTGGCCCAGGTAGTGGTAACGGGACAGCAGGCCGTTGAAGAGCAGCAGGTCGGCCGATCCCGGTGCGACGACGCTCATGGACAAAGGCCGCAGATCGCGCAACGAATAACGGATCGGATCGGTCGCATGAGCCACAACGGGAATGAAAGGGTTATGGCGGAGAGGGGGAGATTCGAACTCCCGCATAAGCTTTACACCCATGGACGGTTTAGCAAACCGTTGCCTTCAGCCGCTCGGCCACCTCTCCATCCATTGAGGCGCTAAACCGTTGTGATTTACGAG
>JAPLSQ010000100.1 GCA_026398535.1 Candidatus Sumerlaeota bacterium | reverse complement strand
TCGAGGATTTTCAGCAGCGCCTGCTGGACCCCTTCTCCGCTGACATCGCGCGTGATCGAAACATTCTGAGTTGTCCGGGCGATTTTGTCGATTTCATCAATGTAGATGATGCCGCGCTCGGTCTTTTCCTTGTCCTGTCCCGAATTCTGCCATAGTTTGAGCAGGATGTTTTCGACGTCTTCACCCACATAGCCCGCCTGCGTGAGGGTTGTGGCATCGGCGATCGCGAACGGCACATCAAGGATTTTTGCCAGTGTTTGCGCAAGCAGGGTTTTCCCGCTGCCGGTCGGACCGATCAGGAGAATGTTCGATTTTTCAAGTTCAACGTCACCGCTGGCATAATTGAACATGATCCTCTTATAGTGGTTGTGGACGGCCACACTAAGGATCTTCTTTGTTTTTTCCTGGGAGATGACGTGCTGATCGAGGGTTTTTTTGATTTCTGATGGCGTGAGCAGGCGCTTCACGCTTGCCAGAGCGGCTTCCTCGGCGCGGACAAGCTGCTCCTGCCGCAAGCGTTCGCCGCACTGGTTGATGCAGTCGTCGCAGATATAGACATTCTGCATCGTGTCCTTGTTTGGCAGGCCGCGAAACAGCGTTTTCGCAACATGCTGGTCTTTGCCGCAAAAAGAGCAGCGAAGTCTCATCCTGATTATGATGCTCCTGCGATTATTGGAAATTCAGGCAACACTATTTCGCCGCGGGTGTGGCATTCGCAATAAATTACTTTGATCCGATAAAAAACATGGCTGATCATTGAAATGGATCACGCATACGTCATAAGGAAAAGCCGGGCTGGAATTGCCCGGCTTTTCCTGTTGTTGATGCAATTGATGTCAGATTGTCCGATGTTGATGCTCAGGCATGAAAATACAATCAGTAGCTATCGAGCTTTCGCATAATTTTCATTTGCCGCCGGCGGGCTTTTCGCCGGGCAGCTTCAACTTTGCGGCGTTTGCGCACACTGGGTTTTTCGTAATGTTCCCTGCGGCGCAGTTCAGCCGGTATTCCAGACTTCTGGCACTCCTTTTTGAAGCGTTTTAGAACCTTGTCGATGGGTTCGTTGTTCTCTACTATAACCGATCCCATTAGGGGCAATCCCTCCTTCCCGTCAAAGGATCGAAATGAATCATGGAAAAATGTCACAAATGACGCAGTTTTATGGCTACATGGAGTATGACGGATTGTTCATATTGATCTTGACCGGAAACTTTCGGCTGTGATTGGTAATTAGTCATTGAACCCATACTCCCTCGCGGCGACGGGGGGGAGGGCTCCTGTAGGCGGCGCGCCGCGCACGGCGCGTTAATGTTGACTTGTAGAGGGTTCTGACAATGTTTCAAGCCCCGACGAGGCGGGCGACCCGGTTCCTTGGGTTGCGTGAGGAAAATCTTAATGAAATTGCCTCCATATTTGTTTTATTGATCGGACTTATTCTGTTGCTTTCGCTCACCTCAGAGAGCGATAGCGGCAACCTGATCGGTCGTCTCGGTTCCTTCATTCATTCCATTCTGACATTTGTTTTCGGCCGGTATGTGGCCTTTCTTGCTCCATTGATGGCATTTGCATGGAGCGTGTCCATTTGGCGCGGACATCATGCCAAGCATCTTCCTGTACGGGTTCTGGGAATTTTTCTTGCGTCTTGCAGCATGTGCGCGCTCGTGGCCGTAGGACACGCCAACGACGATTTCCGCGGCAGCACAGACGCCTTTCGCGCGGGCGGCGCCATCGGCAATTTCCTTATGCACAGGGAGATTCTTGCCTTGCGAAGCATTGTGGGCGTTGCCGGATCATACCTGTTTTTTGTGGGTTTGCTTATCGTGGCGGTGATTCTTGCCACAGATGCGCAGTTGCGTCCCGTCCTGGTTCAGGCGTTGGCAGTTGCCCGTTTTCTGCATCCTCGGCGCTGGATGCGCTGGCTGGCTTTCTGGAATTATGTCCATTTGCCGCGTTGGAGCGAGCCTGCCGATCCGAATGAATGGACGCGGCAGGAGGCGGCCGCCGCCGTTGCTGTTGCCATGAATCACCCCACCGCGCGCCGTGCGCCACGCCAGACCGCGGAAGAAACCAGCGAGCAAATTGCGGCGGCGCAACGCACAGCGGCAGCCCGCCGCACCGCGCGTTTCGCGGAGACGGAAGACGCTGAGGAAGACACGAATGCGATACTCGACGCTCTGGAAGGGCCCCATACTGTTGCGCCGCCCGCCCGCCGCCGGACCGCGTCCCCGCAGCAAACCGCGCCGCAGAAAATGACGCGCCACGACGACCTCGTGACCATGGCGGAAGCCAGAGACGCGGGCGAGGTCATTCACGACGAGCCCGCCTATGAACTGCCGGAAATCAAACTGCTCAACATTCCGCCGCGCGCCGAAAACAGGATGACGCGCGACGAAGTCATGCAGATTTCCGAAACCATCGAGACAACACTTCTCCAGTTTGGCATCTCCGCGTCGGTCGTGCATGTGACGCAGGGACCCACCGTGACATGTTTTGAACTGCAACCCGCGGCGGGCGTGAAAGTCTCCAAGATCGCCTCGCTGGAAAACGACATTGCGATGTGCATGAAGGCCGACACGGTGCGCATCGTCGCGCCCATTCCGGGCAAGGGAACCGTGGGCATCGAGTTGCCCAACCGAAAGACCACACCCGTGTATCTCAGGGAGATCCTTGCAACGGACACTTTCCGCAATCATCCCTCACCTCTGGCGTTTGCGCTGGGCAAAACGATTTCAGGCGAGCCCTACGTGTGCGACCTTGCCACAATGCCGCACTTGCTCATCGCCGGCACCACCGGCTCGGGCAAGTCGGTCTGCCTGAACTCGGTCATCTGCTCCATTCTTTTCCGCAAGCAACCAAACGAGGTCAAATTCATCATGATTGACCCCAAGCGGGTGGAATTAAACGTCTACAGTGACATCCCGCATTTGCTGGCGCCGGTGGTTTGCGACGCGCGCAAGGCGGCCACCGCGCTGGCATGGGCAACCGAGCAGATGGACGAGCGCTACAAGCGCCTGGCCTCGCTGGGTGTGCGCAACATCGACGGCTACAACGCCATCGTGCAGTCGCGCGAAAATCATCCAAAGGCCGCCGGACTGCAACTCGATTACATGCCGCACATCATTATCGTGGTTGATGAGCTTGCCGATCTTATGCTCATCGCGCGCAACGAAGTTGAAGATTCGGTTATACGGCTGGCTCAAATGTCGCGTTCCGTTGGCATGCATCTCATCATCGCCACGCAACGTCCTTCAGTCAATATCATCACCGGCATCATCAAAGCCAATTTCCCATGCCGGGTTGCTTTCCAGGTGTCGAGCAAGGTGGACTCGCGCACCATACTTGATATGAACGGCGCCGAGGCGCTGCTCGGGCGGGGCGACATGCTGTTCTCGGCCGCGGGCACAAGCAAGCCCATACGGCTGCAAGGCTGCTATGTGAGCGACCAGGAAGTCGAGCGCATCGCTGATTATGTGCGCCAGCAGCAGCAGGCGCATTACCTCAAGCAGGATTTCGCGGCACAACGCGAAATCACAACCTCGGGACAGTACGAGGAAGACCCTGAACTTGAGATGGACGGCATTGACGCCGATGATTTGGGCACAGCTTATCCCATGGACGAGTCCGGTGAAAAGGATTTGCGTGAACCTGAGCCCCCAATATCCGGCCAGCAACACGGCATGCGCAGTGAGCGCGAGGGCATGATGCGCGACGCGGCCTCTTCAAGGCCGCTCCGGCCGGCCCACGCCGAGGATAACGACGCGATCGACGAAACACTCTTCTGCGAAGCCGTGCGGGTCGTCCTTACATTCAAGCAGGCAAGCGTCAGCTTGCTTCAGCGAAAGCTGCGCGTGGGTTTTGCGCGCGCGGGCCGCCTGATGGACATGATGGAGGAGAAAGGCATTGTCGGGCCGAATGCCGGCAGCAAGGTCCGCAAAATCCTCGTTGATCCGTCCGATTACCTTGCTCGCATGACAAACGAAGAAAACAATCCGTTTTAACATCAACAGGCGATTCATGGCATGCTGATTGCCTGCTTCCCCTTGCGGGGCATCATTACAGCATGATGTATGGTTTTTCTTGTTTCCCGCCCCGCCCCATACCTTGATATTTCCATTATGAAAACAGATCTGCTGATCATCGGATCAGGAATTGCGGGTTGTGCGGCCGCGCTGACAGCATGCGAGGCCGGCCTCGACGTGACCGTCATCACCAAAAGCGAGAACCCCCGCAAATCGACATCGACCGCTTGGGCGCAGGGCGGAATTATATTCAAAGGCGCCAACGACACCGAGGAACTGCTCACGGCCGACATTATGCGGGCGGGCGCAGGCATCGGATACGCTCCCGCCATATCGAACCTGGCGCGTCTTGGTCCGCTCTATGTCGAGGATATCCTTATCAACAGGCTCAACGTTCCATTCGACCGCGATGACAGAGACCTGCTTGACATCACCGAGGAGGGGGCGCATTCGGTGCGGCGCATTATTCATGTGACCGACCTGACCGGCGCGGCCATTGAGGAACGATTTGTCGAAGTGCTGCAAAATTATCCCAACGTCCGTTTTATTACCGATGCGACGGCGCTTGATCTGCTCACGCTTTCGCACCACTCGATGCGCGGGTCGGATGTTTATGAAAAACCCATCTGCGTGGGCGCCTACGTGCTGTTCCAGGAAACCGGACAGGTCGAGCCAATTCTGGCTGGCGAAACCCTTCTGGCAACAGGCGGACTGGGCCAGCTTTACATCCACACAACCAATCCGCGCGGCGCGCGCGGCGACGGCATCGCGATGGCCTACCGCGCGGGCGCCCGCCTGCTCAACCTTGAATACATTCAATTCCACCCGACCGCGCTCTACCAGGCGGACACCGAACGGTTCCTCATCAGCGAATCGGTGCGCGGAGAGGGCGGCGTGCTCATTCATCGCACGGGCGAAGCCTTCATGGAAAGGCACCATCCCCTCGGTTCACTTGCGCCCCGGGATGTCGTGGCTCGCGCCATCCACATGGAAATGATCGAAAACGAGGAGCCCTGCGTTTACCTCGACATTTCCGGCAAAGATTCCGATTGGATCAAACGGCGTTTTCCGCACATTCACGCCAAATGCCTGAGCATCGGCATCGACATGACCAAACAGCCCATCCCCGTTGTGCCGGCCGCGCATTACTCCTGCGGGGGCGTGGCAGTGGACCTTGAGGGGCGCACGTCCATTTCGCGGTTGCGGGCCGCGGGCGAGGTTTCATGCACGGGAATCCACGGAGCAAACCGTCTGGCAAGCACCTCGCTGCTCGAGGGGCTTG
>JAPLSQ010000136.1 GCA_026398535.1 Candidatus Sumerlaeota bacterium | reverse complement strand
ATTGGGGACCGAAAGGGACATTGACGATGGGACTTTTTAAGAGCCGCGAGGAACGCCGAATCGAGCGGGATATCCAGGTCAGGCAGGGTGTTGCCTCGGTGAAGCGCCAGATCGCCAACCAGACAAAAAACGAGAAGGAATACCTTGTCAAAGCTCGGCGCGCCAAACAGATGGGATCGATGGACCAGGCGGTTCTCCTGCGCCAGACGCTGAAGCGCACCATCGCCAGCCGCATCCAGATGGAGCGGCAGTTGCTGGCGATCGAAACGGCGGCGCAGATGAAAAACCAGGCAGAGTCGTATTCCGCGTTTGCAAAGTCCATGACCGCCGTGTCGCGCAGCATCGCGGAGGTGTTCGGCGCCACCGACCTTGCGCGCACTCAGCAGGAGTTTGAGCGGGCAATGGCGCAGGCGCAGTCGATGGAGCAGCGCATGGCCGTGTTTCTGGACATGACGAACGAAACGATGGGGTCGATGGAAATTGCGGGGGGCGAGGAACTGGTGAACGACGCGGAGCTGGATCGTATGATCTCTGCCGAGGCCGCGCAGGAAGAGCGCGGGATGGACGATGACATTGCGCGCGGGCTCAAGGAAATCGAGCGCGAACTGAGCAAGGATAAATGACAAGACCGGCGCCAGGCCTTTCGGGGCGGATGAAGTCCGCCGGATGTCACGATAGTGATTGAGATGCGTTTTCTGTACGAGCAATATATGCGTTATCGCGAGGAGGGAATCGCCGCCTATCGCGGCAGCGACGGCGGCAAGGCGCGGTTCTGTTTCCTTCGCGCCGCGGAGTGTCTGTTCAAACTGGCGCATTACAGCGACGGGTCTTTGCGTCTTGCGCGGATAAACAACGCCAGGCGCCTGGTGGAGACGGCGCAAGCAATCCCGGAGATGACGAAGGCCCCGGCGAAAGACTTGCCAGAGGCGGTGGACGAAGCCAAGGCGTCAACCAGGGGCGCGCGATGGATCATGACCGCGAATCCCGGCGTGCGATTCGACGATATCGCCGGCCTGGCGGACGTGAAGGAACTGATCTTGCGGCGCGTGCTCTACCCGTTCCGGTTTCCTGACATTACCATGCGCTACAAAAAGCGGGCCGGCGGCGGCGTGCTTCTGTATGGGCCGCCCGGAACCGGCAAGACGATGCTTGCCAAGGCCATTGCCACCGAGCTGGAGGCAGCCTTTTACTCCGTGAAGTGTTCGGACATCATGTCGAAATGGGTTGGGGAAGCTGAGCGCAACTTGAAGGAGTTGTTCAGTTCGGCGCGGCAGCAGAAGGCGGCGGTGGTTTTTCTGGATGAGACCGAATCCCTCGTGAGCAAACGCGGCAGCGACAGCACGATCATGAACCGGGTCATTCCCGAGTTTCTGGCTCAGGTTGACGGGGTTGACACGAAGACGTCAGCGATCCTGCTGCTTGGGGCGACAAATCGTCCGTGGGACATGGACGAGGCGGCCCTTCGGCCGGGCAGGTTTGGCGAGATCGTCCACGTCGGGCTGCCCGACAGTCCGGCGCGCCGCCAGATTCTGGACCGGTTGTTTGAGGGTGTGCCGATGTCAGACGGCGTGAATATAGACCAGATGGCGGAGCGAACCGAGAACTTCTCAGGGGCGGACCTTGTGGGTCTTGTGGAGCAAGCCACCGACAGGCCCTATTCGCGCGAGGTGGCAACCGGCCAGCCCGACATGCTCACGGCGGCCGACGCGGAGGCCGCGCTCGCCGGAATAAGGCCAAGCGTGACGCGTTCCATGCTTGACAGATACCGCAAATTCGCGGTAAGCAGAACGTGATGCGTAAGCGAGAAGGACAATAACAGGCATGATACCGGATCCGTTAAATATTGGCATAGCAGCCCTGTTTTTTACCGGGATACTGAAAAATGCCGTGAATTTCACGATCGGATTGGCAATGACGCGCGCGGGCGTGATAGCGATTGTGATCCTGCTTTTGGCGGAGGGGTGGCATGTGCTGGGACCCGAGCCGCGCGTCCTCGACGGGCCGCGGCAGGCCGTGGCTGACCAGGCGGTGGAAGAGGCCGCCGGGAAAATCCCTTATGATAAGACCATCGACCGGGTGGCCGTGATAAACCTCGAGCGCGACGTCACATCCTATATCACCGGGGCCTTGCGATCGAAGATCGCCTCCACTGGCCGCTATATTGTGTGCGGCAAGGGGTTCATGGCGCGTCTTCGCGAAAAACTGAACCTGGAACCCGGGCAGGCCGCCAACGATCCCGACGCCATCCGCGCGGCAAAAAACATGGGCGCTGGCGCGGTGATCCTCGGTTCGGTTCCCGAACTCGTTCAGGACGACAACTCGGCGCAAATCACCCTGCGGGTGCGCATGTTGCGTGTGTCCAACGCCGGGGAAATGGCCAGCATCGAGGTTAAAAAATCGTTATCAAAGAGCATCATCTCGCCCGGCTTCCTGCTGGCTCAGGCGCGCGAGAAATCCGTCGTGACGCGTCTGGCGCTGTGGGCAATGATCACGATTGCCCTGCCATTGCTGCTCGCTCCCATAGTGCGGCGCGTAACCCGGCGCGACTCCAACGCGCTCAACCTGATGCTTCTGTCGGCATTCGTGTTTGTCAATCTGCTCGCGGCCCTGTTCATCGTGGATGTCGGGCTTCAGACGATCACTGGCGGCATTATTCTGGTTGCGGTCCTTGCGCTGGCCGTTGTTTACAATTATGCCATCTGCACGCGCATCAATGAGCTTTCAAGGTGACAAGTTGAAGGGAGTGTTGTTCTGTGTCTGATCCGAATGACCCGGTCAGCGGCGAATCCGTGACGCGGAATCAGCCTGGTCCGCTGGTTGAAAACAAAGACAGTGTCGTGCACCAGACCATATATATGGTGGCAAAAAGTGATTACTGTCCGTGCTGCAATAACGAAGTGTTACGGAATGATCAGCGATTCCGCTGCCCCGAATGCGGCAAGGATCCTATTCATATCACGTGCCAGGATCAATTGACGGGATGGTGCAAGAAGTGCGCGGAATCAGATGAGCAGATGCGAAACAATTGCGGGCGCCTGTGCCTGCATATTGAAGGACCAAAGGGTGTTAAACGTGTGTTCCTGTTTGGCCAGCGCACAGTGCAAATGGGACGGGCCCAGGAAAACTCTCTGAAAGGGCTCGGTAATGGGATGGAGGACTGTCCCCATCGCCCCCGCGCGAACGACATGATTCTCAGGGTCGTGGAAGCCAATAAAGACGGCTCCACGGGCGAGCATGTCGAACGTTCCTTGCTGATATCGCGCGTGCATGGCGCGCTGATGGCAGCGCGCGATGGCCCGCGCGAGCACATGAAAATCATCGACGTCGGATTCAACCGCAAGGGCAGCAATAATGGCACATGGGTGGGCAACTCGCAGATAAGGCCTTGGGAATGGCGCGAGTTGAGCGATACTGAGCAAGTGATGATAGGCAGGGACAACACCCGCGGGTTGAGCGGGCTGGGGCTCACCTTGCGGGTGTTGCGCGGCGATCGCGCGGCCGGTAATCGAATCGAGGCGGTGGCCATCACACGTGATGATGCCCTGAAAGACACAAACCAGTATGTGATTGTTGTGCGGGAGGCAACCATTGGATTCGGACAGAATATGAGCATCTGCCTTGGGCCATACAGCGCCAAAGTGTGGGCCCGCATCCGCATTGATGAGGCCGGCCAGTGGGCCATGCGTGCGGAGAAAGACGGACCTTTGGGCGGGATGGCCGGATCCGATGACACTGGCTATAGGACCGGGCTTGACGGTTTGTCTATGAAGGGCGGCGAGTTGAGCTTGTAACACGGAGTTGCGCAGAGGAGGCGCGGAGACAAAAACGATGCTTCTTTTCTCCGTGGTCCTCTGTGCCATCTTCGTGGTTCTCCGTGTAAAAGTTTTTCTCTCAATCCAGAACATAGCGTTTGATGCCATCCTTCATATGCAGAACGTTGAAATTCAGGAGGAACCTGCCTGCGCTCACTGGCCCGCCGCCGGGAATGCGGCCACGCGGAAACCCAGGTCGTCGAACGAGTATCCGGGCTCGTACCTGAGGCGGTCGGCCGAGCGGCAGTACTGCGGGCTGCTGAACCAGCCGCCGCCGCGGAGCACGCGGTACGCGGCTTCAGTGGTGTTTTCCGGATTGCGCGCCGTCGCGCCAGACATCTTGTAGAAACCCTCGTCGTACCAGTCGCGACACCACTCCCAAACGTTCCCATGCATGTCACAAAGCCCGAACGCGTTCGCCTGCTTCGTCCTCACCGGATGCGTATTGCCGCCGCTGTTGCCATTGAACCACGCATAATCGCCAAAACCTGAATTCGAGCCGCCGAAACAGAACTGGGTCGAGCTTCCCGCGCGGCAGGCGTACTCCCATTGGGCCTCGGTGGGAAGCGTGAAAGTGCGGCCCGACTTGCCCGACAACTTCTTGCAAAACGACACCGCATCGTTCCACGAGACATTTTCCACCGGAAGATTGCCATCGCCCTTGAAAGACGACGGATTGGTTCCCGCGATTTTCTCGTATTGCGCCTGCGTCACCTCCGTCTTACCCAACAAAAAGCCGTCGAGTGTCACACGGTGAACCGGACCCTCGCCAGAGGAACGACCATTCTCCGAGTCGGGCGAGCCCATGTCGAACGCGCCCGGCGGAATCCAAACCATCTCAAGGTTCAGGCCACAACCGGCCTGCTCGGAGTACGGCGCCTGCTCAACCTCCACCTTCCAGCGCGCCAATCGGGCCTCCGCCTCGCGCACGCGGTGCTCCGCCGCGCGACACACCGCCAGCGCTGTCACCCACGCCTGCGCCTTTTGCTCTTTTGTCGCTGTTGCGGACTGTTCCAAGGCCAGCGCGGTGTTGAAAGCCGGTTCGGCTTTTTCAAGCGCGATTTTCTTATTCCAATCGGTCGCTTTGGTTCTTGCTTCAGGTATTTTCCCATATCCACTGTTCTCGTGCTGACGCAGGAAATCAGCCCACGCCTGCGCCTTTTGCTCTTTTGTCGCCGTTGCGGACTGATCCAACAATGCGACGGCGGTAAAAGCTTTCTCGGCGGCCTCCCACCTTGGGGCAAGATTCTCCAGTTCCTTGATGCGATCGATTGTATGGAATGTCTTGTATTCCGTGTCACCGAACTTCTTGAGGTATTCCTGCCACATTATGATTCTCTGGCGGGGCTGAAGATTGCTGGTATCTCTGATATCTCTGGTATCTCTGGTATCTTCGTATTGAAGTTGGGCGAAAGCAATTTTCGCTGCCTCCAGGCGTTGTTCCTTATGCGCTCCCCAAGCATAAAACATCGCACCCGCGCCAATTGCGATCATGAGGCTGACAGCGATGAAGATTTTCTTCCGCTTGCGTGTAATTGTTGCGGATGCCTGATCGACCGCTTCATCATCGACCGCTTCATCATAGAACACACATTGGAATAGTCGTTCCGCCTCGTCCTCCTCCGCAAGGCGGGCCGCCTCTGCCGCCTCGTCCTCCTTCAGTTTGGCCCATTTGCGTTCGGACGCGGCATAAGCCTCCACAGCCGCCTCTGCCTGCTTTTTTTCCTGCGCCCGCTTGTGGTCCTCCTGCCGCCAGTGCTCGACACGCGCGCTGATCTCAGAAACACGGTATGCCGCCGGGACGCACACGGCCATT
>JAPLSQ010000050.1 GCA_026398535.1 Candidatus Sumerlaeota bacterium | reverse complement strand
TGTTGTCATTCATCCGAGAATCAGATTGAAATTCGCCGTTGCGGCGCGCGCAAAGTAACGAATTCGTACAGTATCCGCTGAAGAATGGTATTATATATATATATATACGTAGCTCTGATAGCAGCAGGAATGCGGCCTGCTGCGCTGGAAGGATGAGGGTTGGATGCCGCGCCCAGGCACCTCAAAATTAGCACGTTTTCCCCCTCCTCCTGTCAAAGTTGGGCTAATAGCAGGAAAACTGGTGCGATTGGCACTTGCGATTCTGACAGCTGCATTGGAGCAGGCGGTTGGATTCATGCAGGACGTGAGCGCCGATCAGCTCCCGGGCGACCAGGCCGATGCCGATCCCGGTGATCCGCCGGTAATGCTCCCTCATGTTGTCCTGACGCTCGAATGCCATGCGCGCTCCACTCCAAGCGGACCGTTTCGGCCTGTCGCTCCGATACTTACCGGCCCAGAAAAATCCGCCGAAACGGGAAATTGCGTGCTTGACATCATTCCCGGCTTTGCTATATTTCGCTCATTATTATTGATTGACGCACCCAGAGAAGGCATCTTATGCGGATCAATCTAATTATTGTTCGACAGACACTTATGAGTAGCACTTATGCGAGGAACATGACTTCCTGGCAGGGAGATTAGCCATGAAGACAATCGACACCTTTTTGATCGTCACCATGGTTGCAGCAAGCTGGATTCTGCCTTCATTCGCCCAAGGAGCTGACATTCGCATGGCCAATGGAGTCCGTCTACACTACGAAACGTCAGGTACCGGGCACATACCAGTGGTGTTGGTGCATGGTTATGGCATGTCGTCTGCGGTTTGGGAGAAGGTGTTGCCGCTGTTCCCGTCCGACTACCGATTGTTTGCGGTGGATCTTCGGGGGTTTGGCCGTTCCGACAAGCCCGAAAATGGCTACAGTTGCCCCGAGTTGGCGTGCGATCTAAGGGCATTTCTGGACGCCTTGAGTTTATCGCGAGCCGTGCTGATCGGTCACTCATTTGGCGGCTTGGTGATCCAGCATTTTGCAGCGCGTCATCCCGAGCGTGTACTGGCGCTTGTGCTCTCCAACACCTTCGCCGCCGCCTTGCCGCCCAAGGGCCTCACACCAGCCGTGGAACAGCGAATAATCGGCTACGGGTCCGCTGAAGAAAACCGCAAGATTTTTTCCACAACCATACCACGCTATTTCGATGCTGCCAATGTGAGTACAGAAGATATCGGGCATTTCGTTGAGGTCGGACTGCAAGCGAGTAATGCTGCCCTTCGTGAGACCTTGAAGGCAAACTACACCACGCCAGCCATTCCAGCCCCGCAGCTTGCGGCTGTTCGGGCGCCGGTCCTTATCCTCTTGGCCACGCACGATCCCTTCGGTACCTTTGACCATGCCATCGCCATGAGCGATGCCTTGCCGAACAATCGCGTCCAGGCAATAGCTCACTGTGGCCATAGCCCCATGTGGGAAAAGCCCTCGGAGTTCGCCAGAACAGTTGCGGAATTTCTAAAGAGTTCGGATCTGCGATGACTGACCCGATTGATGCCTTGGTCTGCCACGATCAAGCCCCAATGCGAACTGCGATCAAAGCTCTGATCGTGTCGAACAATGTCATACAGCCGGCGCCAGGCAAGCGTCTTCTTTCTTCTTTTTGTTCTTTGGCCGGCGCGACTGATTATCAGCGTTAGCACAAGACAAGAATGCGAAAGGAATTGAGCAACTTTATGGCAATGTTGTTGTATCTTTGATTTCACAAAGGAGAAACTCATGCTTTGCAAAGAAAAGGTGGCGCTCGCACTTGCAAGTGCTCACCAGTCGATGGAGCCCACCATAAACCGCATTATCAGACTCATCTCTGATCACGAGGATGAAGTCCATGAACCGGTGAAGCTTCTTGAAGTGAACCCTGCGACATCCCCATCGGGAATCTTCCCCATTGCATTCACTGCCGATCCTCCGGGCGTGCCTTATCCCTCCATAGTCGTGGAAGTTACGGAGGATGAGTTCGAGCAGATCACGAGTGGCAAGCTGACCCTTCCTGCAGGATGGCGTCTTGGTGAAACCCTGCTCCCTGCAGCAGCATGAGCCATGACTACCCTGAGTGAGGCGTTTGCATCCCAGGCTGCTTCCGACTTGGAGGCGTACCAGGAACTTTCGGCCTCCAGTTTGCCCAGCAGTCACCGACTCCACTATCTCCAGATGTGGCTTGAAAAGCTCTGCAAGGCGTACCTTTGGCTTCCTGACTCATACGCTAATGAGCTTCGAACAAGGCATAACGTCGTCGAAAAGGTGTTCCCGCGCATCGTCGGTGAGCATTGGCGGCGTATAGGATTTACACACCGGCCAGATATTGGTTCGATACGACAACTTTGCCGCGAAATCGATCTTCTTCATCCGCAGGTCGATGAAAATGGGCGTCGGCCAGACAACGTCGAGTATCCGTGGATTGGAGAATCGGGTGATTCGGAGGTTCCTGCTCGCTGGAAATTTCAACTTGCAAACAGATTGTATAAAAATACTGGGAGACTGTTGCTCAAGGCGGCGGTCAGCCTCACGAATAATCCGACGTCTTCCTGGGTTTCCGCGCGGCCGCAGTCCCGGCGGCGGGCCAGTGAGCGCTGACCGGTTCCTCCTGAACGTTATGGCGTCATTTCAGGGTGCGCTTTGCCGGATGACATGAAAGCGGTCGGGTGTTGTTCTTCGTGTTCTTTGCGTCTTTGCGCGAGATTATCTTTTATGGTTTTTTCTTTTTCACGTAAAGCCGCCAAGCTCGCCAAGGAAAGCAGGATTGAAGGCCTGTTGTTCTTCGCGTTTTTTGCGTCTTTGCGCGAGATGATCTTTTATGGTTTTTTCTTTTTCACGCAAAGTCGCCAAGACCGCCAGAGTGGCGTTTCTGGCAAAGCCTTGCCCCGTATGCGTTTGCGGTGGATTTGGGTGTATGATTTATTGGTGGAGGTAAGGGGACTCGAACCCCTGGCCTATACGTTGCGAACGTATCGCTCTCCCAGCTGAGCTATACCCCCACACAAGGGGTTTTGGCGCAAAAGGTGATTACTTCCGGCAAGGAAAAATAATCATTATTCGCGCTGATGATGGCTGATGATCGCGTCAATGTCATGTGTCATTGCGCGGCGACTTTTTTGAAGCGGCGGCATCGCTGGTATCCTTGTCATCGATGATTTGTCCGTCACGCATGATGATGATGCGGCGGCAGTGTGCGGCGATGTCGGGTTCATGGGTCACGATGATGAGCGTGACGCCCTGCTCATTGAGATCGTGAAAAAGTTGCATGATTTCGTTGCCGGTGCGCGAGTCGAGGTTGCCGGTGGGCTCGTCTGCCAGGACAATGGTGGGATTTGTGACGAGCGCGCGCGCGATGGCGACGCGCTGACGCTGGCCGCCGGAAAGCTGATTGGGCTCGTGGTGGGCGCGGTCGCGGAGGTTGACACGCTCCATCGCTTCCATGGCGCGGTGGCGCGCGTTGTGCGAGGCGGAATAAAGCAGGGGCATCTCGACGTTTTCAAGCGCGGTGTTGCGCGGCAGGAGGTTGAAATTCTGAAAGACGAAGCCGATGCGCTTGTTGCGGATGCGGGCAAGCTGGTTGTCTGAAAAGACGCTGACATCCTCGCCGTCGAGCATGTATCGGCCGCTTGTGGGACGGTCAAGACAGCCGATGATGTTCATCAGCGTGCTCTTGCCGCTGCCGGAGGCGCCGATGATGGCGGTCATTTCCCCCTTGATGGCACTGAAGGAGACGCCGTCGAGGGCATGAACCTCCTGGTCGCCCATGCGGTATATCTTCACAAGCTCATGCAGTTCGATGCACAAGCGCGGATTGGCGGTGGTTGTCTCTGCTGGCGCGTTTTCGGGAATGGCTGTATTCATAAAATAGGATTGATCAATGGCGTCCGCCTCCGCCGCCGCCGCCGCCGGCGCCACTCATGCGGAAGGCGGACATCTGCATGCCGCGCGTCAGGCTTGCGCCGCCGCCGGGCCCCCCGGGTCCGCCCTGGCTTCGCGCCCATCGGCTTTGGATGCTGCCCGACAGGGCCACATTCTGGCCTTCCGCGATTCCTTCGGTGATTTCCGTGTTCAAGCCATCGGTCAGGCCGGTTTTGACAGGGGTGCGCGTCGTGTTTTTGTCATCGGTATATATCTCGACATAATATCCGCCGCGGCCGTATTGCACGACTTCGTTGGGCAACAGGACAACGTCTTCCCTGCGGTCGGCCTGAATCTCAACATTGGCGGTCATTTCGGGCTTCAGCAGGCCGCTGTTTTCATCCTGGATGAGAATCTTGACCTCGAAGGTGACGACGTTGTTGGAATTGACGCCCTTGGTGGCGATGCGCACGATCTGCCCCCGGAAACGTTTGCCCGGGAAGGCGTCGGCGGTGATGATCGCGGTCTGGCCAAGCTTGACCTTTCCAATGTCGGATTCGTCGATGGTGGCGTTGATAAAGATTTTTGACATATCGCTGAGAATCATCAGCGTGGTTCCGCCGCCCACATTGGAGATGCCCGATGCGATGATCTGGCCGCTCTGGACGGTGCGCGCCGAAATGACGCCATTCATGGACGCGTATATTTTGGTCTCTGTCAACCGTTGTTCGGCGTTTTCGAGATCGACTTCCGCCTGTTTGACCGAAGCCTGTTGCAGCATGATATCCTGTTTTCGCATTTCCAGAGTGCGCGGCAGTATCATCGTTTCCGAATTTTTGACCTCGGCCTGCTTGAGTGTGTTGGCGGCGTTGGCGGCGTCGGTGCGGGCGGTATCGAGTTCTTCTTTGCTGACGAGGCTTTTCTGGAAGAGTTGTTCGGCTCGGGCCAGCTTCATCTGCGCGTCGCGATCGCGGATGCGGGTGGCGGAAAGCTCGGCTTGGGCGCTGGAAGTGCCCGTATCCAGATTGATCTGGGCGATTTTGAGCTGTTCCAAAGACTGTGCGAATTTTGCGCGGGCGGATGTGAGCGCCACTTGGCGCAAAGCCACATTGCGGTTTTCGTCAATCGGATCGAGTTCGGTAAGCAGGGCGCCGGAGGTAACCTGGTCGCTGATATCGAAGGGGAGTCTGATGATCTGGCCGCTGGCCTTGGATTTAATCTCGACATCGAGATTCGACGTCACGCGGCCGGTTGTCGAGACTTTCAAATCAATGTTGCCGCGCTCGACCTTGATCTTTTTGGATGCCTCATCCAAGGCGGTAGTCTTGGATGCGCCGATCCACCCGTTGCTGCGCAACACATAAGCCGCTGTCCCCCCTGCGAGAGCCAGGATAATAATGATGATGATGAATTTTTTCATTAGTTGTCTACTCCGCTGTATGCGTTAATCATCACGGGTTGAATGCCATAGCGTTGCAAAGTGGTTCCTTCCACCTTGTACAACAGGATGAAGGATTTTATATAGTCCACCTGGGATGAAACTTCGGCCAGTGCGGCGGAGATGGCGTCGCGTTGCGCCTGGTTGACGAGCAGGCTGGTTGAACGTCCGACGCGGTATTTTTCGATTTCGGCTCTCAATTCTTCGAACCGCAACTGTTTTGTGAGCTTTGTTGACCCGAGCAGCTGGCGAGTGCGGTCGATCTCGATGATGGCCAGGCGGACATCGTAGTCGATGGTCTGTATAAAATTGCGTATTGATTCCTGGGCTTGCAGGATCTGGAAATTGGCTCGGCGATAGGAGGCGCGGGCGCTGCGGTTCTGCAGGGGATAGGAAAACTGAAGCGCCACGCTCCAGTTGGGGAAGTTCTTTTCTTTGATGTCGTTCACGGCGTCGTTATAATTGTCGCCGCTGCCGATCAGTCCCATGTTGGTCACGAAATCCAGTGCTGGCAGCAGACCGTTTGCGGTGCGCACAACCTCGAGGTCGCCGTTGGCCAGGTCGATCTCCGCCTGCCGCAGATCGGGGCGGTAGTGCCGGGCAAGGCGCACATGATCTTCAATCCTGATGGTTTCGCTTGGGGGTTTGGGAGTTTCCGTTGGAAACGGCATGGTGTTCCAGCCCAAGCCCTGTGTGTTGGGATTGATGAGCCGCAGAAACTGGATCTGACGCCGTTTGAAGTCGGCGCTGGCGTTGATCATGTCGCTCACGCGCGCCGATTCCTCGCCTTGGGCGGCGAGGATGTCGAGCGGTGTGGCGCGCCCCACCCTGACCAGTTCTTCGGTGCGGATGCGCTGGTCTTTGGCCACTTCATAAGCTTTGCGGCGGATCTCCACCGTTTTGGTGGACAGATAAAGATCCCAGTAGGCGTTCAGGACGTCGGTGACAAGGTTGATGACGACCTGCTGGAGTTGATAGAGGGAGATGACAAAGTTGTTCTGCGCCGTGCGAACCTGAACGAGGTTGACGTCCGTGCCGGCGCCCTTGAGCAGGTTTTGCGTAATATTGAGGTTGAGATTGGTGTCCCAGAAACTTTCGGACGTGTCGGTTTTGTTGCGGCTTGCGTCGAAACCTATCTGCCAGTTCGTGCCAGTCGGCAGTTGCCCGCTGAGCGAGACGCCGCCATTGCGCCGTTTCGAGACGCTTTTGCCGGATGAGCGGACGTAGGTTGTGGGCCTGTCTTCGGGCAACGACCCCAATCGCGATGATTCATCGCGCGACATGCCGATGTTCGCGTCGAGATACGTGTCGAAGGCGCCGCGCGCGCTTTCGATGCTGGTATTGGAAATTTCGGGGCGCAGGCGCTCAATGCGCAAAGACTGGTTGTTTTCAAGCGCAGTGCAGACAGCCTGCATCACCCGGAAACGCCGCGCGCGCGGATTGGCGGTTGTAAGCTCGTCCAATGCGGCCAGCGCCGCGTCGGCTTCGGGCATTTGGACAAGCAGGGAGTCCATCTGCGATGTCCCGATATCGTTCTCCTGGATGGAAGATGTGGTGACGGGTTCAATAAATGACAAGGCATCCGGGGCCGTGGCGGCGGCGGCCGTGGATTCGATATCAGACCATGGCGGCGGACTGTCTGATGCGGCATACAGCGCGGTCCCGGCATGCGCGAAAAGCATAATTGTGAGGATATTGATTCGCAAAACAGTACAAAGACTAATGGGGCGAAATTGAATTACAAGGAATAACGATGTGATATCTTTGGCGGACGAAAACGAACGGGCCGCGCGATATGGTGCGTTCAATGGGACAAATTTCTTGTTGTGATATTTGATGCCGGTCAATCTTGAATCCTGCTGATCGGAGACTTTTGTCGCATGGTGCGCGCGCTGACGCTGAGCGTTCCAGCGTTTGATCAGTGGCGCGATAAACACGATTATTTCACGAGCTTATTCCAGCTCCGATGCCCTGCCTCTCTGTGATTTAACATGTGTGACATTGCATTATGGGAGCACGTTTCGTGCCGGTGGCTTTCAATAATACGGACTTGGCGTGCATTCATTTACCGCGGTTTATATGATTCTTTGGTATTCATCGATTTCCGTTCGCCAAACAGGCACGCCGCAGTAGCGGTCGCCTTCGGGGCAGACGGGTTTCTGGCCGGCGTGTTTTCGCAGGGCGCATGGCGGCAGGAGCCATCGGCCGATAAGCGGATTGACGCGGGCGATAGCCAGTGCTTCTTCGATGGACGCCCGCCAAATTTCTTCCTGGGCGTTGAAACACAGGCGCATGGCCATCTTGTGGTGGAGGTTGAGCAGGTCGCCCGATTCGGTGAAGCGCACGCTGACGGCATTGGGGAGGAGGTAGGCGGCGTCTTCGGGCGATTCGCCGATGGCAAGGAGTTTGTTGATCGTCTCCCATGTGGCGGACATTGAATCGTCGTAACGGCGCTTGATGGCATCGTCCTTGAGCATGATGGCGGGAGTGACGCAGTCGGGCTGGCCGGTGTAATGGCGCATAAGGATGGGACGCGAGCCGGGCGTGAGACGGTGGCGCTGGTCCTGGCTGTCGGCGCTGTGGCTCAGTTTTTTGCGGAATGTGTAGTGCGGGTGGAAAAGGGTGCGGCTGAGTTTGGAGAGAGTGCTGAGGTTCATTGGTTCGCCCAGCAGCCGGTTGCGCGCGGGATTGAGGACGCATTCGATGGCCTCGCCGTCGGACAGGCCGCCGCGCGCGATGCCGAGCGTCTCGCGCACGCTTGATGCCAGCGTGTGCTCGTTGTAAGCGCCCCAGTCGATCATGATGCTTGTGGCGTCGCCGAGCTGGTCGTCGAACTCGGCCGTGAATCGCGCCGCGTTTTCGGCATCGGCTTCGTGCATGTTGTTCGCGAAAAAGAAAGCGTACTCCGGGGTCTCCTGGATGGGCATGGGCTCCTGCAGGATGTGCGCGAAGTCCGGTTCGCGCTGAAGCAGCGCCTCCGCCATCGCGGCAACCACGCGGCGCTGCTCGGCTGACGTGTCGAACTCCTGCGCCACCCGGTGGTAGCGCAAAAGCGTGATCACGCTGATGGTGTGGTAGAGATAGGCATGGGTGGCGACGGGGAGCGCGTAGCGCGCCGCCTCCCGGGCTTTTTTGCGGATGTCAGACACGGCGCGTCTGGCGCCCTGACGCCCTTTGTAGCGGGCGTAATATTCAGCCTCCACGGGCGGGCAAAGGGCCTGCGAGAGCCAGTGATAATCCTCCATCTGTCGGCGCGCGCAGGCCAGATAGATTTCCCGTGACCGGCCGGTCAGTGTCTCGGGCAGGTGGAAGGAATCGTCCTTCATGGCCACATAGCGCTGGCTGACCTGCTCTGAGTTGTAAAAGGGGTGCGAGTGGAGAAAGCTCCAGATAAAATGCCGCGAAACCCGGTCGAGCGCGAACTGCGCGTGCGTGTGCTGCAGCGTGGTGTGGTGGCCGGCGCGGAACAGGCTCTCGGCGAGCGCATGCTTCCTTGCGCGCCGGCGTTCGATCTCCGATGGTTCCCCCATCCCCTCCGCCACATCATCGACCCCCACGATTCCGCGCGCGGAATAACACGTCCGCGCCGTGGCGATGAAGTTGTCATACGCGTTCGGGAAAATGTTGACCAGTTTGACGATGGGGCCGGTCATGGGGGTGACGAATACAGCATATATAATCGGGCAGACCTTGGATTCAGGAATTCTGTATCAGGGAAATGAATTTCGTGAAGCGGCCCGCCGCTTTTCTCCGCGGTGAATCTCATTCACCCGATAAACCTGATCTTGCGCGTGGCGAATTCGCACATGCGCAACAGCGTCAGGTTGTGGCGGATTGTTCAGACTGATTTTTCTTGCGAAGTGCCGGAAATTCGCCGATTTCCGTCTATATATGTTCACAATTCACACGATAGGTTCACTTTTGCGTTCGGCTAACAATATAATCTGTGCTCCGGCTAACGTCAGCCCCATTAGCGGCTTGTTGCGCGCGCGTCCCTTATCCATCGATTGCTCCATCGTTGTGGCGCTTCTTCACCGCGTCGCGGCACTG
>JAPLSQ010000056.1 GCA_026398535.1 Candidatus Sumerlaeota bacterium | reverse complement strand
GTGGCACGAACGGCTTTCTGGATAAGTTGAACGCTCACATTGCCTCCACCAGCCAGGGCCCGGCCACCTTCCGCCTGCCGAGTGAGGCGGAATGGGAATACGCCTGCCGAGCGGGCAGCACGACACGATTCTGCTTCGGCAATTCCGACTGTATCAGCGGCCAATGCAGTACACTGTGCAACTTGGGCGACTACGCTTGGTATTGTGGGAACAACTCGCCCTATGGCACGAAACCCGTGGGCGGCAAACTGTCCAACGCGTTCGGCCTGTTCGACATGCATGGCAATGTGTGGAAGTGGTGTGAGGACTGGTATCATGACAGTTACACGGACGCGCCCGCGGATGGCAGCGCGTGGGTCAGTCCGGCTGGAAGTTATCGCGTGTTGCGCGGCGGCCTTTGGTTTAACCTTCCGAGGTCCTGCCGTTCAGCATATCGCCTCGGTAACTACCCGGGCGACAGGCTCAACTACCGCGGGTTTCGGGTTGTCCGGTAGCTTCTGTTCCGCAAGTCTCCCACCCCACTGGGAGCCTTGATCCCTTGGTGTGTGTGTGTGTGGCGAAAGCCCCCCACATTTTTTTGTGAACCAAGGGCCGTGGCGGCAACGGCTGACGCCAAGACGCAAACATGGCTTGCGCACTCCAATGGGGGCGCGAAGGTGGCATGGCCGTCCCGGCCATGAATCATGGGCATGGCGCCAAGCGGGCAAGTGACAATGCGGGCAAGATGCCCGCGGTCCCAGGGACTATGCGACGTCCTGAATCAGGAGGGGGTTAAACGGGACAACTTTTTACTGTGCCCCGGGGGTGGGGAAACGGTAAGACACCTTTTGTAAAACCGATTCGATCAGATTGGCGAATTTGGCGGTGTTGGGTCCGAGTCCCTTGGGCATGCGGGCGCGATTCCAGAGCTGTTCATAGCGTCTCGCCAGCAGGGGAAGTTCCTCAGCGAGTTTTTCGAGAAGCGGCGCGGCGGCGCCGGGATCGACGGCCAGCAGATGGCGGCATTCCGCGATGTCCGTCAGCAGGCTGAACTGATCGATGGCGAAATCGATGTAATCGAGTGTTTCGGTTTCACGGGCGGCGATGGGGCGCACGCGGTCAAAGGTTTCGCGTGCGGCGCGGCATCGCTGGCGGTAATCGTAGAGGAGCGATTTTCTCTCCGCGCCGAGTTTACACGGCCCGATCGGATCAAAGAAAACCTTATTAATGGGCATGCCGATGCCGATGACGGCCCAGCCAAAATATTTGCGGGCATCGCCGAGGCATCTGCAGACTGACGCGAGATCGCCGGCGCCCGGGCCGAAGAAGCTTTCGGCGGCGATGGGGAGCAATTGCGCCCACGGGCGGGCGCCGGGCCTCCACGCCCACTCGGCGAAGTGGGCGTTTGCCGGCCATGTGTATTCGCGGAACGAGTTCACGTCGCCCCAGTTTGAGTGCACGACGCCCAGCACGCCGGGTTTACGGGCGAAAGGCGTGAACGTTTCCACGTTTTCCGCCGCCAATTCGAGTTCGGGGAAAAGCTCATGCGCGCCCATTGAGGTCATAAGCTGAAGCTCGAAGCCCATGGCGGCCGCCTGTTCGCCGAACGGGAAATCATCGATGCGCCCATAATGCCATGACGAAAGGAGAATATCGCGGGGCAGCATGGTCATGCCCTCGATCCCGTAATTTTCGATGCCGAAAGGTTTGAAGAAATCGGGTTCGAAGGGATCGGCCCAGCAGATGATGCGGCGTCCGCGCGAGGCCATGAATGCGCGCAACTCTTTGAGGTGCCGGGCGAAGAGCCGCTTGGCCCCGAACCGTTCGGCCTCGGGCCGGCTTGCTCCCGTGCCGAGCGCCACGGCCTCGTCGCCGCCGATGTGGATGAGCGGGCAGGAGAAAGCGTCGCAGATGTCCCCGTAGAGGCGGCGCAGCAGCGGATAGGTTTCGGGGTGTGACACATTGATGACCATTTGCAGCGAGGGCGATTCGGTTCCCTCGGCAAGGCGGGCGTAGGGGGAAAGGCGCAGGAGCCGCTCCATGTGGCCGGGCGAATCCACGCACGGGCACAGCATGACATGATGGTTGCGCGCGAAGCGGTCGAGTCTTCGTGCGTCGTCGGCGGTCAGCCGGTCGCGGTTTTCGCCAATGTCCGGGTGCGAGGCAAACTCGAAGGCGTCCTCGATATAAAGCAGCAGGAAATTCATTTTGTAATGGGCGATGCGTGTGATCTCGGTCTCGATGGTTTTGGGGGTTGAAACCTCGCCGCGCGCGATATCCATTGAAATTCCGCGCTGGCGCATGTCGGGCCAGTCCTGGATGAGCGCGCATGGCAGGCGCGGGGGGCCGCCGTCCGCGGGCAGAAGCTGGATAAGCGTCTGAAAACCGTAATACACGGCGGCGGGCGTGTTGCCGGCGACAAGGATGAGCCGCGGGGTGATCTGAAGCAGGTATCCCTCGCTGCCGAGTTCGGGCACGATGGCCATGCCGGCGTGTTCCATGGCGCGCAACAGCGGTAAATGGCGGCACGGATCGCCGGCCAGGATGAGCGGTTCGGCGGGATCGCCTGGTTCCGTGGGAGATGTGACAATATGCGGCTCCGGCAGACGGCGCGTTGCGCAAGCCGCCCGGAGTGTTTCGGCGGCGCGCAAGTCGTCGTCGTTTTTTTCCAACACGACGCGAGGGGGGGAATCCCAGGTGAACAAGCCCTCAAGGCGGGCAATGCGTCTGGGCAACGGAATCAGGCGTTCAAAGGAATCGGTCATCATGTGTTTTTGCTACCCGCCGCCGGGGTCATTCATTTTCGTCTGACTCAAACAAACACGAGATTGCGGGCTGCGCGCGGGCAGATATATATATCGAATGGGGGGTGTTGAAAAAAACACGAGACTTATATATATATTTCTCTTGACCTTCAGCCTTTTTTTCTCGAGATGTGCGTTTATGAGTATTGCCAAATTCCAATCAAGGAGACCGTTGTATGCGTAAGAATATCACACTATTCGTGGCGCTGGCGCTGGCCGCCGCAGCGCTTCCATGTTATTCAGGTCCCGTTGTTTTTTCGTCATCGGATGATGCGGGCGGAGCGTTCCGGACGATGAACGGGAACGATTTGCTTATTGAGTTCTATGCTTCGGGCAGTTTGCCGGGCGTCACGGCGATTGCGTTTGCCGACATTCGGCCCGATCCGGGCGACGAGATCATCGTCGGGCGCAACGGCACGCTTGAAATCCGTTCGGGTTCGGGTTATGCGCTACTGGATTCGCGAGGCGGATTCGAGATGATCAATTCGATTGCCGTGGGCGATCTTGACACGGGCCATCCGGGCAAGGAGATTGTTGTCAGCAGCACGACGGGCGGCGTCGGGCGTCTGAGCGTTGTCGATCCGCAGACCGCCGGACTTCCCGACCTTGCGTTTCTGACCGCGGGCGTGGGCATGAGCGCGACGGGCATCGGCGATGTGCGAACAGACACGGCGGGGAACGAACTTGTTTTCTGCTGGCAGTATCAGGCGAGTCCGGACGCAACGCAGGTTGCAGTGACGCGTTACGCGAGCGGCGTGATTGATCCTGTCATCACATTCGTCAATGTGACGGGCGTCGTCAACGTGCTCGTTTGCGCGAAGACCAATCCGGCCGTCGCAAGCGACCAGATCGTCACGGGTTGCAGCGACGGCGTGCTTCACGTGTTCAACGGCAACACCGTCCCGCCGATGGATCAGATGTGGCGCGGCGGCTTTCAGAACATCACCGCGATGGCCGTCGGTGAGGTGCGAAGCGACAATCCCGGGCTGGAGATCGTCGAGGGCTCGAACGATTCCGGCGGAGCGGTGCGCGTCATCAGCGGCAGCGACATTTTCAGCGACATCACGTCACGCGCCGGATTTGTCTCATTTCAGGCTGTGGCCATTGGCGACGTGAACAGCACGCATGCGGGCAATGACGTTGTGGCCGCGTCGTCGGATTCGGGCAACGCGTTGCGCATCATGAATCCGGACGATGGGCTGGCGGATCTCGCTGGGCGGAGTGGTTTCGGCGCTTTCACATCGGCGGGCGTTTATGATGCGCCCATCACCGGCGTGAATGACTGGACGCTCTACTGATTCAGATCAACTGCGCCAGCGGCATCCGGCGGATGCCGCTGGCGCGGATTATCCTCAAGGATTGCATGAATCATGATGATAAAAAGAGCATTCACCCTGATTGAACTGCTCATCGTGGTGGCGATCATCGCCATCCTGGCGGCGATCGCCGTGCCCAATTTTCTCGAGGCGCAGACACGCGCGAAGGTTTCGCGGGCGCGCGCGGACATGCGCAGCATGGCCACCGCGCTTGAAGTGTACTTTTCCGATAATAACGGCTATCTGCCCAGTTCGCTTGAGGCCAACCTCGGCAAAATCTTCATGCTTTACGGGGTCAACCTTTACCTTATCGATCACACAGTGCCCATCTTCGATCTTCTCACCACTCCCATCGCTTACATGACCAACGCGCGCATAGAGGATCCTTTCCGCTACCGCAACTGGGGCACATCGTTCAATAATGTCGGCGTGCTGGGATACAATTACGGATCGATGAAGGTCGGCCTGTACTGGAAGCCGCTTTACAAGTGGATTATCCAGTCAAACGGCCCCAACTGTCTGCTCAACGAAGATTGGGGCGGCACGGACTGGATCCAGTATGACCCGACCAACGGAACGATTTCTGGCGGGAATATCGCGCGGTATGGGCCGTGACGGGCGCCGCGGGGAACACGGACAAGCATGGACAGAGACGGATGGCGATAGAGAGACACAGAGAGTTGGTTTGGCGGCCGCTTTGCGTGCGGGTTGAGGGCTGTGTCAAACTTTCAGCAACGATCATGGCGGCCGCCTGGCTGTTGTGCGCAGCGGGCAACGCGAGCGCGCAGTACGATCCCCAGACAAATCCCTATTATGTGAAAATTCCCAATGTGACGGGATTCTGGAGCACAACGGGAGCCAACACGTTCTCCTCAGCGGTGGACAGCAGCGGGGCGCAGATTTACTGGCAGTACTGCCCTGAAGCAATGATGTGCCTGTCGATTTCGGGGCTTGCGGCCAAGGCGGCAATGAATGGAACAAACAGCGAACTCGTCTGGTGCAATCTGCTCAATTATCCCAACTCTTACGGTTACGCGAAAACAGACCTGTTTTCGCGCAAGCATCTTCAGGCGCTCGGCACGAAATCGCCATGGCAGCTCGTTGACATCTTCAAGGCCAAAGGCGTCATTAAGGGCTACGTTGTTTACCATTACGAAACCGGGACGCGCGCGCCGTGGTCGGGCGGGCCGTTTGACGCGTCGATCAACGCGGCGACGGTCTATGCGCACCGGCTTGACGCGATACTCATCGAGCAGGGGCAGATTGCCGCCGCCAATGCCCGCGGACTGGTCCAGCTTGCCGACTGCCGCGGCATGACGCAGGAAAACGCATGGAACACATGGAAGAATCAGATCAACAAATCCGCCATCGTCGTTGTTGACCCCAAGCTGCCGTGGAACCGCGACTATGCCGTGGCGACGGGCTGCTTCGCGATGTTCGCGCTTGACCCGGCCAGCCCCAACCAAGTGAGCTCCTTCTACCGCAACACCGTGCTGCCGGCGTTGAGCGCGCATTTCCCCGTGTTCGGATGGGCGGGGGGAGATGAGTTCAACCAGACACAGGCGGTCACGGTGCGAAGCGGGTTCAACACGGCGACAAGTTTCGACTGCAACCTGTTCGTTCACAGCCAGATCACGCCGGGCGTGGACGACCCTCTGGCGAATTACCAGCTCAACAGCAAGTCCGCCGCGGATCTGACGAGTCTGACATGGGCAAAAAAAGACGTCCACTACATGGCGATGATCATGAGTGACGGGGATTTTTTCGGGTTGTCAAACAGCTATGTGGATGACGCCGCGACACATTACGGCGAATATTACGGCAATCCCAAGCGCGGCTTGTTCCCTTTCACCTGGGGTGTTGCGGCGGCCGACCTTTTCCAGACCATGCCCACCACGCTGCGCGTGCTTGGCGAGACGGCCACGCCCAATGACCAGTTCATTCAATACGGCGGCGGTTATTACTACCCCGACCTTTATCCGGATTTCGTTGGCCACATGCGGCAGATCAAGCCGTTGGCGGAAAAAATGAAGTTGCGCACATGGATGGGCATCTTCACTGACATCGACAGCACGGCGGCGCGCGCGGCACAAAACACTGTGGCCGCAACCCTGACCGATCTGGCAGGGGTGTTTCCTATTCAATACTCCCCCTACACCGGCGGAGGCGGCCAGATCACCTGGGCCAGGAATTCGGCGGACTACGAGATTCCCGTCATCACCGCCAAATACGCCGTCTGGAACAACAGCCCGTTTGCCAACGAGGGCACGGGGCCCGAGGCCGCGCAATTCGTCAACAACGCCGCCCACAGCGGGCCGCTCAACAGCGCGGCATTCTTCGACTGGACGATCATTCATGTCTGGTCGTTTTTCAAGCATTGCGCCGACATGAACCAGACGGGCGCCATTTACAATCACTCCATCGGCGTTGAGCGGGCCTATGCCAGCGCGGTTTGTCTTTACAACAATCTTGCTCCGCACGTCCGCGTGGTCACGGCGGAGGAGCTTGCATGGCAGGCGGCGCTGCATCTCAGGACCCAGGACGCGCTCAACCGCATCTATGACGCGGCGCAGAGCGAGTTGAGTTCGGGCAGCCAGACGGCCATTGAGGTGGCGGTGCTTGCCCGGCACATCGCCGACGGCAGAATGTCAATCGCCACAACAGAGTCCGCATCGCTGTGCAACATTGACCTTGGCTCGTCGCAGTATGCCCCTTACGGCACGCCCACCCTGCCGGAATTGCGCGTGACCGTCAATTCCACCGAGCAGCTTCTGAACGGTTCCCTTACAACGAAGTTTCAGACAGGCACACGTTTCGCTTTCACGAACATGACATTTCCCGCCCCGGTCAACATCTCGGCAATCGGGGGGACGCTGGATTTCGGCCTCTACGGCGATGGCAGCGGGGCCGTGATCCGTCTGGAGTTGTGGTCGACGGCCTATGCGGCGTTTCTCTATACCGACATCACACTGAGCTTCAACGGCTGGCGGCACTATTCGTTGCAGCTCGACGGAAGCAACGGGCTTCTGGCGCACGGGGCGGCGCACGCGCAGATCAGGTTGTCCGTTGACATCTGGCAGGTCAGCGGCCCGTGGAACGGCCGCAGCGCGCAATTTTATCTCGGCAATGCGCGCGTCATGACGCCCACCGCGCCCATCGCCGTCAACGATGATTTCAAGTATGAGCAATTCATGAAATCCCAGGACCGCCTGAAAGCCGTTCGCAGCGGCAACGCGCTTCGGCAGATCGACGAATCGTTCGAAACGTTCACGACCGGCCCGTTGCCGCAGAATGGCTGGATTGACTCTGCGGGCGCGCCGTCCATCACCGTCGCGCGCGCCTTCAGCGGTTCGAAGAGTTTAAAACTGGGCGGCGGCGACGCCGTGGACAAACTTGTTTATGTTGCTCCCGCGCCGGCGCACCTGATGGCGTACTCGCTGACCGGATTTTTCGAGGTGGAGCTTTACCTGCAGGATTGGGCCACGACAACATCGCGCCTCAAGCTGGAACCCGGCATCAGCGAACTGGTCTTCTCAGCGCAGAAAATCTCGGCGGTTCACGGTGACGGCGCGGGCGGAACGGCGGTCACCGTCCTGCCGGGCACGTATTCGCCCACTCAGTGGCACAAGATCGGCATCGCCATGGATTACGCCGTGCGGCGCTGGAGCGTTGTTGTGGACGGCGGCGCGGGCAGCCTGCAGGATCTTCGATTCAAGAACGCCGCAACAGACAATCTGTTGGGGATACGATTCGAGGGCGATCAATATGCGGATGATGTCAAGACGAGCTCCCCGCCCTCGATGGTCAAGGATTGGACACGGTATTGATCAGTGACGCGAAAGAATATGGTTGTGAGCACAAACAACAAACGCACAAAGCCAAAGTACAGGATCATCCAGGACATCCTGACGAGCGAGATACGCAACGGGCAATTTCAGCCCAACGATCATTTCAGCACGCTTGACAGGATTTGTGAGCGCTTCGGCACGAGCAAGATCACGGCCCAGCGCGCGTTCATGGAAATGGTGCGCAACGGCATGCTTTACACCAAGCGCGGCTGCGGGGCGTACATCGCGCCCCCGCGCCGGAAAAATGAAAGCCGGCTTTTCGGATGCCTGTTCGACACGATGATTGAGGACGGCGCGCTGCCGCTGGTCATCCGCGGCGCCGAGAACGCGGCGCGCGAGCACGGTTACAATGTCCTGCTGTGCAGCACGCAAAGAGACCACAAGCTGGCCCGCACACACATCGCGCGAATGCTGGAGCAAAAGATTGACGGTGTTCTTTATGATTTCCTGCTCGACGAGGAATTCGACTCGATTGTGCATGACGTGCTTGACCGCTTCGAGTCGGCGGGCGTGCCGGTGGTGCTGGTGCAGCGCCGCCTGCTCAACGACACGCGGCCGGTGTCTTATGTGATTCCCGACAATTACGGCGGTACTGTGCAGGCTGTCGAGCATTTGTGCCGTCTGGGCCACCGCCGCATCGCCGGCATCTATGAGTCGACAAACTCGAGCGCCATCGAGCGGTGCGAAGGCTGCAAGGGCGCCGTGCTCAAATGCGGGGCGGTTTTCCACCAGGACCTCATAAAAACCATCACAGTCATGGAGGACTGCGACACGGCGATCGCGCAACTGCTGGCAATGGAACAAAGGCCGACGGCGATCATGTGCGAGCACGACCTCATCGCGCGCCATGTGATGATGCTGTTGCGCGGGCATGGGCTGCGCATCCCCGACGACATGGCGATCATCGGTTTTGACGATCTTCCATTCAGCAAATATCTTCAGCCGCCGCTGACGACCGTGCGCCAGCCGCTGGAGCAGATCGGACGCGAGGCGGTGAACATTCTTATCAGGCGCATCACGGGCAATTTCAACGATCATGCGCAAATCAGGCTTGGCACAAAGCTCGTTGTGCGCCAGTCCTGCGGCGCGCCCGCCGCCGAAGCGCCCGCCACAATGGCGGCGTCTGCCGCCAGCGCCCGATGCGCCTGACGGCAAAACGGCGGCGAGTTGCCGCGCTCCAAACACGGCACGATTCTTCCAACGCGTTGCATTGCGCGGGGTGTTCGAGCCATTTCAATCTGCCGCAGTCCAACAAGTTGGTTTTGTTGTTTGTGCTGACCGGACTGCTTTTGTTGTGCGGCGCGGGGTTTGTGACGGGGGCGGCCGCGCGCGAAGAGGTTCAATTCTGGAGCGCGTTTTCCGGAGGCCAGCCAAAGACGGCAATCGACAAGTTTGTGGCCGAATTCAATGCCGCGCACGCGGAACTCGGACGCGTTGTGAAACTTGATGTGCCTTCATCGCAACTTGAGCAGAAACTGCTGACGGCCGTCGCGGGAAACGTGCCGCCGGATTTGTGTCTGTTCAACCGCCCGATGGTTGCGGCGTTTGCGTTTCGCGGCGCGTTTGAATCGTGGGACAAGCATCTTTCCGCCCTTGGATTGAGCAGGAACGATTTTTTTGAATCATGCTGGGATGAAGGACTGTGGGACGGCCGCCAGTATTGCATTCCGTTCAACACGGATGTCCGCGTCATGTTCATCAACCGGCGATTGTTTCGCCTGGCCGGACTCGATCCTGACAGCGCCCCTCGAACGTGGGACGAGTTGCGCGAAGTAAGCCGCAAACTGACGGTGCGTGACGCGGCCGGGCGTCTGAGACAGACCGGCTTTGTGCCTGTTGGCGGGGCGTTCGGCAACACATATCTTCCTTTATTCGCTTTCCAGATGGGCGACGACCTTGTGGATCCGGCGGGGCGCATTCGCGTCAACAGTCCCCGATGCGTTGCCGCGACGCAATGGACGCTCGACTTTGCCCGCGATTATGGCGTGGACCAGCTCATGCTTTTGCAGACGGCCGGGGGCAACGATGAGCTGGCGCTTTTTCTGCAGGAGAAGGCCGCCATCACGGGCGACGAGGGCTACATGCTCAGCCTGATCCGCCGTTACAAACCAGGCCTCGATTTTTCCGTGGCTCCGCTGCCCTGGCCTGCCGATGGGCGTCCCGCGACATGGTCGGGCGGATTCGGTCTTATTCTGCCAAGAGGGCGCGAACTGACGCCCCTGGCGGTCGCCTTCACGCGTTTTCTGTGTTCGCGTGAAATCCAACTGGAATACGGGAAAATCGCCGACCAGATTCCCGCGCGCAAGGACGCCGCGGCGGATTCCTATTTCACCACCGATCCCAATTGGCGGGTTTTTATCGGGCAGATGGCATACACCCGCAGCCTGCCGGTTTCACCGCTGTCCATGAAAATGTTTTACGACCTGATCCGCGCGCAGGAGAAAACGCTTTACGGCGTCATGACGCCCAAGGCGGCGCTGGACTGGACGCAGGACCAGCTTGACCAGGAATGGACGACGCTGACTGCGTATGACAACCGCCGGGAGTGGTCATGGCGGGGGATGGCGTGGACCGCGATGGCGGCGCTTTGCGCGGCGGCTGTGTGGCGTCTTGGCCGCTCGTGGCGGGCCGTGCGCGGAATGAAGCTCAAACGCGCGGAAGCGTTCTGGGGATACGTCATGGCTCTGCCGGCGATTGTGGGGCTTTTGGGTTTGGCGCTTGGGCCCATGCTCATTTCGCTCATGATCAGCATGTGCAAGTACGATGTGCTCAGCCCCGCGCGCTGGCTGGGGATCGATAACTACCGCAAGCTGTTCACCGGCGATCCGCTTTTCTTCCTCTCGTTGTGGAACACGCTGGCATACACCCTGATGGCCGTGCCGACGGGCGTGATCGTGTCGCTGTCGCTGGCGCTGCTGCTCAACCAGCGCTCGTGGCTCCGCCCGTTCTGGCGCACCGTTTTTTATATGCCCAGCATCTTCCCGATCGTGGCAGGATCGTTCCTGTGGCTGTGGCTGTTCAATGGAGAATATGGCCTGATCAACATGCTGCTTGGCCTGGTTGGGCTGGAGCGCGTGCCATGGCTCACAAGCCCGTTGTGGTCCAAACCGGCGCTCATCATCATGAGCCTGTGGGGTGTTGGCGGGGGGATGATCATCTTTCTTGCCGCCCTGCAGACAGTTCCCGCGCATCTTTACGAGGCGGCCATGATAGACGGAGTCAATTTCTGGCAGCGTTTCCGTCACATCACGCTCCCGTTGATTTCGCCAGTCGTTCTTTTCGTCACCGTCATCGCCACGATCGGCTCGTTTCAGGTGTTCACGCAGGCATACCTTATGACCGCGGGCGGGCCGGTTGATTCCACGCTGTTCTATGTGCTCTATTTGTTCCGTCGCGCTTTCCAGGAGTTTCACATGGGGTATGCCGCGGCCATGGCATGGACGCTGTTTGTGATCATCGGCGCTCTGACATTTCTGCAATTCAGGCTGAGCCGCGGGATGGTGAACTATGACACGGTATAAGCAGTCGTGTCGCAGGGCCGTGGCGGGAGCGCCGCTGGCATGGACGCTTGCCGTGTTTGCCGTATCGTTGCCGTTCCTCGTGCCCCTCGCGTGGCTCATCTCCACGGCGTTCAAGCCTGACGCGAAAATTTTCTCGTTCTCACTGGAAATCCTGCCGCGGCCCGCCACGCTCGACCACTTTCACCGTGTGCTCCGGGAGTTCCCGTTCTTCACCTACATGCGCAATTCGGTGATAGTGACGGCGTTGACGGTGATTGCGGCGGTTGCGGGGACATGTCCGGTGGCCTACAGTTGCGCCTGTCTGCAATGGCCTGACCGCCGCCTCGTGTTCTCGCTGCTCATGCTGACGATGATGCTGCCGGCGCAGGTCACCATGATCCCCGTCTTCCTTATCTTCCGCCAGCTTGGATGGATTGACACATTCCTGCCGCTCATCGTGCCGGTTTTTCTCGGCAACGCTTTTTTTATTTTTCTGCTGAGACAGTTTTTTCTTGGATTGCCCGAAGTGCTCATAGAATCGGCGCGCATCGACGGCGCGAGCGAGCCGCGCATCCTTGTGTGCATTGTCATACCGCAGTGCCTTCCGGCCGTGCTCACGGTCGCGCTGTTCGCGGGCATGGGCGCATGGAACGATTTCATGGGACCGCTCATTTACCTGATGAGCGAGAAAAACAAGACGCTGGCGCTTGGGTTGCAGTCGCTCATGGGTCAATTCAGCAGCGAGTGGGGGATGCTCATGGCGGGCGCGCTTATCATGGCGCTTCCGGCAACCATTGTTTTTCTTGTGGCGCAGAAATACTTTATACAGGGCATGTCGCTGAGCGGGATAAAAGGTTGAATCGGGGGAAGGGGGGGGCGCGACTCAGGATGAGCGGCTGCTGTTTTCCATGCTTGCGCAGACCGGACCGCGCGGCATCCAGATGACGCGGCTGAGATGCATCCGCCGCGCCGTGAATCCTGGATCCCACGCATGATAGGCGATCCACATCGAGGCGCCATCCGGCCCGGCGCAGAATGAATTGTGTCCGGGACCGGTCAGCAGGCCCGGGATTGTCCACAGAACGCGAGGTCCGTTTTCGCCGCCCGCGTCGCTGTAGGGTCCGGTCACGTTGTCCGCCATGGCATAATCCACCCCGTAGGTTTCGTTCTGCCAGCATCCGCCGCTGTAAAAGCAATAGCAGCGGCCGTCATGCCTGAGCACGGCGGGTCCCTCGATCGTGTGCCAGTCGAGGACACGGCCGCACATTGGCCGATTGCGCTGGAACAACTGCCAGTTATGTCTGGGCCGCATGACGATCCGCTCCTCGCCGGCCAGCCTTGTCATTCCCTCAAGGCGGTCCATGACGATGGCCGTGCCGGCTTCGCCGCTGCCGTCGCGTTCGGGGAAGTCCCTTGCGTAAAACAGATACCACTGGCCGTCGTCATCGCGGAACGGATGCGCGTCGATGGCAAATGGGCAGTCATCCAGAGTCAGCAGCGCGATGCCGCTGTCCGCATATGGGCCGCAGGGCGAGTCCGACACGGCGATGCGCAGATGATGCGACTTATCGCCGAAACCCACCGAATAATACATATAATGGCGGCCGTTCTCGCAGGCGATCTCGGGCGCCCAGAAATCCGTGCCGAGTGCGGGATCGGGGCTGACGAGCGCCGGGCCGAGTTCCTCCCAATCGGCAAGATTTTGCGACCGCAGCACGAGAAAGACATCAGGGCGTCCGGCGCTTCGTCCCGCCTTCCCCGCTCTGTGTCTGCCCGTCCCGACCGCGTAATAACATCCGCCAGCCGTCCAAACAAAAGGATCCGCGAAATATCCTTTATAGACGGGTTGGTGGCAATGACAAGGCAGTTTGACCTTGCCTGATGGCGTACTCGCTGACCGGTCTTTGGCGGTCACGGTCATTGATGATGAATCCGGCAAAAAACAACGCTCCCCTATCGTGGAGATGAGCGCGGGCGTTTGTGTGTGCGCGCAACCGCCCGCAAAATCATTAATAAAACGCAACACAACAACAATTGTCAGTCAATCCCATGGTTATGACACGCGTCAAGCCTGATGGCGTACTCGCTGACCGGTAATAATAATAAAATGATTGTCAGTGGTAATTTTTATGATATTGACGCGGGTAAACAAGAGTCTGGAACGACACCATGCGCACAACGACGGACACGGACAGGCGCGGATGGACATGGATGGTTGCGGGCGCCGGAGGTGTGACATTTGCTTGACGCGATTCTGTAAATAATAACCAATAAGCAAAAGGGTAAAAAATCGTCATGATATCATATCGAATTTCTTTTGTTTGGCGCGCGGCATTGTGCGCGTTTCTTGCCGCATTCGCTGTTTCCGCTTCCGCGCTGGAGGTGATCGTGGACAACCACCAGGACGGGTGCACGTCGGCGGGAGCATGGACGATTTCAAGATCGAGCTGTTATGGGCCTGACAAGTATGTCCACGCGCCAGGAACCGGGGCCGACACGATGACGTGGACGGCCGTTCTGCCCGCCGGATGGTATCGCCTTGATTTCCGCATCAACAGCAACACGACCTGCGCCACGGACGCGCACTACATGGTCAAGCACCGCGACGGCACGGATTCGCGCACGATCAGCCAGCTCCGCGGCTCGTCGAGCTGGTATCCCATCGGCGGAGCCTACTATTTCAACACGACGGCAACGGTGACGCTCGACGACAATTTCATCAGCGGATCGAGCGTCGTGGCCGACGCGATCCGCTTCCAGTCGATATTCTCGTTCGTGCAGATGTCCGACTCGCATGTGGGCTACAGCATGGGCACAAGCGACGCGACGCTCGTGGCGAAGGAGCTCAAGACGCTGGGCAAGGTGACGATGGCCGGTTACGGTTTCGACGCCCCCCCGCCGAGCTTCGCGATCCATTCGGGAGATTTCACGGAGTATGGAGCGGAGGCATGGAGCCAGTTCCAGAGCATTTTCTCCGTCCTGCCTTTTCCGTTATATTATACGCTTGGCAACCACGACTCGACGTGGAATTCGTGCCGCGAGAAACTGCGCGCGGTTTTTGGCAAGCCTTATTACTCCTTTGACCGTTATGACCAAGGATCGCGCTATCACTTCGCGGTGATCAACTCCTCCATCATTCAGAGCCCGCGAGCGGCCTTTTCGCGCGAGGAGCTGGACTGGCTGGCCGCCGACCTTGCCGCGCTCCCGCCCAATACCCCCGTGTTCCTTAATTTTCACCATCCCATCGACGGCGTGTCCGATCCCAAGCCGTTCGACACCGGCCGCCTGTTCGAGACCATCCGGCCATACAATCCCGTGATCATTTTCTATGGCCACGGCCACAGCTTCAACACATCCACCTTCGAGGGGCAGCGCATCGTCCAAGGCGGCAGCACCTATGACGCGGCGGCGGGCAAGCGCGGCTACAACATCGTCACCATTGCGCACAACCGCGTTCACATCGCCAGGAAGATTTACGGGGAGCCGACAGCCGCCACGGGACTGCTCAACAGCATGACAATCCCGGCGGCGCCGGCGTATCCGGTCATCACGGCCGCGTCGCCGGCGAAGAACGCGATCCTGACATCGCCGCTCGTGACCGTGACCGTCTCCATCGCCTCCTCGACGGCGGTGAGCGCGGCGGAATTCGAGCTTGACGGCGACGGCACGTGGCGCGCCATGACCGGCAGCGGCACGGGGCCGTACACGGGGCAGGTCAATTTGTCGGGTTCGGTGCACGGCCGCCACTGGGTGCGCGCGCGCTTCACGATGGCGTCGGGCGGGCCGTGGCACAAGATGATTCCCTTCTGGATGTGGGACGCTCTGCCGCGCGCGCGATGGATCGCGGATTTGGGCGGAAGCTGTCTTGGGGCGCCAGCGGTGGATGGCGGCCGCGTTTACGCAGGCGCAAACGGCGGGAGCATGCGATGCCTTGACGCGGTGTCGGGCGCGGAGGCGTGGCGTGTGAATCTGCCCGGTGATGTTGTGTCGTCGCCCGCCGTGGCCGGCGGGCGCGTCGTTTTCGGTTGCAGCGACGGCAAGGTCTATTGCCTTGACGCCGCCAACGGCGTCACAAGCTGGACAAAAACATGCAGCGGTCCGGTGTATTCCCCGCCAACGATCGATGGTTCGACTGTCTACATCGGCAGCAACGGCACAGGCGCGTCGAATTCGGCTTATCTGTATTCGCTCAATTTGCTCACGGGCGCGGAAAACTGGAAGTATTACGCGGGCTACTCAATCGAGACGAAACCTTTTGTCGCGGGCGGAGCCGTGTTTTTCGGCGCATGGGACAGTTATTTTTACGCGCTCAACACGTCAAACGGTTCGCTCAAATGGCGCTACCAGCGCAATTCGAACCGCTATTACAGTCCTGCCGACAGCTGGCCTGCGGCGTCGTTGTCGGCCAACCGTGTCTTTGTTGCGGACCGCGAGTATTACATGAACGCGATCAATATTGGCACGGGGATCGCGGCTTGGACGCGCGCGAGCGTTTCGTCGCAGGCGCTCACGCCGGACGGCTCGGCGCTGTTGCAACGCGCCACCGGCGGCACGCTCGACCGCACGACCTTCGACAATGGCGTCGTGTGGAGCGCGTCGTGCTCGCTGGATTCCGCGCCCGTTGCGCCGTTGTGCGTCAATGGCCGCGCCGCCATCCCCGATCAGGATGGCCTGGTTTCCGTGGTCAACACCGCCACGGGCGCCATCCAGTACCAGTTCCAAGTCGCCCGCGGATACCAGCTCAATCCCGTCAGCATCGACGCCGACGGCAACATTTACGCCGGAACATACGAGGGGTTTCTGATCAGCGCCGCCAACACGGCATCACAGGTGGAAAGCTGGAACGGGTATTAGCCCGCGGCGGCGCGAGAGGACAGACACAGACAAACGCTAAAGAATAAAGCCGCGCATGGGTTTGCGCCCATGCGCGGCTTTTCAATCAAGTGTGTCCCCGCCGGACAGGGTTAGCTGATGCGGCGAACGTTTTTCGCTTGCGGCCCCTTCGGTCCGGGCGCGCTTTCAAAGGAGACAGCGTCGCCTTCGTTGAGACTGCGAAATCCATCGCTGACGATGGATGTATGATGCACGAACAGGTCGGGCCCGCTCTCTTGAGTGATGAACCCGAATCCCTTCGAGTCGTTGAACCATTTGACGGTTCCATTGGCCATGATTGGCCTCCTTGTGTGGAGCTTTGCTCCATGGTAATGTGAGAAGAGCTGCGTGAGGCGGGAAGATGCTATCCGGGAAATGGAGGCCAACCGGACACTAAGGAAACGATTGTGCTTCAAAACCTGATGAGATGCTTCCCTCCGTCAACTACGGAGGTCCTCTCTGTGGTTGGCATCTACGAATGCGGCGGCGCGAAATTCAGGTGTTTTGATAATAGTTTGTCAGGATGTGTGTTATTTTCACATCAGATCACTTGATTTGCGCCCCAGTTGGGCTGTAATCATGACTTCATCATGTTTTTTCAGCCGCACACGATTGAGGAGGCGCTTGCTCTCAAGCGCGAGCACGGCGCCGCCGCGTCGTTCATCGCCGGGGGCACGGACCTGATCGTCATGATGAATCGCGGCCGCTGTCCGGCAAAAAACTACATCGATCTCTCGCACATCCCCGGGCTGGATGAAATCAAGCGCGCGCGCAATGACAATCCGCCGGCGGACCGGATGCCGCCCGGCGCCGCGGAAATATACACAGCGGGCTGTTGCGCCACATTTTCCCGTCTCGCGGAACTGCCCGTGACCTGTCTTGCCGGCGCGGCGCTGTCGGTGGGCGGGCCGCAGATACGCAACCGCGGAACCATCGCCGGCAACATCGTCTCGGCCTCGCCCGCCGGCGACGGATCGACGGCGCTGCTGTCGCTTGACGCGGCGCTGGAATTGCGCAACGCCAACGGCCCGCGCCTGCTGTCGCTGCGCGATTTCTTTCTCGATTACCGCAAGACGGCGCTCGCAGACGATGAAATGATCGTGTCCATCCGCTTCCCCGCCGCATGGAAATCCGCATGGCAGAAACTTGGCAAACGCGGCGCCATGAACATATCGATGGTGTGCTGCTCGTGCGCGGTCTCGGAGAGCGGGCGATTTTATGCGGCTTTTGGAAGCGCCGGGCCCAGCCCAATGAAAGCACGAAGAACGGAGGAGTTCCTGACCGGGGCCGCCGTCCGGACGGGCGATGGCGGTATGACGCTGTCAGGCAAGGCGATTGATGAAGCCGCGCGCATCGCCCAGGAAGAGGTGCAGCCCATTGACGATTTCCGCGGCGGCGCCGATTACCGCCGCGCCATGGCCGGCGTGCTGCTGAAACGCGCTCTGCGTCAAATCATTGCATGACATGATTGATGATCCCGTGTGCCCATCGCAGGCATGACCGTTGCCCGCCGTGGCTCCGATGTTGCGCCGATTAAAGCTTGCATGCGCCTGTAAAACAGCGAATATGATCCCATAAGAGGAGAACAAAGATGAACATTCGCGTTGTTGTCGCAACATGCGCCTTCATGGCGCTCGCTATTGTGGTTTCCGCTGTCGGAGTTGACAAGAAAGCCGCGCCGCCCGGCGATGCCGCCACCGCCCCGGCCTTGCGCAAAGCAACCGCCAGCGGCATCGCGCCGCTGCCGCTGCCGGAGACTCGCGGCATCGAACCCATCCCGCCGCCGCCGCACAACGATTTCCGCGCATCGGTCTGGACAACCCGCAACAGCTACTCAATCGGCGAGCGCATCCGCGTCTACTTCCGTGTCACGCGCAGCGCGCATGTGTTCATCTTCAGTGAGGATCCGTCCGGCGAAACCCGCCAGTTCTATCCCAACTACTACGACCGGTCCAACCACATTGAGGGCGGATCAACCTATTACATCCCCGACGACAACTACGAGCTGAAAGTCACCGGCCCCCGCGGCATAAACCGCATCACCATCGTGGCCGTGCGGGACAAGTATCCGTTCTTCAACCAATGGCAAGGCTATTCGTCGGGCGATCCATTCCCTCGCGCCAGCGGCGGCGCCACGGCGTTGTTGCAGCGCGTGAAAACAGCGGGCCCCGGCCCCCAACAGCTTCAGGGCATCGAGGTGCGGGGGATTGAGCCCGGTCCAAAAGACGGGCAATATGCCGAGGGATCGGCGACATTCCGCGTCGAAGGCGGCGACGGTCCCAGACGGCATCCTTACAATAGTGGGGGAATTGAAATCAACACCCGGCCCCAAGGCGCGTCTATTTACCTCGACGGCAAATATATGGGCAAAACACCCGCCGTCATCAACGACATCGAGGCGCGCGTCTACCAAGTGCGCCTGAGCCGCAAGGGATATCCCGATTACGAGCACGAAGTCACCATCCGTCCCGGCGAAACCCGCAACTACACCGTCAAACTCAACTCGTGATGAGCGCTACGGCGCATCGCGTCCCGGGACGCTCAGTTCATGGGCTGACGGAATTTCCGGGAGCGGGGACATCAATCACGGCATAATCCCCAATCTCCGGAACGAAGAGACGCAATGCCGCGTTGTTCCACTCGAAGGGGCATGGCGCGGCGGCCGCGCACCAGAAATGGTGAATGACCGGTTGACCGGCGGGACAGGCGGGGCATTCCATCTCCACTTGGATATTGCGGATGCGCCGGCGCGGTATCGACGGCCGCGTTCCGAGCGGCGTCCCCCGCCCGGGGCCGAAGGCGCGCAACGCGCCGGTTGTGTTGAGCAGATGCACGGCAAGCGAACCGTCGTTGCGGCGCATGACATTGACCGAAACATCGCCCGGCGCGGAGGCGCGCCACGCCGCCGCCTCGGGGAAGTTTCCGAGGAGTTGCGTGATCCTTTCGCGCGCCGCATGGTCGGCGGGCGCGGGCGGCGGCTGCCCCTTGCGCGCGTATCCGCGAAATGCGGCCCGGCAATGAACACATCCGCACGAGAACCAGTCGGGGAGAAATTCCGTCTCGTCGATCATCCACCCGTCCACTCCCGTCTCATGCGTGAAAGCGGCTGCCGTGGAAATGAATTTGCCGCGGAAATCGGGATTGTTCAGGCAGAAAAGCCATACGCCGCCATAATCGCCGAAAAACAGCGGTTCGGACGGGTTGCGCGCGTCGCGCTGGGTCCAGTCGCGGTGTTGTTCCATGAAATCCCGCGAAGCGTAACAGAACGTGACGTGATGGATGACGCGGATGCCCTCGGCGTGCATCGCCTGGACGACGATGCGTGTTGCCGGGAGCGTCCGGCTGCGCGGCCGTGGGGACGAAATGGAAATGGGGAGCGGGGGCGCTGGGCGGGGGATTGTAGAGGATGTAGCGGTTGTCCTCTGTGATGACGGTATTGGCGCCTTGCCGCGTGAAACGCCTGGCGGCGCGCCGGGCGTCCGGCGGGGCAATGCCGGGCGGGTACGACCACGAAACAACGCGCATCTCATGGATCGGCGCCAGCGGCCGCCTGGTCATGGACATCGAAAAAACCCAAGGATAAGTTTGGTGCGAACACCCATGGATAAAGGTGATGCGATGTGCCGGATCGCAGGTCAAGCTATTGCATGGCGGGTTGGACGTATTGTGTGCGCGGCGGGCAAATGGCAAAGGCACATTCAAACCCAAGGATCATGGGCTGCTCACCACGTTCACGATCTGCGCGCTTCGGGCCGGGAGGGGACAACCCCATGTCTGGCCGAAACGGTCACTCGGGGCTCTGCGAGTCTGCTGGTTTCTCAGGTTCTGCGTTGCTTTTGTCCGTGCCGTTTCCGATGGGTTTGCCTTTCCACTCGCCTTTGTCTGACTTGTCGGATTTTTCCCACCGCGCCACAAGGGTCTTCCCGTCTTCGTCCAATTGCAGTATCATGGTTCCCGAGTCGCCGTTGGTCTCCTTCCACTCGGCGTTGACGCTTTCCTCGTCGCGCGCCAGCTTGCCCTGCAGCTTGCCGCCGTTGCGCGCATACTGGCCGCGCAGCAGGCCTTTGTCGGCGGCGGTCACGAATTTGCCCCAAGGCGTTTCCCATTGCCCCGCATACCGGCGCAAAATCTTGTTCAGATATTGCTCGCGGACATCGTTCATGGCCCGCTTGACGTCGTCGCTGGTTGGGTTGGATCCGGCATCAGGTTCGGCGGGCGCGGCCTGAGCAGCCTTCTCCGAATCGCTGGTCTTTGCTGGCTTGGTCTGGGGCGTCTTTTCCGCATCCCTGGTTGCGGCTGTTCCCTGGGCACGATAACGCTTTATAACCAGTTTCGCCTTTTCGTGTCCTTGTGCGGCGGCCGCCTCGAATAACCGTATGGCTTCCTCCTTGTCCGCGGGAATGCCAGCGCTGCGATAGATGATCATGCCAAGGTTGAATTGCGCCGACGCGTAATTGCTGGCGGCAGCCTTGCGATACCACCTGATCGCTTCATCCTGGTTTTTCGCAACACCATTGCCCTTATAAAGGCATACGGCAAGGTTGAACTGCGCGCGGACACAACCCTTTTCCGCGCCGGCACGGAACCACCGGACGGCCTCGACCGGATTTTTTTCAACACCGGAGCCTTTAAAATACATGCTCCCAAGCCTGTCCATCGCCTTCGCGTGGCCAAGGTCAGCCGCCTCGCGGTAAAGCTTTACCGCTTCAAGCGTATCCGTGTCGACGCCGTCGCCATACTCGAGCGCGTATCCGCGCCGGTACTTCACCTCGGCGTCTCCCGGTGCAGTCCCCGTTTCTTCAGCGGACTTTTCTTCCGGTTTAGGCTCCCCGACGATGAGCGGTTGATCGAACACACTCTTGCGGGTTGTTTTCGCGGGTTGCGTCCTGGTCCCGGTTTCCTTGACATTGGGTGACGCCTCCAACGGTTCGGCAGTTCCCGTTTCTTCAGCGGTCTTGTCTTCCGGTTTCGGTTCCCTTACGATGAGCGGTTGATCGAACACACTCTTGCGGGTTGTCTTCGCGGGTTGCGTCCTGGTCCCGGTTTCCTTGACATTGGGTGACGCCTCCAACGGTTCGGCAGTTCCCGTTTCTTCAGCGAACTTGTCTTCCGGTTTCGGTTCCCTTACGATGAGCGGTTGATCGAACACACTCTTGCGGGTTGTTTTTGTTGGTGAAACCGCGCGGTCTTCCCTGGCGATAAGCGGTTTATCCAGCGCGCCGGCGTGCGCTGAGATGACGGCGGCGGCCATGATCGCGATTGTGAGAATCATGCTGTTGCCATTGGACGGACGCATCACTCTTTCCCTCACTTTGTTTTTGGAATGAACGTTATTTTGATTGCAGGCAACGTTGGATATGTCGACGGCGGCTGTATTATCTGCCCATCAACCATCTGCTTTGGACGCGTTAAGAAGAAGACGACCTCGGTGCGCTCTCCTGCCACGATCGAACACTCCGGATTCGGGCGGCGGTCGTACCGGGTTCCCTTGGAGTCGGTGATCTTCCATTGCCAGAGCTGATGCAGTTTCGCATTGGCTGCCAAACTCTCATCAACCCGCCGGTTCCGCATATCCCCCTTTAAAGTATACTTGAGCTCTTGTCCCGCCGGCTGTGATGGGATTTCGATGTTCAGGTTGCGGGTGCTGCCGTCCATGTTTTCCCGCGCGACCGTGAACAGGGGACCTTGAATAGTGAACCGGAGTTCCTGAGAGGAGTTCCAGTTGACTGGCTTAAACAGCCACCAATCCATGGTGTATGCGTCCCGGGGCCCGCCCTGTGCAGCCTGCACGTTGCGGGTCACATCGCCGATAAGAACGTTCGTGCCCATGGGCGCCTGCAGGTACGCCTGGAGCCGGATCTCATGCACGTTGTTGTCGGGCGGCATGTAGGCAAGCCTCTCTCCCTTTCCCAACTCCCTGCCTTTTTCGGACCAGGCGTAAGTGATGCGGTCGGTGGAGAAGCTGGCATTGACCCGGACAGGCAGGCGGAATTCCGGGATGAGCGGGCGTCCGTTGGCCGTGATGACGCGGCCCTGAAGACGCAAGGGCTGACCGGCTTTTTTTTCCTGCCCTTCGATGATCTGGGCGCGGAAGAGGGAGCGATTCGGGGGAGTGATCCGAAACAGAATTTCCACCTGGCATGCGATATCGACTATATTGGTGTCGCCCGCGTTAGCTGTTCTGACGGCATTGAAGAAATCCCGGCAGTTCCGGATACCCGAGTATCCCGTGTAGAAGTCCGTGAGGATCTCCGCGCCGCCCTGCAAGCCCCGCCGCTCGTAGAATGTCAGCAGCGCGGTGCAGACAATGAGCTCGTGACGCGATCCCATGCATTCTTCCGGCAGGAGAACATATTCTCTCGCGAGAGCCTCCTGGGGGCTGAGGTTTCCGGGATTACCCCCCAAGGCGCGGCAGAAGCAGGCGCTGACGAAGTGGGCCCGGCCCTCGGACCACGCAATGGCCGGAGTAACCCTTTCGTCCGGTTCGTGGCCAACTCCCGGTTCGTTGGCTTGGTAACACCGGTCCATGATCGCGTGCGACCATTCATGGAACATATTTTCCGGGGCATCGCTTTTGGTGGCGTCGAAATCCAAGGGGAAGTAGATATTCGGGGGATAGTAGAGCCCTCCATTCATAGCATTACCATTGTCCGGACGGCGGTCCTGAAAGAAGCCTTGGACATCGTTGAGCCGCTGTGCGGTGTTCTGTCCCGCGATCCCGGTCATGATTTCAATGACCCGCTCCTTCCATGCGTCAAACTGCTGCGATTGAAGGCGCAACTCGAGGGTCAGCCTGCGCTCCCCACCGGGGACCGGAAGCGCAAAACGGCACGAGCCTCTGTAATCGTTGGCCCCGTCGAGGTAAAGCCCCGTGACGACAACCGTCCTGGTCAATCTCCCCTCCACATGAAGAGCCTGGGTGTCCGAACCGTTTGGGCAGTACAATATGGCGGGCGAGTTGTCACGATACTCTGATGAATCGAAGACAATGAAAATGAAGGAGATGGCATTCTCACCTCCCATGCCGATTTTCAGCGTGGCCGGTACCATTTTCTTCTCCACAAGGGGAGTGACAACAATCTTCGCGAACGGGATGCTGACAACGTTATCCCGGAGCTTGGTAATCTGTTGCGCCGTGAATCGAATCTCGAATGCCTTGGTCACACGCAACAACTGACTGGCTTTGCCTTCCCACTTGAGCCGCACGGCTCGATCTTGAGGCCTTGGAAACGCGACGATCCGCACATCGACAGGATTGGTGAACGGGTCCTCATCCGCCGGCAGGTTCACCAGCCCTTCCTGGTTCGTGATGGCCGTGAAGGTCCTTGAGCGATCCCTGCCCGAGCCGAAGGTGACTTCCACGCCGCTGATCATGGCGTTCCCATCCGGGGTCGTGGCTTGGAATTTCACACGGACCGCCCCCCCGCTTTGGCAGAATCCGATGCCTTGAAACAGAGAGGCGATCAGGACAAGAACCGCCACGCGGCAACATCGGACAAGCCGCCGCGCGCTCCTGGCATGGGTTGCGTAAAACGACTTTGGGCGAAAAAAAACCATATATTTTACTTTACATCATCTGTTTTACGACACATTTATAAAGCTGGTTCTAAAATATTGGTTTCGTATTATGCTTTGATCTGAATGATATTATGGCATTTTTTCTCTCGCACTTTATTGAAAGCAGGTGATGTTAAACCGGCGAAAAGCCGTGTAATGTGATGGTTGGCGGAGGCGTGGAGGCGCGGCGCGCATAGCGTCGTGACATTCATTAATGATAAGAATCAGGAGGATGCCAAGATGAAATGGATTCACTGTAAAGACTTTGATTTACAACGGGCAGTGATGCTCCCCGTTATGATTTTATTCCTCGTTTGGGGCAATGCCTTTGCGTCCGCCGTTTCCAGCGACGGATTATGGTCGCCGGTGGATGCCGCTCCGGCGGCGGCAGCGGGCAAACTGCCATGGATCCGCCCCGAGAAATTCACGCTGCATGCGCTCGATGCGGATGCGTTGCTGGTGCGCGTCAAAGCGGCGCCGATGGAGTTCACGATACGCGCTCAATCCGCTCCGCTTGAAATCACGCTGCCCAATCCCGAGGGCAAGTATGTGCGCTTCCGCATCGTGGAGTCGCCCATCATGGAACCGGAACTGGCGGCCAAATTCCCCGCCATCAAAACATATTCCGGCCAGGGGGTGGACGATCCTGCGGCCAACGTGCGGTTTGACTGGACTCCGCAGGGATTTCACGCGTCGGTTCTCAGTCCGTCCGGCGCGTGGTACATTGATCCTTGGTGGCAAAACGACACGTCCCTCTATTCATCCTATTATAAAAAGGACCTGACCACCAAGGAGCCATGGCGCTGTCTCGTTGAGCCTCCCACGGAGTTGCAGGCGGCGTTGCGCGAGATGCACCCGATGATGTGCGGGCCCACGCTTCGCACCTATCGCTTGGCAAACGCCGCCACGGCTGAGTATACCACGTTCCAATCCGCCCCCAATCCGCCCAATGTGGCTGCGGGGCAGGCTGGCATCGTCACCGCGATCAACCGCATCAACCAAGTGTTTGAGGCTGAGCTTGCCATCCGCCTCATTTTGATCGCCAACAACAACCTGCTCGTCTACACCGATGCGGCAACGCAGCCTTACACGAACAACGATGGCGGCGCGATGATGGGCGAGAACCAGACAAACATTGACGCCATCATCGGCAACGCCAACTACGACATCGGCCATGTGTTCAGCACGGGCGGCGGCGGCGTGGTGAGCGGTCGGGTTTGCGTCAACGCCAACAAGGCGCGCGGTGTCACCGGCTCCGGCGCCCCCACGGGCGACGCCTTCTGGATCGACTACGTCGCCCATGAAATGGGACACCAGTTCAACGGCATGCACACATGGAACGCCCCAACCTGCAGCGGATATCCGGGCCAGTGGGTCGCCGCGACAGCGATGGAGCCCGGCAGCGGCTCGACCATCATGAGCTACGCCGGCATCTGCGGCGCCAATGACTTGCAACCCCACAGCGATCCCTATTTCCATGCCGCCAGCCTCGATGAGATCCACACATACTCGCAATCGGGCGGCGGAAACGCATGCGCCGTCCAGATCAGCACCGGCAATTCCCCGCCAATTGTGTATGCCGGAACGGACTATTCGATTCCGATCCTGACACCTTTCACCCTGACCGGAACGGCAACCGATCCCGATAACGATCCTCTGACCTACTGCTGGGAGGAGCTCGACACGGGCGCCGCCCTGAATGTCAATGATCCCGACAATGGCGCAAGCCCGATTTGCCGCTCTTACAATCCAACGGTCAGCCCTTCGCGGACCATCCCGAAGCTGTCCGACCTCATCAACCACACCCAAACATTCGGCGAAAAGCTGCCTTCGGTGGCGCGCAACCCTATGCGCTTCCGTCTGACGGCCCGCGACAACAAGGCTGGCGGCGGCGGCGTCAACGGCGACGACATGACGCTCAACGTCGTCGGAACTGCCGGACCGTTCAAGATCATCTTCCCCAACACCGCCGTCACATGCACCTGCACGGCCACCATTAATTGGGATGTCGCCAACACCGACGCCCCACCCATCAATGTCACACAGGTAAACATCCGCATGTCCACTGATGGCGGATGGACATTCCCCTACCTGCTCACGTCCAACACACCCAACGATGGCAGCGAGGATGTGGCGTTGCCGCAAGTGACCACGACACAAGCGCGAATCAAGGTCGAGGCGATGAACAATATCTTCTGGGCCATGTCAGACGCCAATTTTACGGTGGCCGGAGGCAAAATTGACGTGAACACGACGGTTCTTGATTTCGGCGTGAATTGCCCTGGCGAGACCGTTGACCGTCTGCTCCAAGTGTTCAACACCGGATGCAACGAATTGCGCGTGGACAGCATCACCTATACAGGCCCGGCGAATCCGGCGTTCGTGCTGGTTCCGACCAATGGCAGTCCCCAGCCGGTGTTGCCGCTGACCATCGCGGCTGGCGACCACGTGGACTTCACCGTCCGCCTGACCGCGCCATCCGCTCCCGGTCTGACACAGGCAACCTATCGGATCACGAGCAACGATCCCAACCGCCCGACACTCGATGTCGCCGTGGCGGGCAGCATCGGTTCGCCCGATGTCCGCGCTTCCATCGAAAGCGGCGGAGCGTTCGGCAATATCTGTGTCGGCAACTCCAAATCGCTCGAGCTCCAGGTGCTCAACGCGGGTGATTGCCCGGTGAATATCACCGGCATCACAATCGCCGGTTCCCCCGAATTCACGGTCAGCTCCCTCAGCTCATTCCCTGTGAACCTCAAACCGCAGACAGCCCTCATGGCGTCGGTGACGTTCACTCCCCTGACATTCGGAGGACCACAGACCGCCACGGTGACCATCGCCACAAGCGATCCCGCGCGGCCAACAATACCCGTTGTCGTGACCGGAACGGCGCCCCCGCCAGTCATCGACATCGCGCCATGCCCGATCGAGTTCGGCTCCGTCTGCCCGGAGGACCAGCAGGAACTCAAGCAGGTTGTTTCTATCTGCAACACAGGCCTGTGCCCAATGACGATTCCGGATAACGGCATCCGATTCGAACCGGCGACCACGGAATTCAAGATCGTCAACATGCCAACCTATCCGCTCACGATCAACGGAGGCGGAACTTGTTATCCGATCACCATCAAGTTCACTCCGACCTCAGCGGGCCCCAAGACGGCCACACTGCTCGTGGTGGCTGAAGGCGGATTGAGCAAGAGCTGCACGGTCAGCGGCGAATCGCCCGACATGAGCAACAGTCTGGCGTTGCCGGTCAAGCTGGCTTTCCAGCCCACGGTCATCCAGCGCAACGGCCCGTGCGGCAGGGAACTCGACCTGTCAATCGGGAACATCCACCCCCAATGCATGCTTACCATCAACTCGATCACCATCACGGGACCCGACGCGGCGCTTTTCAAGATCGTGGAGTCAACGCTTCCTTCCGCGTTCCCCGTTTCGCTGGCGCCCGGCGAGAAACTCGGTGACGGACGGCTGATCGTCAAGTTCAGTCCGACGGAGATCGTCACGAAACGCTTCCTGACCGCGCAGATCAACGTGACATTTGTGTCGGATCCTGCGGCGAAACCGCCGGCGACAATCACCCGAGTCATCCCGATGGCGGGCGAAGCCGTTCAGACCGGCATGCGCGTGCTGGTGACCCTTGGCGGCATGCCCGTCAGCAAAGTGATGAGCCTGCAGGTCAGCGGCGGAGGTCCGCGCATAACAAACATCGTGCTGACCAATGTGCCGCTGAAGAATGTGAACGGCCCGGCCGGTTTCGAAAACGAACTCGGCTTCCAGTACCATGCCGAGTACGGCGGGCTGTCCAGGCCCAACCAGGCGCTGTCGGGCAACTACCGCGTGATCGCAAGGATAAAAGACGGAAGACGGATGCTCATGCGAACCGTCAACTTGTCGGTCAACACCTGCACATTCAATCCAACCCTGAAGATTGATTTCTGATGAATGGAGAATGAAGATGATGTTTCGAAAACTTGCACTTACCTTGCTGGCGTTTGCCGGATTGCAGATGATGGTTGTCGCGCAATCCGAAACGGGCGGCTTGGCGATTCCCCCCGGAACCGGCATGGCCAAGTACCGTTTCATCCATGCGGCGCCCGGCCTTGTGAATGTCGATGTCCGGCTCGACCGCAAAACGGTGTTCTATGGCATGGCATACACGCGCGCGTCGCAATACAAATCCGTGCCCGCCGGCAGTTATCTGCTGGATGTGACGACGGTCCATGGCGCCACAACCATTATTCCAACCGAGCCCGTCAGTTTTTCCGGTGGAATTGACTACACGATCCTTGTGACGGGATCTGTCTCAGGAGAACCGGTCATCGAACCGCTGATCTTGGAAATTCCGTCATACAAGGTGCCGTATGCCGAGGCGCATGTGATGTTCATCAACACCTCGCCCGACGCGCCGCCGTTGGATTTCGTGCTCGATGGGAGCGTGGAAGCCGCAGGCGTTCCTTACCAGGGATTTGAGCCGCCGTTCGCTGTCGGGCGCGGATGGCATTTTGCCGAAGTCCGCGCCGCCGGCGTGACGATCCTTGGTCCGTATCGCTGCGCGCTTCCCACGGGCCGCAAAAACACTTTCGTTGTGTTTGGCACTTGGGACGCAACGGATGCCCTGCCGATGAGCCTTGGGCTTTTCGGCTCACAATAACCTCCGGCGGGCTTTGCCGCCGGATTAAAACACACGGTTCGGAGTTCGACTGTACAGAAGATCGAACTCCGAACCTGTACGTTAATGATGTCATATCAAATGTCGATTCACTTCAGGTTTTTCCACTGGTTGCACGCGTTTGTGTTGTGCGCGGCGATGTGTCCGGCAGCGCCTGTTGATTGGACCGGACGGTATGTGCCAGCGCGCGTCGGGGCTGGTGTGATGTCTGACAAAGCCGCGGCGGATGCCATCGTTCTCCCGTTCAGTCTGACCGCTGACGACGCCCGGCGCGATTACGGCCTGTTTGTGCCCGGCGCAACCGTGGCGCGCGTGGAAGTGAACGGACGCCCGCTTGACATGAGGCCTGTCAAACGGCGCGACGGGCTTATGTTGCGCATCAGCCCGATGTATCTGCGTCCGGGCAATAACCAAGCCGGCATCGAACGCGCGGGGGCTGCCGCAGGCGTGACATGGGAGGGAACAACACTCTTCGCGCTTGATGGAACCGCGGAGGAGGCCCATTTTTCTCGCGTCTTCAGTGATGCTCCCGCAGGCATCCAGGCCCAGCCCGACCCCGATCCGCTGCAGGCGCTCTACGATGTCCAGTGGTATGACTGCGCATGGTCGCCGGGCATGACCGACTCAGTGCTGAATGCCGCAACGGTTTGGATGGGCGCGCACAGCCTGAACTCAACACTGCAAACCGTGGCGCTCGATTTTGACTCGAATTCCGGCAATCTTATAGTGGATTCGGTTGACAGCGGTCCTGGAACATCCGCCCTGCCATGGTCAATTTCCGGCCTGCGCCTCTACATCACTTTGCCCGCCCCCGTGCCGGCAGGGAATGAATTCCGGGTGCGGGTGGTTTACCATGGACGCCCCAGCACATCCAGCGCGTTCAGCCCGCCTTACCTGCTTGATTACCACGGCTCGCCCTCCAAGGCGGTGCTCTTCACTTTCAGCGAGCCTTCTGGCGCGCGCCAGTGGTGGCCCTGCAAGGACCTGCCCGATGACAAGGCTGCCACGACCACCCAGCGCATCACCATCCCGTCGGGAGCAGGCTGGCGTGTTGTCTCCAACGGCGCGCTTGCCGCGATCACGAACAACGGCGCCACGGAAACATGGACGTGGAACAACCATTTCCCCATCGCCACATATCTTCTGTCGATGTGCATCACCAATTACACCGCTGTGAGCGCCGTCTACACCAGCCGCGACGGCAAAACGACCATGCCCATCAGCCACCACATTTTTCCTGAGAACATCGGCGTTGAGGGCAACGCCGCGGCGGGAACGCTTCAGGTCATGAATTTCTTTGCGGACACCTTTGGCGAGTATCCCTTTCTGACGGAAAAATATTGGACGGCCTCGCACACCGACGGCGCGGGCATGGAGCATCAGACCTGCACGAGCATGCCCGGCGGCGACGTCCAGGATGGCCTGCAACGGCGCAACATTCATGAGCTTGCGCACCAGTGGTATGGTGACATGATCACATGCCGCAATTTCGACCATCTGTGGCTCAACGAGGGTTTCGGCACCTACGCGGAGGCGCTCTGGGTGGAACACATCAGCGGCCTTGCGGCTTATCACACCTGCGTCAACGAATGGCTCACGCAGGGTGTCTCCACGAGCGTGCCCCTCGTGGGACCCAACAGCGACAGCTTCAACGGAAGCGTTGTCTACCGCAAGGGCGCCTGGGTTCTCCACATGTTGCGCCATGTCATCGGCGACGCGAACATGTTCACCCTGTTGCGCGTCTGGGCCGCCGATTCACACTATGCCTATGGAACAGCCCTCTCGCTCGATTTTGAAACTGTGGCCGAAGCTGTTTCAGGGCAGGACCTCTCAAGTTTTTTCAGCCAGTGGCTATATCGCCCGGGCGGCAGCGAGACGTCCGGGCGCCCGCGATATTATTATACAGGATCGGCCGCGCCCGGCGGAGAATCATCGGGCATGCTGTCCCTGCGCATCACCCAGTCGCAGAGCGGCTCCCCCTTCGTCATGCCGGTTGACATCCAGATGACCAACGCCGCCGGAACCAGGATGACCACCACTGTGCTCAATTCCATGGCCTCACAGAGTTACAGCTTGAACACGGGCGCGTTTGTTCCCGTCGAATTGAGCTTCGATCCGGACACCTGGATTTTCAAATCAATGTCGCTCAGCGTGAACACCTGCGGCCTGCCGCCCGCCCGGCGGGACACAGCCTACTCGCGCACGCTCAAGGCCAGCAACGGCTCCACGCCCTACACATGGAGCATCACAAGCGGCCAGCCCCCCGGCCTCACACTGTCGGGCTCGGGCGCGCTGTCGGGAACGCCGACCGCGGAGGGCGATTACTCCATTGGAATCACCGCGCGCGACAAAGCGGGAACATCGCGCAGCGTGACTTTGCGGCTGACAGTCCTGCCGTCCGTGTCGGGTATCGAGGACTGGCAAAACCAATAATTGCGCCCGATCACTCCGGGTCGACAAAAAGGTGAAAGTGCTCGAATCTCACAATGCGCACCTTGGCTCCGCGCGCGGCCGGGCGTCGCGAGGTGGCATCCCAATAGGCGCCGTTGTAGAAAACTTTTCCTTCCGGGGTAAGGTCGGTAGTGGCCTGCGCGATCTCGCCGATGAAACTGATCTCGCCCACCGACGGACGCCTCCGGTGCGTTTTGATCACAAGAAACACCAGCATCGCAAGGACGCCCGCCGTGGCCAGGACAACAGGCAGTATGATGGTCATGGAGACACGGATGCCCGTAACCCTCTCGTCGAACAGCGCAAGCGATCCGAAGAAAAAACATATGGCGCCGCACACGGTGAGCAGGCCGTAGCTTGTGAACTTTATTTCGGCGATGATCAGGCCGATGCCCGCCAGAATGAGCAGAATGGCGGCGTAGTTCGTGGGAAGCATGTTGAGCGCGAGAGCGGCAAGCAGCAGCGAAATGCCGCCCACAACGCCCGGCACGATCAGGCCGGGATGGGTGACCTCATAAAACAGTCCTGCCAGGCCGATCATTAGGAGGATATAGGCGACGTTGGGGGTTGCGAGCGCGTTCAGAATTCGCTGGCGAAGGGAAAGCTCGAGCGTCTGCATCGTGGCGCCCGCGGTGCGCAGGGTGAATTCTCCGCCCTCGACGGCCACCTTGCGCCCGTCAAGCTCGCGAAACAGTGTTTCGTAATCAGGCGCGACAATGTCCACCACCTTGAGCTCCAGCGCCTTTTGCGCCGTGATGGAAGCGCTCTGTGATACGGCCAGTTTCGCCCAGTCGGCATTGCGTCCGCGGATGCGCGCAATCGTTTCGATCCAAGCCAGCGTGTCGTTGAGCACTTTTTCGCTCATCGCGTCCTGCGGATTGCCTAAGATGTCGCCGGGCGAAGGCATGAGGCGCTGTGTCAGAGTTGAGGGAGATGTCGTCGCGGGTTGTTCGCCGGGCGGACGGATGGCGGGGCCGCGGCCCGAGATGTCTACGGGCGTCGCCGCGCCGATGTGCGTGCCGGGGGCCATGGCCGCCACATGACTGGACATGGTGATGAACACGCCGGCGCTGGCCGCGCGCGAACCGTTGGGGTACACATAAGTGATCACCGGCACGCGGCTGGCGAAAATGGCTTTCACGATTTCGCGCGTGGACTGCAGAACGCCGCCGGGCGTGTCGAGCTGGATAAGAACGGGCTTGCCCTCGCGCTCGCCCTGCTCGATGGCTTTTTCTATGAAACGCGCCGTGACAGGATTGATGATCTGGTCATCCAGTTTTGCCACAAGCACCTCGCGGCGGCCGCCGGCATTCGGCGGGGGCGTCTGCGCGGCGGTTGTCTCCGTCCCGCCGCAGGGTGTCGCCGCGCACACAAGCGCGGCCCATATTGCTGCCAGCAACCGTTGATATGTCATTTGATGTTTCTTCATGGAAATGGCGTTCGTATTTGTTTATGAGTAAAAACCGCCAATGACCAACAAAATGCTCATGAAATGCGCATCGGTGTCGCCCTTGGACATTTTAACGCCTCTCCACCTCGTTCTTCGTCCGTGGTTGTCCGTGGTTTGATGACAGGCCTCGGCTGATGAGCGCAGGTCTTTACCATATCGAGCGCGGCCTTCACGCACAGGGCCTGCGGCTTGTGGCGGGCATCGACGAGGCGGGACGCGGTCCGCTGGCCGGCCCTGTCTGCGCCGCCGCCGTTGTCTTTGAGCCGGGCGCGCGCATTCCCGGAGTCAACGATTCCAAGAAGCTCTCACCCGCCAGGCGCGAGACGCTTTACGGCGCGATCATGGAACGCGCGCTGAGCGTGGGCGTGGGGCTGGCCGCAGCCGACGAAATTGACGCATTGAACATACTTAAAGCCACGAAACTTGCGGCGCGGCGCGCGCTCCAAAACCTTGAATTTTCGCCCGATTGTCTGCTGCTCGACGCCCTGCGGCTTGAAAATTGCCCCATCCCCCAGCAATCCATTATCAGGGGCGACGCAAAATGCTTCTCCATCGCGGCGGCATCCATCATTGCCAAAGTCACGCGCGACCGCCTCATGGTTCGCTACGACGAGGAATATCCATGCTACGCGTTCGCAAAGCACAAGGGCTATCCCACAGCTCTTCATTATGAACGGCTGGCCGGGCACGGCATATCCACCCTGCACCGCAGGACGTTCTTCGATCCGGGATTTCTGTCGGACAAGTTCGTGTACTCGCGGAGCTGCGCTGATTTGCGCGGCCGCATCGGGCGGGCTTCCTCCGGGGATGAACTGTGTTTGCTGCTCGATGAGGTCAACGGGCCGCTTGCCTCGTTTCTCCCGCGCAGCGAAATTGTGCTGCTCAATTCGTTCTTCGTCCGTGATTGTCCGCCGAAGTAGTTGACGGTGTCCCTGCGCGGTTGTAAGGCATATCGAAATGAAGATCGCGATGTTCACCAACAATTACAAGCCGTTCATCGGCGGAGTCCCCATCGCCGTGGAAACGCTGGCGGGACAATTGCGCCGCAACGGCCACCGGGTCTTCATTTTCGCGCCCGAATACGACCCTCCGGCGCAACCCGAGCCGGATGTGTTCCGCATCTGGTCCATCCGCAATTTCAATGCCACGGCGTTCTCACTGCCCCTGCCGTTGTGGCTTGATGTGCAACTGCGTTTCGCGCAGATCGGGCCCGACATCGTGCATGTGCATCACCCCTTCCTGCTGGGCCAGACGGGGCTTCATCTGGGCGGCGCGTATGACATGCCCGTCGTTTTCACATACCATACCCAGTACGAAAAATACGCCCATTACATGCCGTTTGAGCAGAACATGGTGATCGAACTTGCTGTGAAACTCAGCGCACGCTTCGCAAATTGCTGCGACACGATCATCGCGCCCTCGGATGACATCAAGCGGATGCTCGCCGGACGCGGCGTCAAGACGCCGGTACGTGTCATTCCATCCGGTATCGATCTGTCGCGCTTCGCGTCCGCTGACCGCGCGCCAAACAAAAGGATCCGCGAGCGCCACGCAATCCCGCCCGATGCGCCGGTTCTCCTGTTCGTCGGCAGACTCGCTCATGAAAAAAACTGCGCGTTCCTGCTGAACGCGTTTGAGCTGATTTCACGGGACGCGCCGCAGGCGCGCCTTGTTCTTGTGGGAAGCGGCGACGCAGAAGAGGAGTTGCGGGCGGCCGCGGCCGCCATGAAATGCGCGCCGCGCATCATCTTCACGGGCGCCCTCACGGGCAGCATGCTCGACTCAGCTTACCTTGCGGGCGATATCTTCGTGTTTTCATCGACTACGGAGACCCAGGGCATGGTTGTGGCCGAAGCCATGGCCGCAGGACTGCCCGTGGTCGCCGTCGACGGACCGGGAGTGCGCGAAACCGTCAAGACGGAACTCAACGGTTTCCTTGTCGCGCCCGGGGACACGGACGGCTTTGCGCGCCGCGTCACCAGCCTGCTGGCCGATGATGAGTTGCGGGCGCGTCTGGGACGCGGAGCGCACGCCAGCTCACGGGAATACTCGCTGGAAATTACCGCCCGAAACGTCGAGGAAGTGTACCGCCAGGCGATGCGCATGCCCCACGTGGCTCGCGAAGAACGCTTCATCCTGCTGCGCGAGGTTGTCAGCTATCAGTTCGAGCGGCTCAAACGGGGCATGGATTCTTTCCTTTTATAAAGCCCCGGCACATAACATCAATTATGCACATTACCTGCAAAGGGACAACCAAACCTGAGATATGACCGGTCAAAAACGCTATTTTGCGGGCGACATAGGCAGCAACGCCATCAAGGCGCGCGCCGTTGAAATCGAAGGCGTCATGCGCCGGACGCTTGTCGATACACGTTATCCCATCCGTTTGGGCACGGCGGCGTTCAATGATGGAAGGCTGGACCAAAAGCAGATCGGCGCGGCCGCCGCCGCGTTCCAGGAAATTGGCGCCGCGATGCGCGGTCTCGGTCCCTGCGTCTCGCGCATTGTTGCGACAAGCGCGGTGCGCGAAGCTGTCAACAGCGCCGAACTGATTAAGGCTGTGGCCGCGCAGGCGGATGTGCGCATCGAAATCATCTGCGGCGCCGACGAGGCCCGCCTGCTGGCGCTTGGCGCGAGACCCGACATGACGCCCAACGTCCGAAACATGCTCATCGATATTGGCGGCGGCAGCACTGAATTGATTTACACACGTGCCGATCTGAGTCTCGACTCAGCGCACTCCCTGCGGCTGGGGGCTGTGCGCCTGCATCAGATGGTCAGCCCCGGAAATCCCGTCACACCCGATCAATTCATGCGGCTGGAGCGGGAAATCGCGAACGTGCTCCACGAGGCGCGGCTGACGCCCGCGCCGCACCCGGCGAACGCTATCGGCGCGGCAGGCACGATGTGTGCCATTCTCGGCGCCAGGCGCGCGCGCGACATGTCATTAATTCGTCCGTGTTCGTCCGTGTTCGTCCGTGCTTGTCCGTGTTCTCCCCGCAACACCATCACTTTCCGCGAACTGGACGACATGATCTGCGCGCTGCGCGAAATGACCATAGGGCAGATGCGCGAGCAAATGGGCATCGACAGCGAACGGGCGTCAATAATCGTTCCCGGAGCGCTCATCGCGCGCGGCCTCATGAAACTGCATTCGCTCGAAAGCATACAGGTCACCGCGCACGATTTGCGCGACGGGCTGATCGCCGCGATGATCGCCGCGGACGCAACCTTATAGCCGGCCCCATCCGCCGCGGGGGGCAATATTTATTCTTGGCGCATGAGCGCAAATCTGTCGTTGACAATTCGTCCGTGGTTGTCCGCCTGATGGTGTATTCGCTGACCGATTTCCCCAAACATAGTCACAATGCCAAAGAATACAGCCAACGCGCCAGCCAAGGCAAAAGTTGTGCGCGGCAATAAAGGTTCAGGCGGGCGTCGGCCCTCTCCTTCGGTTGATCCCGCCACACTGCCCGATATGTATTTCAACCGCGAAGCGAGCTGGCTGGATTTCAACGCCCGCGTGCTCGCGCTCGCGGCCACGGCCTCCATTCCCCTGCTCGAACGCATCAAGTTTCTGTCGATCTTTTCAACCAACCTCGACGAGTTCTACATGGTGCGCGTGGCGGGACTGATGGAGCAGGTTCGCATGCGCTCGCGCTCCACCGGCGCCGACGGCCTTACTGCCGACAATTCAATAAACGCCATCTCGCGGCGCGTGCGCGAGATGGCCGCCGCGCAGGCAAAACTCTGGCTCAAGGAGCTTCTGCCGCAGCTTAAGAAAAATGGCATTGAAATCGCAAGCCGCAGCGAACTCACCGAAGCCGAAATCAAGTATCTCAGGAAGTACTTCACGCGCCAGATCTATCCCGTACTCACGCCCATGGGCGTTGATCCGGCGCACCCGTTTCCGCATCTGCCCAACAAAAGCCTGAGCCTGTGCGTGATGCTGCGCCCGAAGGGCGCGGGATCCAACGGCGGATCCAGGAAAACAGTCTATGCGTTTGTTGAAGTGCCCCAGTTGTTGTCGCGTTTCGTGCCGCTGAAGGTGCGCGGCAAGTCGCGCTTCATCCTGATCAGCGAAGTCATCGCGATGCATCTGCAGCAGCTTTTTGCCGGATCGCAGGTCGTCGACAGTTTTGAGCTCAGGGTCACTCGTGACTCGGATCTGGAAATTGACGAGGAAGACGCTGAAGACCTGCTCAAGGTCGTGGAAGCGGAACTGCGCCAGCGCCAGTGGGGCAATGTCGTCAGGCTTGAAATTTCCAGCCGGGCCCCTGATGAGGCGGTGGCGTTCCTGCGTGAGATGCTCGAGATAGAGCGGCGCGACATCATCCCCGTCGAAGGGCCTCTCAATTTCGGCGATTGGATATCGCTGGCGCGCCTGCCGGGGCGCGATGATTTGCGATACAAGCCGTTCAAGCCCCATGTGCGCGCGGGCTGGCGCCAGGAGGGCAACATCTTCGACCACCTGCGCGCCGGCGACATCCTTGTCCACCACCCCTACGAGTCGTTCAACTCTGTCGCGGACTTCATCGACACAGCCTCCACCGATCCCGGCGTGCTGGCCATCAAAATGACCCTTTACCGCACATCCCCCGAGTCGCCCATCATGCGCTCGCTCATCAAGGCGGCCAACAACGGCAAGCAAGTTGTGGCGCTCGTCGAGCTCAAGGCGCGATTCGACGAGGCAAACAACATTCTGTGGGCGCGACTGCTCGAACGCGAGGGCGTCCATGTCGTCTATGGCATTGTAGGCTACAAAACCCACTGCAAGGCGTGCCTCGTCGTGCGCCGCGAGGGCAAGCAACTCCGAAGGTATTGTCACCTTGCAACGGGCAATTATAATCCCACCACAGCGGCCATCTACACCGACTTCGGGCTGTTCACCGCCGACCCGAACATGTGCGAGGACGTCTCGAATCTGTTCAACACGCTCACGGGATTCGCGAACCACACCGAATGGAACAACCTTGTTCTCGCGCCAAATGACATGCACTCCAAACTGCTCAAGCTCATCCACGATGAAATCCATCTGGCCCACCGCGGCGGCAAGGCGCACATCATCTGCAAGATGAACTCGCTCGTCGAGCCGAAGATCATCGCCGCGCTCTACGAGGCCAGCCGCGCCGGGGTGAAAATCGATCTCATCGTGCGCGGCAACTGCTGCCTCAGGCCCGGAGTGCCCGGCGTCTCGGAAAACATCCGCGTCATCTCCATCGTGGGACGATTCCTCGAGCATTCCCGCATCTTTTATTTCAACCAGAGCGGCCAGCCGCTTGTTTACCTGTCGAGCGCCGACTGGATGCAGCGCAACTTCTTCAACCGCATCGAGACGATGTTCCCAGTGGAGGACCCCCAGTTGCGCGAACGCATCGTCAACGAAATCCTCGCCAGCGCCCTCAACGACAACGTGAACGCGTGGGAGTTGCGCAGCGATGGAACATGGAAACGGCGCTCGCCGCCGAGTCCGTCCGCCGTTTTCGATTCGCACGCCCACCTTATCGGGCTCGAGGATAAGCTGGCCGCGAAGAAGGAAGATTGATCGCGCGGGACGATTGTTCGGAGGGAACGCCCCACGGTCATGGGAGCCGACGTCCTGTGTCAAGTTGAGTTCAAGACAAAAAACGGAGGATTCTGATGAGCTCTCTCTCTGTGCGATTTTTCCGCGCGCGGCAGCGCGTAGCCAGCGGATCGGGGTATTTTCAGGCGGCGCTTTTCATGGCTGTCATTGTTGCCGCGGCGCCGGTTGCATGGGGCCAATGGACACAAGTCACATCAGGTGTCGAATACCAGAAATTCACCCTGTCCGGCCCAAACAATGTTTTCGTGACGCGCATGGACCGCGCGACGACATCGCTTATCATCGACACACTGCTATCAAACGATACGATCCGTACGGGACGCGAGAAGGTGAGCGCGATGGCCGCACGCGCCGAGGACATGATCGGATACTGGGGACAGGAATGGGGCAAGTACCGGTATGATGTCGTGGTGGCGGTCAACGGCGATTTCTTCAACCTTACGACGGGCGTGCCCACGGGCGGCCAACTTATCGGCGGATGGTACGCCAAACGCTATCCCAATGTCACGGGCGGATCTGGTTTCGCATGGACGCTGAATCGCGCCACATTCATCGGCGGCTGCGTCAGCCACACCGCCAGCAAGAACAAAGTCACTTATCCCGCAACAGCACAGGAACAATATATCACGGACGTCGACCGCGCGCGCGGAACCAACGAACTGATCATTTTCACGCCCTACTACGATGTCTCAACGCAGACTGATTCGAGTGGCGCCGAAGTTCTTGTCCAGATGGCCCGCCCAACGCTGCTCATGCCCACGCCCGGCTATACAACGGGCACGGTCAGGGCTATTTACAACGGAGCGGGAAACACCCTGATCCCCTTCGACCACATCGTTCTTTCGGCAACAGGAACCGCCGCGGCCGCATTGCTGTCGAACGTCAGCGCCGGCTCTGAGGTGCGCGTCAGCCAGGAGATCACCCATTACCAGGATGATTGCGCGACACGCAACAGCGTCGACTGGACGAAAACCTATGCCAGCGCGGGCGGCGGCGACGTCTTCCTGAAAAATGGCGCGCCTTATGACATCGCCGACACAAACCTTAACCCCCGAACGGCATTCGCTTACAACTCCACATGGATTTTTCTCGTCGTGGTGGATGGCCGCGCCGCCGAAAGCATCGGCATGAACATGGCGCAGCTTGCGAATTTCTGCATCAATTACCTCGGCGCCGCCGACGGCATCAACCAGGACGGCGGCGGATCGTCCACGATGTGGCTCGACGGCGTCGTGCGCAATCACCCCTCCGACGCCACCGGTGAGCGCACCGTCTCCAACGGCATCATGATCGTTCAACTGGTCGAAAACGTTGCCCGTTCATCGGCATTCGCCGCCGGTCAGAATATCATCACCACGACTTCCGCGACCCTGCGACGCGGACCCGGAACCAACTGGTCGTCCAGCAAATCATTCGCGGCCCTGTCTACCGGACGTGTCATGACACACCCCCTCAACGGCGTCCGCGCAAAAGGCCAATGCTGGTGGAAGTGCGAATTCGGCTCTGACCAAGGCTGGGTCAGCGAAAACGAGATGGGGACAACCACTCGTGTCGACGCGTGGAATCCGTATTAATGGCTTGAGATAAAGATTACAGACATGATTGGATTCGGAAGTCGTCTTGTTCTTCGTCCGTGGTTGTCCGTGTTCTCCTGAGATATCTGGCTCGCGATCGCCGTGTTTGGCGAACCTTTCTCGTCAGTCCACCTTGCGGCAAGCGGTTCTCCGTGTCTCTGTGGTGAACCCACCCCAAAGCCGGCTGTCAGGCATTCTTGCCCGTGCTCATGAGCGCGTCATGGGCTTCGCCGAGCTGGGCGCGGATGGAAATTTTCTGCGGGCATTTCTCCTCGCACTCACCGCACTGAGTGCAATCGGTGGCATGCGGCGCCGGAAACCACTGGGCCGCCGGCATGCAACGGTACTCCTCACGCGCCGAATCCCAGATCCCATAGATGCGCCCGCGGTTGTACAGATCGAACACACGCGGAATGTCTATTCCCGCCTGGCAAGGCTTGCAATAACCGCAGGCCGTGCAATAAAGCTCAGCCATCCCCTTGAGCCGGTTGAGATGCGCGTCGATGGCCGCGTATTCCTCGGCGGTCAGGTTTCGCGGATCAGAGGCGATGAGCACGTTTTCCTCGACCATTTTCATCGTGGCCATGCCTGAAAGAGCAACCGAGACATTGGGATTGGCCAGCACAAAGCGCAGAGCAAGTTCCGGTACACGCCGGATCTCAGGCACAAGCGCGCTCAACACGTTATTGTCGCTTCCCAGGCGCCCGCCGCCCACAGGCCCCATCACAACAATTCCCATGCCCTTTTCGTGGGCGCGCGCGATTCCCTTCTCCAGCGAACGATCCAGCATGTTGTACTGAACCGTCGCCGCATCGCCGTAACCCGTGCCGGCAAGCTTCATCAGCGCCTCGTTATTGTCGTGGAACGAAAAGCAGATGTGGCGGATCAGCCCCTGATCCTTCGCGCGTTTCATCCATTTGCTCACACGCGGTTCCACCTGCTCCTCGTAAGCTTTCCAGCTCAAACCGTGGTGATTGTACACATCAACGCGCGTGATTTGCAGCCGCTCGAGGCTCTGCTCAAGATTGCCCCACCATTCCTTCTCATCCTCGCCATAATATGGATTCTTTGTCGAAACGATAATGCGGTCGCGCCAGCCCTTGAGCGCTTCGCCTACCGCACGCTGGCTGTCATAATTGCAGTAGCCGACCGCCGTGTCGATGTAATTCACCCCCGCTTCGAATGCCCTGTGAATCATGGGAATGGCAAGCTCCCTGTTCACGGTTGCCCCCTCTCCCTCCCCAACCATGGGCAGGCGCATGGCGCCAAAACCAAGCTGCGACACCTTGAGACCTGTCCTGCCGAGCTGCCTGTAAATCATAAACAACCATCCTGTAACGTTTTGCGAGGTTTACTATGATGATATTACATAGAAGGCAACCGAGTTCTTCGTCCGTGGTTGTCCGCCGAAATAGTAGACGGTGTCCGTCATTTTCCCCTTGCGCGATAACGTACTGTCATGACAGGTTTCCAGCCCACTATGAACAGACGAAAGGACGCGCAATCGTGTTAAGGAAAAACTATATCTACGCTCCGGGACCGGTAACGGTTCCCCCGCAAGTGCTGGCGGCCACAGCAAAGCCGATCATCCATCACCGCTCAGCGGATTTCGATCCCCTGTTCAAAAAGGTGAATGAGGGGCTGAAATACATTTTTCAGACATCCAATCCCGTGGTCACCCTCGCATCGTCAGGAACAGGCGCCATGGAGGCGGCCATCATCAGCACGGCCAGTCCCGGCGACCACATTATCAGCCTCGAAGGCGGCAAATTCGGCGAGCGCTGGGGCCAGATCGCCCAAGCTTTCGGTTTCGATGCCGACCGCGTGAAGATCGACTGGGGGACGGGTCCCGATCCCAACCTCGTGGCGGATTTGCTCAAGAAGCGCCCCGACACGAAAGCCGTCTACATCGAACTGTGCGAGACGTCAACGGGCGCACTTTCCGATGTCAAGGCCATCGCGGAAGTGACACGCAACACCGGCACGCTGCTCATCGTGGATGCCGTAAGCGGATTGTGCGCCGAGGAAATGCGCACGGACGAGTGGGGTGCGGACCTCGTGGGCGCCGGATCGCAAAAAGGCATCATGCTGCCGCCAGGCCTGGCATTCGTCTCCATCAGCCCCAAGGCGCAGGAAGCCATCAAGCAATCAAAATCCGCCAAGTTCTATTTCTCGCTCGCCAAATACCTAAAAAGCCTCGCGGAGAACACGACGCCTTTCACGCCGCCCGTGTCGCTGATCTTCGGGCTTGAGGTCTCGCTCGACATGATCCAGGCCGAGGGCATCGAAAATGTGTGGAAGCGCCACGCACGCCTGGCCGGGGGCGCCCGCAACGCCATGAAAGCCATCGGTTGCTCTCTCTATCCCAGGCATCCCTCCAACACCGTCACCGCGATCAATGTGCCGGATGACATCGACGGAGGCAAGGTTGTCAAGACCATGCGCGAGATGGGATTCACCATCGCGGGCGGACAGGATCATCTGAAAGGGAAGATTTTCCGGTTTGCCACGCTCGGCTGGCACAACGAATTCGACGCGCTCACAATCATCGGCGCCGTCGAACAAATGCTGGCAAAACTCGGGCATAAATTCGAACGTGGCGCGGGCATGACAGCCGCCTCCGAATACTTCGAAACAAACAGGTGAATATCATTGTTCTTCGTCCGTGGTTGTCCGTGGTTGTCCGTGTCTCTGTGTGTCCGTGGTGAATAGTCGAGGGCGCGTGATGAGCGCGCTGAAGCACAAGGAGCCTGACCGCACTCCCCTTTTCGAGTATGTCCTGCTTTCGCCCGTGGCGGATGCGCTGCTGGGCCGGTCTTATGCGGGCGATCCCGAAAACTGGCAGACGCTGGCACGCGAGCGCGGCTGGCGCGCCGCCGTGCGTCAGGAAGCCATCGACCGCCTCGATCTGGCCCAACTGCTCGGTCACGACATGCTCTATGTGATCCCCGCCCCACCGCCCGAAAGTCTGAATCCGCCGCCCGCGCCGCCCGCCAATGAACCACCGCAACCCGAAGATCCCGGCGAACGCGTCAGATTGCGAAACGATAAATGGGCCGGCGAGCCACCGCATCTCTCCGACGACCCGTTCCTGATTTATCATGACCTCCTGGAAGAAATGCGCCAGCGCGGCATCGATCTGCCCATGCTCGTGCCGGCATACAACCACGGCATCTGGACTGACACCGACCTGATGCAGACGATGATCATTGATCCGGACGCGGCGCATGAGCATTTCGCCCTGGCCACGCGCTCCTCTCTGGCTTACATCGAAAAATACATCGCCTTGGATCTGGACATGATCGGAGTCGGAGGGGATTTTTCAGGCAACCGCCCGATAATCTCGCCCGCAAACTACCGCGAGTTCATAGCGCCCGAGGTCGCCGCTGTCTCGCGGCGCATTCACGCGGCGGGCAAGTGGGCTGTCAACGCCAGCGACGGCAACCTGTGGCCGGTCATAGAGGATTTTCTCATCGGGTGTGAAGTTGACGGTTACATCGAGATCGATCCGCAGGCCGGCATGGATTTGCGGCGTCTGAAGGAACTCTACGGCGGGCGCGTCACCCTCTTCGGCAATATTGACTGCGCGGGCGCGCTGAGCTTCGGAACGCCCGACGAGGTGGCGCGCCACACGATCGGCCGTATCGAGGCGGGAATGGGTGGCGGCGGGCACATCCTCTGCGCCAACAACGCCATCACAGCCAGCGTTCCTGTGCCAAATTATATCGCCGCCGTCAACGCCTACCGCAAGTACTTTGGACTTGAACTCCTCATTTAGGAACAATCGGAAGCCGGCCTCGTTCTTCGTCCGTGGTTGTCCGTGTATGCCCCGCCTCCTCCCCTGAAAACGCGCCGCCTATTTGATGCTTCTTATTGTCTCGGCCAGTTCGCGCGCCAGTTCGCGCCGGTGAAAGCGCGCGATGAATTCATGGTCGGGATTGAACCGCGTCTGGCCATTGAACAGCTCATAAAGCCGCTCCTTAATCTGGAAAATGTTTCCGGGATCGGCCACGACGCCCGCGCCGCTGCGGCGAACGATGCTGGCAAGCGCGCCGGGCGGCGCGACGGCCAGCACGGGCTTGCCCGCCGCAAGATACTCGAATATTTTTTGCGTGAGCATGATTTCGGCGTTTTCGGCGGCGCCTTCCAGAACAAGCAGCGCGTCGGCGCTGAGCTGAAGGCGCAAGGCGTCGCGGTGGGAGCCAAGACCCGCATTGCGCACGACGTTCTCCAGCCCCAGATCCCGCACGGCCGCCGTATGCTCCGGCTTGAAGCGGCTCATGAAAACGACTTGGAAGTGGTCGGCGATGCCTGGATATTCGTCAAGCAGGGCGCGCACCGCGCCAAAAAAATGTTCCGGCGAGCGTTGCATGAACAGCGTGCCTGTATAGGCGATGGTAAATTTCCCGCAGGCGGAATCGCTGTTCCCGCTTTCCCGACGCGGCGGAAAATCGTCAGGATCGAAACCGTTCGCAATCACGCGCACCTTTCCGGCGCCCGCCAGGCGTTCAAGGTGGCGCGCAATCGGTTCGCTCACGGTGATGAGCGCGTCGGCGCGCTGCGCCACCCGTCGCTCAAGCCACCGGTTGAGCCACTCATGCGCGGGCGTGGGACCGCGCCCGAAGTAGGGATTCTGCGTCCAGCCGTCGCGGAAATCCGCGATCCATTTCACATCAAAACGTTTCTTGAGCCACAACCCCGCCAGATGCGCCGAATTCGGGTAGGAGGAAGTCAAGATGACGCCGACGCGCTGGCTGGCCAGTATCCGGGAGGCTTCCGCGATGGCGAAAGGCGCCCACCCCACGCGATCGTCCGGAACAAGACAAAACCTCGCAACCGCCCCCAAAAGCCGCGCCGCCGTATCGTTCTTCGTCCATGGTTGTCCGTGGTTGTCCGTGGTTGTCTGTGTATGCCGCGCCACGCCGCCGCCCAGACGCCGGGGCAGGGCCGCGCGCAACAGCGCCGGAAGCCGGCGCGCCGAGCGCCATGCCTGGTAAGCATCAAGGCTCGGCGTGCGATGCACGGGATAACCTGCGTCGATGACCTCCTGCAGGGCATCCATGTCCAGAGGCATGCGCATGTCGGGGCGCGCAGCCAGCGCCAGCGGTGAGAAACCGAATTCGGGCAGATATTTAGCGAACTTCACAATCCGTCGCACCCCGGAAAGACCTGGAGGGAAGTCATAGCTGATCAGCAGTATGCGTTCGTCGGCCATCGTCGATTATCAATAATCAGGTTTCATCCGCGGACGAAAGCAACTGTAATGAGCCGCAAATGAAATTTTCCGGCAATTTCACAGTAACGAGAATCTGTGCTTCCCGACGTATAGAGCGGGATGCGTGGGAGGTTTATGGTTGAGCCCCATGGGCCCAACGGACTGCCGATATTAACCACTAAAGGAGACAGACTCATGTCAAAACCCGGCAAGAAGTACCGCAAATCCATCGAGGGGTACGATTCTTCCAAGCAATACACCGTCGCGGAGGCGGCCGCGATCCTCAAAAAAATCGCCTATGCCAAATTCAACGAAACCGTCGACCTCGACCTGAAATTGAGCGTTGATCCGCGCCATGCCGACCAGCAGGTGCGCGGCACGGTGGCGCTGCCCCACGGCACCGGCAAAACAGTGCGCGTGGCTGTGTTCGCCAAGGGCGGCAAGGCGGCCGAAGCGGAGGCCGCCGGCGCTGAAATCGTCGGCGGCGATGAACTCGTCGCGCGCGTTCTGGGCGGATTCGTTGATTTCGACGCCGCCATCGCCACGCCCGACATGATGCGCGATGTCGGAAAGCTTGGCAAGGTGCTCGGCCCGCGGGGGCTTATGCCCAACCCCAAAATTGGCACTGTCACCATGGACGTGACCAAAGCCATTCAGGAAATCAAGGGCGGCAAGGTTGAATTCCGCGTCGACAAAACAGCCAACGTGCATGTGCCCGTCGGAAAGATACAGTTCACCGCGGAACAACTCGCGGAGAATGCCACGGCGCTGCTTGAGGCGCTTGCGCGCGCCAAACCCGCGGCCGCAAAGGGAACATACTTCAAAAGCATCACCATGAGTTCCACCATGAGCCCCGGCATCAAGATCGCCTTCAGCAGCGCCGCCGCGGCCAAGTAACACCCATCACCGCAACGGCGCCCTGATGGCGTACTCGCTGACCGCCTGATGGCGTACTCGCTGACCGCCTGATGGCGTACTCGCTGACCGCCTGATGGCGTACTCGCTGACCGGTTAAAGAACCCAATCCGCCACTGAAACGCTGTTCCCCCTTCGATGAAATTATCGTCGTTCACATGCGCGGGATGCGGCAACTGTTGCCGCGGAGAAGGATTTGTGGCGGTGACGGCCGGCGAAATCACCGAGATCGCTGCATTTCTCGGCATGCCTGAAGACAGGTTCCGCGCAGTTTACACACGGCGGCCGGAATCCGCCGATGACAATCACGACAGCGCATTATGGCTTGTTGACCAGCCGGGGCCCGCACAGGAATGCGTCCTCCTCGAAGGCAACCGATGCCGCATTCATCCGGTCAAGCCGCAACAGTGCCGCGATTTTCCCCGCCGATGGCGCTCGTCAGGTTTTGAGGCGTTTTGCGGGGGAATGCGCCGCTGAGCAACTCAGCGGCCCGCATAGTAGGCGCTGATATCCGCCGCGATTTGTTGGGCGTCTTTTTCAAAGTTGGAGTATTGCGTGCGGAACGCACGGATGCCGCCGTACTGCTTCTGGAATTCAATCTTCCCGCTTGCCGTGTCGTAGACGGCCACCCAGAAAGAGGACGCGCTTGTGTAAAATCCGAACGCCCGGCTGACGCGCGTTTCCGTGTCGCAGACGCGCCCGACGATGACCTTGCCGGCGCCAATCTCGCGGCCGATGGACACGGGATTCAGCGCCAAAAGCGCCTGGTCAACCGTTTTCCTGTCCATGCTGTCGAACTTCTTCTCGATAAGTTCGCGCTTGTCCGCGTAATAATACCGCAGATCCTCGCGAGAGTATATTTTGAAAGGGCCGTTTGCGCGCAGGGCGTCGCTGATGACATCCGCCGCGGCGTTCCCCATGACGTCATTGTAAAAAACATCGAGGGAGCCAAACCACCATCCCTTGATGTCCTTTTCAGACTCGACGGGCTTGGTCGAATATTTGAGTTCTCGCGTCTGCGGGTCGCGCAATTCCGTGACGCGCGGCGCAAGCGAGAAATCCAGAACGACCGCCACCTGACAGCCCTTGCGTGCGGCCGCCTCACGCGTCTTTTTCGCCGGCGCCGGAACGGCAGCCAATAGGGCCAGCGCCGCCGCGGCTACGATCCACAACTTTTTATGTTCCAAATGCCTCATGACGAAAGCGTCTCGCTCTCTGCTCCAATGTGATGATCACGCCTATTTGCGCCATCCCCGCGTGTCATGTCAAAAGAAACCCGCAACAATGTGACCCCCCCCGCAGGACGTTCACAATCAGTGGCAAACATCATGTCTTTATCCCTATCCGGCATGACTCATCAATGCGGGCCAGGTACATGCGGATATTGTTCTCTTCGATGTACTCGTCCACCGCCTGCTTGCATCCCTGCCAGCACCCATAGTCGTCAATGATCATGACTCCGCCCGGCTGCAAGCGCGGAAACAAGTGAACCAGCTCGTGCCTCGTGCTCTCGTACCAGTCCGTGTCCAGACGCAACAGCGCGATCATCGCCGGCGCATGCTCGCCATCCGACAGCGTGTCCTCCACCTTGCCCTTGATGAAGTATATCCGATCCCTTGGATACCCGGTGCTGCAAACATTCGCCTGCGTTTCCTCCATCGGCGACAAGCACCAGTCCAGTGTCTTATGGTATAACCGAAGTTCCTCCTTCCCGTCTTCAGGCCCCGGCTCAGTCATCCCGGCGAAAGTGTCGTACAAGAAAAAGTCCCTGCTATCATCGCCCTGTTGCCGAAGCGCAATCATCATTGCCATCACGCTGCCGCCGCGCCACACCCCGCACTCGACAAACGCCCCCTCGATTTTGTTGATGACGACATACCGCACCGCCTCAACGAGCGCGTTCACCCGCTCCGGGCTGGTCATCGTGTAGTCTTTCACCGTCTCGCAGATCAGCTTGTTTGCTTCGCTAAAATCAGCAAGATGTTCTGCGACCGGGCGCGGATACCGCACCACATCAAATCCCGCCCGGCGGACAAGCGATCTGATCGACTGGATCACCCCGCCGCGTCCTCCTTCACACATGGCGCTTGCTCCGTCGTCGAGCAGTTGTTCAAGTCATCATTGGTGGTTTCGTTCACGATCGTTTCTCCTTCTCCTCCATGATCCCGATGATAGGGGAACATTTCAATGCATATCTGCCAAAGTTCCAATCCGCACCGCCAGTCATCCCACCGGAATCCCCCCCCGCGTGGTTGTCCGTGGTGAATATCATTGTTTGCGGGGATGCTGAAAAAGTGGGCGATACTGGGATCGAACCAGTGACCTCCGGCATGTGAGGCCGGCACTCTAACCGGCTGAGCTAATCGCCCGCAATAAATGGGGGGCTTTACGAATTTGCGTTACCGAAAAGAAGGGAATCTATTCCCCGTGTGGCGGGGCGTCGCCGCGCGCGCCGCTACACGACATGTTTGCCCATCTGGGACTTCAGCCAGGCGTCGATGAACATGCCGATATCGCCGTCCATGACGGCGCCGATGTTGCTGGTTTCGGCGCCCGTGCGCAGGTCTTTAACAAGCTGGTAGGGCTGGAAGACGTACGACCGGATTTGCGATCCCCATGCGATGTCCTTCTTCTCGCCTTCCTTGACGGCCTGTTCGGCGTCGCGCAGTTCCTTGCAGTGCTGGTGGAGGCGCGCGCGCAGGTTGGCCATGGCCACGGCCTTGTTCTGGTGCTGGCTGCGCTCGTTCTGGCACTGGACGACGATTCCCGTGGGCAGGTGCGTGATGCGCACGGCGCTGTCGGTGACGTTGACGTGCTGGCCGCCGCGTCCGCCCGAGCGGTAGGTGTCGATGCGCAAATCCTTGTCGATGATCTCAATGTCGATGTCGTTCTGAATGTCGGCATAGGCATAAACGGAGGCGAAGGATGTGTGGCGGCGCTTGTTGGCGTCGAAGGGCGAGATGCGCACGAGGCGGTGCACGCCGCTTTCTGACTTGAGGAACCCGCAGGCGTATTCGCCTTCGACGAGAATTGTCGCGCGCGCGATGCCGGCCTCGTCGCCCGGAACGAGGTCAATCAGCCGCGCCTTGAAACCGCGACCCTCGGCCCACCTGGTGTACATCCGCAGGAGCATGCTGGCCCAGTCGCAGCTTTCCGTCCCGCCCGCGCCGGGATGAATGTAAAGGTAGCAGTTCGCGGAATCGTCTTCTTCGCTGAGCATACCATGGAATTCGAGTTGCTCAACTCGTCTTTCCAGCGCCTCGGCCTGCTGTTCGAGCTCGGCGGCCATGGATTCGTCCCCCTCGGCGGCGGCCAGTTCGGCCAGCTCGAGGTTTTCGGCGGCCTGCCGTTGCGCCTCCTCCCACGGTTCGCATACGCGTATAAGGGCGTTGAGTTTTTTTAAATGTTCCTGGGCGCGATGATTGTCGTTCCAGAAATCGGGCGTCGCGGCCTCGGTTTCCATGCGTGATGCTTCGGCGCGTTTGGCGGCCGTGTCAAAGATGCACCATGGTTTGATGAATGTGCCGCCCGGCGCGCGCAAAATGCTCGACGACGTCGTTGATCATGATTGTTTCTCTGTGTTCTCTGTGTCTCTACAGATGAATATCATTGTTCTTCGTCCGTGTCTCTGTGTCTCTTGTGTTCAATCTCTGTCATAACCATTGTGAGCGCCGTGAACAATTTTCATCTTAATTTTGACACCTTCGCGCGGCTGACGGCGATCAGGGACGCGCTGGCAGCGGCGGAATTGCGCCGCGGCGCGCTTGTGCTGGACGTGGGGGGACACCCAGGCCTGCTGGCGGGAATGCTCGACGGGCCGCAGGTGATCACGGCGGATTTTCCCTCCGCGGGGCCCGCATTCTATGCCCGCGCCAGCGGAACCGCGCTGCCATTTGCGTCGGGGCGGTTCCAGGCCGTCGTCTGCAGCGATGTTTTGGAACATGTCGCGCCGGCTGAACGCGCCGCATTTCTCCAAGAGCTGTGGCGCGCCGCATCGCGATGGGTCGTCATTGGCGGACCGTTCTTTTCGCACGGTCTTCAACTGGCCGAGACGCGTCTTTGCGAATTGCGCGCGGCGGCAGGAATGACGGAAAATCCATGGCTCGCGGAACACAGAAAACACGGTCTGCCCCGCCTCGACGAAAGCGTGCGCCGCCTCGAATCGCTCGGCGCAAGCTGCGCGGCCGTGCCCGGTGGAAGCATTCTGCGGTGGTTTCTGCTTTTCGGCGGCGCAGCGCTTGCCGAAATGCTCCCCGGCGCCGGCAGGGCGTGGGATGAATTCATGCCTCTTATCAACAAGCATTTCCCCGGCAAGGCGGACGCGCACGCCTGTCGCCACCTCATCGTCGCGTGCAAGGACAAGGCCGGATTGGACGCCCCGCACATGCGCGCGTTTTTGGATGCGAACAGTGATGCCGCCGCCGCCGCCGACCCACCAATCGGGCCGCAAATCAACGCACTCGCGTCACTGCTGACCGCCGCCGCCGCCGCGCTGAGACAGACGGGGAGCATGCTCGAAAGCGGCGGGGGCGGCATCGCCGGCGATTATCTTTCCCAGATGGAAAAAGCCATGGCCGCGCAATCCGCAGAAATTCAAGCGCTCCGCGCATCCGCGGCAGATCCGCCGCGGAAGACGCAATCCGCTGCGGCGACCGCAGGACGCATCGCGCGAAAACTCAAAAAGTGGATCCGCCACGGAAAACCGCGCGGCAAACGCAATGTCTGACATCATGCCATTGACCATGATTGTCATGGGCGTGAATGATCACCTGCGCTGCGGTGTCGGCTGGCATGACCGCGCCTATGACGAGCGCAACGGCGTTTGCTTCCGCTGGACGGGCGCACGGGCGGATTTTTGCCTTGAAGTTCCCCGACGCGCGTCAGCCCTGCGCTTCATGGTCAGCGGTCCAGCCTTGCTGACCGGGCGTCCCGTCCCCCTTTCCCTCTACGCGCCGGGGCGTCTGCTCTGTCATCTTCCTGCCGCCGCGCCATCGGATTTCTGGACCATTGCCGAAATGACCCTAAAAACATTGGAACTGGCGGAGGACAATGCGCCCGCGCAATTCACCATCCGATGCGAAACGTTCCCGGGAACGCGCGCCTTATCCGCCCCGTTTGTTCCGGATCGTTATTTGCGCAACAGCGATTTCCGGCGGCTTGGAATCATGGTCGCGGCGATCAGGGTGGTTTAGCGCCCCGCGGGGCGAACGATGACCTTGTCGACCAGCGCGCCCATGGGCGAACTCCCCGCGTCCTTGTAGTAGACGCGGCTCACCCGCAACTCGATGGTGTTGAGACCCGCCCGCACATATTCCACGGGAACCCTGAATATCGGCATGTTGTTGAATTCCGGGTCTCTCACATAGACCGCAATGTCGCCCGCCTTGTGGCCGTTCCAGTAAACGCCGATGACCGTGGGATCGAGCGGAAATGGCTGGGCGAGCAGATCGATCTTGAGCTGCACGGCCACTTGCGCGGGCAGATAGACCGCCAGCCCGGCGCGCGGCGGCATGGCCCAGGCCATCCCCGCGGCAAGTTCGGAAAAGCCGTAGCGAAGGAAGGGATTGTCCAGCCGGCCGTCCATTTTGATGACGCCGTCGGCAGGGATGCTATAATAAAAACCGGCGGGCTGGAGCAGCGGACCCCGCGTCCACTCGCCATTTGTCAGGCAATGCAGAATCTGCGGTTTGCGCCAATTCCACGCGTTGTCCGCCATGTTCATTCGCATCGCGATGTTCCACGACTCGTAATCGCGCGCCACGCCAAGAAACTGAATCGCGGCCGAAAGAGCGAAAAGACCGATGGGAACGCACGAAACCGCGCGACGCGGGGTGAGCATCCAGGCCGCGAGCGGCGACATGAGCAGCAAAAGAAACGGCGTCGAGTCAAGCATCGTCCGGGCGCCATAAGAGTGGCCGCCGTGCCAGCCGACCAGGAAACCGCGGCCAAGGATCGCCACCGACGCGGCCAGTGCCAGCATCGTCATGCGCGGATCGAGCTTCCATTTCCACAGGTAGTAAGGAACGCAGGAAGCAGCCATGAGCATGAGCGGCGAAAAAACAAACATCCCCCGGTTGGGCGAGACGAGGCTTCCCCACAGACGATCCCAGTATTCGATGCCGCGATTGAGCCGGAAGGTCGAGACTGAGATGTAGGTGCCGAACAACGTCCCTGACAAGACGAGATTGCAGGCCATCCACAACAGGAGGGCGGCCAGGCCCGCCGCCGCGCCGCCGATCATGGCCCGGCGGCTGTGTCTGACCTCGAACGCAAGAACGATGGCGCATGCCGGCGCAAGATAGGGGCGGCACCACACGGTCATGCCCAGCATGAGCGCCCCGAACACGACGCGCCACACGGGCTTGCGCTCGCCGTCGAGCAGGCAGAGCGCGGCAAACAGCGAAAACTGGGCGCCGGTGTGCTGCCACATGCACCGGCTGGCCGTCGACCACGAGGCCGTGGCCAAGCCGCAGGCCAGACCAATGAACAGGGATGCCGCCCTGCCCTGGCGGCGAGTGAGCCATGACGCCATGCACGCCGACAACGCCGTCAGAGCCGACGCCGCAAAACTGTCGATATAAACGACATTCTCCTCCACGAGCCGAACGCCGCAGACGCGCGCAAATACGAAAAACAACGCACCATAAATCGCCGTCCCGATCGGCGTGTGCGAGCTGATCCGACCGTCGGGGTGAACACGAAAACTGTAGAATTCCGAGAGCTTCAGTTTGGTCGCCGAAAAATCGAGCGTGGCGTCGCGCGCCAGAAGAAGCGCGCCCAGCCGCAACGGCTGATTGTCCATGCTGCTCTGGATAAAGGGCTTGTAACAATAGATCACGAAACACGCCAGCCCGGCAATCACCCACAGCGGAACACGCGCCAGCGCACCGACCGAGGCGGCCAGTTCAAACCTTACGCCATTGAGCATCTTTTCTCTGTGTCTCTGTGTCTCTCTGTCTCTGTGGTGAATATCAGTTTCTTATCCCGAAGATTCAATGACTAAATTGCGTCCGGCGGACGGAAACCGGCGTTGCGGGCCGGGCGGGAAAGCCTCGCGCCAAGCCGCAAAGACCGCCAGGGATGACCCGGAATGGAATCGGCGCGCATACTGACGGCAAATTGAACAGTATGATGTTGATGTTGTTATGATCATTGAATGGCGCGAGAACGCGGCGATGCGTTTTCTGCCCCATGCAAAGGCGCTTCTCGACCGGCTGGAAGAAAAGAATGATTGATCTTGATGAAAAGTCACTTGACGAGATCAGGCGTATTCTCCGCACATATATGCCGGGTGTCGAAGCGCGCGTGTTCGGCTCGCGCGTCAACCATGTCTCCCCCAGGTATTCCGATCTGGATATCGCGCTGGTCAGCGGGGAGATCATCGGCATAAGCCGCCTCGAAGAAATTAGAAACGCCTTTTCCGAGTCTGATCTGCCCATCCAGGTGGACGTTCTCGACTGGCATGCCATCAGCCCGGCGTTCCAAAAGACAATCGGGAAGCAATACGAGGTCGTTCAAGCTGGGTCGAAGTGATCGGTTCCCGTTCACTAAGTTCCCTGTTATTGAGCAGGTCTGGCCCCGTTTTATACGCTGGATATACATGCGTACGCACCCTCAACGTGCAGACGGTATTACAAGCGCGTGGATACGTATATCCAAGGCACGTAAAAACCCCCTAAAACTCACCAAAATCAAGAGTCCGTGGTGGTGCCCGTGTTCTCCGCGATGCGGGTCACACACCCGCCTCAAACACACTTCGCAGCTTTTCACTGAGTTCCGACAGCGTGTAGGGTTTCTGGATGACGCCGGCCAGGCCCTTTCTGGCGTAGCGCGAGGCGACATCCTGCGCGCTGTAGCCGCTGACCATGACGACCCGAACGTCCGGATTCAGCCGGCGCAACTCATCAAAGGCTTCAATGCCATTCATCTGGGGCATGGTCAGGTCCATCAGCACGAGGCTGATTTCGGCGCCGCGCTCACGGTAGATGTTCACGGCATCGCGGCCGTTAGCGGCGGTCAGAACGGTGAAGCCGAGCAGATCCAGCAGGTCGCCGCCGACGGTGCGCAGAATCTTTTCGTCATCAACCAGCAGGATCGTTCCGCTGCCGCGCCACTTGGGGTCGGCGGCCGCGGCGGCCGCTTCAACTCCCGCGCCGGCCTTGCTGATCTCAAGCGCGGGAAAGAACACTTTGAAGGTCGTTCCCTTGCCCGGCTCGCTGCGGACCTCGATGGCGCCCTTGTGCGCCTTGACGATGCCGAGGATGGCCGACAGCCCCAGCCCGCGCCCGGTGAACTTCGTGGTGAAAAACGGATCGAAGACGCGCGCCCTGGTTTCCGCATCCATCCCGCAGCCGGTGTCGGCCACTTCGATATACGCGTAACATCCGGGCGTCAGGTCATTGCCCAGGACGGTCTCGCACGGGTGGTCGGCGTCACACCGCATAGTGCCAGTCGTGACGCTGATCACGCCGCTTTGCTCGCCGATGGCTTCCGAGGCGTTGATGATCAGGTTCATGATCACCTGGCGGATCTGGCTCGGATCGGCCTGGATCAGCGGAAGGACACGCTCGAGGCGCAGGTTGAAAACCGCTTTCTTCGAGACCGTGATTGTCAGCATATGGGACATTTCTTCGATGAGCACGCGCAGGTCAATCCGCTCGAGGGCGAAGCTGCCTTTCCCTGTATACGCCAGCATCTGGCGGCACAGTTCGGCGCCGCGGTGCGAGGCCTTCGTGATTTGCGTGACGTAATCGCGGATGGGCGACAACGGCGAGAGACCGTTGAGCGACAGGTCGGCATAACCCACAATCGCCATCAGGATGTTGTTGAAATCGTGGGCGATGCCCGCGGACAGAACCCCAAGGCTCTCCAGCTTCTGCGTCTGCTGGATCTGCCGGTCCAGCTTCAGCTTTTCCTCCGCGGCCCGCTTGCGTTCGCTAACGTCAATTCCAATACCGATTTTGGTACCGTCCGAAAGCGATACGTTGATCCAGGATGTATCAAGCACGCGCCCATCGCGTGTCTTGGTCTTAAAGTCGCCCCAACGTCCTTCGGCCCTGTTGATATGGTCCAACACAAGCTTTCGGTGCTCCAGGTCGGGATAGGGCTTGGAAAGAACGTCCTTATGCATCATTTCTTCAAGTGACCAGCCGAGAGTGGACTGCCAACAGGGGTTGATAAACAGGTGGCGGTCTTCGCGGTCGAGCAACGCGACCATGACCGGGATGTTGTCGAGGATGGCTTGCCGCACCTCATATTGGTAGCGCAATCTCTCCTCGGCCCGCTTGCGGTCCGTGATGTCGATTAATCCGCCATACAGGCGGAAAGACGATGCTTTATCGGGTTCTGTAATACACTGTGCAAACGAGCAGACCCATCGAATCTCGCCATTTCGATGACGGATTTTTAACTCGCAAGTATCCGAAGATCCTGGCATAATACCGGTAACATGCCGATCAAAGAGGGGAAGGTCCTCTTCCAGCACAAGGAAACGCCAGCAACCATGGGCTTTTAGTTCCTCAAGGGTATACCCGGTGATTAATTCCACGGCGCCGGTTATCCAATCGATGAGATATTTGCCATTCTCCTTCATCGTACAGGAAAAGGCAATGTCGGAAATGATGTCGGAAATGCGGCGGAACCTGGATTCGTTCTCCCGCAACGCCTCCACCTCCCGCTTGTGCTCGGTGATGTCCATATACGTTCCGAGTATGCCGTTGATCTTCCCCATGGAATCGCGCAGAGGGATCTTGCTCGTAAGAAGCGTGAGGGTGTTCCCTTCATGGGTCGTCTGGGATTCTTCGATGAAAAGCCTGGGGCAGTCGTTTTCGATGACCTGGCGGTCATCGCTGCGATACAAGTCCGCCTGATCACGCCACCCCATCTGGTAATCATCTTTACCGACGATGTCTTTCGGATCGTCAAATCCTGCATCGCGCGCGAATCCCGTGTTACAGCCCATGTAAACGAGATTCTTGTCCTTCCAGAATATCCTCACTGGTATCGCGTTCAGAATCCCTTCGATGATCTGCTGTGATGCGCGCAGCGTCTCCTCCGTCTGCTTTTGCCCGGTGAGGTCGGCTATCGTGACGCGGCACACGGGCAATCCGTCCTCGTCATCCCGCGCGACGGTCATGTCCACCAGCGCACAGAAGTGAGAGCCGTCTTTTTTCACCAGCCTCAACTCATAAGACTGAGGTTTGCCGGTTTCAAAGAGCTGTTTGCTGCGACGATAGAAGATATCCTGATCTTCACGAAAGACAAAGCGGGCCAACGGCGCCCCGAGCAACTTTCTTTTCGCCACGCCAAACAGAGTGGCGGCGGTGAGATTGACTTCGAGGATCAGACTCTTTTCGTTTACGGTGAGATAGCCCACGGGGGCCAGGTCGTAAAGGTCGAAATAGCGCGCCCTCGAGGTTTCCAGTTGACACTGGATTTTTCGCAACTCCTCGTTCTGCGCTTCCAGCTCGATCTGATGCACGTGCAACTCGTGGAGCACACGTTGCGTTTCCTCTGACGATAGAGCCTCGCGAGTCTCCGCCTTTTCCGCTATGGCTTTTTTCTCCGCCTGCCGGCGCAGATTGGCGCCATCATCGCGTCCGTCATTCCTTGCTGTCATCTTTCGTGTTCGTCCGTGGTTGTCTGTGGTTGTCCGTGTTCGTCCGTGTTCTCCGTGTGGTGAATATCATTTTCAAACCTTACGTCACGGTTAATCGTTGGCAATCGATGTTCCTCTCTCCGTGGTCGCGATGGCATAGACTTCCCCGGCTTCATTCGCCAGGGCGGTGGCGGTCAGCCAGATCTCCACGATTCGGCCGTCTTTGGCGATCCGCCGCGCGCGATACGGCTGCAGAACCTCAGCACGGCTAAGCTGCCGCGCCGCGGCCAGCTCCTCTTCGCGCTGGTCCTCCGGGATTATGTCGCGGATGTTCATCGTCAGCGCCTCGGCTTCGTTCCAGCCATACATCCGCTCGGCGCCGCGATTCCACCCCAAAATGTGGCCCTCCAGGTCCTGCATCGTGATGGCATCGTTCGAGTCGCGCACGACGACACCCAGCCGAACCAGCCCTTCCAGCCGCTTGCGCTCGGTGATGTCCACGAACGTGATCACCGCGCCCTCGATCATGTTATCCAAGGTGCGGTAGGGGCGGATGCGCATCAGACACCACGCGCCCGCATTGGTCTGAACCTCGGCATCGCGCGGCGCCAGGGTGTCCAGAACCGACTGGATGTCCGCCACCAAATGGTCATAACCCGTCAAGTTCGAGACGATGTGGCCCACCGGCCGCCCAACGTCGGTCAGGATCAGGTTGATCACCTGGGTCACGGCCGGGGTGAAACGCAGGATGCGCAGTTGATGGTCCACGAAGATGGTGCCGATGCCCGTGCCGGCAAGCAGGTTGTTCATGTCGTTGTTGGCGCGCGAAAGATCGGACACCTTGGTTTGCAGCTCGGTGTTGACCGTGGCCAGCTCCTCGTTCACCGATTGCAGCTCCTCCTTGGAGGTCTCCAGTTCCTCGTTGATGGACTGCATTTCCTCGTTCACCGACTGCATTTCCTCGTTGGAGGACTTGAGTTCCTCGTTGGTGGTTTCCATTTCCTCGTTGGTGGTCTGGAGGTATTCCTCCTTGGCGCGCAATTCCTGTTTCAGCGCCGCGATGCGCGCGTCGGTGTCCTGGGCCGCGTCCGCGCCTTCGCCCGCGTCGGCGGCCATTGAGGGCGCCTCCTGGTTCGCCGGCGGAGCTTCCTCGAAAATGACCAGCAGCATGGACGGCTCGGCGCCTGAGGACACCGGCTGGATCGTCAGATTGACGGCGGCGAACCCGCCATTGGTTTTGACCCGCAGGCCCGGACAGCGGACCAGCTCTTTGTGTATAGAGGCTTTGTGCAAGGCGCTGGTCAGCTCGCGCCGCAACCCGGCGCGGGCCATCTTCAGGATGTTCATGTCGGCCTCGCCCGGCGCCGGTTCCAGGCAGAGACCGGTGTGGCCGTGAAGGTAAAGGATGTCGCCACGCTCGTTGACAAGTGCGCCGGCC
>JAPLSQ010000127.1 GCA_026398535.1 Candidatus Sumerlaeota bacterium | reverse complement strand
CCCGTCCTTTTCAATGTATTTCCGGTATTCCTCAAGCGTCGTGGCGCCAATGCATTGGATTTCACCCCGCGACAGGGCGGGTTTGAGCATGTTCGACGCGTCAATCGCTCCCTCAGCGGCGCCGGCGCCAACCAAGGTGTGCACCTCGTCGATAAATATCAGCACATCCTGCGAGCGGCGGATTTCCTGCATGATCGCCTTCAGGCGCTCTTCGAATTGACCGCGGTATTTTGTCCCAGCCACCACAGCGGCAAGATCCAGAGAAATAAGTCTCTTATCCTGGAGAATTTCCGGGATGTCCTCGCTGACAATTTTCTGTGCCAATCCCTCGACGATGGCGGTCTTGCCTACGCCCGGCTCGCCAAGTAAAATCGGATTGTTCTTTGTGCGGCGGCAAAGAATCTGCAGAATGCGCTCGATTTCATCCTCGCGGCCTATGACAGGATCAAGCTTGCCCTCTCGCGCCAGTTGAGTCATGTCGCGCCCGAACGTGTCGAGGGCGGGCGTCTTTGTCTTGTCATTGCCCTCTTTGGACGACTTGGGCGCTGAACTGCTGCCGTCGATCACATTGATCACTTCCTTCTGCGCCTTGCTGAAATCCACATTATAATTACGCAGACACTTCGCGGCGATGGTGTTTTCCTCGCGGGCCAATCCCAGCAACAGATGCTCCGTGCCGATCCAATTATGCTTCATCTGCCGGGCAATCTCTTTCGTTGTTTCCAGAACGCGCTTGGCCTCAGGATTTGGTCCGGACTGGGTCAATCCTGATCCCTTGCCCACCTCAAGCTTGCGCTCGATTTCCATTTTCAGGTCCTCAAGATCAACCTCAAGGTTATGCAACGTCTGAACCGCAAGACCGTCGCCCTTGCGGATAATGCCCAACAGATAGTGTTCGGGCCCGATATAGTCGTTACCAAGCCGCGCGGCTTCGGCTTTGCTGAGCTTCAGCACTTCGCGCATGCCCGGTGTGTATGGCGTTTTGTCAATCACTGCTGTGAACCTCCTGATAGACAGCTTTACGGGTTCGCACTGGCAGTTCCGCCCGGCCCGTCGCCGCGAGCACGAGTAGAATCACATCCACGTATAGTTTATACCATCTTACCATACAATAGAACCATATTCGGTGATGTTTTATCCCAACGAATAAAGTAATCTCCCCATCGTTTTTTTGGCGGGGCATCCGCTGAATTCTGCATCCGTATGGTTGTAATCGCGGATTTATTTGCGCAGACGACGTCGCTGATTCTCAGCTCTTCAACCGGATGTCATCCGAATCCGCATCATGAAGCGATTAAGTCTTCCCGTAGCGTGCCGTCATCCATGTGGAAGATCATATCGGGTTTCACATGCGAAACGACCAGTTCCCTCTCCGTTGCAGTCAGGAAAATCTGGATCCTGCGGTCAAGGCATTCCATGAATGCCCGTTTGCGGGATTCGTCCAGTTCGCTCATAAGATCGTCCAGCAGCAAGAGCGGACACTCCCCTGTGGCGTCCTCCATGATTTTCAGTTCCGCAAGCCGCATGGCGAGCACGCAGGAACGCTGCTGCCCCTGTGAGCCGTAATCCCGTGCATCGCGCCCGCTGAGGAGAAATGTGAAATCATCCCTGTGAGGACCCGCCGAGGTCGCGCCACGCCTGATATCTTCAGCCTGCGTTTTGGCAAGCGCCTGTTCCAGCTTCGCCCGAATAGTTCCGATATCATCATCGTCGCCCGGCTGAGTCTGGCTCTGATATGTGATCTTCATTCCCTCGCTGCCGCCGCTAATCCGGTTGTATGCGCTGGCGCTGAGTTGCGACAATTGCGCCACCATGCGCTGTCTTGCATGAATCAGTTCGGCGCCGTGCTCGGCAAGCTGCGCATCCCAGGGAAATAGCTCCTGCCGCAGATTCGGGCGGCTCTGATGCATCTTGAGGAGCGCGTTTCGCTGACGCAACGCGAGATCGTAGCGTTGCAGACAAAAAAGATACCGTCGGCTGATTTGCGACAATTCTACATCAAGGAAGCGGCGCCTGAAGGCGGGCCCGCCGCGCACAATCTGAAGATCCGAGGGCGTGAAGAGCACGGCATTGATGCGCCCGACAAGCTCGCCAAGGCGCCCAATAGGATTGCCGTTGATCGTCACATGCTTTTCACTCTGGTTGAATGTGAGCATGAACCGTTCTTCACCGGATCGTTTCTCAACGCGCGCTCTCACCAATGTTGCCTCATAAGTGTCGCGCACCCATGGGATCATCTCGCGATCCATCGTCGTGCGGAAACTTCGTCCCGTCACAAGCAGGGATATGGCTTCGAGCACGTTGGTTTTGCCCTGGGCATTCGGTCCATGGATCAAGTTGAGTCCCGGAGCGAAGGCGGCGCGCAGAAAGGCAATGTTGCGGAAGTTAATGATCTGGAGTTCGCTGATAAGCATGATTGTCAATGACTGGTGAAAAGATCGAGCGCTGTGAATGCCAATATGACCATGCCCACCCAACTGTTCACTGTAAAAAACGCCACATCAATTCTGCTCAAATCCGATGGATTGACAATGCGATGTTCCGCATAGAGCAGAATCGCGACAGTAAAAACACCGCAATAGTATAACCATCCCATTCCTGCCATTACTCCTGTCCCCGTAAAAAACATCACGGCCATGAAGTGGAATAGCGCTGATAAGCGCAGCGCATTGGCAATGCCGTAACGGGCAGGAAATGAAAACAAACCTTGTCGAACGTCCGCATCATAATCCTGGCATGAATAAATGAGGTCGAATCCCGACGTCCATGACAGCACACCCGCCGCGATAAGCAATGGCACAATCGCAATGTCGCCCTTGACCGCTATCCATGCTCCAACAGGAGCAAGACCCAGTGCAAGACCCAACACAATATGAGACCAGCATGTAAAACGCTTCGTGTAGGAATAACCAAGAAGAATGACAAGCGCCAGGGGCGAAAGCGCAAATGCCAGACGGTTGATCATGGCGGCGCAAATGACAAACAACAGCGCCGACAATATGGAAAAACCGAGGGCAAACCCTTTGCCAAGACGGCCCGCGGGGATGGCTCTTGCCGCTGTGCGCGCATTCATGGCGTCAATCCGCGCGTCCGCCCACCGGTTAAAACTCATCGCTGATGTGCGGGCGCAAACGCAGGCCGCAATGATCCAGCCAAGCAGATACGCTGACGGCAAGCTTTTGCATCCGATAAGCGCGCTTGTAAAAGCAAAAGGAAGAGCAAATACAGAATGCTCGAACTTGATCATCTCGAGCACGATGGACGTCTGCTGACAAGCGCGACGAATCATAGGGAAAGCAACGACAGAATCTCGCAAAGATGATCTTCGGCTGACTTTACCGCTCCGGTCGACGAATGAACGTCATTGACAAGGAACGAAAACACGAGTGTGCGCCCCTGATTTAATGTCAGGTAGCCCGAGAGCGCGCTGACCTGGTTCACAAACCCGGTTTTGGCGTGAACTTTCTGTGCGATGTTGTCGTTGCGCATGCGTCCGCGCAGGGTTCCGTCGCGTCCCGCCACGGGCAGCGAATCGAAGAAAGCCGGCCATGCCGGATGGCGCATCATATAATTCAACAACTGGCAAATATGGTGCGGCGAAACTTGGTTCAGAAGCGAAAGCCCGCAGCCATCCTCGAAATTCAGCTCGCGCGTATTGATGCCGGCGCGCGCAAGAAACTCGTTTTCCAGTTGTTTGGAGGTTCTGTAACCGCCAGCTTGCGATTTGATCGCGCTGAGCGATATGTAGAGCTGTTCCGCAAAATGGTTGTTGCTGTGCTTCATCATGGTTTTCACGATCTCAGCCATGGAGGGTGAAATATAGACAGCGATGATATTCTCAGGTCTCGGAGCGGAAGAAGAACTCTTTGTTGTTAATATGCGAACCGCGCCCCGGATTTCGATGCCAGCCTGGTGAAGGTGATGGCGTAAAACCGCGGCGGCGAACAGGGTGGGATTATCACATGGCACGGCATATGTTTGACCGGTGCTCCGGGTTGAGGGAGCGCCGGTCACTTCAATATGACCGTCTGCCTCTCTGTTGACGGAAATTCCCCCTTTTCCGGCCCCTGTCACCGTTTTGTTGACGATTGGATATCCTTCTGCAGGCGGGATGAATTCAATGATCCCTGGTTGTCCCGCCGCGGATGGTTTCACCCTGATTTCAATGATGTTTTCATTGAGTGTCAAAGGGCTGCTCTGGGGGGCATAATAATCGCTTTTGATGCGTGTCGGCCACCCTTTGGGAGTCAAATCCATCATGTTCCAGTCTGAACAATCGACAACGAGTTCTCCAGCCACTGACTTGATGCCTTCAGCCTGAACTTTGGTTACCCAGTCCCTGAAAATCCAATCTGTCGGGGCGTTGCGCACTATCGTGTTGGAAAAAGTGGGATCGCCCTGTGGTTTGATGACAAGGTTTCCATTCAAGACTCCCGAAGCATCAACCTTTCCTGTGCGGAAGAGGTATGTGTGATATTGGAAATTCGGCCCAAGCAGATCGAGCGCCAGCGCGCCTGTGAAAAGTTTGCGGTTGGAGGCGGGCACAAACAGGTGAGACGGATTTT
>JAPLSQ010000006.1 GCA_026398535.1 Candidatus Sumerlaeota bacterium | reverse complement strand
TGCTCCTGCGGGACCTTGTGGACCTGTTGCACCTATAGGGCCTTGTCCTCCTGTAGGACCTGTAACTCCCGATGAACCTGAAGTTCCTGAAGTTCCTGAAGAACGACTTATTCCTGAACCTCCTGCACTTCCATAAGCTCCAATAGAACCTGAAGTTCCTGAAGTACCACTTGTTGCTGATTTCCCTGCTGTTCCTGAAGTACCATTAGTACCTGAAGTACCTTGCACCCCTGCTGTTCCTGAAGAAGCTGAAGTTCCACTACTTCCTGAAGAAGCAGATGTGCCTGAAGTTCCGTTAGAACCGTTAGTTCCTGAAGTACCATTAGTTGAGCTTATACCTGAAGTACCTCCTGTTCCTGCAGACCCTGCTGCTGAACTGTTTCCTGAAGAAGCGCGCATCATATCGCTGCAGGGCGCAGTTTATGCCAGCCAAGGCATGACCCAACGCGCGCTTGGTTGCAGCGACTATGCGCTGAGTCTTGGCGGATTTGAGCCACTCATCTGGGTGTTGCGCGGCATCATCCTCTCGCTCGCGGACAATAGTAATGCCGCCGCTTGCTTCAGCAAAGCCATGGAAATCCGGTCCGCTGATGACTGGCTCACTCCCATGCGCATTGGTTTGCATCTTTTACGCGAAAAAAAGTGGCAATCCTCCGCCGAACATCTGCATGCGGCCGCTGAAATTTCAAAATCCAACGATTATCTCTGGGAGCGTCTCGGATACGCCAATGAAGCGCTTTCCCTGACCAATTCAGCCGTGGAAGCTTATCGCGCGGCCCTCCAAATCAACAGCACGAACGCGCGCGCTGAAGCTGGTCTAAGGCGGCTATGCAACACACCCTTTTTCACACGAATCTTCAGGCGCATTTTGGGTTGAGGACAGGGAACAATGAAACTGCAGATCAACGGGCAACTTCAGGAATTTGAATCAATCAAAACGCTGGAAGAACTGCTCGTCGCGTTGAATATCCAGCGCGAGCGCGTTGCCGCGATGGTCAATGAAACCGTCATCCGCCGCGCCGATCATGCGTCCACATTTATCAAGGATGGCGATGTCGTTGAAATCATAACGATGGTCGGCGGCGGCTGACAGCGGGGATCGCGGGCGTCCTCGCCGGCATTTTGCGCGTGAGGACACGCGCGATTCCCGGTTGGGAACTTCTTCACACGCCGGGAATGGTTGCCACTTTTTCCACTCCCATCCACCCAAGGACAATTAGAAAAGCTTGAGTGCGGTGATCATGGTCTGGGGGAAACAGCCGAAGAACACAATCGCGGCGGCGGTCGCGATGATGATGCTGATTTGAAGGGGAGTATATGAGATTTTCAGATTGGGATTTTCGCCGGGAGTCATGTATAGATTCACGATGATTCGCAGGTAATAATAAACGCCGATGGCGCTGCCAAGGAGTCCGAGCACAGGCAGCCAGATATAACCGGCGCTCACGCCAGCGGAGAATAGATAAAGCTTGCCGAAGAAGCCGATGGCCGGGGGAATGCCGGCAAGGCTGATAATAAAGACGAGAATGCAGAATGCCAGCGCGGGGCTGACGCGCGCGACGCCGCGCAGATCCCTGACACCCAGTTCGTGATCACGCTCGATGAATGAAAGCGCGGTGAAGGCGCCCGCGATCGCAAGGGCATAGGCAACCACATAAAAGATCATGGCGCCGACACCGGTGATGCCAACGCCGTTATAACCGGCAAGATAGCCGACCAGAATGTAGCCGATGTGTGCGATGGATGAGTAGGCGAGGATGCGTTTGACGCGGAGTTCGAGCAGTCCCATTAGATTGCCGACAATCATGCTGGCGGCCGAGATCAGCCAGAGGATGTCGCCGTGGGTGTTGACAAGGAAGAGAAAGGGAATGAAGGCGGCAATGACAGCGCCTTTTGAGGCGGAGGCGATCAGGCCGGCAACAGGGCCGGGTGATGCCTCGTAAACATCCGCCGCCCACATATGAAACGGAACTGCCGCAAGCTTGAAGCCAACGCCAACAATAAACAATCCGAAACCGAGCATGGCCATGGGCGCATGGAATAATCCCTTGCTTGAGACGCGCTGTGCCAGTTCGGCAAGGTCCAGCGTTCCAAATGAGGCGTAGACGAGAGCAAGGCCGAATACAAGGAACGCGCTGGCAAAGGCGGCGAGAACGAGATACATCGTGCCGCCGCGCAGCGCCATGCCCCGATGACAGAAGAATGAGATGAGGACATAGAGGCTCAGCGAAAGGATTTCTATTCCGAGGAAAAGCGCGGCAAGGCTGCCGCTTCGCGCAAGAATGAGCATGCCATTGCCGGCATAGATCAGGAGGGCGTGCCACTCGCCGGCGGCATGCTCAGGCGCTTTCGCGGCAAGGACAGTCCAAGCAAGAATCGCCAAGAAGATGACGCCGAAAACGATGTTGATGGATGATGAAATGATCCATCCCTCCGCGGCGGGGAGGCTGTTGGGGCGTGTGTAGGCAAGCGCGAGGGCTGCGCCGCCTATGATGATGACACTGAGCCAGCGCAGAAAATCGTTGACGGCCTTGTCGGAGCGTCGTGTGCCCAGCAACAAAACCAGTGTGCCGCCGAATGCCATGATGATGTCGGGGGCGAGCGTGGCGAGTTGGCTCACTTTCTGACCTCCGGGGTGGAAAATGAGGCTGGCGGGGGTTCAGCGGAGATCAGGGGAAGGCTTGGAATCACTATCTGGCCGGGCCGGATGGCGGCGATAGTGGCCGGCTCCCGCCCGTCGCGCGGAACCATGGTGTCGGGCGGATAGAAGAGCGGGGCGGTGACAACACGCGGGACAAATCCGACGACGATGAGTCCGGCGACAAGAATTCCCATCGCAAGGTTTTCGACCCATGTGGTGTCGTTCATATGTTTGATGGTTGGCGATTCGGGTCCGTGCATCGTGGCAATAAAGACGCGCAGTGAATAAGCCGCGGCGAAGAGGATGCCAAAGGCTGTGATGACACCGAGCCACCACTTGAATTGGAAGGCGCCGCCGATCACGTAGAGTTCGCCGATGAAATTACCGGTTCCGGGGATGCCCAGCGACGCCATCGCGAAGAACAGGAGAAACGCGCCCATCGTGGGGGCGTGACGCCACAGACCGCCGTACATGTCGAAGTTGCGCGTGTGCGCGCGCTGTTGCAGGATGCCCGCGATCAGGAATAGTCCGCCGGTGGCCAGACCATGATTGACCATCTGGAGCGTGGCGCCTTGCCAACCCGCCGCGTTGCCTATAAACAAACCAAGGACAACGAATCCCAGATGGCTGATGCTCGAATAAGCGACAAGGCGTTTGAAATCGCGCTGGGAGAACGCGACAAGCGCGCCGTAAAAGATGCCCGCTACTGCCAGCGTGATCACCATCGGCGCGAATGCGGTGGCTCCGGCGGGCGCGAGGGGCATCGCGATGCGCATAAGGCCATAAACGCCTGTTTTCAGCAGGAGGCCGGCCAGGATCAGGCTGCCCGCGGTGGGCGCCTGGGTATGGGCGTCGGGCAGCCATGTGTGCAGAGGGAAAAGAGGCACCTTGACGGCAAATCCGATGAAAAGGCCAAGGAATACCCACCATTGTTCAGTTTCCGTGAGACTGGTCTTCAGCAGGTTGGCAATCTCGAAACTGTACATTCCGTATTGCCGGGCGTGCTGGAAGTAAACATACAGCAATGCCACCAGCATGAAGATGCTGCCGGTGAATGTGAAGAGGAAAAACTTGATGGCGGAATAAAGTTTGTCCTCATGGCCCCAGACGCCGATGAGAAAGAACATGGGGATGAGCATGAGTTCCCATCCAAAGTAGAACAGGACGATGTCGCGCGCGAGGAACACGAGGAGGATGCCAACCTGCAGGAGCAGCAGCCAAACATGATAGGCGTGCACTTTCCTGGTGATTTCATTCCACGAGATGAGCACAGCGACGACGCCAAGCATTGTGGTCAGTAAAACGAGCACGGCGCTGAGGCCGTCGGCTTCCAGATGGAACGCGGCGCCGATGGCGGGAATCCACGGCATGCTGGTGGCAACGGGCGACTCGCGCACGAAAAACATGAGTATGAAAGCAAGCAGCAGGTCAGCCCCTGTCGCCGCGAGGGCGGCCCAACGCGCGCTTGCCGGACCCGTGCGGACGGCCAGCCCGGCCACCAGCGCGCCTATCAGCGGCGCAAGCACGATGAGAGTGAGCAGGGTCATGGGCGCGTTGTCACCTCGGAATGCTCATGATGACGATGGTGGTGATGACGACGGCTCCCGCCAGCATGACAAGGGCGTAACGGGGAATGCGGCTGTTTTGAAAAAAGAGGAACAGCGTGTTGAATCCGCGCACGATCGCCGCAGCAAGCTCAAAAATTCCATCGACGATGGTGCGATCAAACCAGCCCAGCACGGCGGCGGCGATGCGGAATGTGCGGACGAAAAGCGCGTCGTAAAGCGCGTCGAAGCGCCAGCCATGAAAAAGGTCATTGGCCAACGATGAACGATAAGGCGACGGGGTTTCCGTGAGCACGGAGCCGATCTCGCTGGCGGGGGCGGGGATTGGTTCGCGTTTGGGCGCATAAAGCCGCCAGGCGATCAGCGCGCCTATAATGGCCAGCGCGCCGCTGCCCAGTGTGGCGGTGATTTCGTAACCGCTTGAGTGTACCAGTGATTCGGCCTGGTCTTCGCCGAACACGGGAGTGAAGAAGTGTTCCCATGCCGGATGGGCGCCAAAGACTGCGGGAATGTTTATAAAGCCCGCGACAATGGCAAAGAAGGCGAGTATGTAGAGGGGCCAGCTAAGCAACGGGCCGGGCGGATGGATATGATGTTCTTTGCGCGGGTTGCCGAAGAAAACGATGCAGACGAGGCGGAATGAATAGATCGAGGTCAGCAAAGCGGTGGCGAGGCCGGCCGCGTAAAGACCCGCGTTGCCATAACGGGTTGTGAGGGCGGACCACAGGATGGCGTCCTTGCTCCAGAAGCCGGCCGTGATGAAGGGGATTCCCGCGAGCGATGCGGCACCCGCAAGGAAGGCAAGATAGATGCCCTTAAGCGGTTGCTTCAGCCCGCCCATGTTGAAGATGTTCTGTTCGCCGTGAAGGGCGTGAATCACAGCGCCCGCCGCAAGGAAGAGCAGGGCTTTGTAAAAGGCGTGCGTGAAGAAGTGGAATATTCCGGGAGAGAAAGCCCCAACGCCCAATCCAAGCACCATGAAGCCGATCTGACTGATGGTGGAATAGGCGAGGATGCGCTTGATGTCTGTTTGAACAATGGCGCAGGTTGCCGCATAGAGCGCGGTTGCCGCGCCGATGAAGGCCACGGTGAGCATTGCCGCGGGCGAGAGGGCGAAAAGCGCATGAAAGCGCGCAACCAGGTAAACGCCCGCTGTGACCATGGTGGCCGCATGGATGAGCGCGCTGACGGGTGTGGGGCCGGCCATGGCGTCGGGAAGCCAAGTCTGCAAAGGCAATTGAGCGCTCTTGCCGACCGCGCCGCCGAGAAGCAGAAGAGCCGCGATGGTGATCAGTGTGCTCCCCTGGATGCCGCCGAATTCAGCGACTGATTTCATATCGTCGATCTGGGCAAATCCGCTCATGTTCAGGTATGAGACGCCGGCAAGCCGGGCGCACAGTAAAAGACCGATCAGCAGGAAGATGTCGCCAAGGCGCGTGACAAGAAATGCTTTCTGAGCTGCCACGCAATTTTCGGATTTCTGGTACCAGTGGCCGATCAGAAAGAACGAGCATGCGCCGACGCCCTCCCAGCCAACGAACATGAACAAGGCGTTGTCAGCCATTACGAGCACGAGCATCGAGGCGACAAACAGGTTCATGTAGCCGAAGTAACGGCGCATCCCTTCGTCGCCGTCCATATACTCGCATGAATAGATGTGAATGAGTAGCCCGACACCCGAGACGATAATGGAGAACACAAGCGCGATGCGGTCGAAATAGAAGCCGATGTCCGATTGGATGGGGCCGGCGTCAAGCCACTGGCATATTTTTTCGTGGAAGAAGAGCATGTTACCGCCCGGCCACGTGAGAAGCAGAGACGAGCAGAACAGCACCCAGCCGAAACAAAGCGTTACAGACACGCAGGCGATTCTGCCCGCGGCGCGTCCACTCATCTGCTTCGAGAAAAGGAAAATCAGCGCGGCGCCTGCGGCAGGAAGGGCCGGTATGAGCCAGAGAATCGGTTGGCCATGTTGAAGCAAGGCTCGTTACTCCTCCCTCGATCGCGCGATTGTCCACAAATCGAGCGTGCGGTATTTCTGGAATACGAGCACAGCCAGGGCGAGGCCGATGGCAACTTCGGCGGCGGCAACGGGCAGAATGAAGATGAAGAATATCTGCCCATCGGGCTGACCGTGCAGGGCTGAACCCGCCACAAACGCCAGTCCTGCCGCGTTGAACATGATTTCAACAGACATGAGGACGAAAATCAGATTGCGCCGGACGATCACGCCAATCACCCCTGTCACGAACAGGATGGCGGCAAGAATAAGAGCCTGTTCAGCGGGGAGCATGGATCGAACGCTCCTTTGTGTCGGGACAGGACGAGGCGCGGCCAAGATGAATGCCGCCAATGGCGCCAATCAACAGCACAAGCGCCGAGAGAAGCACGCCGAGGTAATGTTTCCCGTAAAGCGCCTGGCCCAGCGCCTTCGTGCTGATCGAAGATGCCGCGGGATTTACGGGGGCGGCCGCGAACAGGCACATGAGCGTTTCAACCAAGAGCACAATCACAAGGAAACCAGGCAGGATCATCTGCTTGCGCGAGGGGCGCAGGCAATCCTGTTCGTTCATCACCCGCCCGATGTTGAGCATCATGACGACGAAAAGGAAGAGCACGATGATGGCGCCCGCGTAAACAATCACTTCGAGCGCGGCGAGAAATGGAGCGCCAAGGGAAAAGAAAACAAGCGCCACGCCACACAGCGAAAGGATTAGATAAATGACCGCATAGACCGGATTGCGGGTGAGGATGACCATGAGCGTGGTAATCACCGCGACAACCGCGGCAGGATAGAATATCAGGAGGTTGTTCATGGCAGGTTGCTCCTGTAATCGGCGGGCGCGGTCTGATTGATGCCCTCGCCCTTGTCCTGTCCTTTGATCGCGACACCGGCGACTTTCCAGTAACTGTACTCCGGGTGTTTTCCCGTTCCGCTTATTTGCAGGTCTTCCTTGTGATAGAGCAGGTTGGTGCGGGCGGTCGTAGACATTTCGAAATCGGGTGTTAACTGGATGGAATACGTTGGGCAGGCCTCCTCGCAGAATCCGCAGAAGATGCATCGCGCGAAGTTGATATCAAATCTGGAGGCGCCGCGGCGGCCGTCGGGGCGGTTCTCGGCCTGCAGATCAATGCATTGCACGGGGCATACGGCCTGGCATAAATAACACGCCACGCAGCGGTCCTCGCCGTCGGGATCGCTCGTCAGAACAATGCGCCCGCGCCATCGCGGCGGGATGATCGGCTTCTGCTCAGGATACTGAATCGTGATCGGCCGGCGGAAAAGATATCCCGCCGTGATCTTCATGCCTGTCAGCATATCTCGCACCACTCCGCAGATCATTTGCCTGCCCCCTGGACAAGTTTGGGGAAAGCCAGAAGCAGCGCGGCCGTGATCACGACGTTGGCGATCGCAAGCGGCAGCAGCCATTTCCAGCCGAGTTCCATGAGGTGATCGTAGCGAAGGCGGGGGAACGTGGCCCGTATCCAGATGAAAAAGAACACCAGAGCGCCAACCTTGATGAGCATCCAAAGCGGGGGCGGCAGCCATGGGCCGTGCCAGCCGCCAAGGTAGACCACGGCGATGATGCAACTCAGCAGCATGATGCTCACATATTCTCCGAGGAAAAATAGGGCGAATTTCATTGAGCTGTATTCCGTGTGGAAGCCGGCGACGATTTCATTTTCCGCCTCGGGCAGATCGAAGGGCGTGCGGCGGGATTCAGCCACCGCGGCAATAAGGAAAACCGCAAATCCAACAGGCTGAATAACGATGAACCACAGTCCGGACTGCGCGCAGACGATTTCGCGCAGGCTGAACGTGCCGGCCGCGAGCACGACGCCCACAAGGGCAAGGCTCATCGGAAGCTCATAGCTGATCATTTGCGCGGTGGCGCGCAGACCGCCCAGCGCGGCGTACTTGCTGTTGCTGCTCCAGCCCGCAAGAACAATGCTGTAAACTCCGAGTGAACTGAGCGCGAGGAAGAAAAGCAGGCCGACATTGAGATCGGTGATGATGAACCAGTCGCTTGGGCCGAATGGTATGACGGCAAATGTGAGCATGCTTGTGATTGTGATGATGGCCGGGGCGGCATAGTAAAGCCACTTGTCGGCGAACGGCGGATTGGCCTCTTCCTTTGTCAGGAGTTTGAAGACATCCGCAAGCGGTTGGAGGAAACCAAAGGGCCCGGCGCGGTTCGGTCCCACGCGCCCTTGCATGAAGGCAAGAATTCGTCGCTCCGCAAATACGGCATATGCGGCGAGTGTGAGCAGCACAAACAGGAGCACCGCGCCTTTCACGATGGCGATGATTGCCTGCAGATAGAGCGGATACACGACCGCGGGCGGCGCGGATGCCGCAAGAGCAATCATTTCGCTCATCCCACAACCTCTCTGACAGCGGCAGTCGAACGGATCAGCAGCCCTTCCGAGTCGGGCGCGAGTGTGCCGATCAGACTGCTCATAGTGGCGGGGATTTCAAAAAGGTCGTGATACTCTGTCCGATTGATGGCCTCGCCCGCACCGAGCGCTTCGATAAGCTTCAAAAGAACCTCGGCGCTTGACCACGTCACGGGACGCGGCAGCGGCAATCCTTCGAAACGTTGCGCGCGACCCTCATAGTTCATCACGGTTCCGAATGTCTCATAGTGGGACGCGCATGGCAACACGGCGTCCGCGTCTGTTGCGGCTTTGCCGGCAATGGCATCCACTGCGATGGTGAAACAACTTTTCATAGGTTTTGAATCGTCCGGCCATTCACTATCAAGGCTGGCGCCATGTTCAAGGATCGTGAGCGCCTTGATTCGGCCGTTTTCAACGTCCTGTTTGATGGTGTCTGGTGATTCATCGTTCCGGGCCAGGGAGATACCAAAGGAATTCATGGCAGGGAACCAATAGACAAGACGGCACGGGCGTTCGGGTCTGACGGCTTTGGCGACAAGTGAGTGTGCGGCATCGACAAGGGCTATGCCGCCGGCGCCTGTGGCGCCGCACAGGATTTGAGGGCGCTTGGCGGTCGCGAGGGCTGAAGCCGCGGCGCCGGCAAACGGATCAGGCTGTCCGGTCATTAAGGCATGATCGAGCGCCTGGGCGATGTTTGACACGATCGCGGCTTGTTCTGGCAGCGCTGCATGGCGTGCGGCCTTGGCGAAGGCATCGAGTTTGCCGGCTTGGGGTGAAATTATGAACAGCGGCGCGCCTGCGCGTATTGTCTGCCTGACGGCAAGATCCATCATGGGCGCCTCGCGGGTGATGTCGCCGCCAACGATGAGAGTGAAATCGGCTTGTTCGACTTCCGGCAGCGATGGTGTGTCCACCTGACCGTTTGCTATAAGAGCTGCCGCGCGTTTGTGGGCTGCTCTTTCGGCGCCGGTGCTGAAAAACGCGAATCTTCCCTCCAATGTTTTCATGAGCAGGATGAGCGCGGCGTTGGCTTCGAGGGAAGCTCCGGGAGACCCAATCGCGGCCACGGCGCCCCGCCCATGTGTTTGAACAATTTCTTTCAACCGTTCGGCGGTTTGTGTGATGGCATCATCAAGTGACATGCCAGCTCCATCAAAGCGGGCGGATGTGAGCCGGTTATCGGCGTTGACGAATCCGCCGCCGAATCTTCCGTGATCGCACATAAAGAATCTGTTCACCGTGTGGTTGCGCCGGGGTTTGATGCGCCGCAAAGTCTTGTGACGGCTGCCGGGCAGGACGTTGCAACCCACGCTGCAATGCGGGCATATCGAGGGGGCGGTCTGCAAGTCCCACGGACGGCAATAGACCGCGCGGAAATGTTTGTCCGTGAAAACTCCTGTTGGGCAGACATCCACGAGATTTCCGGAAAACTCGCTTACGAGTGCGCCGTCGCGCATGCGGCCAAAATAGACTCGTCCGCGCGAACCAAACACGCCAAGATCGTCGCCCAGCGCGTAATCACGGTAGAATCTGACACAACGATAGCATGTGATGCACCGGTTCATCTCGTGATGGATATGGGGGCCGAGATCCTGGTTGCGCCATGTGCGTTTGGGGAAGCGGTTGCGGCGGTGCTGGTGCCGGCAGAGGACGGTCATGTCCTGGAGCATGCACTCGCCGCCCTCGTCACACACGGGGCAGTCATGCGGGTGGTTGAGCATCAGTTCTTCGATCAGTTTCTCGCGGAAATCAACTGCCTGCGGATTGGTGATGTCGACGATCATGCCATCCTCGGCGCGGGTCATGCATGCCATTTCGAGCCGTGCGGGTTTGCCGGCGCCGGGGGAGATCATGGCGGCGCACAGTCTGCACGCGCCCGCCGCGCCAAGCGCCTCGTGATAACAGAAGTGCGGAAGCATGATTCCGAGATCGAGGAGAATCTGCAGAATATTGCGCCCGGCTTCGGCCTCATGCATTACGCCGTTGACCGTAATTTTTATCTTGGCGCTCATGAGGCTCCCCCAGCAGTGTGGCACTGGCTTTTCTGGATGAGGAACTCGAATTCGTGCCGGAAGGTAGTTATGGCGCTGAGCAGGGGGCCTTGAGCGCCGGGCGCGAACGCGCAGAAAGTATGAAAGATGTGTCTTGCCATGTCATCGAGCACTGCCAGATCGCCCTCTTCGCCCTTGCCTTCGGCGATTGCCTTGACGGTCTCATATATCCATGGGATGCCCTCGCGGCAGGGGGTGCAGAAGCCGCAGGACTCGCGCATATAGAATTTCATGATGTTGGCGGTGGCAGCGACCATGCAGTCGTCCTCGTCGAACGCAATCAGGCATGCCGTGCCAAGGCGTGAACCTGCCTTTGCCACCGAGTCGAAATCCAGCGGCGTGTCGAACTGGTCTGGCGTCATCATTGGTGTCGAAAGGCCGCCGGGGATGACAGTCTTGAATGATTTGCCGCGGCTTGGGCCCCCCGCGTGCTCGTTCAACACCTCGCGCATGGGTGTGCCAAGGGGAAGTTCCCAAAGCCCGGGATTTTTCACGCGACCGCTGGCGCCCATGATCTTGGTGCCGGCGTTTCCATTCAGTCCGAGCGACTTATGCCACTGCGCGCCACGGGCAAGAATATGGGGGAGGTTGCACAGGGTTTCGACGTTGTTAACGATCGTCGGCGATCCAAGGAAACCGTAAACCTGAGGGAATGGGGGTTTGCTGCGCGGATTGGCGCGTTTGCCTTCGAGTGAATTAAGCAGGGCGGTTTCCTCACCGCAGATGTAACGGCCCGCGCTGAGATGAACGTCGAGATGGAAGTCGAATCCGCTGCTCTGAATGTTTTTGCCAAGCCATCCGTGGTTGAGCGCCTCCGCGGCGGCTTGTTCGAGTATTCGCGCGCCCTTTCTGTATTCGCAGCGGATGAAGATAAAGCCCTGAGTCATCTGCATGGCGTACGCCGCGATGATCATGCTTTCAATAAGCTGGTGAGGATCCCCGTAAACGAGTGCGCGATCCTTGAATGTCCCGGGTTCCATTTCGTCACAATTGCAAATCAGGTACTTCTGACCTTTGAAGTCCATCGGCACGAAGGACCATTTCATTCCCGTCGGGAAACCCGCTCCGCCCCGTCCGCGCAGACCGCTGTCCTTGACGACCTGCTGCACTTCGAGCGGAGCCATCTTCAGCGCCTTCCGCGCCCCCTGATATCCGCCGTTTTTCACATAATCATCATACCCGCAGGCGGGTATTGCGGCGGCGCCCGCAGGAAAGAGCTCTGGGCCATTCTTCTGGATGTTCTTAAACAGGACGATTTCGCTCATCGTGCGCACGCCTTGTGCCATGTGTTTCGGATGCCGTCTTTTCGATGATTTCATCAATCATGTCCGCGGTGACAGGGCCATAAAGTTCATCATCCACCATGATACTCGGCGCCTTGTCGCAGTTGCCAAGGCAAACGACCGGCAGAAGCGTGAACATTCCATCGGGAGTGGTTTCCCCCAGCTTGATGCCCAGCTTGCGCTCAAGATTGGCGGCAATGCGGTCGCAACCGCAGAGATAGCAGGAAATGGAATCGCACACGACGATGATGTGGCGCCCCGCCGGCTCACGGAAGAACCAGTTATAGAATGTGGCGACGCCTTCGACCTCCGTCTCTGGCACGCCGCTGATCTCGGCGGCTTCGCGGATAGCCTCTTCGGGCAGCCAGCCGCCATAATGCTCCTGCAGTTTCTGCATGACAAAGATCAGTCCGACACGGCGTGACGGGTAATGGCCGCAGTGCCCGGTGAGCTGAACTTTGAGGGCATCAGAGATCATCGGTCGATATCCGCCAAAACAAAATCCATTGCGCCAATGACAGCCAGCAGATCGCTCAGAAGATGGCCGCGGCACAATTCGGGCAGAGTCTGCATGACGGCAAAACTTGGCGTGCGTATGCGCAGGCGGTAGGGCGATGTGCGTCCGTCGCTGATCACATAATACCCGCTGTTTCCCTTGGGCTGTTCGGTCATGACGAAGCTTTCGCCAGCGGGCATGTTCAGTCCCCAGCCAACAGCGAGAAAATGATTTATGAGAGCTTCGATATCCATCATCGTTTCAGACTTCCGCGGCGGGAAGGCAAAGCGGTTGTCACGGGACATGACTTCACCGTCGGGCATGAGCCTGAGGCATTGCTCAATGATTTTTGCGCTCTCGTGCATTTCAGCGTGGCGCACAACGGCGCGCGCGTAGCAATCGCCCTCGCTTGCCATGGGTATCTCAAAATCAAACTGTTCATAACCGCAATAGGGCGCGCGCTTTCGCAGATCGAAATCCGTGCCGCTGGCGCGCAGATTGGGACCGGTCACGCCCCATTCCCAGCACTCTGAAAGCGGCATCTTGCCAACGCCTTTCGTGCGGGACTTGAAGATGGGATTGTCGAGAAGCAGGTTCTTATATTCCAAGAGATGTTTGTCAAAGTGTTTAAGAAACACTTTAAGCGGTTCCTGCCAGCCTGGGGGCAGGTCCATCGAGCATCCGCCAATCCGCAGATAGTTGGGGTGCATTCGGCCGCCGGTGATCATCTCGACGATTTTGAAAAGACTCTCGCGTTCGCGGAAAGTATAGAAGACGGGGGTCATGGCGCCAACGTCGTGGCCAAGTGTGCCGAACCACACAAGGTGATTGCAGATGCGGTATATTTCGCCGAGCATGACGCGGATCATCACGGCGCGCGGCGGCACGCCGATTCCCGCCAACTGTTCGCAGGCCATGACGTAGGGCAATTCATTGTATGTGCCGGCAAGGTAATCCACACGGTCCGTATAGGGGATGTATGTGTGAAAGGTCTGACGCTCAGCCATCTTCTCGGCGCCGCGGTGGTGATAGCCGATGTCCGGGCAGACATCCTCCATGTATTCGCCATTCAGGGTGAGAATGACGCGCAATACGCCATGGGTTCCCGGGTGGTTTGGGCCAAGATTAAGTATCAGCAGTTCCCCGCCATTTTTGCCGCGTGTGCGCATGTAAGAATCGCCCGGCGTGGGCACATAATCATAATTGTCATACTCCCCGAGGTCGGATTCCGTGATGACAAGTGGCGGCATCTCGGTGGCGCGGTTGGGATGATCCTTGCGCAACGCATGCCCCTTCCACCAATCCGGCATGAGAATCCTGCGAAGGTTCGGATGCCCATCAAACCGGATGCCGAACATGTCGAAGACCTCGCGTTCATACCAGTTGGCGTTCATATACACAGCGGTTGCTGTGGCAACATGGGGGGCATCACCCTTGAGCGGGACTTTTAGAAGGAGCGTCTCACTCCGCTCCGGAGCCCATAACAGGTATTGCAGCGTGAACCGGTGGTCGTCACTGTCGGGGCGTTTTCGACGCTGCGATTCGTCAACGGCTGTCAGATCGTAAAGAACAGGAAATGGTCTGGCCGGATTGGTCCTATGCTCGCGCAGAACCTTCGCAATATTGGCAGGCTCAACATGTTGCATCCCGCTTACGCCCAGCACGCCCCGCGCGCCCTTGAGAAGATCATCGGCGCCGGATTCCCAAATGGGACATTCCACTGTGGGGGAAAACTTCATACCTGTTTCTCAACCGGTGCTGAGATTATGGTTGTCGAACAGGGAAGGTCTTTCCCCGCTTCTCCGAGCATCAGGCCCAGCGGACGCTGACGTGTCTTGCTGATTTGTTCCTGCAAAAGAAGCAACCCTTCTAGAAAGGCTTCGGGTCTGGGTGGACAACCGGGAATGTAAACATCGACGGGCAACAGCGTGTCAATCCCCTGCACCACACTGTAAATGTCGTACATCCCTCCAGAATTGGCGCAGGAGCCCATGGAGATGACCCATTTGGGTTCCATCAGTTGCTGATAAAGCCGGACAATGGAAGGCGCCATTTTTTTGAACACGGTGCCGGCGATGACCATGAGATCGGCCTCGCGGGGAGTGCCGCGAAGAACTTCCGCGCCAAAGCGCGAGACATCGTACTTCGATGTAAAGGCTGTCATCATCTCCACATAGCAACAGCTCAAGCCGAAGTTGAAGGGCCAGATCGAGTACTTGCGGCCCCAGTTGATCAGGTCGCTCAGTCTTGCGAAGACGAAGTTCTGGCGGATGCTGTCGTCGAAAGATGGCGCCAACTCAGACCTCCTCGTGCCCATGCATAGATCAAGCCCTCGGCAACAAATATCATAAAAATCCCGGCAATCGCAAAACCCTTCCAGCCAAGTTCCTGGAGGTTTACGGCCCAAGGATATAACAAGAGAATTTCCACGTCGAACATGATAAACATGATGGCGACAATATAATAAGGAACGCTCATGCGGATGCGCGAATCGCCGGTGGGAGCGATGCCGGACTCGTAGGGCATGTCCTTGTGGGGATTGTGGCGGGGCCAGCCAAGCAGCAGGCTCATCCCAATGGCGGCCACAGCGAGGCCGACAACCATGACTCCATAGATCAGGAGCGGGAGCATCAGCGGACTGCCTTCATTGATTGGACTGAATACTTCATAAAATCTTCCACGTTCGCATTTGACTGGTAGATCGCGATTTCAGGGATGCGCGCATAGTTGTCCGCTAAAGAGGGATCATTGAAGAAAAATCGCACATAACGCAAGGCGACGGGTTGCGTGTAATAAAGGGCTGTTGAAGAATGCGGCGTTGTTCCGGGCGAGTTCGTGCGCACCATGGTGTGCAATGTCCAAGGTCCCGTTGGGCTGGGACCGGCTTGGACGTAGAAACCAAGGTCATCGTAGTTGGTGGATTCCCCGCCCGCGCTGGCGTGACTCACTTTATAACCTGTCACTGTTATAGTGGCGCCAAGGTCGGCCACGATCCAGTGAGTCATGCTTGCGTTTGTGCTTGCCCACTTGGTGAGAAGATTGCCATCGAAGGCCTTGTCGGGTTCGAAACCGGCGCCAAAATATGAATCGGCGGTCGCGGTGATGCCGGTGACGGTTTTCATGCTGGTTGGGTAACCGGGATCGAGTTTGTTTGTTCCCCCGAAGGAAGGCCATGTATAATTCATGGCGGCTGCTGAACTCAAGTCTGCCAGAATCTGCGCCTTGTTTGGCGCCGCTTCGATGGTCCAGCCATCATAATCAGGCCACCGGTACATGTTCGCGCAGCGTATAATGGGAAGCTGCCAATTCCTCGCGTTCTGGTTCCAGTCGTTGATTTGGCTGTAAATCTTCTGCAGCCAGCCTGTCATATAGGCCGGATCGCCAGGAGTTTCGGGGCCGCCGCCTTTCCAGTAATACATCCCATTGCTTTCGGTGCCATAGAGCGGAAGATTCCAGAGATTGCGCGGGAGTCCGAACTGAATCCAGTCGCGCGATACCCCCCAACTGAAATCAAGCGTCAGCGCGCCTGCTGTGACATACGGACCGGGATTGAACACGGTGGCGGGGTTCCAGCCGCGTGTGTTGATATGGACGGCAATTCCGTCGGGCGTGACCGCATTCGGACTATTCGTTATGGCAGTCATCATCTTGTGCATGTAATCGCACCAGTTGTCGGGCTGGGCGGGATAATTATATCCGCCCATGCTGCCGGCGCCGAATGGTCCGCCCCATGGCGCGATAGGTTGCGCCAGCACTTGGTGGTTGGGCCGCGCAGCCTTGATGGCGTTGAAGCATTTCTGAAAGCATGTGGCATAATCCGACGGGCTTACGAAGACGAGACTGGAGCCGCTGTCGTTGGGCCATTCGACAGCGAGATTCGTTTCGTTGCCGATGATCCATGTGTCGCATCCCGTGGAGTGCGAAACGTAGTTCGCGCAACGGGCGGCGAAATCGTCGTATTTCGCCGCAACGGGGATGGCGCCGTTGGGGAAGTAGCCGTTATTCAAACGGGCGATGATTTTCGTGTTAGAGGGCGCACTATACGCTTTGCCGCCCATATCAGAAGGATCTGAGCCGATCGCCTCCGTGGCGGTGATCCAGCAACCCGGCGTCAGCGATGTCCATTCAGAAATACTGGCTGTGTCATCATGAATGCCATAGATGTGCTCAGGTTGCGCAAAACTCATGGATGCGGAACAAAATAAAACCAGCCCGACACAGTCAATCGTTCTGGGAATCGATAATATCATGGTGGGGAGAACTATGGTTTCTG
>JAPLSQ010000093.1 GCA_026398535.1 Candidatus Sumerlaeota bacterium | reverse complement strand
GGTAGGAGAAAAAATCGTGTTTTTTGCGCGCTATGTAAACGAATTCGTATAGTTGGCACGAAGTATGCGTATTATATATATATATACGTAGCTCTAATAGCAGGAGACTGAAATCATGCCAAGAGGAGATGGAACTGGACCCATGGGAATGGGGCCGATGACTGGACGCGCAGCCGGAACCTGCGCGGGCTTTGAAACACAGGGCGTTGCGTCCTCCACACCGGGGCGAGGCCGGGGAATGGGTTTCCGACGAGGTCAGGGATTTGGCGGCCGCGGATCTGGCGGTCATGGATGGCGCAACATGTTCCGCGCCACTGGCCTGCCCGGGTGGATGCGCTTCGGCAGATATGCTGCGCCCTACGGAGACCCGACATCATACCAGAAACCCGATCCGGAAATAGAGAAGCAGGCTCTCCAGAACCAGGCCGAGGCCTTGCAATCGGACTTGGATCTCGTCCGTAAACGCCTGTCCGAGATCGAACCCGAAGCAACTACGGAATGACTGCCACCGAAACGAATCCCGTGACGGCTGCGCCGGCCAGGCTGACCGGCGCAGTCGTCGCGCTGGCAACCTGAAGCAAGGAGAGATCGAAACATGGAACAGCAGAAAAGCCTGCCGCTGATTGGTGAAAAGGCCCCGTCCTTCAAGGCGGAAACAACGCAGGGACCCATTAACTTCCCCGATGACTTCAAGGGAAAGTGGGTGATCTTCTTCTCCCATCCCGCCGATTTTACCCCGGTTTGCACGACGGAGTTCATGACCTTCGCCTCCATGCAACCCGAGTTCGAGAAGCTCAACTGCAAGCTTCTCGGCCTGTCCATCGACAGCACCTATAGCCACATCGCGTGGCTGAGGACCATCAAGGAGAAGATCGAATTCAAGGGCATGAAGGGTGTCGAGGTGACTTTTCCGGTGATCAGTGACCTCACGATGGAGGTGTCCAAGGCGTTCGGCATGCTACAGCCCGGCGCAAGCACCACCCAAGCCGTTCGAGCGGTCTTTATCATCGATCCCGAAGTCGTTGTCCGGGCGATCCTCTACTACCCGTTTAGCAACGGTCGCAACATGGAAGAGGTCAAACGACTCCTCGTCGCGATGCAGTTATCGGATAAGCACAAGGTAGCCACTCCGGCCAACTGGCAGCCGGGAGAAGATGTGATTGTTCCCCCGCCCGGTTCCTGCGGAACGGCCAAGGAACGGGTTGAAACCCCAGCAGCCGATACCAAGGTTCTGGACTGGTTCATGGTCCTGAAGAAATGCCCGAAATGATACGACCTGCGCATCGCCCAAAGGACAAAACCAATTCATGAGATTAGGCATAATCATCACGCAGATCGATCCGGAAACTGTTTTCAACGCGCTGCGGCTGGCCCTCTACAGCATCGAACAAGGCGACGAGGTGCGCATTTTTCTCTCAGGCAAAGGCGTGGAGATTGATCGGATTGAAAACCAGAACTTCGATGTGAGAGCGCAGGCGCAGAGGGTTCTCGACGCGGGCGGCCAGTTTTTCGCCTGCGGCGCCTGCCTCAAATTGCGGGATTCGGAAGGATCGGTAGTCTGCCCGTTATCGAGCCTCAAGGACCATTACGAGATCGTGCGGGACTCTGACAGGGTTGTGACTGTTTGAATACATTACCTCATCGCCATGGGAGCACAAAATGAAAGTAGTCTTCACAACATCGGGCAACATTCTTGATGCCCCGCTGGACAGCCGTTTTGGGCGGGCGCCAAAGTTTCTTGTCTACGATCTGGCAAATGACACCTTTGAAGTAGTTGACAACCAGCAGAATCTGAATGCCGCGCAGGGCGCGGGAATCCAGTCGGCCGAAACAGTGGCGCGTCTGGGGGCAAAGTGCCTTGTGACGGGTCACTGTGGCCCGAAGGCCTTTCGTGTTCTCAGCGCTGCGGGGATAAAGATTTACAACACCGATGCCTCCACCGTGGCTAATGCCCTGGAGCAATACCGTGCGGGCAGACTTGCCGAGGCCGCATCCGCTGATGTGGAGGGGCACTGGGCATGAAAGGCAGCTTGAGCATCGTGGAATTGGTTCGCTGCGAAGGCAATGTGCTGCGCCTCGACTGTGTCGACATTCTGGACGGCGCGCCACTCCTCGACATCAAGCCCTATACGGCCCGGTTCGACCGCATCGAAACGACACGCAATGGATGGCACGCGGAGGTCGACGAGGAAACGGCCGGGCGACGTGGCAGACGTGAACCCATCGAACCATGAAGACGTCTCTCGACTGCATTTCCTGTTTTATCCGCCAGGCTTTGGACGCGGCCCGAATGGTGTCGCGAGACTTTGTCGTGCACGAGCAAATCGTGCGCGATGTGCTGGGTTGGGCCAGCGAGATGGATCTCGCCCAGCCGCCACCGGCGATGGGGCAACGCATGCATCGACGGTTGCGCCAGATCACGGGCGTGGCCGACCCCTACCGCGCAACAAAGGATCGCCAGAACCGCATGGCCATGGAACTGCTGATGGAGTTGAGAAGCCAAATTGCATCCGACCCGGACCCCTTGGCCTTGGCGGCAAAACTGGCCGTTGCGGGTAATGTCATCGACATAGGGATAAACGGCAGCGTGGAGGAACAGGACCTGCGCCAGGCTGTCAGCCAGGCGTTGGAGGAACCCCTTGCCGGAGACTGGGCCGGCTTTCGCCAGGCTGTCGACAAGGCCGGAAGCATTCTCTACCTCGCCGATAACGCCGGCGAGATTGCTTTTGACCGCCTGCTCATCGAACAACTCTCTCCCGGCCGGGTCACCCTCGTCGTCCGAGGCGCTCCGGTTCTCAACGATGCCACGATGGCCGATGCGCAGGTCGTGGGACTTCACGAGATCGTCGGCCTCATCGACAACGGTTCGGATGCCCCGGGCACGATACTCGGAGACTGCAGTGAGGCCTTCAACCGGCGTTTCGCCGAGGCGGACCTGATTCTTGCCAAGGGCCAAGGCAACTACGAGACACTTGGTGATGCTCCGCGCAGCATCTTCTTCCTCTTCAAGGCCAAGTGCCCGGTGGTCGCGGCCCATGCCGGTCTGCCATTAGGAACCCATGTGCTGGCGCGATCTGATTGCCGGCCTGACCTGAGAGATTGCCTTGAACACGGAGCAGATCCTTCTTGAGAATCGCCATTGCCTCCGGAAAAGGCGGGACCGGAAAGACCACCGTATCGGTGAACCTTGCGCGGGTGTTCGGCGCCGATGTGCAGGTGCTTGACTGTGATGTGGAGGAGCCGAATGCGCACCTGTTCCTCCGCGGTGCTTTGCGCACAGCAGATTCTGTCAGCATTCCTGTGCCGGAAGTGGACGAATCCCTGTGCAACGGTTGTGGCTTGTGCGGGCGCATATGCGCGTATCACGCAATTGTATCATTTGGCGACAAGCCCCTTGTATTCCCCGATATGTGTCATGGCTGCGGAGGATGCGCGATGGTGTGCCCTGAGAAGGCCATACACGAAGTGGACAAGCGCATAGGAACGGTTGAAACAATCCAGTCGGGAAACATTACGCTGATTCAAGGTCGGATCGACGTTGGCGTGGCCATGTCTCCACCCCTCATCCGCGCGGTGAAGGCGCGCATGCAAAGCAGCCTGCCCGCCATCATCGACGCGCCTCCGGGAACATCATGCCCCGTAATCGCGGCGCTTCGGGGAACGGATGCGGTGGTATTGGTCACGGAGCCGACACCGTTTGGACTGCATGACCTGAAGCTGGCCGTGGACATGGCGCGCCAACTCCGGATTCCGTTTGGTGTGGTCATCAACCGCATGGGGATCGGCGATGATCGTGTGCATACGTTCTGTGGGAATCAAGCGATTCCCATTCTCTTGGAGATCCCGGATGACCGCCGGATTGCGGAAGCCTACTCCAAAGGGACCATGATCGTGGACGCTTTGCCAGAATACTGTGGGCTCTTCCGGAGTCTGGTCGAAAAGGCCGCGAATCTGAAGAATACCGAGGTTTCTTGAGCCATGCACGAGCGCGAAATACCGGTCAGCGAGTACGCCATCAGGCCGGTCAGCGAGTACGCCATCAGGCCGGTCAGCGAGTACGCCGGCATGTTTTCCTTGGCGAGCTTGGCGACTTTGCGTGAGAAAGAAAAAACCATAAAAGATCATTTCGCGCAAAGACGCGAAGAACGCAAAGAACAACCTGTGGGTGCTGCCGGGTGAAACAGGCGACCATTGATCTATGGAACTTGCCGCCCGGTGAGAAAGCAATCGTTGTCGCCATCTACGGCGGCATCGGTGTCACTGTCAGGCTGGACTCCATGGGGATCAGGCCTGGCATTGCCTTGCAGAAGATTTCCAGACAACCTCTCCGAGGCCCGGTGGTGGTCCAAGTTGGCAACAACCGTATCGCGTTAGGCTTTGGAGTGGCCTGCAAGGTCCAAGTAGCAATTGGTGGCACGAAGGAGAACGCCACGTGAGATTAGTTCTGATTGGCAATCCCAATGTTGGCAAGAGCGCTCTTTTCAACCGCCTCACCGGGGTCCATGTGGTCGCCTCCAATTATCCGGGCACAACGGTGGAAATCACACGCGGCACGATGTGCGCCGCTGATCAACAGATCGAGGTGGTGGACTTTCCCGGAATATACTCGTTGGAGCCCAGCTGCAAGGCTGAGGAGGTGGCTGCAACAGAGTTGCGAAAATTGGCGCCCAACGATATCATCCTCAATGTCGTAGACTCAACAAACCTGGAACGCAATCTGGGCTTGACCCTGCAACTCACCAATTTGCGGAAACCCATGCTGATCGCATTGAACTTCTGGGATGAGGCCGAGCATACTGGTGTGAAAGTTGACGCGTCAGCACTTGAGAAGATATTCGGCGTTCCGTGCGTTCCAGTCGTCGGCACAACAGGTCAGGGAACAAGGACCTTGGCGGAACGAATCCGTCAGGCCGCGAAGCCGACCCGGCCCTATAGACTCGAAGATCGGCGCAAATGGGAGGAGGTCGGCGCAATACTGGGGATGGTTCAAACACTCTCCCCCCGGCGCCATACGTTGGGAGAATGGCTGGGCGACGCTTCTCTCAAACCCTTTTCAGGCGCGCTCATCGCCATATTGGTAATGGGGTTGTCGTTCGGAACGGTACGTTGGGTGGGCGAAGGATTGGCCAGCCACATTTTTGAGCCGTTCTTTGAGAGGGTTTGGAGCCCTCTGATGCTCAAGTTGTCGGGAGTTCTCGGAAGTGGGTGGCTGCAACACCTTGTCATAGGAACAATAACAGATGGCCAAATATTCTACGGCGAGTCATTCGGTCTGCTCACTACGGGCCTGTTTGTGACCTTTGCTGCCGTTCTTCCGTATATATTCGCGTTCTACCTGGTGCTCTCGATTCTGGAGGACTCCGGGTATCTTCCGCGGTTGGCCGTGCTTACCGATCGCCTCATGCATAACGTTGGCCTTCATGGGATGGCAGTGCTCCCAATGTTGCTCGGTCTGGGATGCAACGTTCCGGGTGTCTTGGCAAGCCGAATCGTGGAGAGTGACCGGGAGCGATTTATATGCATCACGCTTACAACCATAGCTGTGCCCTGCATGGCACAAACCGCCATGATTATCGGTCTGGCTGGTCGGCATGGACCATCGGCCCTTTGTATCATATTCAGCGCACTGTTTGCCATCTGGTTTGTGCTCGGGGTAGTGCTGAACAGGTTTCTCAAGGGTGAGAGTCCCGAGATACTGATGGAAGTGCCTCCTTTCCGAATGCCTCATTTCCGGTCTGTGTTGAAAAAGATATGGATGCGTCTTGTGTGGTTCCTCCGGGAAGCCGTGCCATTTGTCCTCGGAGGGGTGCTGCTGGCAAACGTACTGTATTCAGTCGGGGTAATTGATGTTATCGGCCGGCTGGCCGCACCAGTTGTTTCCGGGGTCATGGGCTTGCCGAAGGAAGCTGTCGGCGGACTCCTGATTGGCTTTCTCCGCAAGGATGTTGCTGTCGGCATGCTTGCGCCGCTGCATTTATCCTTCAGGCAGACAATTGTGGCTTGTGTGGTGTTGGCTGTCTATTTCCCCTGCGTGGCCGCGTTCACTATCATGTTGAGGGAACTTGGCGCTGCCAGGATGCTTGTGGCGACGGCCATAATGGGTACGATTGCAGTGTTAGCGGGAGGTATGCTTAATCTGATTTTATGGGCGTGATTCGGTTGCCGTCAAATAACGCAGCAGGCTGGTTCCAAGGCGCGAGACGAGGGAGCAAACATACAGAGAAAAGCGGAAATGATATTCACCACAGAGACACAGAGAAAGGCAAATGGACGAAATTGTCATCATCAGCGGTAAAGGCGGGACAGGAAAGACCAGCCTGACCGCATCCTTTGCGGTCTTGGCCGACAGACCGGTCATTGCCGACTGTGATGTCGACGCGCCGGACTTGCACCTTGTGCTGAATCCCCGTGTCATTCGCAGGGAATATTTTACCGGCGGCAAGATTGCGCGAATCAAGCCGGGTCATTGTACAGCCTGTGGCAAGTGTGAGGAACTGTGCAGGTTTAACGTAATCTTCTTTGACGGCAACGGCAACGGGCTGCTGGACAAAACCTTCCGCATTGATCCTGTCGCTTGTGAAGGCTGTGGTGTCTGTGGGTGGTTTTGTGCAGAGAAGGCTATCAAGCTCGATCCCGCGGTCAACGGGCAGTGGTTTATTTCGGAGACCCGCTGCGGCCCCATGGTTCATGCCCGACTGGGTGTCGCAGCCGAAAACTCCGGCAAGCTGGTCTCGACGGTCCGCCGGGAAGCCCGGCGCATCGCCCAAGATGGGAAACATTCACTAATCATCGTGGATGGCCCGCCGGGAATCGGCTGTCCCGTGATCGCATCGGTTACCGGTGCAACGCTTGTTCTGGTCGTCACGGAGCCCACAGTTTCCGGGGAGCACGATCTGGAACGGGTTCTTGCCCTGACGCGGCACTTCAACATCCCCACAGCGGTCTGCGTGAACAAGTGGGACCTCAACCCCGATATGGCGGAGCGAATCGAGGACGCAGCCCGGCGCAAGGGCGCGAGAGTGGCCGGCCGCATCCGCTACGACCGTTCCGTCACCCTGGCCCAGATGCAGGAGAAGGCAGTTACGGAGACGGGGGGGCCTTGTGTCGAAGATATCCAACACATCTGGAAACATTTAGTCCAATAGGAGGCGGCAACACACATGGAATGCACGGATCTTGAAGGTTTTTCCGAGACGGCACGCGATCACGCGATGCGCCCGCGAAACCACGGGCCGATGAAGGTGTTCGACGGTCACGCCCGCATTACCGGACCCTGTGGTGACACCATGGAGTTCTGGGTGGGCGCTTCTGGGGACACGGTGACCAAAGCATCGTTTGTCACCGATGGATGCGCATCTTCCCTGGCCTGCGGAAGCATGGCAACATGTCTGGCGCAAGGCATGCGCGTCGAGGATGCGGCCTCCCTGGGACAGAATGACATCCTCGATGCTCTCGGTGGGTTCCCTCCGGAGGTCCAACACTGTGCCCTCTTGGCGGCCAACACCCTGAAGGCTGCCTGCGAGAACTGCATGGTCCGACAGAAAGCGTCCGGGCGACAATCCCATGGCGCGCAAGCCACATGCGACACCTGCGACGACACCAGCTGCTCGGCAGCCGTCCACAAGGAAGGCGAAAGCGAAGCGGAACTCGAGGAACGCCGGAAACTCCAGTCGCGGCTCTGCCGCATCCGGCACAAGGTGGTTGTCCTGTCTGGCAAGGGAGGCGTTGGCAAGAGCACGGTTGCCGTGAACCTCGCCACGTCGCTCATGATGTCGGGCAAGCGCGTGGGACTCTTGGACATTGATATTCACGGTCCCAGCATTCCCACCATGCTGGGCTTGGAGTGGGAGACAATCGAGGGGTCCGACGAGGGACTGCTCCCGCTTGAGATGGACGGGATGAAGGTTATGTCGCTGGGCTTCTTTCTCCAAAACCCGGACGACGCCGTGATCTGGCGCGGACCCAGGAAGATGGGAGTGATCAAGCAGTTCCTCCAGGACGTGGCCTGGGGCGACCTGGACTACCTGGTCATCGATTCTCCACCGGGAACCGGGGACGAGCCGCTTTCTCTCTGCCAACTCATCGGGCAGCTCGACGGTGCGGTGATCGTCACCACGCCCCAGAAGGTCGCCGCGGTGGACGTCCGCAAGTCCATCTCGTTCTGCCGGCAGTTGCACCTGCCGGTGCTCGGAGTGGTGGAAAACATGAGCGGCTTCGCCTGCCCGAAGTGCGGTGAGGTCACTCAGATTCTGCGTTCGGGCGGGGGCAGGCGTATGGCCGAGGACATGGGCGTGCCGTTCCTCGGTTCCATTCCCATGGATCCCAAGATCGCGGAAGCCTGCGACGACGGCGAGCCGTTCATTCGTAACTACAGCGACACCCCCACGGCGCAGGCCCTGCGCGACATCATCATTCCCATCGCGGCTCTGGATGAAACAGGCGCCGCCGGGGATATCACCAAACCCATTAAGGCCTTGGAGGAAATACACATGAGAATCGCAATACCCCTGGCAAACGGGAAGCTTGCCATGCACTTTGGTCACTGCGAGTGCTTCGCCCTCGTCGATGTGGACCCGAAGGAAAGAAAGATACTCAAGCGCGAGGACATCGATGCCCCTCCGCATCAGCCCGGACTGCTGCCGCCATGGCTGGCGGAGCGCGGAGCAAACATGATCATTGCCGGCGGAATGGGCCAGCGCGCCAAGGCCCTGTTTGCGGAGCAGGGAGTCGAAGTAGTGGTCGGCGCGCGCGCGGACACTCCGGAGAACCTGGTCGGCGAATACCTTGACGGCACACTTAAGGTGGGCGAGAACGCCTGTGACCACTGAGGCCGCGACAGCTGCCAGTGCCCTGAGGCTGTTGTTTCAAGCCGACAAGCAGAGGTGTGCGCCGTTCCCGGCGCTTCCATGAAATCAGGCGACCTGAAAATCACGATTCTGGTCGACAACCAAGCCGGCCAGGGACTCATTGCGGAACATGGCCTATCGCTGTGGATCGAAGCCGATGGCAGGCATATCCTCTTTGACACTGGGCATGGGGATGCGTTGGAGGCCAACGCCCGGGCACTCGGCGTGGACCTGGGGGAAACCGACATCCTCGTGCTGAGCCATGGGCACTACGACAATACCGGCGGCATTTCGCGGGTGCTGAAACATGCCCGGAAGGTCGCGATCCATTGCCACCCCGGAGTGCTGAAGCCCCGCTTCAGCATCCGGGATGGCAAGGCGAAACCAATCCAGATACCACAGAATTCAAAGTCCGCCATCGACAGACTGCCCCCGCACCAGCTCCACTGGATTTCACAACCAGTCATGCTGTCGATGCGGATCGGACTCACCGGCCCGATCCCCCGCGAAACGAGCAGGGGTGACGGATGCTATTTGCGCCCGATGCTGTAATATTCGAATCCGAACTTTTTCATGTTCTCGGGTTTGTAGATGTTGCGCCCGTCGAATATGATCGGATTCTTCATCTTTTCCTTCAGTTTTTCCATGTTAAGTTGTTTGAATTCATTCCAATCCGTGACAATGACGGCAAGGTCGCTGTTCTCGGCAGCCTCATAGGCATTGCGGCAATATGTCAGGCCGTCGGGTATCACGGCTTTGGCCGCTTCCATCGCGATTGGATCATAAGCGCGGATTGTAGCGCCGGCCTCCTTGAGCGCGGCGATGATTTCAAGGCTTTTGGCCTCGCGCATATCGTCGGTATTGGCCTTGAACGCCAAGCCAAGGATGGCGATGGTCTTTCCCTGGACATTGCCAAGTGTTTCAATGATACGGCGCACGAAGCGCGGCACGCGGTCTTCATTTACGCTCAGTACGGAGTCGAGAAGTTCCGTATTTTCCCCGAATTTGCGTCCGACATGGCGCAGGCTGAGAGTGTCCTTTGGAAAGCATGAACCGCCGAACCCCAATCCGGCCTGAAGGAATTCTCTGCCAATCCGCGAGTCATAGCCCATGCCCTTCGCAACTTGTGTCACATCGGCGCCGGCGCGCTCGCAGATGTTGGCCACGGTATTAATAAATGATATCTTGGTTGCGAGGAAGGCGTTGGATGCGTACTTGATCATTTCGGCGCTTTCCACATCAGTGATCAGCATGGGCGCTTCGAGGGGCGCGTAAAGCTCGACCAAGTCCATCGCCACGTGTCTTGTGGGCGCGCCGATGATGATGCGTTCGGGATTGAGCGCGTCAAAAACGCCGGTGCCCTCCTTAAGAAATTCAGGATTGGAAACGACATCGAAGTCCACATCACGACGCCGGTTGGCCTCGATGATGCTGCGCACGAAGTCCCCGGTTCCCACGGGAACCGTGCTTTTGTTGACAATGATTGTATAGCGGTCAAGGTTCGCGGCGATTTCCTTGGCCACCGCTTCCACATACTGAAGATCGGTCTCGCCGGATTCCTTGGGCGGCGTGCCCACGGCAATGAATACAACGCGCGATTTTTTGACCGAATCACTCAGATTTGTGGTAAAAGTGATGCGGTTTTCCTCGCGGCTGCGCTTGACCATCTCCTCAAGACCCGGTTCATAAATCGGCATTTCCCCCCGGTTGAGCATGTCGATTTTCCTCTGGTCCTTGTCAACGCAGACAACCTCGTTTCCCAGATCAGCAAATGCCGCCCCCGTCAAAAGTCCGACATAGCCGGTGCCAATCACACAAACATTCATGTTTTGTTTCCTTTCCGGCTGATGAAGGCGTTTTCGCGGGTCATCGGCCGTGTAATGCGAGTCATGGTTCGCGCTGTTGTTCAGGAACAGCAAGCATCGTCGTACCTGAAACAAATATTACTTCAAGCCTAATCTTGCGCAGAATAGAATTGTGAAGGGAATGCGCAGCTTTGCGTTATTTACAGGATAAACATAAGGAGACTGAAGACAGATCAATGGGCAAGTCGCTGTATGAAAAAGTGTTTGAGCGCCACACGGTCCGGCGTTTGCCGTCGGGGCAATATCAATTGCTGATGGGGTTGCAGCTGATTCACGAGGTGACATCCCCCCAGGCCTTTTCAATGTTGCGTGAACGCGGATGGAAGGTCATGTTCCCCGGCCGCAATTTTGCGACAGTTGACCATATCATTCCCACAGACAATCAGGCGCGTCCTTATGCTGACGCCATCGCGAATGAAATGCTCGTCACGCTTGAGAGGAACTGCGCCGAATTTGGCATCAATTATTTTGGTGTGGCTGAAGGCGAACAAGGCGTGGTCCATATCATCGGTCCAGAAAAAGGGCTGACTCAGCCCGGCATGACAATGTGTTGCGGCGATTCGCATACGGCGACGCATGGCGCGTTTGGCGCGCTCGCGTTTGGCATAGGCACGAGCCAGGTGCGGGATGTCCTTGCGACGCAAACACTTGCGATGGGCAAACTGAAAGTGCGGCGCATCGAGGTCAACGGGCGTCTGCGCCCCGGCGTCTACGCAAAGGATGTCATCCTGCACATCATCCAGAAACTGGGCGTCAAGGGCGGCGTCGGTTACGCATATGATTATGCCGGCGATGTGATTGAGCGCATGTCGATGGAAGAGCGGATGACGGTCTGCAATATGTCCATCGAAGGGGGGGCGCGTTGCGGGTATGTGAATCCGGATTCGGTGACATACAACTACATCAAGGGGCGCGAATATGCCCCGCCGCCCGGAGCTTGGGCCAGCGCCATTAAGTACTGGGAGTCCGTCAAATCTGACCCAGACGCGTCATACGATGACATTGTGAAATTTGATGGCAACGAGATCGAACCGATTGTCACCTGGGGCATCACACCCGGCCAGTCACTAAGCATTAATGGGGTGATTCCCGCCGCGGAGCAATTCCCTGCCAGTGAACGGTCGAACATTGAAGAAGCTTATGAATACATGTCCTTCGCGCCCGGCCAGCCGATCAAAGGCATCAACATTGACGTGGCGTTTATCGGATCATGCACGAACGGAAGGATATCGGATTTTGAGGAAGTTGTGAAGCATATCAGCGGACGCGGTTTCAAGGTCTCGCCTCATGTCACAGCGCTCATCGTGCCCGGCTCGATGGCTGTGAAGGAGGAGATGATACGGCGCGGCTACGACAAGATATTTCGTGAGGCGGGCTTTGAGTTTCGTGAAGCCGGTTGTTCGCTGTGTCTTGCCATGAATCCCGACAAGCTGAAGGGCCGCCAGATCAGCGCAAGCTCGTCTAACCGCAACTTCAAGGGCCGGCAGGGCTCGCCTGCGGGACGCACCCTGCTCATGAGCCCAGTCATGGTCGCGGCCGCCGCCATCGCAGGCCAGGTCGCGGACGCAAGGGAGTTGTTTGGAATTAAAGAAAATTGATGCCAATTGGTATCAACCAATTTTCCGGCGCTTTATCATCCTGAAGCAATCATATCATGGATGGCTTCCCCATGGGTTGCTGTAGAATATCAAGGCCACAAGCATTCTTCGCGTCATGTATTTTGATTTATGGGCTATGCCTTGTTGTCTGTGCCGACACGCGGGTCATGCCGGGACTGGACGCCGACCGATATGCGCTCATGGAAAGTCTTGTGGAGCGCGGAACCACCTGCGTCGATGAGGCAACATTCGCAAGTGTTGACCGCGCACGCCTCAACGGTCATTTTTACTCGGAAAAGCCTCCACTGCTGAGTTTTGCTGGCGCCGGCGTCTATTTTATTCTCCATCATGGTCCTGGGTGGAATTTCAGGGAAAACTCTTCACAAATTGTGCGAGTCATGATCGCGTTTTTTGTGATCATTCCCCTGTGCGTTCTCCTGTGGATGTTTCATGCCCTGCTTTTGCGCCAGCATTGTGGTTGGAAGGGGGCGATCATCGCAACCGCGCTGCCTGCCCTGGCCTCGCTTCTGCTGACCTATGGTGTGTGTTTTACCAATCATCCTCTGGCTGGCGCGTTGTTGTTTGCCGCGTTTTATACGGGATTTGATTTAAGGGATGAATCGTGTATGACGAATACGGCGGTGAGCGCCGCTTCACCCTGCTTGCGCTATTTCGCGGTTGGTTTCCTGAGTGCGCTTTCCGCCGCGGTCGATCTTCTGCCGGGCGCCATCTTTTTTGCCGCTTATCTGGCATTTGAATTCCGCAGGATGAGCATCCGCTCTATGGGCTTCCTTCTTACCGGAGCCATGATCCCCGCGGTTCTCCATGTGATATTGAATCGTGCCGCAACGGGCCTGTGGCTGCCCGCATATTTCGTCCATGAACGGAATCTTTACGCGGGGAGCATCTGGCGCGCGGATTCCATGATTGCGGGCGATTATGAACCTTTTCCCAATTATCTCACGGCATTGTATCACTATACGATCGGGCATCGCGGCGTTTTTTTCTTCATGCCGCTCATGCTCTATGGTTTGATTTATGCGTCGAAGTCAGCCCGATCAATGGGCGCAGGGAGAGCAGGACTAGCGCTGACTGTTCTTGCCACTTTCGTAATCACACTGCTGGCCACGCCTGCCATCTCGCTTGGATTGGCGGGGGGCAGTTATGGTCCCCGTCATATTGTCACGGTCACCGCGCTTGTCTACTTTTATGCCGTCAATGAGTTCAGGCGGAAAGGCAGGGCATGGCGGACGATTCTTGCCGCGTGTCTTGTGGCATGGAGTGCGGCAATCGCATGGACAGGGGCGCTGGATCCATGGACGCCAGGCACTTTGAGCGTTTACGCTCCCCTCGATGTTCTTGCGGCGCGCGCCGCGCGCTTGAGCAATGGCTGGAGCCTGTTCGCGCAAAACATCGCGGACAAGACGGCTTATTCCCGTCCCTTCGCCTATTATGAGCTGGGACGCATCTATCGCGAGCAGGGGAAAATGAACGAAGCGATTTATGCTTATAAACACTCGCTGGATCTGGATCCAAACCGTCCGCTTGCGCACTATGCGCTCGGTTCGACCTCCGGCATGATGGGGCGTATGGCAATTGCCATTGAGGCGTTTGACAAGCTTGTTCAGATTGAGCCTGCCAATGCGGGCGCATGGGCGAATCTTGGCATATCGCTTTTGAACACGCCACGCGCCATTGAAGCGCGAGCGCCTCTCGAAAAAGGGCTCGCGCTCAATCCTCACAGCCGCGCCGCACTCTCGGGTCTTGCCGAGTGGCATGGGCGTTTTGGCAACGCGGAAAACGCGCGCGAATTCACGCGCAAGCTTGACATGATCACTTCGCCATCGCGTCCGCTCGATTAACAGAGCCCACAGCCGCGGCTGTTCAGAGCCTTTTATGGTTGACTGATATTGGATTTGGCACATATTTGTATTATATAAGCCACGACAATATGGCACACATTTGGAAAGGAGGCTGATGTAAAATGAAATATCTATGGTTTTATGTTGCGGTCCTGCTGACGATGGGCGCGGTCGGCCATGCAACGATCATTCAACAGGAGGATTTCCCGCCATCGCAGGCAGGAACGCTTCCGAGCACGATGGATGCTCAATGGGATGCCGGGACGGATGTGATTGTCACCGACCTCGCAACGGTTGTTGTGCCGGTGGATCATCCCGGAGGCGATGGTTATGTGTTGCGTCTGGGCGATCTTGGCGCGGGCGGCGGCGGTTATAACTTCGCTTTCCCATCAGATTACCAAACCGCCAGCGAGACGGACAACAGTGTGGCGGCCTGGGTGTATTTTGATTTCCCGACAACGAACACACTCGAACGCGATTACGGATTGATCATACGCTGCCAGCCTGATCCGGGTGGGGGCGTATATCCCCTTCGGGCAGGATACTGGCTGTTGGTGACCAACAATTCGTCATGGGGCAGTTATGTGCCGCTGAATTTTCGCGCATTTTTGCTCAAACGGGTAAGCGGCGCGTGGTTTCAAATCGGCACCGCCGGTGTGAATGATTACACCACCGGATGGCACCGCCTTGAGCTGGTTGCCATCGGCGCCGAAGTCCGCGGTTATGTGGACGGCAACCTTGAATGCGCCGCTACAGACAGCGACTATGCGGCTGGTTTTCCCGTGATGGTTCGCTACGATGATGAAGGCGTGGACCCGGATTTCTTTGCCGCGTCGTTTGACAATTTCCTATGGTCAAAACCCAATACGACAGTCAGTGAGTGGTCCATCTATTAATCCCTTAACGGGGCATGAAGACAAACAGGGGGAATGCCATTCAGCGCATTCCCCCTGATTTTTTATATGAATGATTGCTGATATGGATAGAATCTTGAAAAGTGTCTGACATCCCCACATCAACCAGAATTTCGGGTTGGAGCCCGCGGTTGCTCTCCATCATTAGCGCCGGATTGCTTTTTGCGTTCATGCTGGTTCTGGCTGACAAACGCGCCGATCTGAATCTGGCGCGTCTTGCATGGGCGATTGCGGCGCTGGCCGCGTTGTTTGACCGTGACGAGCCTTTGCGTCCCCGTCTATTGGCCGCGGCTGGTTTGTATGTGATCACGGTATTTGCCGCTGGAATATGCATGTTCCCGGGAGGCAATCCCGGAGTTGCTTCGGCATCGTTTTTTGTCATGCAGGCATGGATTCTGTGGCTGGTTGTCCTGTGGCTTTACACGCCATTCTATCTGCGTTTGAAGGGGGCGGAGAAGGGAATCAATCTGGGTCTTTCATTGTTGCGCCCGCTGGTCAGGCCATTCACGACAATTGATCCTGTGGTGATTGCGAAGGATTCCGGGAATGACGCATTACGGATGGCTGCCGGTCCTGTCACATGGCTGATCGCATTCGCTTTCATCTGTCTTGCTTCATCATTTGGCGCCCATGATTCCGCCCGCTCGATGAGATCATTTGTAGAGGAGATAGGCGCATATACAGCCATTCTGCTGATCATCGTGCGGTTGGGGATATCAGGCGCTCTCCCGTTGCGGCGCGCTCTTGGCGCCGCCTGGTGGATCACGTTTGCCACGATCATCATCATGGGCGCGCTGATCTTTATTGCCAGGACCGGTCCTTCTGTCCTGAACTGGCTTGTCGCGCATGATTTTGTGCGTGTTGAGCCGCTTTCTCCGAGCGCTCCGTGGCGTCTTCAGTTTCCTTTTTTTCACCACAACCGCGCCGCTTTTTTTTCATTGTGCGCGGTGTACATCATGATATGCGGCATCATCGTTTCGCAACGGCCTGCGTTTGAGCGCAAGCCATCATATGGACCGCATTACGCCGGATCGCCATATCTTTTGGGCGCCAGTCTTCTTGGCGCTTGCGGCGCGGTCATGGCGATGCTGTTCACGGCCACACGCGGCGCAATGATTGCCCTTTCGGCGGGGATATGCGTGCTTGTCATTGGCATACTGGCGCATCGGAAGTTTTCAAAATGGCTGTTATTGTTGTTCGGCGCGCCTTTGCTTTGGATTTCCCTTCCTGAAGCCCACCGCCGGCAAATCGTTCAAGCGGTTGCCCCGGGCGAATATCGCGCCACGGGCGAAAACACCATTGGCGCGCGTTTCATCCTGTGGAGCAGCACCCTTCGCATGATTCCCGACCGGCCTATGCTGGGTGTTGGATATGGATATACCAGTTATGAGGCGGCGTTTGCGCGGACTTATCCGCAGATAAACAAGGATCTCGACGGCACCAGCCACGCGCACAACCAGTGGCTGGAGACGCTGGCAGAAACGGGCATTCTCGGCACGCTGTTTCTTTTGGGATTCACTTTCTCGCGTTTCAACCTGCTTGGTCGGGCATGGTTTGCGGCGCGCCGTTATTCAGACCCATGGGCGGCTATCATGCTGATCTGGATCGCGATGGAAGTTTCCATGCAATTTTACGGACTGACCAACTATTCGCTGCGCCGCAACCTGGGCTTCTTCACGTATGGTCTGTGGGCGATCAGCATTGCGATGGCCGTTCTGGCGCGCGTCGAAGAGCCTGTCCAGCCGGAGCATTCCAATCCGCCCGTATAAGACTCGCCAATGGAGTGTTCATCCCCGGCATCATCCCTTCACTCCGCCCTGCGTCAGGCCGCCGACAAGGAATTTCTGCGCCAGGACAAACACGATCAGAACCGGCAGGGTCGTGAGCACGGATGCCGCCGCCATAAGGCTCCAGAAAGTCTGGTACTGATCGCCGAAAGCGGCCGCCATGCCCACCGGCAGGAGGTAATTCTGCTCGCCGGTCATGAAAGCCAGCGCAAACATGTATTCATTCCATGCCGTGAGGAACGTGAAGAAGGCTGTCACGGCGATTCCCGGCAGGCTGAGGGGAACAACAATGCGCCAGAACACCCCGAAAAGGCTCAAGCCGTCCACAATACCGGCCTCGTCGAGTGTCTGGGGAATAGTATCGAAATATCCTTTTAGCATCCACACGCCGAAGGGGAGTCCCACCGTTGAATAGGCGAGAATGAGTCCCGTGAAAGTACCCAGTATGCCCGCGCGGGCAAGCAGAAAATAGAGCGGCACAAGAAGCACGGCGCCCGGGAACATCTGCGTCAGAAGGAAGAAAAAGATCATTGGACGTTTGCCGCGAAACTTAAAACGCGAGAAGGCGTAAGCGGCGCCCGCGGCGAGCAATACGCCGATCAGCGCCGTGACGCCCGCCACCATGACGCTATTGGCGAACCACCGCATAAAAATGCCGTTATTCATGGTCAGGACTTCGCGATAGGCATCAAGGCTGGGCTTGGGGGGAATCAGTTCGATGCGGGTGGTTTGATACACATCGTTGCGTTCCTTAAATGATGTTGACACAATCCAAAGGATGGGAAAGACCGCCGCACACACAGCCAGCAGCAGGAGCAGATGTGTGACAATCTTGTCGAACAGGCTCAGTTTCATCAGACGGTCTGTTCCCCCCTTCGTATGATTCGAAGATAGAACATGCTGAAGATGAGCAGCAGTAAGAGAATAATCGTGCCATAAGCCGCGGCGCCCGCATAATCCTGGTTGTCGCGGAACAGCCTGAAGGCATACGTCGCGAGAATCTCGACCATGTTGCCTCCGCCCTGCACAAGCCAGATGACATTGAACATGTTGAATGTCCAGATGGCGCCAAGCAGAATGATCGTAAGGCTCACGGGGCGCAGCAACGGCAGTGTGATCGTGCGCAACATCTGCCAGCGCGTGCAGCCGTCAATCTCGGCGGCCTCATAGAGGTCTCCGGGTATTGTTTGCAAACCAGCCAGCAGCGAGACCATCATGAATGGTATCCCCAGCCATACATTGGTTACCGTCACTGCCACGAACGTCCATAGCGAGTCAGACAGCCAAGGCACGGGCGAAACGCTCAGTTTCCGCAGGATGACATTGATGAAACCATACTGGTTGTTGAAAAGCCAGCGCCATGAAAAGGCGGAAACATAAACAGGCACGGCCCAGGGCAGCAGGAGCAGGACACGATAGAATCGTGTGCCGGGGACGTTGCGGTTGAGCAGCAGCGCAAGCCCAAGGCCGATGATGTAGTGCAACGCCACATTGATGAAGGTCCACAGCGCCGTTATGCCGAGGATACGATAAAATGTTGGCGTTCCGCCCGCCTCGTTGCCGGGCACGAGTATGTCGCGGTAGTTGCGCCAGCCTACCATTCCCCATGTTGACCTGTTGCGATCAGGATTGACGCTCCAGTCGAAGGGCTGGCGATCGAATTTCATGCTGGCATGTCGCGGGCTTGCATCGCCCGCAAGCTGATAGGCGATGTCAACGGCGGATATTTTCTTGTTCAGGAACTCCCGCTGTGCCTTGCCCAGCAGCCTGCGCAACGCTGGTGAGGAGCGGACAGTTTCGCCGTTGATTTCCACCACACAGCAGTCATCGGTCATTCCGGCCCGTGCAGCGGGCCCTCCCTTTTCGACGCGGGCGCGCGCGCCGGCGTCACATCCGGCAGTGTTTCCCTCTGCGGGCGCCAATCCCAGCGTCCACAGGCTGAAATTCTTCTCGTGCAGATTCGTGAAGCTGAAGAAAATGGTCTGCACGAGTGGAACCCCGACGATGAGAGTCATCGGAATCATCGCGGGAATTACAAACAAGTAGATTGCAAGCGCGCGCCATAAACGCTTCGGGCGCATATCAGCAGCACACCTGAAAATCCGCGGCAGGCACATTATGTGCCAAAGTGAAAGTGAGCAGATTGTCAGCGGGAATGCGTCTGATCAGGAGACGCGAGTCGATCGTCGCGCCCATCTTAGCGTCCCAGCAAGATCACGGCGGTCATGGGTTCAAGCCTTACAGGCAATTTGCCATCCGCGGCGCGCAGCGGTTTCTGGCCGGCGCCGGTTTCAATCCGGGTCTTTGAAGCGGCGCTCGTGTCGCCCGGAACTACTTTGACTGTTTTGTCGCGCAACAAATCAATCCATGCGCCCGGCGCTCCCTGCCAAAGAGGTATCATCACTTCGGTCGTGTTTGTTGAGTTGTTCGCGGCGATGATCAATGCCTCTTTGTCATTCCAGCGTCTGAATGCGAACACCGACGAAGCGTCGTCTGCCAACAGTGTCTCGTATTCGCCTGTTTGAAGCGCTTTGAATGAGTTGCGGATGGCGGCGCAACGCTGGCAGACGTCGTAGACATCCCGCATGAAATAATTGTCTCCGGGATTCTCATAAGGTTCGAGATCCTTCCAGATCATGGGTTTGCGGCAATTGGGATCGTCGGCTCCCCACATCCCGGCCTCATCGCCATAATAAATCATCGGGCTGCCCACATAAGTGAATTGAACTGCCGCGACCATCTTCAGTTTGGTGTAAACATCAGTTGATGGCTTGTCATCCTTATAAACCTGGCCGGGTTTCAGATCCTGCACGCGGTTTCCCTCGTCGTAACGGCGGCCAGGATTGTTGATCATGGACACGAGCCTGTCCGTGTCGTGCGAATTCATCAGATTCATCATCACATATGCCGACTGTTCGGGGATGCTTATACGCGTTTTGGCCAGCTCCTGGTCAAACGCGCTTGCCTTTCCGCCATTGATGAAAAAATTGTGCATTGCTTTTGAAAACTGGTAGTTCATCACGCAGTCGAATTGATCGCCGCGAACCCACTGTTGCGGCGGGTCCCAGATTTCGCCCATGATGAGCGCGCTGGGATTGATGCGTTTAACCTCTTTGCGCCACTCTTTCCACCACTCGCTGCTGATTTCGTTGGGCACGTCAAGACGCCATCCGTCCACGCCGTCAGATGGATCGCCGTCGCCATTGGGATCCATCCAGCGCCGTGTTATGTCCATGATGTGTTTGCGCAGTGACGGATCGACGTAACCCTTTTCGTTTTCCTTAAACACGGGAAGATCCTTGGATCCGAACCATCCTTCATACTCAAATGGCTCCCATTGGGTCACATTGTACCAGTCTTTGAAGCGTGAGTTCTGCTTGTTTTTGACGATATCTTTGAATGCCGGATGATCCGTGCCTGAGTGGTTGAACACACCATCGATGATCACCTTGATGCCGGTGGCGTGGGCTTTACTGATCAATTCGAGGAACAGTTTGTCGCTGTCCGAGAACTGCCATGTCGCGGCATCCAGCAAGTCTTCCTGTGCGGATGTCTTCTCGCTGCTTCCGGCAAAGCCAAAGCCGTCATCGATGTGTCTGTAATCTGTGGCATCGTATTTATGAAGCGACTTCGACTGGAACAGGGGATTGAACCAGATGGCTCCTATGCCGAGTTCTTTGATGTAGGGCAATTTTTCGATCACCCCCTTCAGGTCGCCCCCATAGCGGCGGAAGAAAACACTCGGGTAAAACTTTTCCTCATCCCAAGGCATGAGCCGTGACCATTCGCTTGTCCACGGTCGCGTGCCTTGCGCCGGGTCATTTGCGGTCAGGCCGTTGCGAAACCGTTCCGGGAAAATGTCGTACCAGACGACGGTGCGCGCCCAGTCCGGTGTCCGGAAAACGCCCTCCGAGTTGACAGCCGCGGTGAAACATGCGGGTGTTTGGCGGACAATATCCGTGGTCGTTCCGTCCGAACCCATGAGCGCGATGCTGTTGCCGTCCTTCACGGAAAAAATGTAATTCAATACTCTTGCAGCGCTGGAGATATTATCGTGTTTTCCGGCGCTCGCGCCCGTCTTGCGCGCAAATTCGTCAAGAATGGCGCTGCTGGCTTTAACGCGGATGGTTGTGAATCGCTCATCAGTAAATTCGCGTTGCATGGGCAATGTCAGACTGGGTCCCTCCGATTCAACAGCCCAGGATTTCTCGTTCTTTATGTGAACAGGCTGGCGGGGAGATGCGAGGATGATGACTCTGGCCGCATCGATATCGTTTGCCAGCGACCTCAGTTTGAAAACGATGGCGCCATCAGGAAGCATTTTAAGATAGTCTGTTGAGCCGGGATCATGATGAAGCGCGGTTTCGGCAATGACACCATCACCGGATTTGGCCTCTGACTTGCGGATCTGCGCGCCGGGACCAAGCAGGAGAACGCTGTTTTGGCCGCCACGATTGTCATCCGTGCTCTCGGGATTATCGGGATCGGGTTTCCACTGCCCGTCATCGGCAACGAATTTGTATTGGTACCCGCCCTCGGGCAGAGTCATACTGATGGAGAATCCCTCGGGAGTTTTTGTCATGATGTCTTTAGCGGGATTCCAATCATTGAACGATCCGGCAAGGAAAACCTTGTTGGGAGCGGTGTCCCGGAAGAAGAATGTCACTTTGTATTGACTGGCGCCTTCCGATTGAATGGAAAGTGATTTGCAAGGGGAAACGCTCGCTGGCGTTGTGGTTTGCGCAATGCCCCCGGCGGTGTTGAACGCGACCAAGAATATCGCGACAAGAGTTATTTTGTCGATGATGCCCAGCATCTTTCTTCTCCTGGGAACGATAATTTAGAGCGATCCAAACATTGCCGTGCCAACGGTGTCAAAACCATTCTTAAAACAGTCTTGTAATCCGGTATTCTCCGAATCCGGGTGAGACTGAATCATTCATCTTTCAACAATTCCGACAATTTCACATTGTCCCTGTGTTCTGAAATGGCTTTAAAATCATTGGTGAATATGGACACATGAAACGATTAACTGCCTGCATGTCTGCCCGCGTCTCATCGTTTCAATTGCCTGGTATAACAAGCCAGCCATGACTGAAACGCTGCAAAACGTTATCGGTCAGATAGGCAATCTCGGCGCAATCAGTTATTTGATTGTGGCGCTTATTGTTCTGGCCGAAACGACCATTGGGATAGGCCAGTTCATACCGGGCAGTGTCATTCTTGTTTTCACGGGATTCTTGTGTTACCTTCAAATACTTGATTTTGGCTTTATGCTGATCGTTGTCTTTTTGACACATTATGCGGGTGAAATGTTCAATTATTACATAGGCCGCTCAAAGGGGAGACAGCTTTTCAGCGCAGATGCAAGGTACTTCAAGCTGAGCTATTTGGAGAAGGCGGAACGGCTTCTCCGTGCGGGG
>JAPLSQ010000001.1 GCA_026398535.1 Candidatus Sumerlaeota bacterium | reverse complement strand
GCTGTTCCCCAACGTGCTGGACGAAGCGCGGGCCAAGGGCATCGACATCGCGCCAAAGTACATTCCCGCCGAGGTCTTCGACAAGCGGGCGGTGGAGAAGAACCAGGTGGTGTTCCACGATGTGTCCTATATCGAGGTCAAACCACACGTGAAGAACAACACCGTGGCGGTGGAATTGACGGACTTCTCGGTGTTCTACTCGCAGGACTCCATAGCCAACGCCGAGGCGGCGATCAAGAACAAGGCCAGCCGGGTCGTCGTCGAGAAGGGGCAGATCGTGAAGGTGAGCAAGGACAAGGACGGCATCGTCACCCGCGAAGTGCTGACCAAGAACTGGACCGACTGGGTTGATTACTGGTCGGTGGACTTCGACTTCGAGAGCAAACGCGAGATCATCCGGGTGAAGAATGAGGATACCGGCGAATGGGAAGAGCGCTGGACCGGGGATTACATCTTCGAGAACGAATGGCAGAGCTTCCGCACGAAAAAGGACCGGTCTCTGGAATTGAAGAGCGTCTTCCACGAATGCACGCCGGGGCGGCGGAAGATCGCGGTCAAGGTGGTGGATATCTTCGGGAATGATACGATGACGATTGTGGAGGTAAGCGTGGGGAAGAACGGCGGGAAGAAGTAATGGCGAAGGAAATTGTGAAGACAAGCGGCGGGCATTTGTCGCCTTTCGAGAGGATCCGGAAGGTCAATGAAGCGGGCAATGAATATTGGTCAAGCCGTGATTTTGCCGGGGTACTGGGCTACGGCGACTACCGCAATTTTGAGGGGGTCATCGAGAAGGCCAAAACAGCCTGTTTCAACAGTGGTCACCGCATCGAAGACCATTTCGTTGACGTCACCGAAATGGTTATCATCGGGAGTGGCGCTCAGCGGTCCATCAAAACTGTTCTCCTTTCGCGTTACGCCTGCTACCTGGCTATTCAGAACGCCGATCCCAAGAAAGAACTCGTGGCGCATGGCCAAACCTATTTCGCCATCCAGACGCGGCGGCAGGAGTTGGCGGACGAGCATATTGAGGAAGAGCGGCGGATTCTGTTGCGAGAAGAGATTCGGCGTCATAACGTTCAGTTGGCTGACGCGGCCAAGGATGCGGGCGTCATTCAACCGATAGACTACGCCATCTTTCAGAATCACGGATACATGGGACTTTATGGCGGGTTGAGGCAGGAAGACATTCATCATCGGAAGGGCTTGGAAAAGAGCCAGAAGATTCTGGATCACATGGGCAGCACGGAATTGGCGGCAAACCTGTTCCGGGCAACCCAGGCGGAGGAGAAGCTGCGCCGGGACGAGGTGAAGGGGAAGAACGCCGCCAACCGGACGCATCGTGAAGTCGGCGCGAAGGTGCGGAAAACCATCCAGGAATTGGGGGGCACGATGCCCGAGGAATTGCCGGTGGCGGAAAGCATTAAGAAGATCGAAACTAAACAGCAGAAGCGACTCGGCAAGGCTGAAACGCCCGCGATAAAGAAAAGCGAGTAACCGGACATGGCGCTGCATAAAGATTTTCCGCAATCCCCGCATGCGATCCTCGATCCGGGCATGCGCTGGTTTCCCGCCGATGAGGCGTTGCGGGAAAGCAGCATGGAGAAGCTGATGCCGCCGCTGGTGGCGGTGTTGCGCCGTAAGGTGAAGGAGTTCCGGGACGGGGGTTATGTGGGCGCGGCGGACACGAGCCGGAGCCTGCTCAACTGGTGGTTCAACACGCCGCACCTGTTGGAGCAGGCAGACGGGACCATGGCGGAGTTTGAATACTACTTCGCCCAGCGCGAGGCGCTGGAGACCATCATCTACCTGTACGACGTGGTGGGGGTTAAGGACAAGCATGACATGATGCGCTTCGATGCAAGCGGCCTTGTATCGGGGAGCATGTTCGACGAGACTTGGCGGCGGTTCGTGGTAAAGATGGCAACGGGGAGCGGGAAGACCAAGGTCTTGAGCCTGGCGCTGGCGTGGCACGCCCAACATCATCGTTCTGGACAGGATTTACCGGGATTTCCAGGGCCTCTGTATCTTCTTCAACGATCCGGTGCTGCCGGATAATGGCGTGGACGGGCGCAACTGGCGCGACGATTTTCAATTGACGCTGCATCTGCAAGACGAGGTGCGTATCACCCGGCCTACGGGCAATATCTTCCTGACCAACATTCACCGCGTTTATTCGGGCGAGGACATTCCGTCGTCGCCGGATGATGAAGATATGCGGGATTATTTCCTTGGCAAGCGGCCCACCGGCGCGACCACGGATTCCAAGGTGGACCTGGGGATGATCGTGCGGGACATTGACGAACTGATGGTGTTGAATGACGAGGCGCACCATATCCACGATCCGCGCATGGCCTGGTTCAAATCAATCGAAGACATCCACAACCGGCTGAAGCAGAAGGGGGCGACTCTTTCGATGCAGGTGGACACGACGGCCACGCCCAAGCATAACAACGGGGCGATTTTCGTGCAGACCGTGGCCGATTATCCGCTGGTGGAGGCCATCTCGCAAAACGTGGTCAAACATCCTGTTCTGCCCGACGCGCCGAGCCGCGCGAAATTGCAGGAGCGCCAGAGCGCGAAGTACACCGAGAAATACGCCGACTATATCCATCTGGGCGTGATCGAATGGAGCAAGGCGTATGCCGAACATGAGAAGATGGGCAAGAAGGCGATCCTGTTCGTGATGACCGACGACACCCGCAACTGTGACGACGTGGCCGAATATCTGAAGGAGCATTACCCTGACTTGAAAGACGCCGTGCTGGTCATTCACACCAAAAACAACGGCGAGATTTCCGAAGCGGCCACGGGCAAGGACAAGGACGAACTGGAGAAACTGCGCAAACAGGCGAATGAGATTGACAGAATGGACAGCCCGTACAAGGCCATCGTCTCGGTGATGATGCTCAAAGAGGGGTGGGACGTGCGCAACGTCACGACGATTGTCGGTCTGCGCGCCTATGCCGCCCAGAGCAACATCCTTCCCGAGCAGACGCTGGGACGGGGTTTACGTAAGATGTATCCCGGCGATGTGGAAGAATATGTCAGCGTGGTTGGCACCAATGCCTTCATGGAGTTCGTGGAATCCATTCAGGCCGAAGGCGTGGTGCTGGAGCGCAAGGCGATGGGCGAAGGGACGGGGCCGAAGACTCCGCTGGTGATCGAAGTTGACACGGAGAACGAGAAGAAAGACATCGGCGCACTGGACATTGAAATCCCGGTGTTGACGCCTCGTGTTTACCGGGAATACAAGACTCTTGGCGATCTGGACATCGGCGCGATGGGTCATCAGCGATTGTTTTATTTGCAGTTCAGCGAGGAAGAACAGCGGGAGATCGTATTCAAGGACATCGCCACCGGCGAGATTACGCATACCACGATTCTTGACGCGGCGGGCGTTGCCGACTACCGTAGCGCGATCGGCTACTTCGCGCGAAGCATCATGAAGGATCTGCGCCTGGTCGGCGGCTATGACGTGGTGTATGGCAAGATCAAGGCGTTTGTGCAAGACGAGTTGTTTGACCGCCCGGTGGAACTGGAAGACCCCAATACATTACGGAACCTGCCGGAACTGGCCGCCTCCAAGACACTGATTGAGGCCTTCAAGAAGGCAATCAACGCGCTAACCGTCCGGGACAAAGGTGACGCCGAAATCCGGGACACCATCAAGTTGCGAGAGACCAGACCTTTTGTGGCTAACGACCAACGCTACGTTGTGCCGAAGAAGAGCGTCTTCAACCGCATCATTGGCGACAGTAACTTGGAGCTTCGGTTTGCCGCGTTTTTGGATGGTTGCAGCGACAACGAAGTCATCTCTTTTGCGAAGAACTATATGGCTGTGCGCTTCAAACTCGACTACGTGAAGGCGAACGGCGACATCTCGAATTACTTCCCGGATTTTATCGTCAAGCTGTCGGACAAACGGATAGTCATTGTCGAAACCAAAGGGCTGGAAGATTTGGATGTTCCGCTGAAGATGGCGCGACTTCGGCAATGGTGCGAAGACATCAACCGGGTGCAGACAGACGTTGAGTACGACTTCGTTTATGTGGATGAAGAGAGTTTTGACAGATACAAGCCAACTTCATTCCGGCAATTGCTGGAGGGCTTCAAGGAATACAAAGGGAAAATATAACAAGGCGCTACACCTGACCGCTATTCCGCTGCGCTTCATTGCGGCAGGTGAGTTTGGTCGTTAGACGGACGGAATAGAGTGGCAATATGATCACATCCGGTAATGTTTTGCAACCAACCGACGCTGTTCATCTGTGCGATTGCGCTCGTCCCTGTTTTTGGTATCGGACTCGCCATCCTCGGTGTCTGGTGGATCAAGACCCTGACGGACACGATGATTCTTATGGATGACAAGATCATCAAACGCGAAGGTCTCTTGTCGAAATACATGGCCGAGATATTCTATCGGGATGTTAAGAGCATCCAAATCAAGCAATCTTTCTGGCAACGCGTATTTGACGTTGGCTCCATTGGGATCGCCAGCTCTGGCCAGTATGCGCTCGTCCTGGTTTTTCACGGCCATCGGAATCCGGAGGGAATCAAGGCCACAATCGCAAAGGAGGTGCAACGCATCGAGACAGCCATACGGTGAGGGTTCAAAGACGTTACTCAACAAACACACAGAAGGAGATTCACAATGATTCAGTATGATCGTGCTGTAATTCAGGAGTTCGCCGAGAGGCTATACAATAAGGTGAATTCCATCATTAGATTCTACACAATCGTCGGCGCGTTGCTGGGCGGCGTGGGCGGCTACTTTCTCGGTAAATCACTTGGTGGGGGCATGGTAACTACTGCAATCGTCGCAGTTGTCGCTGGCCTGATTGGGTTTGCCATCGGACGAGAGAAAGCATTTCTGCTCAAATTGCAAGCACAGACGGCGATGTGCCAGATGAAGATCGAGCAGAATACGAGTGGGAAGATCGTCTAACAAAAGCGTGGACACCTAAGGTTCACACTCGCCGTTCGAGCAGGAGATGAGATGAAGAGTCACCCGTGTGCCACTTTATGGCTGGTGGGCATCCTTTCGTCAAGTTGCCTTCTGATTGATTGCGACCAGTCCGACAAGGCAACAGCCAAACCTCCGAACACAGACGAGGCCAATATCCTCGTTCACCCGTCACCGGGCATCGCAGAACAGGCGCCACCGGCTTCCTCACGCATTGTGTCTGCGGCACGGTCACCGGTTGGCAAGACAACGGTCTATGACCCCTCTTACGTTTGCCTGGACTACCCTGGTGGCGACCTCCCTATCGAAAAATGGGTGTGTTCGGATGTTGTGGTCCGAGCCTTCCGCAATGCGCTTGGCATGGATCTGCAGAAGCTTGTTCACGAAGATATGAAGGCTGCCTTTTCCAAATATCCGCAGACATGGGGGCTGAGTAAACCCGATCCCAACATCGACCATCGGCGCGTTCCCAACCTGAAACGATACCTTGAAAGGAAGGGATTATTAATCGCAGTCACAAAGACGAAATGCGACTATCTTCCGGGAGACCTGGTCACCTGTACGGCGCCTCCAAACCTGCCTCACCTCATGATCGTGAGTGACAAGAACAACAGAGATGGAGTTCCGTTGGTGATTCACAACATCGGCAGTGGCACAAAGGAAGAGGACCGACTGTTCGAGTTCCCGTTGACAGGACATTATCGAATCAATGTCAGATGATCAAGATTTTTTGGCATCATCATCAGAATGTTCCATGAAGAGCATAATCCCTCACACATGCATGCTGATTATTCGGGCAAGATGGCTGTATTCTATTTTAAGGAATGTGTTCAAAGGGAATCCATGTTCTATCAGGCCTCCCTCTGATTTATGTGTTTGGCAGGAGAGGAAATGAGAGTAATAGAGGAAAATTACCAGCGTATTACGGATGACAGGCGTTCATTCGATATTCACTTCTGGCAATCCCAGGGTGATAGGGTCATTTTTGAGGCAGTATCGGAAATGCTGCGCGACTACTTCCTGATTCGAGGTAAAGATGCTGACGAATTCAGACTTCAGAGAACTGTTGAATCTTTTCGAAAAGCATAAGATTCGCTATCTTGTTGTGGGCGCCTATGCAGTAATGAAATACACCGAGCCACGATTCACGAAAGATCTTGATTTATGGATAGCGACTGACCAAGAGAATGCAAATTCGGTGTATGTGGCGTTGAAGGAATTTGGCGCCCCACTGGCTAATCTTTCTGCAGATGACTTCACCCACCCGGATTATTTATATCAGATGGGAATACCGCCTTTGCGGGTTGATATTATGATGTCGATTTTAGGAGTCAAATTTGAAGGGGCATGGGGGAACCGTGAGGTGGTTGAATTGGATAATATTAAGATTCCGTTCATTTCGAGATCTGACCTAATCCTGGCAAAGCAAGCGAGCGGAAGGCCGCAAGACAAGATTGATATCGACAGACTCAAAGAAGCCGAACAATTGGATGCGCTCGACGAGAAATAGCGCGCCGCCATTTCTCGCGAGTGATCCATGCCGTTGGGCGGTTCGTTATGACAACAAGCCGGTGCTTGTTGCATGCTTGTATTCGTTCATCCCGGATTCATTTGCACGGAGGACGCTATTGTTGAGAACCAGGAGACATTGTGACTTGGGATTTTGACGAAAAAACCGAAACCGGTCTTACGGAAGCCGAAGCTGGACGCCGACGCGCCTGGACCCGTCAAACGCTGATTGAGAGAAAAACTTTAACCGGTCAGCGAGTACGCCATCAGGCGGAGAACCATGGAGATGGCACAGAGGACCACGGAGAAAAGAAGCATCGTTTTTGTCTCCGCCGTCCCCGAGACTATCCGGGAGTGTGCGACGGCCGGCGTTCGGGTCATCATGATCACGGGCGACGGCGTCAATGACGCACCCGCCCTGAAAGCGGCGCACATCGGGATCGCCATGGGCGGACGCGGCGCCGATAGTGTGCGCTATCTGCCAGACGCCCGTCGCATGGCTGAACCGGTCTTGGAAAATGTTCCAGATCCAGACTCCGCCGTCGGCCATCACAAACACCTGGCTGGCTTGGGCGAGGCTGCGGCGAAGCGCCCCGGCATGCAGTTTGCGACCCAACTCATGCGGGTTTCCCTGCCACGCCACGCAGTACTTCTGCTGAGCAGCACCGGCCTGACCTGGCATCGAACCAAAGCCTTCCCGCTCCAAGGGGGGAAAAGCCGCCCTTGGAGTCCACTAACTCCTGGGCGCGCCGCTCCAATTCCTGCCGGGCAAGCTCCCGGTACTCAGCCTCTACATCATCAAGATGCGCGCATGTCCATCGCCGACTGTGGACCGATCCTTCTGGCCAAAAAGTCCGGTAAACCCCAGCAGTGCGGCCGTCACAAACACCAAGCCAATGAGGCTCCACTTGTGCTTTGCCAGAAACGGTCTTGCCCATCCGCGCCACCATAGGGCGGGCGGGTGAAAGAGTCCCTTTTGCCGCGTCTCACGCGAATTCTTCGGTGTTTGGGTCTGGCCGGGTTCAGGCATTGTGTTGCTCCTCGTCCGTTGAAGCCGGTTTTCCGGTTTCCTCGTCGTCATTTTCATCGTCCGGCACATCGAATTCCCCGGCCTCCGTGTCCCGGCCAAGCGCCCGCAGGATGGCGGCCAGCGACCTGCTCGTCTGCTTGGCGTCCTCCGCAAGATGGGGTTGCCGAAGCCGGATTTCCAGCGCGCGGCGGCAGAGCGGCTCCGCCTCGGCGAAACGGTTGGTTTGCTTCAGCAACCCCGCGAGGTTGTTGAGGCTTCTCGCCACACTTGGGTGGTCGGTGCCGTAAGAGGCTTCATAGATTGCCAGTGCGCGGCGGTAGAGCGGCTCCGCCTCGGCGAAACGGTTGGTGTAGGCGAGCAGCAGTGCGAGGTTGTTGAGGCTCGTGGCGACATCCGGGTGGTTGGGGCCATAAGAGGCTTCCCTGATTGCCAGTGCGCGACGGCAGAGCGGCTCCGCCTCGGCGAAATGGTTGGTTTGCTCCAGCAACCCCGCGAGGTTGTTGAGGCTTCCCGCCACATGCGGGTGGTCGGGGCCGTAAGAGGCTTCCCAGATCTCCAGTGCGCGACGGAAGAACGGCTCTGCCTCGGGAAGACGGTTGGTTTGCTTCAGCAGCCCCGCGAGGTTGTTGAGGCACGTGGCGACATCCGGGTGGTTGGGGCCATAAGAGGCTTCTCTGATTGC
>JAPLSQ010000066.1 GCA_026398535.1 Candidatus Sumerlaeota bacterium | reverse complement strand
TGTCTGACGGCATGCAACACCCTGGCAAAATATAAAAGGGATTGGATTGTTTCTCAGTGCCTGATTTGTGTATCCTCGCCAAGGCAAAAAAGCTTCGATTTCAAGCTAAAAGCTGTAACACGGAATTGCGCGGAGAGCCGCGGAGTAAAAAACGATGCTTCTTTTCTCCGTGGTCTCCTGTGCCATCTTCGTGGTTCTCCGTGTCACTGTATTTTTCTCGGCGTACGAACGGGTTCATGGCCGCAAAGCTCATGAACCTGTTCCGGCCGACTGGTCTACGACATTTATAAAGGAGAGCGGTCTCTCGTAAACGCGTGAACACCCGAGCCATCGCCATTACTGTTTCCCTGGCGGTTCTTTTCGCCCCGGTGCGCCTTTTCGCCGCAGAGGCGGAGGCTTTATTGACCACGCCCACCGTGGATGCTTCACAGACCACAACAACCGCCCAAACATCACAGACAACCCCAACCACTGACGTTTCACTGACCACGCCCACCGCGAGTGATTTCGCCGCATGCCCGGGTGTTGCCGAAAAATACATCCGCATCGCCCTGCGTTATCCCGGCGTCTACAGGATCAGCGGTGAGGAATTGACCAGCGCTGGCGCCAACCTCGATGAAATGCCCATCGCCAATCTTGCGCTGTGGAATGAGGGGCGAATGCTTCCTCTCAACATCAACGCGGAGCCAGGGGAGATCAAACTGTCCCCCAACGACACCATCGAGTTCGTCGGCGACAGCCCGCGCGGAACCTTCAGCGCTTACAAACCCTATAACACTCAGAACATTTATTACCTCAACTGGACGACGACACAGCCGCTCCATTACCGCAAGCTGCTCGTGGAGCCTTCCACGACCATGATCAGGAACGGCGTCTACCGCGAACAAAAACACCTTGAGGAGGACAAGATTTTCTGGCGCACGTCGCTGCCTCCCGGCATCACTGACGGTTTTTTCATGTGCTTGTACGACACCGGCCCCATCGAACAGTTCAAGATCGAGTTCCCCGGTTTCGTCCAATCGCTTAATCAGCCCATCGACCTGAAATTCAGATTTTTCGGGATCACAAATGTCACAAACGTCAAACCAAGCCATAAATTCGATATTATGTATGCCAAAAACAAGCTTGGCACGATCGCCTTCGACGGCATTGGATACTGCGATTTCACCACGACCATCCCGCCCCAGCTTGTAAAAGAAAACAGGACGCTCTATTTTGTGCCGCCACCCGACCGCGTGAACATTGTTGATAAAATGGCGCTCGACAGCATCGATATCGGCTATCCGCGGAGTCTTGACGCCAACCAGCGCGCCCTGTTTCAGTTCAACAACAGGCTGGTGGAGGGGGCGTTGCCATGTGATGCCGTGCTGTCGGACACATTGCCGAACACTCGCGTGTTTTCCGGCGCCGACAGCGTCCTCTACACCCAGTCGCCCGGCAAAACCAGCGCAACAATCGTCAGCATGGAGAAGCGTCCCACAACCTACACCGCCGTTGCCGATACAGGTATTTATCAACCCGACCAGATTGAATTCAGGCAGCGTCCCGTCAACATCACCGATCCGCCCCCCGATACTGAGGCGCTTGTGCTTTATCACCCCGACGTGAGATCGCCGGCGCTCTGTTACGCCAAGTACCGCAACCAAAACGGCTTGCCAACATTTGCCGTTGATGTGAGCCGCATTTTCGACGCGCTGAACAACGGTTTTATCAGTGACGTGGTTCTGAAGCGCTACATCCGTTATGTCGCCGACAGCGCGCCCATGCTTAAATACCTTGTTTTGTTTGGCGATTCTACCGCGGATTACCGCGAGGTGAATTACCGTGAAATCCTGGGTGAGGGCGATGGCCGCGCCTACAAGATTCTCATCCCCATCCACTGGGTTTACAACCCCCAAACCACTTACTCCAGCGGATATCCGGATGACAACTGGTATGGCGCGTTTGGCACAAGCAATCACCCCGACATCGCCGTGGGACGCATTTCAGTCAACAACGACGAGGAGGGATATGAATATTTCAGGAAAGTCGTCGAGTACGAACAGCTTATGTGCTCTCGCGACGACAAAGCGCTCCTTGTGTCGAGTGTCGAAGCCAGATTCCAAGAGATAGTCAACGAAACCGCCAAGCAAATCGGCGAGAAATTCTCAACGGTGACCCTTCTTTTCCCGGAAACCAGGATCGCCGACCGTGAAGTCTTGCGGTTGCGCGATGAAATCAACTCCGGTGTGCAAATCATCTATTATGTGGGGCACGGCGGATCTTTCGTGTGGCGGGTGGGTCCCATTGATTTCAAACTTCAGAAAGACCTGTTCACACCCGCTGATGTCGCAAAACTGAACAACAGCCAGCATTATCCCATCATCACCTGCTCAAGCTGCTACATCACATCGTTCGACAACGAGTTCAGCCTTGGCGAAGCGTTCCTCATCAAGCCCCACGGCGGAGCCATCGCTGTCATCGGAACTCCATGGAAAAGCGCCATCTACGACGATCACGAATTCAACCGGCATTTTTTCAATCTCTACATCAATCCGTCCACCGAACGGCTGGGAGACGCATTTTATGGCGCAAAAAAGGCGTTGCGCCCCGCCAACCACGAACAGGCGGATTTCCAGACGTTTACCTTGCTGGGTGATCCGTGCCTGATGCTGGTGCATGCCGAATGACCGTGAGAACTCAACAGGATCGTGCCTGGCATTCTGCCGCCCGCTCGAAGAGCATGTGCGGACATTCCAGGATCGCGGCTTGCGCCAAATTCCAGATTCTTTGCGTCATTGGTATTCTGTTTGGTCTTCTGACCGGATGCGGACAGAAGCAATTGGAACCACAGGCCAAAACCGATCTGACTCAGACAGGCCCGCCCGCATACGAGATCCGCGATGGCAAAGTCTTCATTCCAGGCTGGGATGACCGCCCCGCATCCGCCCCGCGGGAACTCTTGCGCATCGCGCCAGAAAATTTCGAGAAATCGGTGCTTATCTACCGCAACCGGGCGGTGCTGACATTTGGCACGATTATGACCAAACCCTTCACCGTCCCCGCCAGCGCCACCGAGGTGGAATTTCAGGTGCGCGCCACCTCCATGGAAATGCTTTTCCCCCGCATCGAAATGTCCATGTGCAACGAAGATATTGCCACATCCGCCCCCCAAGTCATCTTTACCGGCTATCTGCAATCCCGCACACTACAGGCTTATAGATGCCCGCTCCCGCCCGGGTGGACCGGAAAACGCGCGCGTGTTGCCATCACTTTGCTCGATCATGACAGATTCTATGGGCGCGGCATGGCTTTTGCTTACATTTTATTTCGTTAACACAGTGCACAAACCGCTTTTCAGAGAATAGAATGCGCCCAATTCTGCAATTTTTACAGTGACCATGAACGGATTGAAGTCGGCAACGCTGTGGATTGTCATCTTCCTTGTTTTCATTCTGATGTTTGTGAATTACAACAGCAAGGAACAGGTGGAGACGATTGATATCACGCGCTTCGTGCGGCTGGTTCAAGAAATGAAGGTTAAAAAGGTCGTCGACAAGGACGGCGATCTCGAGGGGATTTACAAGACTGACGACGGAACGGAAAAGAAATTTCTGAGCCGTTACCTGCCCGGACAGGGGGGCGAAATTTTCAAGGTAGTCACCAATCCGCAATACAAGATTCAGTACGAAACCAAACCATCCTCGCCCCTGATTCAAAATCTCCTGCTGTCGATCGTACTACCGTTACTCCTGTTCATCGGCTTGTGGTTTCTCATCATGCGGCAGATTCAAAGCGGCGGAAACAAGGCGATGAGTTTCGGCAAGAGCCGCGCCAAACTCGTCAACCAGGGGCAAACCAAGGTTACGTTCAACGACGTGGCCGGCGTCGACGAAGCCAAGGAGGAACTGTCGGAGATCGTCGAATTTCTTAAAGATCCCCAGAAATTCTCCAAGCTGGGCGGCAAGATTCCCAGGGGCGTTCTCCTGTTTGGCCCGCCGGGCACGGGCAAAACCCTGCTGGCCAAGGCCGTTGCCGGCGAAGCTGACGTGCCGTTCTTTTCCATTTCCGGCTCGGATTTCGTCGAGATGTTCGTCGGCGTGGGCGCCAGCCGTGTCCGCGACCTGTTCGAACAGGCGAAAAAACACAAACCATGCCTGATTTTCATGGACGAGATTGACGCTGTCGGGCGTCACCGTTTCGCCGGAATCGGCGGCGGGCACGACGAACGCGAGCAGACACTGAACCAGCTGCTCGTGGAGATGGACGGCTTCAACTCCAACGAGGGAGTGATCCTTCTGGCCGCAACAAACCGGCCCGATGTGCTTGATCCGGCCCTGTTGCGTCCCGGCCGCTTTGACCGCCAGATCACTGTGGATTACCCCGACGTGATCGGAAGGGAGAAAATTCTCGCCGTTCATGCCCAACTGGTCAAACTGACGAAAAACGTTGACCTCAACCGGATTGCCAAGGGCACGTCCGGCTTCTCCGGCGCCGATCTCGCCAATCTCATCAATGAGGCCGCATTGCTCGCCGCGCGCCGCAACAAGGAAGAAATCGGGATGACGGAACTTGAGGAGGCCAAGGACCGTGTCATGATGGGTCCGGAGCGCCGAAGCCTGGCGCTCACGGAAAATGAGAAAAAACTCACCGCCTACCACGAGGCCGGCCACGCGCTCACGGCTAAATTCGTCAAGGCCGACGAGGAGGTGCACAAGGTCACCATCATTCCCCGCGGACGCGCGCTGGGGCTGACCAGCTATTTGCCGGGCGAAGAGCGATTCACCCAGTTCAAGTCAAAGCTAAAGGACCGCTTTGTCTACATGCTCGGTGGGCGCGCCGCCGAGGAAATCATCTTTGGCGATTTCACGACCGGCGCAGGCAATGACCTGCAGCGCGCCACCCAGATGGCGCGGCGCATGGTCTGCGAGTTTGGCATGAGCGACGTTCTTGGCCCGCGAACCTTCGGCGACGCCGGGAATCCCGTCTTCCTCGGACGCGACTATGCCAGCGTCGAGCGCGACTACAGCGACTCCACAGCGTCAACCATCGATCAGGAAATTAAAAAAATCGTCGACGAGGCTCATCAGCGCGCAAAGGATATCCTCTCCACAAACAAGGACGCGCTGGTGTCTGTTGCCGAAGCGCTCATCGAACGCGAAACACTCGATGGCGCCGAAGTGGACATTCTCATGCGCGGCGAGCCGCTGCCAGAACCGCCCAAACCACAGCCCGAACCCGCCGTGGAACCCGAATCCAAAGCGCCGCCCGAAAAAAAGCGCCGCGAAAACCGCATCTTCGGGAAATCCATCCTTGACCGCCCAAAGGAAATGCCCGGTTAAAGCGCTGTGTGTGGCAGGTTGTGGATTTTGGTTGCGGGCGGGAGAGACGATCACGCCTGAAAACGATTTTTCTTAACGCGCTTGCATCTTGCCGCTGGGCGGGGTTGAAATCACCGTGTAATGAACATGACAACCATCGCGGCGATGGCCGCCAGCACGGTGCGCATCTCAACGCCCTACGCGGCTGGGGCGCTGGGAGGCACGCTGAGCGAGCGCGGCGGAGTCGTGAACATCGCGCTGGAGGGCATCATGCTCACGGGCGCGTTCGCATTCGTCACGGCAAGCTGGTGGGTCAGCACCAGGCTGGGCGCCGCGCCGCAATGGCTGGCGCCCGTGGCGGGACTCGCCGCGGCTGTGACTTGCGGCTTCCTGGTCTCCCTGGCCCACGCCGTGCTCACGGTCTCGTTCAAAGCCGACAACATCATTTCAGGACTCGCCATCAACATCTTCGCCTTTGGCGCAACGAGTTTCCTTCTTGTGCGCATTTTTGGGTCATCCAGCAATTCCGCGCGAGTGCCCTCGTTCAGCAACTGGGCGCTGTTCAATCCCGGGGGAACGCTTGGCGCCATCAACGACATTTTCAATCCGCTCATCATGTTGACGATCATCATGTTTGTCGCATCGCAAATTCTGCTTGATCACACGCGGTTCGGGTTGCGGTTGCGCGCCGCGGGCGAGAATCCGAGCGCCGCCGACTCGCTCGGTGTCAATGTTTCACGCTACCGTTACAGCGGGGTGCTGTTGGGCGGCATGGCCGCCAGCGTTGGCGGGGCATGGCTCGCTTCGGACCAGGGACTCTTCTCCGCCGGCATGACCAACGGACGAGGCTATATCGCGCTTGCCGCCATGATCATTGGCAAGTGGCGCCCGTGGAGCGCCGCCGGAGCCTGCTTGATTTTCGGGTTTGCGGAAGCGGCACAGAATCACCTGCAAATATACAAGCAGTCCTTGCGCGGACTCGACGCCGCGGCGCTCGATCTTCCCCAGAGAGTCGCCGCAACCATTCCATCGCAAGCCATACAGGCTTTTCCCTACCTTTTGACAATCCTCGTGATTGCCGGATTCATCGGGCGCTCCACACCGCCCGCCGCATCGGGCAAACCCTATGAAACAGGAAATGAAACCGCGTGAAGAACAACGGGTCATGAATACCGCAAAACAGGAGACCGGAAACATTGCAAAGCAACACTGACATCATACTGACCATTGCCGGCGCGGCGCTGTGCCTCGGCGGATGGGTTATTTTCTGGGTTGGCACGCGGTTGCTGGGCGTGGCGGTGGGCGCGGCGCTGGGATTCGTGGTGAGCCTTCTGCTGGCGCAAGTGATGGATCTCAGGGAGTCCGCGCTTCAGTTCACCGTCCTGGGATGCTCGGTGCTGGGCGCTTTCGCCGGTTTTTTTCTGATCCGCGCCATGACCGCCTTCATCTTCTGCCTGATGGGATTCTTGTTCGGCGCATTGCTGGGTCGGGTGGGCGCGCAGATTTATTTTCAATCCGCCGGCCAGCCCTATGCGCTGTCGCCGCCCGTGGTCGCTGCCATCCTCGGAACGGCAGCCGTCATCGCGCTGCTGAGTGTGTGGCTGCAGAAACACATTATGATCATCATCACAAGTTTCATCGGCGCGGCCTTCCTGACTCTCGGCGTGCCTGTGCTGATGAAGCACGATTATAACCTGATACTTTTTCTCATGATTTTCATATTCGCGGCGCTGTGGCAAACGGTCCTCGTCACACGATTTATCAAACACTCGCCCTGACGCGCAACGCAGGCGCCCGCCTATTTCCCTTGCATTCACTCGTCTGAACCGGATTCATCAAACCGAATAATACAATGAAAAAACAGGAGAACGCCTTTCATGACAAAACGATACTTATTCACCTCTGAGAGCGTGTCGGAGGGACATCCGGACAAGATTTGCGACCAGATTTCCGACGCAGTGCTCGACGTTTGTCTGAAAGAGGATCCTTCCAGCCGCGTGGCTTGCGAGTGCATGACCACGACGGGTCTCGCCATCATCGCGGGCGAAATCACAACCAATGCCCAGATCAATTATGCGGATATCGCACGCAAAACAATCAACGACATCGGCTACACCAATGACGCATTCGGGATCAACGGCAGCTCATGCGCCGTGCTGGTCACCCTCGACCGCCAGACGCTCGATATTGCCATGGGGGTGGATTCGTCCGAGAGCAAGGAACAGGGCGCCGGCGACCAGGGAATGATGTTCGGCTATGCATGCAACGAAACTCCTGAACTGATGCCCCTGCCCATCATGATGGCCCACCAGCTTGTGCAGAAACTCTCCCGGTTGCGCAAGGACAACGTGCTTCCCTATCTGCGCCCCGACGCCAAATCGCAGGTCACCGTGGAATATGTCGACGGCAAGCCAACACGCATCAACACGATCGTCATCTCCACCCAGCACAACCCGGATGTCGAGGCCGGCCAGATCAGGGAAGACATGATCGAGCACCTGATTCCCGCGGTTGTTGATGACAAATGGTGGAGCAAAAAGGACACCATCATCCACGTCAACCCGACGGGCCGCTTCGTCGTAGGCGGCCCTCACGGCGACACCGGGCTCACGGGACGCAAGATCATCGTGGACACCTATGGAGGCATGGGACGCCACGGCGGCGGAGCGTTCAGCGGCAAGGATCCCAGCAAGGTTGACCGGTCGGCGGCCTACGCCGCGCGATGGGTGGCAAAGAATATTGTGGCAGCCGAACTCGCGGAAATCTGCGAAGTCCAGATCGCCTACGCCATCGGCGTCGCCAAACCTGTGTCAATTTCGGTCAATATTGATTCCTACGGCACCGGCAAGTTCCATGACGACAAACTGACGCGGCTCGTGGAAGAATGCTTTGACCTGCGTCCGCGCGCTATCATCGATCGCCTGCAATTGCGGCGACCCGTTTATCTGCCCACCGCCGCCTACGGACACTTCGGCCGCACGGGAGAGGGCTTCACATGGGAACACACCGACATGGCCGCGGAACTCAAGAGCATGATCGCGAAAATGTGACGCGAACAGGCATGCATCACAAGGGCTTCGTGTTGGCAGCCCCGTCCTCCTCTGCGGCTATCGCAACAGGCGCCGTTCCAACTCGAGAAGCGTTCGCAGATAATCTTCCACGGTCGAGGCAAAGATGGCCGTTGAAGAAACGGGCATTGGCGTCTGGCAACACAAGGGGATGAAAAATGTCACCGCGACGCTGTTGCCTGGCGATAATATCCGCACGGACAGGACGGCCGGCATCATATGGGAGGACAAACAGGCGGGCATTACTGAGATCGCGCAACTGCCTGGCCCGATCCTTGCCATTGTCCCCGTGACCAATCCCGCCTCGACGGCGCTTTTCAAGATCATGATCTGCATGAAATCCCGCAACCCGGCGATCATCTGCCCTTCGCGCCGCAGCGCCGAAAGATGGCAGCGTTTCGACAAGTTTGACTTTCCCGACAAAAAATATCGACAGTGATGTGATCATCCAGCGATACAAACAATAACTATCAGGAAAGAGAGAAAACCGATCATGCTTGACTATTCGTATGATGAGGCTGCACGCACCCTCACTTGCACGTTCCTTGGCAGGCTCGACACCCAGCACTCTGCCATGGTCGTCGAGATGCTCCAACGCAAGCTCGACGAATGCCTCGGGACAAAGACAGACGCGGCGCAAACCCAGGACAGCGGAGCGCAGCAAGCCGCCGCGGAAAATCCGCTGAAAATCGTCTTTGATTTGTCGCGCGTCGATTATGTGGCGTCAGGATTCATCCGGTTATGCGGCATAGCGGCTAAGAGCGTTCCCGCAGGCAACTTCTCAATCCGCAACACGCGTCCAGCCGTGAAGAAGGTCTTTGTCATGGCCGGTCTTGATCATGTGCTCAATGTAAGCTGATGCCAATATCTTTGATTGCGCGACAATCCATAGCCCATGGGGACGCCGATCTCCGGGGGCGGACAGCACATCGTCGCGCATGTGCGCTGTATGAACGCGGGGCATAAAATAACCGTTGAAAAGATCTCATGCAAGCTTGAAAATACTTTCAATGAATCGCGCCTAAATAACGATCGGAAGGAGCATTATGATGAAATCCGGATTCACACTAATCGAATTATTAATTGTTGTCGCGATCATCGCCATTCTGGCCGCGATTGCGGTGCCCAATTTTCTTGAGGCGCAGACGCGCGCCAAAGTCAGCCGGTGCAAGGCCGACATGGCCTCCGTGGCAACAGCCATAGAGTCCTATTGCGTCGACAACGCCCATTATCCCTTCGATTATGCCGAGGATGTGCTCTACCCCTATTACTTTCACAGGGGGCTTTCCACACCGATCGCCTACATGAGCAACGCCGCCCGCATACAGGACCTTTTCGCCATCACAAAACAGAGCAACATCGACAACGCCGTCCGCTGGCGCTACCGCTATCGCGCATTCAAAGAAAAGTGGCTGTCGGGCACGCCGGGCATTCCGTTCAATCTGCCCGGGCCGACCTCACCCGGCGGCATCCGCGCACAGGATGTTCACGGCGCATGGTTCTTCACGTCGAAGGGGCCCGACGGCATCACCAATATTCCCGCGGGATTCTCGGACGGAAACAATGCCAACGACTGGCTGTGGCAGCTCTATGATCCCACCAACGGAACCATATCGGCGGGCGACATCATTCGCGGGCAGAAGGGCGACATCAACGTGATAGGCTACAAGTACGCCGTGGCGTATTAACATCGATTCGCGTCGCGTTGCGCGGCTGCGTTGACACAATACCATCCGCTGAAATGATAACATGCCGGATGTTGATGGCGGCCATGCCACATGATATTGGGGGCCGGAATGCCGTCTCACACCTCGTCAATCACCAAGACACAATGGCATTTGCATAAAGATGCGGAAGTCATAATCCCCGGATACGCTCAGGTGTTTTCGCGCAGGAACTTTTCCAGTTCTGTTTCTTCCTTGTGCATCATGCGCCACGGGCTGTTTTCGGTTTCATGCTTCGCGCGGTTTTCCATTTCAAGGATCACAGAATAAGGAACAGCCTTGGGGTAGATTTTGAAATCAGGCGCCTTGCGCATCGCGGCAAGACACTCTCTGACCTGTGACAACTCGACGGGTTTGGCCAGGAAATCGTTTGCGCCCAGGCGCAAGGCGTAGTCGCGGTCGCGCGGCGTCGCTTTCTCGGAAATGATCATGAGCGGCATCTTCGTATAGCGCGCGTTGCGCCGCAGTGACGTGCAGAGCTGAAAGCCGCTCATCCGCGGCATGACGGCGTCAAGCACGACAAGATCGGGCTGACAACTTGTGATTTTTTCAATCGCCTCGATGCCGTCGTTGGCGGTGACGATCTCGTATTCGTCCGCAAGAAAAGAGCGCAGCGACGCCAGCAGCGGCGCGTCATCATCAACGATGAGCACGCGCGGTCGCGCCGCCTTGGGCGCGGCATCCGCCGCTGAGGGAATCGCGCGCGGCGAGCGCGCCGCCGCCAGCGCGCCCGCGCCCGACTGCTCCATCTGCTTGATCTGCTCAAGCGTGTAGCGCTTCGTGCGCAACTGCGGCGGATTGGTCTCAAAAAAAAGATCCACGTTGCGCAGGAGCCGGACAGGCTCGAACGGCTTCGTCAGGTACAGGTTGGCGCCCGCGCTGTAACCTTTCATCATGTCCTCTCGGGTGTTCTGGCCCGAAAGAAAAAGCACAGAAACATCATGGTATCGCGGATGCTTGCGGATGGACTCGCAGGTTTGCAACCCGTCCATCAAGGGCATGTTAACATCGAGAATGACAAAATCCGGCTCGACAATGTCGAGTTTTTCAAGAGCATCGAGGCCGTCGCCGGCCTCAGCCACTTCGTATTTCGATGAAAGCGTGCCGCGGATGATGGCGCGAATGTCCGCCTCATCATCAACGGTCATGATTCTCCATTTGGGCATTGTCGTCCGTCCACATTATGAATGTTGGACACAGCATACCAAAATCCATCCTGTGCGCAAACGAAAACTGAAATAGCTCCTTGGCGGCGCAGGCATCCTGCCAGCCTTATATTATGGCATCTGTTGCAACCGCGATCCCCGCCATGATTCGCGGCTGGGAAGACCATGCCACGATTTACGGAGGCAGGATGGAAACCTGAGCATCAAGGGAGCCTGCCTCAGCCCACAAGCAGTCGGATGCCGTTGTAAAGCGCAATGAATGAAAAGATGACAAGGCCGCTGCCCACGATCATTTCGATGATTCGCGTGGCGCGGGGGCTGATGCGCTTGTGGAACAGACTGGCCAGGGTGACAACCGTGGAAACCCAAAGCACGCAACTGATGGCAACGCCGGCCACAAGCGGCGCCGTGACGGAAAAGTCCTTTCCCATGTGCGGCGCCTGCTGTGCGGCATAGATGCTGACCGTAAGCCAGTAGGCGATCGTGGTTGGACTGCTCAGCGTGAGCGCAAGCCCGATGATATAGCTGCGCGCCATGGTTGTGGCCGTGAGCGCGGGGGTTTCGGATTCCGCAACGTCCGCGTCAATGCCGTTTGGCGCCGCGGTCTTGCCGCCCTTCACATAGACCAGGAAAATACGCACGGCCATTACCATGAGCAGCGCGGCGCCGATAAAAAACATGACAGCCTTGCCCATCGGGGGCAGATTGATCACAAGCGCCGTGGCGCCCATCGAGGCCGCCGTGAGATAAATCAAATCGCCCGAAAGCGTCCCCAGGCTGAACGACAGGGCGATCCTCGGGCCGCGCGCAACAGCGCGCCGGACAATCTCAAGATTAATGGGCCCGGGCGCGGCTGCCGCTCCAATGCCGACAATAATGCCCAATATGAAAAGGGTTAACATGATTAATGCAAAAGCCTATCGCAGAGACAAAAACCAATTGCAAGCATCAGTATGTCACACGTCCATGGCTCGCCGCACCCTCAGGAAATGCTTGCGCGCTATGACGGATCGGGACTTGAATCCGTATCTCACACGCTTGTTGAAATTAACAGTATCGCGCGCAACATACAGGAGACCGCCAAACGATGGATTGCGACAGCAACAAAGAAAGCCGCCCCGGCCCAGACGGGGAAACCGGCAGCGAGGGCAACCCAATGGATTTTGTCCGCAAAATTGTTGCGGTCGACAATGCTTCGGGCAAGTGGGGGGGCCGCGTCGTCACACGCTTTCCGCCCGAACCCAATGGCTGCCTGCACATCGGCCACGCCAAGTCGGTCTGCCTGAATTTCGGCATCGCGGCTGAGAACGGCGGCCGCTGCCACCTGCGCTTTGACGACACAAATCCCAACAAAGAAGAAATCGAATACGCCGAGTCGATAAAGGAGGACGTGCGCTGGCTCGGTTGGGACTGGGGAGAGCATCTTTATTACGCGTCGGATTACTTCGAAAAGCTCTGCGAGTGTGCCGCGCAACTGATCCGCAAGGGAAAAGCTTATGTGTGCGACCTGAGCGTGGAAGAGGTGCGCGAGACGCGGGGAACGCTGACCGAACCGGGCCATGAAAGCCCCTGGCGAAACCGCGGCGTGGAGGAAAACCTTGACCTGTTCGCGCGTATGCGGGCGGGAGAGTTCGAGGCTGGATCGCGCACGCTGCGCGCCAGAATTGACATGGCATCGCCAAATCTCAACATGCGCGACCCCGTGCTTTACCGCATCCTCAAGGCCGAACACCACCGCACCGGCGGCGCATGGCGCATCTACCCGATGTATGATTATGCGCACCCGATCAGCGACTCAATCGAGGGCGTGACACATTCCATCTGCACGCTTGAGTTTGAAGATCACCGCCCGCTTTACGACTGGTGCCTTGAAGAGCTGGGAATCCATCATTCCCAACAGATCGAGTTTGCGCGGCTCAACCTGACATACACGGTCATGAGCAAACGCAAGCTGCTTGAGCTTGTGCGCGAGGGGCGCGTCACGGGGTGGGACGATCCGCGCATGCCGACCATCTGCGGCTTCCGGCGCCGCGGCTACACGCCCGCCGCCATCCGCGATTTCTGCGCGCGCATCGGCGTGGCAAAAAATAACAGCATTGTTGATTTTTGCATGCTCGAACACTGCCTGCGCGAGGACCTGAACAAGCGCGCGCCCCGCGTCATGGGCGTTCTGCGCCCGCTCAAAGTCGTCATCACGAACTACCCCGGAGGGCAGACCGAGGAGATGGACGCCGTCAACAATCCCGAAGACCTCTCGGCGGGAACGCGCAAGGCGCCGTTCTCGCGCGAGATTTACATCGAGCAGGACGACTTCCGCGAGACGCCCCCGCCCAAATACCACCGTCTTGCGCCGGGCCGCGAGGTGCGTCTGCGCTATGCCTACTTCATCAAGTGCGAGGACATCGTGAAGGACGCGGCGGGAAACGTCGTCGAGTTGCGATGCACCTATGATCCGGCCACACGCGGCGGCGACTCGCCCCCAGACGGGCGCAAGGTCAAAGCCACCATTCATTGGGTCAGCGTCGCGCACGCTGTTGACGCCGAGGTGCGCCTGTACGAGCACCTCTTCTCTAAGGAAAATCCCGGCGACGACCCCGAGGGAGGCGGTTTCATGGACAATATCAATCCGCACTCGCTCGAAGTGCTGCGCGGTTGCAAGATCGAGCCGTCGCTGGCGAACGCGACACCGGGCACGCCATATCAGTTCGAACGACTCGGCTATTTCTGTGCCGACAGCACGGACTCGCGCCCCGGCGCGCTCGTTTTCAACCGCACCGCCACTCTGCGCGACACATGGGCAAAAATCGAAAAATCACAGGGAGCAAAGTAGGCAACTCTGGCGAAGTGTTGCTGAAGGGCTATTGGCAACGTCTCACGAAAATGATTTTGCTTGTCCGTTTGAATGATTTATCCCCGCTGATACAGGCAACGTACACACATATGGAACCGCCCGATGAAAAATTAAGCCAGACTGCCGGAAGCAATGCGCCGGCGCCAGCTCACGCCGCAGCGCCGCAACGCCGCCTGTGGCTCTTTCGTCTGTCGGCGGCCGCGCTGGGGTTGTTGCTGGCGTTTGCCGCGGTGGAGATTGCCGCGCGCCTTGTGCTGGCCGCCCGGCCCAATGACATCGAAACGCTCCGGCGCTTCGAACACAAGAAGCGCGAGGGCGGTCCGATGACGCTCATTAATTTTGTCCGCATCAGCGACAATCCGCGCCTGATTTTCGAACTCATTCCCAACCTCGAAGGCAGCTTCCAAGGCGTTCCCGTGAAATTCAACAGCTCGGGGAGGCGCGATCCCGAGCGCCCCGTGACGAAACCGCCCGGCGTATTCCGCATCGCCGCGCTCGGTGATTCCGTGCTGTTTGGCTGGGGCGCGCCCCAGGAATGGCGGTTCACCGACTTGCTCGAATCGTTCCTCAACGAAACGACCACCGGCACAAAATTTGAGGTTCTCAATTTCGGCGTGCCCGGTTACAATACCGTCATGGAGGCTGAGATGTTGCGCGCGCGCGCGCTGGCATGGCAGCCCGACGCCGTTCTGTTAAGCTTCATTTACGACAACGACGCGGCGGCGCCAAATTTCATTTCCCGCCCGCGCCCCCTGTTCACGCTCTCGCGTTCCTGTGCGCTCGAAGCCCTGCTGTCGGAGGCCGCGGCCCGCACGCGTGCGGACCTCGAGGCGGGACTGCAGGGGACCGATCCGAAAAATGTCCCCGACGAATACCAGTACCTGATCGGGTGGGACAAGACGCGCGCGGCGCTCAAGGACATCAGCGATATCTGCGCGGCGCGCAAAATGCCGCGCGTTTTCGCCCCGGATTATTACAATGTCGAAAAATGGCGCGGCGTTGGCGCGGCGCCGCTTTCCGACAATCCTGAAAATGAAATCCGCGATTATGCCGTCAGCCTCGGTTACATCGACGCCACACCCGTCAAGGCGCTCATTGAGTATCTCGACACGCACAACCTTCACTCCAAGGCGCTGTCGGTGGGGCCGGAACGCGCCGACGCCCATCCAAACCCCCTGCGCCACGCCATCGAGGCAAAAGTGATCTGCGAGCGCATGGCGGCCAATGGCGCACTGCCCGACGCCCAGGCGCGGGCCGCACGGCTGCCCCAAGACCTCGCGCGCTGGGATGAAATCATCGGGCGCGCGCGCCAAGCCAGCAACATTTCAGTAAAATATGTGAAATAATTTTGAATGCCGCATTCTGCTTGATGAAATAACATCGTATCATGCAACACGACGAACCAAACATCCCGGCAGAAATACGCGAGGAATTCGAGGTGCTGGCATCGAACACCGTGGACATCCTCCCGGTTGAAGAGTTTGCGCAAAAACTTGTCCGCGCGCGCAGCGAAGGGCGGCCGCTGAGGGTGAAATACGGCGCCGATCCCTCCGCCCCCGACATCCATCTTGGACACAGCGTGCCCATCCGCAAACTGAAAGATTTCCAGGACTGGGGACACAAGGTCGTGTTCATCATCGGCGATTACACGGCGCGCATCGGCGACCCGAGCGGCAAAAACAGCGCGCGCCCGCGCCTCGCAAAAGACGAAGTCAACGCAAACGCACAAACCTACCTGGAACAGATTTTCAAAATACTCGACCGCGAGAAGACGGAACTGGCCTACAATTCCGCCTGGCTCGAACCCATGACCGTGTCCGATACCATCGAACTCATGAGCTCATACACCGTGTCGCAGATGCTCGAGCGCGAGGATTTCCACAACCGCTTCGATTCCGAAGTGCCCATCTACATCCACGAGTTCATCTACCCGCTTCTTCAGGGACGCGACTCCATCGAGATTCACGCGGACATAGAAATCGGCGGAACCGACCAGAAGTTTAACCTGCTCGTGGGACGCGAACTGCAGCGGGGCAAGGGGCAGGAGCCGCAGTGCATCATGACGCTGCCGCTGCTTGTCGGTCTCGACGGCACGCACAAGATGAGCAAGAGTCTCGGCAACTACATCGGCATCAGCGAGAACGCGCAGGCCATGTTCGGTAAGGCAATGAGCATCCCCGACGACATCATGTGGGATTATTTCGAGCTGGCCGTCGGCCTGACAGAGAAAGAAACCCAGACGATGCGGCGCGCCGTCGAAAGCGGGGCGAGCCATCCGAGGGACGTCAAGGAAGACCTCGCGCGGCGCATCGTTACGCTATACCACGGGGCGGACACCGCCGAGCGCGAGGCGCAAGATTTCCGCGCGCGGTTCACCCTGCGCAAATTCCCAGAGAAAACCGCCGAGCGCGTCACCCTGTCGCTGGCCGACGCGCCGAACCTCGCACAGGTGCTTGCGCTTACGGGCGCCGCAAAATCATCGCGCGAAGCCCAAAGGCTGGCCAAACAGGGAGCCATCAAGGTGATCGAATATCCCGAACCGCACACACTGAGCGCGCACCCGGCGGGCGGTTCACTCGGCCTGTTGCGCGCTCCGCTGGCGCCCGGCGTCTACAAACTCAAAATCGGCAAGACGCGCTTCGTGGTGCTGACCATCACGCCATAGACAATAGAACTTTGCGCAGAAAGCTTCCGCGTTCACTAAAGAGCCGGAAGTAAACCCGCAATAGACTCTTTGATCAGGAATTAATAATAGGGGCTGGTTTTCGTCGGGGCGGCGCCTGATTGGGTTGCGTGACGCCCGCGATTATTCTTTTTCCATCATATGGTCGAAAAACGCCACATAATTGTCGGCCTGATCACTGCTGCGCGCCTTGATGGCGGCACGCGGATGCTGGTTGAGCTGGCCGGTGATCATATAGGGGATGCTGTAGCCCCAGTCGAGTTTCTGACGCAGGGGAAGGAAATGCTCCTCGATGCACTGGAGCACCGGTCGCATGCGAAACTTTGGATTTTTCAGAAAGCTAATAAGAAGTTCGAGTGGGCAGTTTCCCGCGCCGCGCCCCAAGCCATTGATGGTGGCATCGAGGCGGTTGGCGCCGTTGATGACAGCCTCGATTGTGTTGGCATAGGCGAGTTGCTGGTTGTTGTGCGCATGGATGCCCACCTGTTTGCCGGTGCCTTCGACAGCACGCAGATATGTCATGGTCAATTCCTTGACCTTTAGAGGGTAAAATGCTCCGAAACTGTCCACGACGTAGATGACATCCACGGAACTCTTCGCGGCAAGCGCGAGCGCGTCCTGAAGTTCACGGTCTTGAACCGTCGAGATGGCCATGATATTGAGCGTCGTCTCGTAGCCCTTGTTGTGAGCATCATCAATCATGTCAAGAGCGCGCGGCATTTGGTTGATGTACGCTGCCACGCGGATGCACCCGATCACGCTCTGCTCGCGCGGCAGGATGTCGGTGTGGTAATCGGTGCGGTCGGTGTCGGCCATCACGGAGAGCACTGTTCCGGTGGGCGCGTCGCCCACAATGCGCCGAATCGCATCCTCATCGCAGAACTTCCATTTGCCATAACTGTCGGACGCAAAGAGCTTTTTCGACGCCTTGTAGCCGATCTCCATATAATCCACGCCGGCCTTCACACAAGTGTCATAGACCGCTTTGACAAAATCATCCGTGAAGTCGTGATCATTGATCAACCCCCCGTCGCGGATCGTGCAATCATGAATCTTGATTTCGGGGCGGTACATGACCCACGAACCCACGATATCCTCGTAAACACCCTTTGCGTCGATACTCACCAGCCAACCGCCTTTCTTATATTATCAAGTAAGAATTCATCTGACGTATTGTTCTAAGCCGGGACAGTCAATTTATTTCCATAATGGCGGGATCACATCCAGTTTGTCCTGGCGTGAGATATAACAAGTTCATTAATCCAAGGCCGGCGCCGTCATTTGGGCGATGATGTTGAGCCGTCTTCGCGTTTATAGACATCGTAATGCTTTCCGGCCTCAACCCTTTTCCATGTTTCCTTCACATAAAAGGTGATCGTGGAATTGATCCCCCCGAACGAGTATTGCGGCAGAAGTTCCGTGTCCATGAGGTCCTTGAACAGGAACACCGCCGCGCCGCTGCGGTCGAGTTTTTGCGCAACAGGCGTCCATTTGCCGGGCAGCTCAAAATCTTCCGCCCAGTCAAGCTGGATGGGGCTGCGCGTGCTTGTAAGATAATTGGCCAGCGGAACGCAAGGCAGCGTCTTGAAATTCCCGCCATACTTGGCCGCAAGCTCCTTCAGTTCCTTGTACCGCTCATAATTAGCCTCGTCGGTCCTGATGAAGCTGGCTTTGCGGAACAGTTTCCCCATGTCGTAGACGCATTTCCACGAGGGGGCGCATTGATATGGAAACTGGTTGGCGACGGCGAAAGTGATCAGTCCGCCCCACAAGAGAAACTGCACCGCGAAACGCGACCAGCCGGGCGAAAACATGTTCACGCTGGCATAAAATATCGAATAGACGAGCGGACCCGAGCACAACGCCGGCGTGATGTAGCCATTGGTTGCCGAAACAGACCATGAGAGCACGATAAACGCCCCAGGCAGGATCGTCGCTTTGTCGCGCAGGGGCCGCCACAGCAACATAAAACTGATGACACCCAGGAACAGCAACGACCGCGCCATGGGAATCGGTATGTGAAACGATTGCGTTTTCAGGGCGTAATAAAGGCTCTCGCCCATCACGGCAGCGCACAGCAGAGACCCGGCCGCGCCATAAAGATGCCTCGTGAGCGCTTCGGGGAGTTTGCGCCATGAGGCCGCCACCCGCAGGACGATGAGAACTGCCGCCGGCGCCAGGTAGAGTTTCCATTCTAGCAGGTAGACGATAAAGCCGTTGTAGATGAAAATGCCGCCGCGGGCGGTGGTGTTCGTCGTTTGAGCCATGAATGGTCCATACACACCCATCATGACCGCGGCGCCGGCAACCAGCGCGCCAAGGACGGCTGAGCTTGCGACAGCCGTGACGGCCGCCCGCCAGCCGTAAAGCGCGCCCGCCACAGCGATGGCGATCACGGGCATCGCGAAGAACGATTGCTTGCACAACAAGCCCAGGATCACACCCGCCATGCCGCCGGCGATCCACCCCGGATGAGGTCCCCGCGTCAGCAGATAAAATCCAAGACAGATGAAAAAGATTCCGTCGGTCGTCGTCCACGCCATCGGGGGAAAGTTATGCACTGAGAAAATGAAACTGACCGACGCGAGCAGGAATTTTTCCAGCCCGATCCTCCTCAGCGGCAGCCAGCGGTCAATGGCAGAGGCAAACCAGTAATTCGACGCGGCAGCCATGACATAAAAAAGAAACCGGTCGGATATCATCTGGAGCGATTCCGGTAGCAGCAGCAGAGGCAGCGCGTGGACGTAACATGGGATGGCAGGCCGCACATAAATGAAATCGCGGTGCGGCCATTCGCCGTTGATGACGCGCCATGCAAGGGCAAGGACGAAACCATCATCGCGCTGGGCAAGACCATAGCGCCCATACGCAAAAAAGTAAACAATCGGCAGGGCAAAAAACAGGAGTTTCCAAACGAAACGCGCCGGCACCGGCGGCGCCGGATCATCACTTGGATACTCGAGCCCAAGCCATTGTCTTGGGCTCAATCGCACCCCGCCGCCGCGCAACTGCCGGCGCCGTTCATGGCGCGGTGTTTGGGTCTGGGGCGCTTTGCTCATGTCCGGGCGGCTTCAGATACCATCGCCGCGCCCAACCTATTGTCAGCAATATCCAACGTCAGCCGCGATTTCCTTTCACTCAAGCACCATGTACAACCTGCCCGGCATCTGTTTGATGCGCTGCTTGAGTTCGAGCGAGAGCAGGATCGACGACAGGCGGGCAACGGTGATTTTGGCGGGATCGATTTTTGCGGCAATAGTGTCAAAGTGGTGCGGCTCCTGGCGGATCATCTCAAGAACGGCCGTTTCATCATCAGTCAAGATCGCCGCGGCAGGTTGTGGTCCGTTTTGTCCGGACGGTTGCTTTTTCTCCGTCCCGTCTTTATCCGTCTCCCCGCCGCCGAAATCTTCTTCGCGCAAGTATCCGCGCAACAGTTCCCGCATTTCAGCCAGGATGTCCTCGGGCCGCTGGACGAGTTTTGCCCCTGCCTGGATGAGCGCGTTCGTGCCGCGCGAATTCATGCGGGTGATGTCGCCTGGCACGGCGAACACAAAGCGGTTCTCCTCGTTTGCCTGGTTGGCCGTGATGAGAGCGCCGGATTTTTCCGCCGCCTCCACAACCATGGTTCCCAGCGAGATGGCGGCAATGATGTGGTTGCGCTCGGGGAAATTGAACCGTTCGGGCGGCGTCTTCATGGGATACTCGCTCACAAGCGCGCCGCGCGCCGCGATTTCGTCAGCGAGCCGCGCGTTTTCCGGCGGGTAGCACACAGCCAGACCATTGCCCAGCACCGCGATCGTGCGTCCGCCCGCATGGAGGGCCGCCCGTTGCGCCGCCGAATCGATGCCGCGGGCAAAGCCGCTGACAACGGTCAGACCGCACGCCGCCAGCCGCGAGGCAAACTTCTGCGCAACGGCATGACCATATTGCGTGGCTTGGCGCGCCCCGACAATCGCCAGCGAATAACGATCGTTAGGCTCCAGCGCGCCGCGAATAAAAAGAATGGGCGGCGGAAACGATGATTGGCGCAGGTTCTCCGGGTATTCGTCATCCCTGATGGTCAACAGGCGAGCGCCATGCTTCTCCATCAATTCCATCTCCCGCTCCAGCGGGACGGTTCGGGGCGCACCCAGTATTGCGCCGGCAAGCTGACCGTTGAAGCCGCGCAACGAAGCGATCTCCTGGGCCGGCGCGCCAAGCACAATATCGGGCGCCTGAAAATGATCGATGAGCGTGTAGAAACGCACGCGCGTCATCTCCGGCAGCAGTCGAAGGATCAGCCACAATCGGTGGCTGTCTGGCATGGGCGACGATGGCATGATTTGTCAGTTACGAAACATATTGCCCGATTTCATGCCATTTTGTCTGAATTCGCGGACAAGATTCCAAGCTATTTTTTACTGAAAATCGCACTGCCCGGACGGATAGATCAAAACATGCCAGTAAACCCTGATCTCAAAAAACGCGGCGCGAAGATCAATGCGATCCTTGCGCGTGAATATCCCGAAGCCGCTTGCTCACTCAATTACGCGGAGCCTTACCAGCTTCTTGTGGCCACAATTCTTGCCGCCCAGTGCACCGATGAGCGCGTGAACATGGTTACTCCCGCATTCTTCGCCGAGTTCCCTGATGCCAACGCGCTGGCAGGCGCCGCGGCGTCGCGTGTCGAGGAACTGATCAAGTGCACGGGATTTTTCCGGAACAAGGCCAAATCACTGCTTGGCATGGCCCAAACGCTGGTCGGAGACTTCGGCGGCAAAACGCCCCGCACGATGGAGCAACTGTTGCGCCTGCGCGGTGTGGGACGCAAAACGGCCAACGTCATACTCGGCAACTGTTGCGGCGTGCCCGGCATCATCGTCGACACCCATTGCCAGCGGCTATCGAAACGCCTGGGGCTGGCCGCGGCCGAAACGCCCGAAAAGATTGAACTGGAACTCATGGAAGTTATTCCCCGCAAAGAGTGGACGCTGTTCAGTCACCGGCTGGTATTCCACGGGCGGCGTGTCTGCCGGGCGAGAAAACCGTGTTGCGAAAAGTGCGCCGTCAGCGCCCTGTGCGATTATTTCCGACAGTTCCAGCCAAAACCGCACCGACTGCCGGCCACCAGAAAAAAGGCGCGCCCCTGAAAACCGGGGTTGCATGTATTACGAAACAACCTGTAAAGCGTCCGAACAATAAGCTGAGCGAGAACCATGACGAAACTCCAAAACACCATCCTGTTTCTCTCCGTATTCTTTGTCATCGTCTCCGCGCCGGTCAGCGCCGACATCATCTACATGCGCGACGGTAAAACGCAGACGGGCATCATCACCAAGAACCTTGCCAATTCCCCATCCGTGTCGATCCAGACCAGCGTGGGCGAGATTTCCATTCCGCGCGCAAAGATCGACCGCATCGAGCCGGAATCAAAATCCATGGGTTGCATGCACATCGGCGACCAGTTCGCCGAGAGCCGCAAGTTTGACGACGCCATCGTCTCCTACAAACAGGCGCTGGAACTGGACAAGGCTAACGCTGAACTGCAGAAAAAGCTCTCGCAGGCCGAATCGGCCCGCAGCGAGGCCGTGAAAGCCAACAAGGTCGATGCCTCCGCCAAGCTCGATGAAGCCATGACCCGCACCCGCGAACTCCTCAAGGAAAAGAAATACGCTGAGGCGCTTAAGACGCTGCGCGCGGCCGATCCCGGCGACGACTCCATCAAACCGGCCGAGCTCAAGCAGCTTTATGCGGAGCTTTATTACCAGTGGGGCGTTGACCGCGCCGACAGGCAGGACTCTGCAGGGGCAACCGAAAAACTCCAAATGGCTCTCAGGCTCGATCCCAAGAACGAAGCCGCCCGGCAGAAACTCGTGCGCGTATGGGAGGGCGATCCTTCGAAGATCCAGGAAGTTGTCATCTATTACAAGGACAGCACATCGCTCGAAGACCAGCTCAAGCTGGCCGACGCGTACTTCAAGCTTAAGAATTATGAGGCCGCCCTGCCCATATACCTAAAATGCGCGCAGGACCCCAAGCTGTCCAACCAAATCGCCAAGGACCGCATCAGGCTCATGTACGACATCCTCCACCGCCAAGCCGCCGACCAGGGCGATTACGAAAAGGCGCTGGCCATCTATCATCAGTTCCTTGAATACTCCCCCACCGAGGACCCCCAAGTGACCGCGCGTTACGAATACATGATCCAGCGCGGCAAAATCAATCAGTCCGACCCCGACTCGCGCGCCACACTTGCAAAATTTGCCGAGGACCACGGCATGCCTGAAACAGCCCGCAAGGAATACCTGAACATCCTCGTCTTGGCGCCCGACAACAAAGCCGCGCTCTACGGTCTGCGGCGCTTCGCCGATGCCGACATGAAAGACGCTTCCGACTTCTTCGCCGAAGGCCAGTTCCTTCTCGCCAAGCACAAGGTCGGGGAAATCTCCAAGAACTACCCGATGTTCCCTGAAATCGTCAAACAGGCGCAAGAGCTCGACGCCAAGGCGGATGTCGAGCAGCAGAAGGTGGCGCGCACCCGCCAGCAGCAGGCCGTGGCGCTGGCATTGCGCGGCGACGACTACTACAACCAGGCGCTGGCCTACATCTCCTCCTACACCAGCAAGGAGGTCGACCCCAACAAGCGCGTCTTCAACGCCAAAACCGAGGCCGTCAAATATCTCCAGCGGGCGATTTACTCGTGGCGGACGGCGCTGAGCATCGACTCGAGTCTTGGCGATCCGGCAAGCTATGACCTTTACACCAAGATCTCCGACGCCTACTCGCGCTACACCGTGCTGGCCAATCCTGTCCCGCTTCCCCAGCCGCGCCTCAACATCACCAATCCCAAGCGATGATGGCGGGATTCTGAGTTATTCCATTTTGTTGTTTCGCGCCTTGCATGTCCCGTGTTCCATGGATCCTGGTATCTTCGCGTGAGAAAGACCGGATGCCGTGAGGGACATCAATCATCGACGAGATTATAGATACGCACGATGATGCGATCGATGGTGAAGTTGCCGCGCTCAAGATCCTTGTTGACGCCCACGCTGAGCGTGTCGATCAGGTCACAGCCGAAGCGAATGTCGCGGCGCGAATAGCCGGGTTGCATCGGCCCGGGCTGGGCGCAAATGTTGGGCATGCGGTTGACCAGAGGCCCCGCATACTCTGGACGGATGTCAATGCTCATGGGCGTATGCATGAGCATCGTGTACCAGCCGCCGTTCTCGGCGCCCTCCTTGTCCGGATTCTGGCACCCGATGCCCGGCAGCGCCTGCTGGCAGATTGTTGCGTTGGCGCCCGGCACAGAGCCGCCGGTGGACCACGCGCCGCTCAACTCATATTTTTGCGACCAGCCGAACTTGATCGAGCGCCCGCGAAGTGTCAGGCCGCTGTTCTGGTTCGACATTTGCGTGCTCGTAATATGCCAGCGTATCTTGTATTGCCGCCCCTCCTCCACGCGAAGCCATCCCGGGGCCGTCTCGCTGGCGCCCGGATTGAACTCGCGCGAGACCACGCCCACGCGGTTCGCCGGCACGAGCGCCGAATCCATCGTGATGCCCCATGGCCCCTCGGAGTAAGCGGGCAGCGGCGTTGTCGTGCTCATGTCGCGCACGGCGAACACGCCCATTGTGCTTGAGAGGATCAGGTCGTAGCAGTCCAGTTCCGTCGGAGTGTAAACCTTGAGATTGCCCGCGTCGCTGGCCGTGGGCGCAAACACCTTGGCCGGCGTCCCTGTGTCGTCAATCATCCAAGAGGGGTAGACGCCGATCGAACTCTCCGTCATGCCGATGTAGCCGTTGTCCTGCGGATCAATGGCATACGTTTCAAACGCGCGGAGCACACCCTCAGTGCCTGCATTGTTCATAAGGAAAGGCACGTCGACGGGGTCAAAATCCACGCGGTAGAGCGACGGCTTCGTTGAGTCAGAGGACGGTTTGAGCTCCTGGTAGTAAATCTGGCTGGTCAAATCGACATTCAGATGATTGAACACCTCGAGCATCGAGTTGACGGCGAAACGCGTGGAAGCCCTCATGCGCATGTTGGGTATGGCATTCGCGCCGGTCGGCGCCGTCGTGCCGCTCGTATAGATGTAGTATTTGACGCGCACATACTTTTCCGGGCCGATATAGACGTATTTCAGCCAATCGCTCATGTTGCACATCCAGCCGGTGATGCGGTAGAGCGAGGGATCGTAAGCCACCCACCCGCGAAACGCCTTGGCCGTGCTGTTGTAGTCGGCGGCGGCAAAGCCCGGGACGTTGAAGCCTAAGACGCTCCAACCGGTGAGCGAGCCGGGCGGCTGGATGTTGCCCGATGTGAAGATGTCATCCTGTGCCACCCTGACAGCGGGGCTGATGCGCGCCGCGAAAGCGTCGGTCAGGCCGCCGCCGAAAACCTGGGAGTAAGCATTATCCGTGACGGGGAAATCCGGCGAAGTTGTGACTCCCGCAACGGCGGCGTTGCCCGAGCTGTCCGTCGCGATGCCATAGGAAATATCCTGCCCGCCGCCGCCGAAATAAGTCGAGTACATGAGCAATGTGCCGCCGGGATTGATCTTCGCGGCAAAACCGTCCCCGCAACAGTCATAAGTGTCCTGCAGGGCATTGATGACAGGGAAATCGGGCGAGTAGGTCTCGCCGGTCACATAATAATTCGACAGCTTGTCGACGGCCGCGCCCAAGGCGACGTCGTCGCCTTTCCCGCCGAGGTAGGACGACCAGAACAGTGTTGAGCCGCTGGAGTTGAATTTGAGCATGAAGGCATCGAAAACGCCTCCGCCGAAGTATGGCTGGATGGCTTTTTCCATGGGGAAATTAAGCGAGGAGGTGTAACCGGTGACGAAGATGTTCTTCTGGCTGTCGGCGGCCACACCCACGCCTATGTCGGCGGCGGCGCCGCCTGTTGAGGCCGTGCTTCCTCCCATGAAAGTCGAGAAGACCCAGTTCGTGCCGTCGCTCTTGAGCTTGGTCACGAAGGCATCGCTGCTGCCGCCGGCATAAATTGACTGGAAGGCGCTTTTCGTGGGGAAATCCGAGGAGCTTGTCGAGCCTGTCACGATAGCCGAGCCGTCGCCATCCACGGCGATTCCGTATCCATAGTCGATAAACGAGCCTCCAAGGTAAGTCGAATATCGGAGCGTGGAGCCTGAGCCGTTGATTTTCGCCACAATGGCGTCGCTGTTGCCGGAGTAGTAGCCGCGCGCGGCGCTTTGAGTGGGAAAATCCGGGGAGAGCGTCGAACCCGCGATATACGCGTTCAGCGAGGCATCCAGCGCCAGCGCCGCCGCCGAATCGTCCATCGATCCGCCCATGCGCACCGAGTACACAAGATTCGAGCCGCTGCTGTTGAGTTTGGTGATGAAGATGTCGTATCCGCCGCCTGCCCCAAACATTTTTGACATAGGGAAGTTGGACGAGCCCGTCTTGCCGGCCACATAAGCGGCGCCGTTTATGTCCACGGCAATGCCGTTGGCTTCGTCGAATCCGCTGCCGCCGAGATAAGTGGAATAGACAAGGCTGGCGGCGGCGCTCTTGCCGGGATTGATCTTTGAGACGAACGCGTCGGTGTTGTCCTTATATGTGCGCTGATACGCGCCTGCCGTGACGGGGAAATCGCCGGTTGTGCGGCCCGCAATATAAATATTGCCAGACGCATCCACCGCCACCGCGTGCGCCTCGTCATCGCCCGATCCGCCAAGATAGGACGAATAGGTGAACACGGGATCAATTACCAGCGGTTTGGTTGAATCATACGCGCCAACACAAAACGACACCTCATAATCGGCAGAAAGCGAGTAACAGACCTCCACCTCGCGGCGGGCTGGGGATTGGTAAAATCCGGCATCCTGTGTGCTGATAGGCGCGCCGGGCAAAGGCTGATAGGCGGCGGGTTTGCGCATGACAAGGCTGACGAGGCCGCACCGGACAAGGAGATTCCCCTCGGCGTCCGGTTCGAGCGAGTCCGCCCCAAGAATCCGCATGCGCACGGCTTCGGGGCGCGTGCCGGGCGCAAGGTTGAAATCGTATTCAAGCTGGCGTTCATTGCCATAATAGACGGCGCCGATTCCAGGCCAGACTTCGCCGCATTCCACGCGGCCATAGGTCGGGATATCCGTGCGCCATGCGCCGCAGTCGTCACCGATCAGATAATTGATTCGTCCGGGCAGGGGATCAAACGCCTCCATGCGGGCGTCCGCGGACGCGCCTATCAGCTCAACACGGAAAACGGCGCCCGTGGCGGATGTTTCCTGGCTTTGTCCGCCGCCGCCAGCCGGCGTGAATCTTTCCAGCGGCCCTTCGACGCGGCGCGGCAAAACCGCCAGCGTCAGGGCATTGGCGGAAAGCATCGCGGCGCAACCGCCGCGGCTGCGCGCCACATAGTCAACGCCCGCCGGAGCCTGGCCGCGGTTCGGCTCAAAACTCAATGGCAGGGTCATCGTTGCCGCTGAAACCGGCGCAGCCGCACAATTCACTTGAAGAAACGCCGCCGCGCAAAGCGCCAGCGGCAACGAACGGAGAAGCCGTTCCATTCCTGGAGAAAACAAGTTGTCAGACATTTAATTTTTTCCACTCAAGAATACTGAAGCCAATCCATGAAATGCGAAAATAACGACCATTCCCTTCCGCCGATGTCCAATACCGCTGTTGACATGGTGTCAAGGAATGCAACTGTTATCCGCCATACGGAGGAACAAGAATGACTGACAAGCATAATAATTTTCATATTTTCGCGGCTGCGGCGCTGGCACTGTGCGCCGCGCTGATGGCGCCCGCGCCGGCGCGCGCCGAATGGGACAGCACAGAAACCCTGTCCGTGGAACTGAACGGCATCACGATGAAGTTCGGCAATGTGGACGGACCAACGATTCTGGTCGACGGCGTGCCGTTTTGTTCCTACGGGCGTTTTTATGCGGTGAAACCGGGATGGGCCGAACGCTTTTACGCTTACGATGACGATCCGGATTTCGTGCGCAAGGCGAGCGCGAGCCTGACAAGCCAAACACAAACCGCCAACGCGCGCCGCGTGACCGTGGCGCTGCGCAAACGCGCGGGATTCGAGGGAACTCAGACATTCGAGGTGCGCGCCGACCGTTCCGTCCGCATCAGCGTGGACGCCCGCCTGACCTCCGACATCGCGATCAACCTTGAGAACAAGCTGGGTTCAATTTACCCTTCGTGGGTCATCGGCAGGCCGTTCACTTATGTTGAGACATCGGGTCGGCGCGGCAGCGGCGCCGTCTCCATCGTGGCACAGCCGGGCGACGCCGCGCGCAACACCCTCGCGAGCAACCTGCGCGAACTCACGCTCGACACGCGCATGGGACCGGTGTCCTTTTTCACCACCGGAACCCTGCCCGCGAGATTAATCGACTACCGCAAAAACCTCTGGAATGACCCAAAGTGGATGATTTGGCTCGGCATGTTCGAGACGCCGATGAAGTACGGCAAGCCCGCGCATTATGAGGCTGAATTCCGCTTCCCCCCGCACGGCGTAACCGGCCAACCACGCCCCGCCGAGGGCATGGCTTACCGCGAGGAACGCGTTGAGGTTGACGCGAAAACCGCTGAAGTGAAGGGCGTGATCGGAGCGGATAAATTGCCCGACCGCATCATCCCGACACCCAAGAAAATCCAGTGGAAACAGGAAAACCTCGATCTGACAAATGGCATCGTTTTTCTTTCCGAAGGAGGCCCGGATGCGGCAGATTTCGAAAAGGAAGCCGGTCAGGCCATCATTGGGAAGATCGGGTCCTTGAGCGGCGCGGCGCCTGTCAGCCAGAAGGACCATACCGCAACCGTGACGGTGCGACTGAATCCGAAGGCGGCCCTGCCAGCGCCCAAGAGCGGCGGCCAGTCCACGGCGGCGGACGAAACCTACCGCGTGGCCGTGTCGGCATCGGGCGCTGTGCTCGAGGCGCGCACTACTGAAGGACTCTCGAACGCCGTCAAGACATGGCGCCAGCTTCTGCGCGCTGAACACGGCAAGGCATTTGCCCGCGGGGTCGAAATCACCGATTGGCCAACCCTGCCTTTCCGCGGCATCCACTTTTTCAGCGGCAAGAACGCCCGCGCCTTGCAGACGCGCATGGTGCGCGAGATTCTCGGCGCGCTCAAGATCAACCGCCTTGTCTATCAATGCGAGTACATCAAGTGGCAGTCGCACCCCGAAATCCATAACGCGAAATACGGCATGGACAAGCCCGACGCGCAGGCCGTGGCCGACGAGGCGCGGCGCCAGCACATCGAAATCATCCCCCTCATCAACACCTTCGGCCACTGCGAATGGCTGCTCGACAATCCCGCGATGCGCAACTATGCCGATAATCCGGAAAATCCGTATGCCTATGACGCCACCAATCCGGCCATCTACCGCGTGTGCGAGGACATCTACAAGGAAGCCATCGCCATGTTCCGCCCGCGCATCATGCACATCGGACACGATGAAATCACCGTGCCCGGCTTCCCCATGCGCCCGGCTGGCAAGAAGGATGGCGCGACGGCAATGATCCTGCGGGACATCGAGCACTACAGACGTTTCCTTGCCGGCTTCGGCGTCCGCTCAATGATCTGGGGCGACATGTTCCTGGCGCCGGGAGAAAGCCCCGACGCATGCAACGCCCCGACAGCCAGCGAAGCGAAACGGAGGCGGCAGGGGCTGGCGCGCGACATCATGTTCGCTGACTGGCATTACGCGCCTGCCGCGCCGGACAAATACAGGAGCCTCGGCATCCTCTGCTCCGAAGGCTTCGATACGGTGGCCTGTCCATGGGAAGCTGCCGAGAACATCATGTGCTTCGCCAAGGCGGCCGCGCGCGAGCGCGCGACCCCAAAACGCGGAGAAATACTCGGCACGCTCCAGACCACATGGGCCGGATACTCATTTAATGACTACTCGCTATGGGAGGCGCCCAGGCAATACGCCGCCTATGTGCTTGCCGCCGAAGCCGCCTGGAACGGCGGCGGCGACAACGCCAAGGCCGCGCCGTTTGATTACATTGAAGAATTCAACCGCATCTGGCACAACGATCTGTTCCCGCGCGACGGCGCGGATGGCTGGACCGTGGACCTGAATGAGGCGGCCAACTTTGACCTCAAACCATCCGCCAAGGACGAATGGCTGGGATTTAAAACCAAGACGGCCATGGCCGACTTCCCCAGCGGACGGCAGGCGCTGGGGCGCTTCGTGTTCGACCTGCCCGGCACACCGGACGCGCCAAAGGCCGTGCTGCTGGCGGGCCGCTTCAATCCGCCCGGGCAATGGCCCAAACGCCTGACCCTGAATATCGGGGACAAAGCCACCACGCTCACATTCGCCGTGGCGGCCACACTTGCCGCCGCGCTCAAACCGGCCATCGCCGCCACCGAGATTGTCTATGACGACGGCACGAAAGAACACATTCAATGGGAGCCGGGCGGCACACTCTGCCCGCTCGAGTCGGATGAGTCCCACTACCTCACGCCGCTCATCTGGCATAAAGACCGCGCATTGCCCGTCAACGTCCACGCGTATATCTGGAAGAACCCGCAACCCGGGAAAACCCTCAGTAAAATCGTCTTCGATTCGGCAGGCCAGGGCAGCGCTCTCATGCTGTTCGGCGTGAGCGGTGTGAAGTGACCTCGGCGCGGATGTAATGGCCGCGTCATATTATATGAACCTCACCTCTTGCCGCGGGCATAATCATTGCGGGCAATGCAGAATTCAGAACACTCCCGGTTATATTGTTTATGACACTCTCTGCGAGATCGCGAGTCGAATCCAAGCGGATGTGTGAACATCCGGAACATGGGAGCAACTGAATTTTGCGTGTATTAATATCAAACGATGACGGTGTGGACGCGCCAGGCATCTGGGCATTGCACCAAGAGATTTCGCGGTTTGCCGACACAACCGTGGCCGCGCCGGCCAGCGAGCGCAGCGCGGCGGGGCATTCGATCAGCGTCTACAACGAGATCACCCTGCGCGAGCATATCCGCGAGGAGCGAAGCTGGGCTTACGGCATTGACGGCACGCCAGCTGATTGCGTGAAAATGGGTTTGTCCGTGCTCATGAAGGACAATCCGCCCGATCTCGTCATTTCCGGCATTAACCGCGGACAGAACACTGGCACGAGCATCATTTACTCGGGCACAGTGGCCGCCGCGCTCGAAGCCACCATGTCCGGCCTGCCTGCCATCGCGGTTTCACTGGCCATTCTGTCACTCTATCAGAGCGAGACCCCCTCAGGCGAGGTGTTGTCTGCCGCGGCGGATTCCCAGCCTTCGCCCTATGGCGGAATGTACAAGCAGATCAAACAACTCGCCCGCGCGCACGAGGATTACGCCTTCGCGGCGCGCTTCACGGCGCGGCTGGCGCGCATCGTCGCCCGCAGGGGATTGCCCCGCGGCATTCTGCTTAACGTCAACATCCCCTTTGTCCCAGAAAGCGAAATCCGCGGTGTTGCCATCTCAAAGATGGGACATTCCGTATTTGTCGATGAATTCAAGGTTACGGGGGAAACCGCCGGGCTTGTCGCCTATAAAAACATCGGCAACCGCCTCATTCTCTCGCACGAAGGGGACGACTGGGATGACCTCGTGCTTCGTGACAGGAAAATATCAATCACCCCTTTGCATTACGACCTGACGCACCATCATTTCATCGACGAGCTTAAAAAGTGGTGGGAGGAGGAGGAAAAAGAAGCGCGCGAATTAGGCGCGGGCATCGCCTTCGACCTCTCGCGCGACCTCGGGGCTGAAATCATCGGGTAATACAGGCTGTGGGGACTATGGGTGTTGTGAGTGGGATCGGCGATCTAACCTAACAGCATGACACAAAATCATCTTCGTGATATATTATATGTCTATGACCTTGTGAATTGTGTCGCCACCGATTTGATAACACGTCAATACAATCACCTGCTTTTTCATTTTGAGACCCCAGGACGGATACTTTGATATGACACTGCATTCAAGGCTGGCGGGATGTGCCGCTGTTTTTTTTGTCTGCGCAACGATTATGGCATATGCTCCGCTCACCCAAGCGACTGAGCCGGCAACGCTTCAACTGGTGTTTCTCCGCGATGGCATGCCCGCAGTCGCGGTACGGCCAGCCGGTACCGTGCCTGTCAGAATGACCGTCGCCCAGGCCGACCGTGTTAGTGCGCTGGCGCAGGCTGTGGTCAACGGCCCCACGGCCGATGAACGCGCCCGGGGATTCTCCAGCGCCCTGCCCGACGGCACGACCCTCGGGAAGATCGATGTGACGCCCGATAAAACCATACGCATCCACTTAGATCTGCCGCCCGGCTGGCTGGGAACCCCGAAGTACTCGCCTGGGCTGGTCGAGGGCATCGCCCACCAGTTCCATGGAACATTGCGCGAGGAAGGATTGCGCAATTATTACTTCTATGTGAAAGATTCAGGGTCGGGCAGTTATATGCCCATCCGCTCATACCTGCCCAAACCGAAGGCGTTTGTCCCCGAGCCTGACAACGCCATGACAGATGGAACACCGCCGGCCCCGGCGGCTGCGCCAAGCCTGTTGGTTGCCCCGCCCGCGCCGCCGTCGGGTCAGATCACCGGCGCGCTTTCGGGCAAGGCCGTCGTTCTAAACCAGGCGCACGGCTGGCTGGACGACACCAATGGCTGGCGTGTGCAACGCTCCAAACTCTATGAGCAACTCGAGGATTACAGCTCCAACGAATTTCTTTCCATGTTTCTCGTGCCGCAACTGCTCAATTGCGGCGCGCGTGTCCAACCCGGGCGCGAGTGCGACATGCAGACCAACATGGCCATCGTTGATAACGCGCAGGGGGCGCCCGCCTACGCGGAAACCGGCACATGGAACAACTCCACAGCCAACGGCTTTATCAATAAAACAACCGCATCATGGAACGGCGTGCTTGTCAATCCCTTTGGCAACACAAGCGCCACACGATATGCTACTGTTGTCTCCGGCGCCGCCACGGCGACCGCTACATACACGCCCACCATTCCGGCGGCGGGATACTATAATGTTTATATCAGTTATTCATCCGGCAGCAACCGCACAACTCAAGCCCACTGGCAGGTTTATCACACGGGCGGCTTGGCTGACTTCCGCATCAACGAACAGCGCGACGGCGCCACGTGGGTGCTTATAGGCAACTTTTACTTCGCGGCTGGCGCCAATCCCGCGACCGGCAAAGTCGCCGTTTTGAACGACGCGCCCAACGGCTCTATCGTTTCCTGCGACGCCGTTCGATTCGGCGGCGGAATGGGCGATGTGGCGCGGCGAACCCACGGTGTCAGCGGCAAGGCGCGATGGCAGGAAGAGTGCGTCAACTACCTGAATTATCTCGGCGGAGCGGCAAACGGTGGGCCGCTTTATTACGACAACACCACGAACTACGATGACGAAGAACTCGGCTGGAGCGACCGCCCCGCTTACGCCTCATGGGAGCAGAGCCGCGACAACGAGGGCAATGACACCATTTATATCGGCTTCCACACCAACGCTTACAACGGCGGATGCTCGGGCGGGACAGAGCAATCAGGCGCCGCGCGCGGAACCGATTCCTTCAGGGACGTTGACGCCGATGCCACCGCCGGCACAAAGAACCTGACCACGGCCGTCCACAATGCCGTGATCAGCAACCTCAAGGCCTTCTACGATTCAAGTTGGAGCGACCGCGGCATCACGGGAAGCAACAGTTATGGCGAGTGCAGCCAGAGCAATCTCGGAACTGTGTCGGGATTCTTCCTCGAGGCGCTTTTCGCCGACAACACGTCGGACGTGGCCGCATGGAAGGATCCGAAGTTCCGCTTCGCCTTCGCGCGGGGGATCACGCAGGGCATCATCAGCTATTACGGCGGCACAACCTTCCCGCCCGAGGCGCCCACGAATTTCCGCGTGAAGAACATCGGCAACGGTCAGGTGCGCCTCGATTGGGCGGCTGGCCCCGTGCGCGACGCCTCCCATCCCTGCGGAAGCGCCGCCACCGGCTACAGGGTCCACACCAGCACGAACGGTTACGGGTTCGATTCCGGAACAATCACAGCCCCGGCCAATTACACTTTCACGCTGACGCCCGGCCAGCTCATGTTTTTCCGGGTGTCGGCTTACAACAGCGCGGGCGTGTCCATCCCCACAGAAACCCTTGCGGCGCGCGTGACCGCGGGCAGCCAGGCGCAGGCGCTCGTCGTCAACGGCTCGCACCGCTTCGACCGCTATCTGCCACGTCTCGTGGCCGCCGTCATGGGATGCGCGAACAACCTCGTGCGAAAGATCGACTGGCGCAATTTCCAGAGCTTCAATTACATCATCCAGCACGGCAAAGCGCTGTCGAACTTCGCGATCAGCTTCGATTCCTGTTCCGCTGAATGCGTCGAAGCAGGACAGGCCTCACTGACGCCTTACGGCATGATTGACTGGATCGGCGCCCAGGAGGCTGAGGTCGACACTGAACCGATCAACACCGATGACACGGCCATCAAGCCCAACTCGCGCGCTAAGTTGCAAAACTATCTGCAGGCCGGCGGAAAGGTCTTCATGAGCAACAGCCAGCTGGCTTTCGATTTCAATCGCGACACCACAAAAAAAGCGTTCCTCAACAACTACATGAAAGCCTCTTACGTCAACGACGACGCAAACACCTACCAGGCGCTGGGAGCCTCGGGTGGAATCTTCGCGGGCATCACGACATTCAGCTTCGACGACGGCACGGGTGACACATACGACGTCAGCGCGCCCGACACCATCACCGCATACGGCGGCTCGACTGTCTGCATGACTTACGCAGGCGGCTCAGGCGGCACGGCGGGCATTCAATACACGGGCATCTTCGGCGGTTCCTCCATCTATGGGCGTCTCGTGTATCTCGGTTTTGGTTTCGAGACCATCCGCAGCGAATCCGTCCGCAACACCGTCATGGGTAAAATCTTGAATTATTTTAGTGTGACCACCGTGGGCGAGTGGAACCTTTACTGATCAATGGACGGAGGGGACGTCTCGCCCCCAAATAAATGCCGCTCATAAGAGTGTGGGGCGGGAGGCCCCGCCTCCGCTTCGGGGCTGATGACTTGGAGCGGTTATTGTGACTGCTCGCGGCGTGATTGAAGAATGATCTTTTCAGGCGGGGCGCCGCCGGTAAGCGAGGCAGGGCTGATGAGCGCTCCTTTTCGCCGAACCTCAAACACAACGCCGCTGGCTGCTGCCGCGCCGCTCCAGGACGCTTTGCCAGCGCGCCCAATGGGCTGGCCTTTGTCAACCGTTTGCCCTGCCGAGACCAGACAATCGCTCAACATGCCATAGAGAGTGATCGTGTCGCCGGAATGTTCCATGATGACAAGGCGCTCGTAACCGCGCAGTTCCCCCGCGAAAAGCACTTTACCGTCCGCCGCGGCCAGCACGGTTGCGCCTGCCGGCGCCGGGATGAGGTGCGAACGCAGAGCGGGCAGGGGCCGCCGGGGAATTGCGCGCGCGGAAACTCCGGACGGATCGAGCAAACCATCGGGCAGGGGGGTGTCGTCGGGCACCAGCGGATGATATGCGGGCATGGGCGAAGGCGAGGGCGGCCCCAGCGACGCCAGCAGGACGCGCGCGCTTGAACGTCGGAGATAGCGGCTCGCATCGTCCAATGCCGCGGCCGCGGCAGGCGATAGCGAACACTCGGCCAGCGCCTGTTCCTGCGCGCGAACAACGGCGTCCATCACGGACTCCGTGATGGCATACCGGCTGGTCGGGCTGAACACAGCGGTCTGATATTTTTGTTCTGCCGCCGCCGCGCTTTCAGAAAGACGCGCTTTTTCCACGGCGGCGTTGAGCGCATCGCGCAGCGGTTCATAGCTGTCCCGCGCCACGCGCGCATCAGCCGCATCGGATTCAATGGCGGCCCTGAATCCGGCGATGTGGAGCAACGAAGGGGACGGATGCCAGTAAAGAGGGGTGTTATTTGCCCGCCGCATAAGATGGAGCGCCGCCGCCGCGCGCGACATATTGGCGCGCCGTTGCGTGCCGGCCTCGGAGAGGCGGGTGAAGATTCGCGCGATGCGCCTCACCCCTTCCATGGCTGAATCGCGCCTGTAAACGGCAAGCTCTGACGGGGTCATGACGAAATGCAGGAGGTCCCAGCGTTTCAGGAAATGCGATCCCAGTTCGTAGGGATCATAGGGGAAACCGCTCATTCGCGGGGATGTGATGGTGATGACTGGCCGAGACCAGACAATTTTTACCGCTTCGGCCTGTTTCGCGGACAGTTTGGGTTTGCGCGGAACGGAAAGATATGTCGCCGTGAGTGTTGTGTCCGCTACGGTTTCCCGCGATGCCTGTTTCGCGTTCATGGATTGTTTCTTTGCGGGCGCTTGTTTCGGGGTCGCGGCTGTTTTCGCGGCTTGTGAGCCGGTCCTTGATGTCTGCGAGCCACTGGACTTGCGCTCCGATGAAACCGCTCCAAGCAGCATTGCGGACAGGCAGATTATGGCAAGCAGGTTAAGCACGCCGGGAGCGCCAGGGCGGCTTTTGACAGGCTGGAAGCCTGCGCCATAATCTTTGCGCGGCCGAGGGCTCATTTTGGCGCCACACATGCCCGGCGCTTAAAGCCCGTGAGAATCTCGAGCGCGAAGATGACAACGAACAGGACCGCGATCATGGCCCCGACAACGGCGGGACGCGGTGGATCAACTGGGATAGGGAACGGGCGGGCAATGAACCGCACGCACTGAAAAATCACCCATCCGGCGGCGGCCGCGATGACGGTTTCGGCAATGGCAAGGAAAACAGCCATGAACGCGCCGTGGCCCGGCTTGCCGCGGGCCCAGACAGAGTGGAACATCACCAGACCCGCTGAAATGGCGGCAAGCAGGGCGACTCCAATGAGCGACGCATAGGCGCGCGCGCTGAACACAAACGCCCTGAAGACCTCATGCCCCTGCTCGTTGAAAATAAGGTAATCCGTCTCTGGCATGCGCGACAATTCATCATGGAACTTTTCAAGGCCCGATGGCAACATGATGAGATCCGGGTGGCGCATTTCAATGATGGCAGGCAGGACTGGGATTTCGATGTCAGGAAGATTTTTCATCCACGGCTCCTGGATGGCCATGAGCTCGCGCGCCTCCGCGGAGCCCATGGCCGAGGCCTTGACGCCGGGCGTTTCCTTTTCGACCCGCGCGGCAAGCGACCGTGCCCGGACATCATCCACTTCGGGGCGCAACACCGCGAGGGTGACAATGTCCGACAGACGGTCGCGTATCACCGCCTCGATTCCGCCGCGCGCCCAGAAAATGAGCAATGCCACAAATAACGCCAAACCGGCGAAAAAACCGTTGAGCGCGATATAAGCGCCCACGCCGACTCGTTTTATTTTTTCCGGCGGGTGGACAGGTGCGGGCATCGGGATTGCGGATTGGTTGCGGTGTTCGTGTTCTTTTTCATTCACGAATTACATGAATGAAGGGCAATTTATAGACTCCATTGCTTGATCGACGTAATAAACATGTAATTTCTGGGGAAGATGATTCATGGAAAGCTTTGAACTCGTCACTGGTTTCGAGCCCCGCGGCGACCAGCCGCAGGCGATCGATGCGCTTGTGGAGGGCATTGAGCGCGCTCTGACCCACCAGACACTGCTGGGCGTGACGGGCAGCGGCAAGACATTCACGATGGCCAATGTCATCGCGCGTGTCAACAGGCCGACCCTTGTGCTCGTGCACAACAAGACACTCGCGGCGCAACTCTATCGCGAGTTCCGCGAACTCTTCCCCAACAACGCGGTCGAGTACTTCGTGAGCTACTATGACTACTACCAGCCCGAGGCCTACATCCCGTCGACCGACACATACATCGAAAAGGACTCGTCCATCAACGAGGAGCTGGACAAGATGCGCCTTGCGGCAACGATGCACCTCATCGAGCGCCGCGACGTGATCATTGTTTCCAGCGTCTCGTGCATCTATGGCATCGGCTCACCCGAGGACTTCCACATGATGGTGGTTTACATCGAAGCTGGGCAGCGCCTGGCGCGCAACGACCTCCTGCGCCAGCTCGTGGACATCCAGTACCAGCGCAGCGATTTCGACTTTCACCGCGCGACTTTCCGCGTGCGCGGCGATATCGTCGACATCTTCCCGGCCTACGAGGACAAGAAGGCGGTGCGCGCGGAGTTCTTCGGCGACGAAATCGAGGCCATCTACGAGATTGATTCGCTGACTGGACAGCGCCTCAGGCACATCAAGCGCGCGATCATTTATCCCTCCACCCACTACGTCACCTCGCGGACAAAACTCGACGCCGCCCTCAAGACCATCGGGGAGGAACTCAAGGAAAGACTGGATGCGCTGCGCAACGGGAACAACCTGCTCGAGGCGCAGCGACTGGAACAGCGCACGCATTATGACCTCGAAATGATCAAGGAAATGGGGACATGCTACGGCATCGAGAACTATTCCCGTCACATGACAGGGCGCAAGCCGGGCGAACCACCCTATACTCTGCTCGATTATTTCCCGAAGGATTTCCTGCTGTTCGTGGACGAGAGCCATGTGACAATGCCGCAGGTGCGCGGGATGTATGAGGGCGACCGCTCGCGCAAAATGTCGCTCGTGAATTTTGGTTTCCGGCTGCCAAGCGCGCTCGACAACCGTCCGCTGAAGTTCGACGAGTTTATGGCGCGCGTCAATCAGGTTGTCTATGTCAGCGCCACCCCCGCCGAATTTGAGCTCAAGGTTTCGGCGGGCATCGTGGTTGAGCAGCTCATCCGCCCCACGGGTCTCATCGATCCGGAAATCATCATCAAACCCGCGCGCATGCAGGTGGAGGATGCCATCTGCGAGGTGCGCAAACGCGCCGAACGCGAAGAGCGCGTGCTGGTGACAACGCTCACCAAGCGCATGGCTGAGGATCTTTCTGAATATCTCGAGGAGGTCGGCATCAAGTCAAAATACCTGCACTCGGACATCGACACAATCCAGCGCACGGAGATCATCCGCGACCTGCGGCTGGGCAAATTCGATGTTCTTGTGGGCATCAATCTGCTGCGCGAGGGGCTGGACTTGCCAGAGGTGTCGCTCGTTGTCATTCTCGACGCCGACAAGGAAGGTTTCCTGCGCGGGCGCACCGCGCTCATCCAGACGTGCGGCCGCGCGGCAAGAAATATCAACGGCACGGTCATCATGTACGCCGATGTGATGACCGACGCCATTCGGGCCACTGTCGACGAGACGTCAAGACGGCGCAAACGCCAAAGGGAATACAACGAGGCCAACGGCATTACGCCACAGAGCATCCGCAAGGAGATCAAGACAATCCTCGAAACAGTCTACAAAGCCGATTACGTGGAAGCGCCCATCGCCGCCGAGGATGGGGCGGAATACAACGACCCTGCGGCGCTGCCAAGGATGATCGAAAAGCTGCGCAATGAGATGCGCGAGGCGGCCGCAAAGCTCGATTTCGAGCACGCCGCCCAGTTGCGCGACCAAATGCTCGCCCTGGAGCAAAAGGTCATCATGAAATAATAACCCGCGGGAGAACGCTGTGGGATTCAGCCACCCGCTGTTTCACCGGCCCCGCGACAAGGCGCTTTATCGGCGTCCATGTTGATGATCACTCAAAAAGGCAGTGATTGCTATGATCGGGGGGAATAATCCGGCGCCAGTTTGCGCAATGTTCTTCGTATGGCTTCGGCATCCGCGGACTCAGCCATCGCACGCAGAACCTCCACATCCCTCCATAGCGCCTCGCAATCGACATTGTCCGGTTCGGCGCTGAAGATTTTGCCCATTTCCGTGGCTGTGACATTTTCGCCTGAGGTGAGGAGCTCCTCGATGAGTTTTTCGCCCGGGCGGAGACCCGTGATTTCAATCTTGATGTCCTTTCCCGGCTCGAATCCGCTCAGGCGGATCAGGTTGTGCGCGAGATCGATGATGCGAACCGGCTGGCCCATGTCGAGCAGGTAGAGGCGCCGCTGTTCGGGCCGCGATCCCGCCTGGATGACCAGCGATACGGCCTCGGGGATCGTCATGAAAAACCGGGTCACATCGGGGTGTGTCACAGTGACGGGGCCTCCGCGCGCGATCTGACGCTTAAACATCGGGATGACACTGCCACGGCTGCCGAGTACATTGCCAAAGCGCACCGCCACAAACTGCGTACGCGAGGCGCGCGCCATGCAGAAGATGATCATCTCGGCCACGCGCTTCGTGGCGCCCATCACATTGGTGGGGCGTACGGCCTTGTCGCTGGAAATCAGGATAAATTTTGTCACGCCCGCCGCCTCGGACGCGCGCGCCACGTTGAGCGTGCCGATGATGTTGTTCTTCACCGCCTCATCGGGGTGCATTTCCATCAGGGGCACATGCTTGTGCGCGGCGGCATGAAACACGATCGCCGGGCTGAATTGCGCCATGACCGCGCTGACTTTCGCGCTGTCGCGGATGTCGCCAATCACGGGGCACAACAGACCCCCGTCTCCGCGGGGATTCAGCTCCGTCGCGATCTCATAAATGGAATTTTCACCTTTGCCCATGAGCACAAGCCGCTTCGGATCAAACCGCATGAGCTGGCGGCACAGCTCGCTGCCGATCGACCCGCCGGCGCCAGTGATGAGAATCGTCTGTCCCTTGATGTAATTGCGTTCAGGCGCAAGATCAAAACACACCTCCTCACGCCCCAGCAGATCCTCGATTTCAACCCGGCGCATCTGGCTGACCGAAACGCGGCCGGTGAAAACATCCTCAACGGAAGGAAGAATATTCAGCCCGACGCGGGCGTGCTCGCATAACTGGACGATTTCGCGCAACTTGGCGGGGGCGACGCGCGGTATCGCCACGAGCACTTCGTCGGCGCCGCATTCGCCGATCACGCGGACAATGTCGCTCACCGCGCCCGCAACAGGAATGCCGTGAATGCGCAGATTGAGCTTCTGCGGGTCGTCATCCACGAACGCCACCGGCTCATAGGCGCGCGTGAGCGCCTGGCGCATGGAGCGCGCCACCGCCTCGCCCGCATCGCCGGCGCCCACAATAAGTATGCGCTTCAAAGGCTCCCCGCCGTCACTGCGCGCGAACGCCGCCAGCAGCAAGCGCCGCGAAAATCGTCCGCCGCCCACCAGCATGATCGTGATGAAATATTCGATGATGAGAATCTGCAATGGCACGCGCGGGAAGTGCGCCTCGCCGGAAAACACACGAGGCGCGGGCAGAAAGCGCACAAGAAAAACGTTCGCGGCCGACAGCAAAACCGAGCCAAGCGTCACAGAGACAAAGATGGCGACCAACTCAGTCGTGCTCGCGTAGCGCAGTATGCCGCGGTAAAGATTGAAACGCCAGAAAAGCACCAGACGAACGGCCACAAACACAGGAACAACCAGCACGTACTGGAGCTCGTAGCTGACCGGGATGACGAAGTCCGGAAAACGCAACAAATACGCAGCAAAAAGCGACAACGCAACAAGCACCGCGTCAAGAAGAAACAATCCGGCCCGCTGCCAGGGGATTTTTACGCTCATGTGAGTGGAAATTTCACGCATCATCATGGATTGCCAACATTTAAAATGAGCAGAATCACAAATGAGGCATCGGATGCCTTCGCGGCGGACGCTGGCGGCGCAAACTTGCCGCATCATCCCAATTTTTACACCAGGTTCCACAACGCTTAAGATTTGCCTATGCCAAATCGAAAGAGACACATCCTGCAATTGCGCATTGCAAAGCGCTTTGACGTGAAATTTTGCCTCTTCAGCGCTTTATCAATCTTCATCATTTGGCCGAGGAGCATGGCACTGACATGACAAACCAATGCGCGGACGATTTCGCCTGCCGGCGTGTTCTCACGGTTGCCGGCCGCGCTTACGAAATCTTCTCCATCGAATCCGTGGCGGCCCGTCTGGGCAAGCCGCTTTCGCGCCTGCCTTACTCGCTGAAAGTGCTTCTGGAGAATCTTGTTCGCCATAACGACGGCAGCGAACCGAGCCGCGCAAGCATTGAAGCGCTTACCGGGTGGACGCCCGATGCGTTCACGGACACGGAAATCGCCTTCATGCCGGCCCGCGTTCTGTTGCAGGATTTCACGGGCGTGCCATGCGTGGCCGATCTTGCCGCGATGCGCGATGCCATGGCGCGACTGGGAGGCGATCCGCAACGCATCAACCCGCTTCAGCCCGTCGATCTTGTCATCGACCACTCCGTGCAGGTTGACGCCTTCGCCTCGCCGCAAGCCATGGCGATCAACAGCGCCCTTGAATATGAGCGCAATATCGAACGCTATCAATTTCTCCGGTGGGGACAAAACGCGTTTCGCAATTTCCGGGTTGTGCCCCCGAACACCGGCATTGTGCACCAGGTCAACCTGGAATTTCTTGCCCCGGTCGTCTTTGTGCAACCGCAGGGCCATTCCGCGCCGCCCCAGGCATATCCCGACACACTGGTCGGCACGGACTCCCACACGACGATGATCAACGGCCTTGGCGTGCTCGGATGGGGCGTGGGAGGCATCGAAGCCGAGGCGGCCATGCTCGGCCAGCCGGTCTCGATGCTCATACCGCCCGTCGCGGGCGTGAAGCTCGCCGGACGACTGCCATCCGGCGCAACCGCCACCGATCTGGTCCTGACACTCACCGGCATGTTGCGCGCGCACGGTGTTGTGGGCAAATTCGTCGAATATTTCGGTGATGGGCTCGGCGCTCTTGGCGTGCCCGAGCGCGCGGTCATTGCTAACATGTCACCGGAATACGGCGCGACGGCGGGCTTCTTTCCTGTCGATGAGCAAACACTGGAATATCTGCGATTCACGGGCCGCGCCGAAGAGCATATCGCGCTCGTTGAGGCATATTGCCGCGCCCAGGGATTGTTCCGGGACGCGGACAGCCCCGAACCGCTTTACAGCGAGGTTCTCACGCTGGACCTGGGCACGGTCGAGCCCTGCATTGCAGGCCCGCGCCGACCGCAGGACCGTGTGCCGCTGGGCGCCGCGAAAGAATCATTCCAGCGCGCCCTTGCTGAATTCGCGCGCGGTGATTCGCAGCGAAAGACCCAAACCGCCCCATCCGTCGTTGAGGACGACCTGACGCCGCACCTTCAGCGGAAGCTTGAAGTCCGCAACGACGGTGAGACTTTCACCATGTCGCATGGCAGTGTCGTCATTGCCGCCATCACAAGCTGCACGAACACTTCCAATCCGTCATTGCTCATCGCGGCCGGTCTGCTCGCGAAAAAAGCCGTCGAGCGCGGCCTGCGGACAAAACCATGGGTCAAGACAAGCCTCGCGCCCGGATCAAAGGTCGTCACAGATTATCTGCGCGATTCAGGTTTGCTCGAACCGCTTGAAACGCTTGGATTCCATGTTGTTGGGTATGGATGCACGACGTGCATCGGCAACAGCGGCCCCCTGCCCGATCCGATCGCCAAGGCCATCAGCGAGGGCGAGCTCGTGGCCGCCGCCGTGCTTTCGGGCAACCGCAATTTCGAGGGGCGCATCAACCCCCATGTGCGCGCCAACTACCTGGCATCGCCGCCGCTTGTGGTCGCTTATGCACTCGCGGGCACGATGGACATCGATACCGGCAAGGAACCGCTCGGCGCTGATTCAAACGGTAACCCGGTCATGCTCGCTGACATCTGGCCCTCCCCCGCCGAGATCAATGCCGCCGTGGGCGCACACGTCAAATCTGAAATGTTCCAAAAAACTTACAGCACCATCTTCGATGGCGACGAACGCTGGCGCGCGATATCCACGCCCGCAGCCAGCCTCTTTACATGGGATCCAGCCTCCACCTATATCAAGGCTCCGCCGTTCATCGACACACTGAATGCGGAACTCGGAATTCAGAATTCTGATATTGAGATCCGCGGAGCGCGCGTTCTAGCGCTGCTTGGCCATTCAGTCACCACCGATCACATTTCGCCGGCGGGAACGATCGCTAAAAACAGCCCCGCCGCAAAATACCTGATGACGCACGGGATTGAGCCAAAGGACTTCAACTCCTATGGCTCGCGGCGGGGAAACCACGAGGTGATGGTGCGCGGCACGTTTTCGAACATCCGCCTGCGCAACAAGCTCGCAGGAGGCGCCGAGGGCGGCGTGACCATTCACATCCCCAGCGGCGAGTCGATGACCATCTTTGACGCCGCAATGCGTTACAGGGATGAGGGCGTGGCGCTCATCGTGCTCGCCGGTCAGGAATACGGCGCCGGCTCATCGCGCGACTGGGCCGCCAAAGGCCCGGCGCTGCTTGGCGTAAAAGCCGTGCTTGCCGAAAGCTTCGAGCGCATTCACCGCTCGAACCTTGTCGGCATGGGAATCCTGCCATTGCAGTACGAGCACGGCCACACACATGAAACGTTGGATTTGAATGGTTTCGAATCCTATGACATCATTGGCATCACAAGCGGCATCACACCCCGTATGCGTGTCGCGGTGCGTGCGGGGCACGGGGATGGATCTGTCACAGAGGTTACGACATTTTCCGCCATCGTGCGCATCGACACGCCCAACGAGGCGAAGTATTACCGCAGCGGCGGCATCCTTCGCTATGTCTTCAGCCAGCTCAGGGGGGAGGGCAACATACTCCATCAAAGTCACCGATGAAAACAACACCATCAGGGAGGCGCTTTTCCAGGGGCTCGGTTACTGTAAAAAAGAGAGCATCGCCGAAGGGGGGGGCGGAAGGAATAATCCGGTCTTACCCGCGCCAAAACAGTCAAACCGGCGCCCTCATTGATTCATTTTGAATAGGATAGTCGCTATCTCTTTGGGCTTCACCTTGACGCTGACCGTTCCATCGCGCCCGATCTTGAGCGGCTCGAGCACATCCTCCGCCAGATTCGACAAATGCACTGACGACGGGCGTATGGCCCAGTTGATCACGGCATCGCCCGTTGTCACGCCTGAATTCCAGAATCGCGCCACATACTCATGCGGTTTGTTTTCCACCTGCTTCAATGCTGACAGCACGATGTTGTCTCCCGAGACTTCAAAGAAAGAGTGCTGTGCCGCGGGAAGCGTCCCCGCATGCCGGCCTGTGGTCATGCCGCGCCACATGGCATTGTGCTGGTGCGCCTGACGTTGCGCGCCCGCGCTGATCCAGTCGTCCGTGTGGGGAATGAGCGCGTAGCGGAAGATGAGCGTCCGTCCGATCATCTGTTGTTCGGGCGTCTCGATCATCGGCCCCGCGCCGCCCATGATCGTGTTGGGATGCGCGCCCGCCCCAAGGAACCGCACGGCGCGCAGAAGGGTCAGCTTGATGGCGGCCATCGCCGGCTCATTTGCCGCCAGATCGGATCTGGATAGGGGGGGGTCGGCAACTTCATACTCCGGCAAACCGGAATTGGCGATCGCGAGGTTTGAGCAACTCATGAATCCCTGCTGGGGCTGCTCAATCGGCATGTCCTCGCCCCAGACTTCCTCGGCGGGCTGATCCACACGGTTGCGCCGGGTGACCACATCGAATTGCATCTCGGCCACATGGCTGCCGCTTTGCCGCTCGACATCGAAACACACCCGCAGTCTGTGATCTTTTGCCGCGTTGGTCAGAGTCGTTTCGACATCGATGCGCCGCGAATGCTTGCCCAGCCGGAAGACAGAGCGGATCTTGCACGGGACGGTTTCCTCGCTGCGGTGCTGGCGGTCGGGCGTCACCTCCCGCGGCAGGTCGAGTGTGTAATCCACCGCGATGGCCTGAACGGCATCCTCGTCGATAAGCCGCGTAATCTGGGCCGCCTTCCCGCCAAGGCTTGTCACAACCTGGTCATGGCGCGGCGGCGAATAGGTGTAGCCGTCGCCGTTGTCGCCGCCATCCTCAAAATAATGGAGATTGTCGAGCACTTTGCCGCCCAGCGCCGGGCCTGTCACGCGGAGCGTTCCGTTGGGATTGACATCCACCGTGAGATGCTCGTTGCTCATCCGCGCGGGTTGCGCCGACGCATGACGATTCGGCAAACGGCGCGCTTTTTTCACCGCGCCGGCCCTGTAACCCTTGTAGCCAAGCGGCGGCAAGTTCTCGGCCCACAACGCCACATTGAAACGGATGGTCTGGAACGTGGGGCCAAACTCCTCGCGCCACGGGCGGTGATGCGTTAGGTAGCGGACGTCGAGCACCTCGTAGGCCACGGGCGAACCGTCCCAGTTCGTGATGCGCAGATTGCGCATCGTCTGGTAGATATTGTCGCGGTTGAGTTGAAGGTTCTGCCGGCGCATCCAGCCGCTCTCCTCGTCGAAATCAATGTCCACGATCACAAGGTCGTTCACTGTCCAGTTCAGCGGATTGAACACGAAGTATGCCATGTCGTTCTCATCGAGTTCATCCGTCCTGATGGCATTTGTGATCTGGTGGATGCTCTTGTTGGCCATGGTGTCGGCGATCTCGCCGGCCCACTCGAAACGCGTTTCCATGTGGCGGTGAACGGCGTCGGTAGAGCATCCGCCGATCGAATCGTGGGGATGGTTCTGGAGCAGCCATTTCCAGCCGGTGCGGATCATGCCCTGCGGGTATTCGTTGCCGATCATGGCCGCCGCACTGCAGAAGGGCTCGGCCCAGCGTTCGAGCAGCGTCTGGCAGCAGGCGTTCGCGATCTTCAGATAGATACGCGAGCTGAGAATGTTTGGCAGCACAGCCTGCCAGTTTTCGCGGGATGTTCCGGTGGAGCGTTGTTCGCCGCGGATGATCTGCAGGTCGGCTGGCGAGCGCTCCGCCAGCGCCTCCATGAACTCGCCAAAGGTGGCATGGCGCAATTCGACATCGCCAAGACTCTGATTTGCCCGCCGGATGATTTCGGGGGTCGTCTTCTGCGGCTCCATGTGGTCCACGCCGTTCATGAAAAGCAGCGCGCCGCTGCGCGATTTGGCGATGGCGCGGTCGGCCACGGCCCGCAGCGCGTTGACCGCGAAATCCACATCATGCGCCACCATGTGGGCGCCCGGAGTGTCCGGGGGCAGAGTGCGCGACTCTGGAGGCAAGGCGGCATAGAAGAACGCCGCATTGCCGTAACCGCAATATTCGGGAAGGTGAAACGCGAGCACACGCGAACCGTCGGGCGATTCCCACCACAACTCGCTCATGTAATGGTCGCCGGTCAGGCCGCGCCACATGATTGTTTTGTCGTATCCGAAACGCTTGAGAATCTGCGGCATCTGCGAAATCTGGCCGAACATGTCGGGCAGGTAGCCGAACCGGGGCGGCTCAACGCCGAATTCGCGGCAGATTTCGCGCCCGCGCAGGAGATTGCGAATCGCCGCCTCGCCCGACTCCAGCCACTCGTCAGGCAGAATGTACCACGGCCCGATTGCTATCCTCCCCGCACGGATGTGCTTCTCAAGACGCGCCCGCTCTTCCGGCTTCACCTCAAGGTAATCCTCGACGACGATCGTCTGGCCGTCAAGGTTGAAGCAACGGTAGTCAGGATCGGTTTCGAGCAGATTCATCAGGCGGTCCATCAGCCGCACCAGCCTCATGCGGAATTCCTGGAAACTGCCGTACCATTCCCTGTCCCAGTGGGTGTGCGAACAAAAATATGCCGTGTATTTCCTGGTCTGTTGACTCATATCAGCCTTTGCGGCCTCCCAAAACAGCTATGTCCAATCATGCGCATATATGAAGGATGAACGCTCTCTGTGCATCCCTGATGGCGGCAATATTCATAAATATGTGTTTCTTGGGGATTGTGGCGCGCAAATGCCGCATTCAGATGAACATGTCTCCACCAAATAACGGCGGCAATCCAACCTCCCGTCCGCGTTACTCCATTTGGATCATCGTTGGGCGGCGTTTTTCATAAGCGCGCTGAAACTGGCTCAATACCTCACGCGGCTTGTCAAGGTCGACAAGCACCGTCGTCGACTGCGTCTCGTCACTGCTTGTAATCTTTATATTGCCCAGTCCCATGATACGAATCAGGAATGGTTCGGCCAGATCGAAATCGCGCAACCGGCGCAAATCCACAATTTCCGTCTGCCTGCTCAACAATCCGCGCTCAACATAAAGATACTTGTTCGTCAGCCGGTAATGCTGGGTGATCTGGAGCAGGCATCGCCAACCCGCGAAAACAAGCAACACAAAGAAATAGACAAGCCACCGCCATCCCAGAATGCCGCCGCTCACGCCCCCCGATATCCAGTTCATCAGCGCCCTGATGATGACTTCGATAATGATGAGCGCCAGCAACACGCCCACGGTGGGCAGGATGGCCGCGCGCAGGCTCGGCGTCGCTTTCCACATTTCCGTCTCGGGCACTTCCACAGGAGCCTTGGGCTGCGCGAGCGCCAAGCCGGTTGCCTTGCCGCAATGATTGCATGAAGTCGAACCTTCAGGGATTTGCAAACCGCATTCAGGACAATACATGCTATCGCCTCATGATTAAAATCGCATTCAATTGATCACCCCATCATGACAATCGCGATAATTGGCGTTTGACAACGAAAAACAGCCGCCCCCATGCGCCCAAAAATGTCATGATAACATGAAATGACAAAACACTGATTCCGCCGGCAAACACGGATTGTTTCCCGCTCATTGTCTCGTGTGCGTCGTGTGTTTCGTGGTTGTTCATTTCTTGCCACAATAACCCGGAAACACACAAAACCCGGAAATTAGAGGCAGTGAAGCATATTTTCAATAAAGGTTGCGCGGCAAACATGAAATAATATTCGCGTATGCGAATATATGGTTTCGTGAGAATGCTCGAATATCTGCGGTGTCTGAGCGACATGACACGCGCGCGGATTTTCCACCTGCTGGCGCGCCGGGGGCCGGAACTGTGCGTTTGCGACCTTATTGCCGCCCTTGGACTGCCCCAGAGCACGATTTCCCGCCAGTTGATGATGCTGCGTTATCTCGGCCTTGTGAAGGACCGCCGCGAGGCCGTCTGGATGCACTACTCGCTGGCCAAGCCAGAGTCTGAAGGACACCGGCTCGTAGTCAATCTGATGCGCCGCGGTTTCAACAAGGAGCCTGTTTTCAGCGAGGACCTTGCCCGCTTTGACAAGCTCAAAGTCAGGGGCAAGGTGTTGAACCGTGACGGCCGATGCGGCGCCCGGACAGCAAGGCCAAGAGGGACAGCCGCGGAACACCGGAACGGCTCCAAGAAGAGGCCGGCCAGCTTGTGAGCCTGAAACACGTTTTATTCGTCTGCGTCGAAAACTCGAACCGCAGCCAGATGGCCGAGGCATTCGCGCGGCATCACGTGCCGGCCGTGGTCGACGCATGGAGCGCCAGATCACATCCCTCTGGAAATCTGAATCCCCACAAGGCAGCCCACCGTGAAGACTGGACGTTTCCCGATCCGCGAAACATGCCGCCACAGGAATTTGCCATTGTTCGCGATGAAATCGAGCGGCGTGTGCTGGCGCTGTTGAACACAATATCGAAGAAGTCTTCTTCCCATGGCTGACACCTGTCGCGGCAAGCGGCTTTCCTTTCTGGACCGATTTCTGACCCTATGGATTTTTTTGGGCGTGGGAATTGGCGTGGCGCTGGGCCACTTCATGCCGGCGCTGGCAAAAGGAATTACCTCCCTCAGTGTGGGCGCCACCTCGATTCCCATCGCCGTGGGCCTGATACTCATGATGTATCCGCCGCTGGCGAAAGTCCGATACGAGGAACTCGGGGAGGTCTTCAGCAATTGGCGCATTCTCGGCCTTTCCCTGATACAGAACTGGTTTATCGGGCCTGTGCTGATGTTCGCGCTTGCCCTGATCTTCCTGCATGACAAACCCGAGTACATGGCAGGGCTCATCCTTGTCGGCCTCGCGCGCTGCATCGCCATGGTGATCGTTTGGAACGATCTGGCCAGGGGCAATACCGAATACGCCGCCGGCCTTGTAGCGTTCAACAGCATCTTCCAGATGCTCTTTTACTCGGTTTATGCCTGGATTTTCATGACATACCTGCCGCCGATGTTCGGCCTCAAGAGCGCCATTGTGCAAGTCACCATCGGACAGGTCGCCGAGAGCGTGCTCATTTACCTCGGCATCCCATTTTTCGGCGGCATGATCACCCGCTTTGTGCTTCTCAAGACAAGGGGACACGAGTGGTACAACAAGGTGTTCATTCCGAAAATCAGCCCGCTTACGCTGATTTTCCTGCTCCTGACAATTGTGATCATGTTCTCGCTCAAGGGGGATGTCATCGTTCTTCTGCCGCTGGACGTGCTGCGGATCGCCGTGCCCCTGCTCGTCTACTTTGTCGTTATGTTCTTCGTGTCATTTTACATGGGGCATAGGATGGGGGCGGATTATCCCAAGACCGTGACGCTCTCGTTCACGGCAGCGAGCAACAATTTCGAGCTGGCCATTGCGGTTGCCATCGCGGTGTTCGGCATCGGCTCGGGCGCGGCCTTCGCCGCCGTCATCGGGCCGCTTGTCGAGGTGCCTGTGCTGATCGGTCTCGTGTCGGTGGCGTTGTGGCTCCGCGGACGCTGCTTCAACAGACAAGAGGCGGCGGCTCAAACCGAATCAGAAAAATTGGCAAGCTGATATGAGTCTCACATTTTTATGATTAATGTATGGAGGAATATATGAGCACCAACAAATGCAAATCGTTTCCGCGGCGGCTTCAGGCAGCGCTTGTTGCCGTGGCAATAGCATCATGCTTCGGCACATCATCAGCGCAGTCTCCCAGTCCCGCAGGAAAGGGGATAGCGGCAATTTCACAGTCAGCGGCTACCGGAAAATACGCGTTTGTCTTTTTCTATCGTGAAGGCGGATCACTCGCCGGCAGGCTCTTCAGCAGAGAAAAGACCGCCCAGACCGAAGAGTTGCGCGCGATGTTCCGGGTGGTGATGGGGAACATGGCAACAAAAGCGGACGCCATTGAGGTCAATGCGGGCGATCCGGCGGAGAAGGACATTGTCCAGCAGTATGATGTCAGCCGGGCGCCGATGCCACTGGTGCTGGCGATCGCGCCGAATGGCGCAATCACACGCGGATTCCCGGGCAAATTCACTGAGCAGGATCTCATGAATGCGTTTGCCACACCCGTGCTCGAGAAATGCTTGAAGGTCCTGCAGAACCGAGGGCTGGTGTTGCTCTGCATCCAGAATGCCAAGACACGCTTGAACGAGGCCGCGATGAAAGGCGTGACGGAATTCAAGGCTGATCCGCGTTTCGGACAGGCTGTTGAGATCGTCAAGGTGGATCCTTCGGACACCGCGGAGTCGAAACTGCTCAATCAGTTCAAAGTCGATCCGAACACAAAAGATGCCATGACTGTGATCCTTGCTCCTCCCGGATCAGTGCTTGCGAGCTTCGTGGGGCCAACGGACAAAGATGTGATGATTGCCAAGGTAACCTCGTCCGTATCGGGCTGTGGCAGCAGTTGCGCGCCGGGTCAATGCGGGCCTGCGAAGTAGGAGAATGCCTGTGAAACTGTCCACCATAGTTTGCAAGGAAATCCTCGAACGTAAAAGCCAGCTCCTTACGAGTTTTATGGCCATTCTGCTTGGCGTCACGGTCATCGTGTCGATCAAAAACATCACCTATTATTCCGAGAAGGCTGTGGCGCGGGAACTGGATGCTCTTGGCGCCAACGTGCTCGTGTTGCCGAAGTCGGCCACACTCCAAGACTACTACCGGGCAGACATGCAAGGCGAAGTAATGCCCGAGGAATATGTGACGACTCTGGCCACTTCCTCGCTCGAAGGGCTCGATAATCTTTCACCAAAACTGTCGGTTCCGGTCACTGTCCGCGGAACATCGTGCACGCTCACCGGGATTCTGCCCAAAAGCGAATTTCAGTCGAAGTCTGCCTGGGCGGGGGCTGGCATTTTCTCAATGCCCGCAACAGGTTGCGGCACCGTGGCTCAACTCGCCGGCACTCAGGAGCCGCCCAAGGAAACACTGGTCCGCAAGCGCGTCATCGATACCCTCGAATCCAACGAGGCGCTCATCGGCGCTGAGGTGGGCGGCAGCCTCAAGCTCAAGCAGGACGACATGATCGATGTGCTCGGAAAGCAGTTCAGGGTCACCGCTGTGTTGCCCCAGACCGGAACCGTCGATGATTCCAGGATCTTCGCGCATCTGCACACGGTTCAGGAACTCGCAGGCAAGGGGCCGGTGATCAACGCGATCGAGATCATCGGCTGCTGCCAGGAGATCTCGAAAGGGCTTGTGTCAAAGATCAATGAATTGCTTCCCGGCGCGAAAGTGGTGACGATCGCGCAGGTGGTGGAAACGCAAGTGAAGACGAACCGGATGATGGCCGGTCTGTCGCTTTTGTTTCTTTCCATCATCGCGCTCGTAGGCGGCGCGACAATCGCAAACTACATGTACGCCAACGTCTACGAGCGCCGGCGTGAAATCGGCACACTGCTTGCCCTGGGCGCAAGCTCGGGCATGATTCTGCGGATGTTCCTATTAAAAGCCGTCATACTGGGGGTTGGTGGAGGCATTGGCGGTTACATTCTCGGCACCGTGCTGGCGGCCACACTCGGCCCCCGCATTGCGGGCGTGCTCATTTTTCCAATGCCAATGCTCTTCGTCTGGGCCGTGCTGATCTCGACCATTATCGCCGTCATTGCCAGTCTGCTTCCCGCGCACAACGCAGCCCGGCTTGACCCATGCCTTACACTCAGGGAGATGTGACCATGCTGACGATGGAAAATGTTACCAAACAGTACACACGACGACGGCACGAAATCATTGGATTGCGCAATGCGAATTTGAGGATAGATAACGGCGAGTTCGTGGCAATCGTTGGCCCCAGCGGCAGCGGAAAAAGCACGCTACTGCTCATGCTCGGTGGCATGCTGTCGCCCAGTTCCGGCCGTGTCTGCGTTGACGGCCAATCCATATATGATCTTTCAGTAAACGGCAGGGCGGCATTGCGCAAACAGAAGATTGGATTCGTGTTTCAGACATTCAATTTGGTGCCGTATCTTAGCGCGCTACAGAACGTTCAGGTTCCGCTCTATCTGGCCGGTCTTGTGGACGGACAGCAGACCGGGATCGCCACCCGGCTGCTCGAACGAGTCGGCCTTGGCGACCGGCTCGATCACAAACCGTCGGAGCTGAGTGTCGGCCAACAACAGCGCGTGGCTCTTGCCCGCATGCTGGCCAATGATCCGAAGATCATCCTGGCTGACGAGCCAACCGGCAATCTTGATCCCGAGACGGGCAGTAACATTCTCGAGTTTTTCGCCGAGTTGAACGCAGAGGGGCGAACGGTCGTCATGGTGACGCACGACGCGCGTGCCGCCGCCGTACGGGCAACACGCACAATGCGCATTGTGGATGGCAGCATTCAGCCGCACAACGCTCAGGAACTTTTATCACCGTTGCCGCAACTTCAACCGGCGATGCAATAAGGAGAAATCAATGACTGAAATAATCCGTGAACAGGTCAAGCAGCGATACGCGAAAGCGGCGGCCGCGGCATCACGCCAAACACGCGCGTCGTGTTGCGGCTCGGATTGTTCCGGGGGCGGCGACGTGCTCGACGCCGCAAAGGATTACATCAGCTCGGGTCTCTACTCCGAGGCCGAGTTGAAAGGGCTTCCCATGGAGGCGTTTCTTGCCTCGCTTGGCTGCGGCAACCCGACGGCGCTTGCCCGGTTGAATCCGGGGGAGACGGTGCTCGACCTTGGCAGCGGCGGGGGGATCGATGTGCTGTTGTCGGCAAAACGGGTGGGTCCGGATGGATTCGCGTATGGTATCGACATGACTGACGAGATGCTCGATCTCGCGGAACGCAACCGCGAAGTTGCGGGTGTGACCAACGTCAAATTTCTGAAGGGAACGATCGAGGAAATCCCGCTGCCCGACAATTCTGTCGATGTGATCATCTCGAACTGCGTGATCAACCTTTCGGGTGATAAAGATCAGGTGCTGAGACAGGCATATCGGGTGCTCCGGCCCGGCGGACGCTTTGCCGTCTCCGATATGGTGATCAACGGCACAATGCCGGAATCCATCAAGGGCGACATTCTCGCTTGGAGCGGATGCGTCGCGGGAGCGCTCTCAGTGGACGAGTATACCGACAAGCTTCAGCAATCCGGATTCCGCGACATCGAGATCGTGCCCACGCGTGTTCACCGCGCCGGGAACATCATGGCATCGCGCCCGACCGGACTGGAAGGGTTGCCGCAGACCGACCTTGACGCCATCGACGGCAAGCTCTGGAGCGCGTTCATCCGGGCGCGCAAGCCTGCGGCGTCGCAACAGAAATGCTGTTGTTGCGCCTGAACAACGCGAATTAATGAGGCCGGGCGCGCCGCCCGGCCTCATTCACATTTCATCATACGTCAAGGTTGCGCACTTCGGGGGCGTAACGCTGTATGAACTGGCGGCGCTTGGTGACATCCTCGCCCATGAGAATCGTGAATGTCTCCTCAGCCTCGTAATCGCCCGCCATGTTAAGCGTGACCTTGATCAGCCGCCTCGTCGCCGGATTCATCGTGGTTTCCCACAACTGCGTTGGGTTCATTTCGCCAAGTCCCTTGTATCTCTGGATGGAAATGCCCTTCTTGCCCACCTCCTTGACCGTGTCGAGAAGGTCACGCAGGGAGTGGCTGTGGAGGGTTTGTTTTTCCGTTGCGACGCGGAAGGGCGCATGCTCGTTCGTCAGCCGGTATTGCTCGGCGGCGTCAATGGTGAAGCGTGAGGCGTTGATGCCCAGCCTCTCGATGCGTTTGACCGGCTCGGCGATCTGCGCGGCCTCGGAGCGCAGGTCCTGCGCATCGTATTTTTTCCTGCGAGTCTCCTCATAATCCTGCTCCACGTCAGCATCGGCGTCGAAATTGAGCTCAAGCTGCACGCTTTGGGGTGAGCGTGGCGCGGGCGGCGCGGCGGATGCCTCCTCCTCGCCCGTGTCCTCCAGCTCGTTCTGCAAGGCGATGTAACTGTCCTCATCGAGCGCGAACCGCCGCTCCTCGCCCTGTGTGAACAGACCGAGCGGGAAGCGCCCCTTGGGATCGGCTTTGCGCCGCGCGAGATATTCCTGCATGCTGGTCCCCTTGCGCTGGAGCGTGCGGTCGAGGTTTTCGAGCGTCATGATCATTTCAACCAGCGCTTTCAGCTCGGTTTTGCGGATCGCTTGTTCCCCGCTGCTGTTGCCGCCATTGCCCCCGTTGGGGCGGCAGTACAGCGTCGCATCCTCCACGGCCAGTTCGAGCAGAAAACGATCCTTGTCCTCATCCTTGTCGAGGTATTGTTCGATTCTGCCCTTCTTGACTTTGTAAAGCGGCGGCTGGGCGATATAGATGTGCCCCTCCGCAATGAGCTCCTTCATCTGGCGGTAGAAGAAGGTGAGCAGGAGCGTGCGAATGTGGGCGCCGTCGATGTCCGCGTCAGTCATGATAATGCACTTGCCATAACGGAGCCTTGCCATGTCGAACGAATCCCGTATGCCCGTGCCGAGCGCCGTGATGAGCGAGCGGATTTCCTCGTTGGAGAGAATTTTGTCCAGCCGCGCGCGCTCGACGTTGAGGATTTTGCCGCGCAGGGGCAGGATGGCTTGGAAATGCCTGTCGCGGCCCTGTTTGGCGCTGCCACCGGCTGAATCGCCCTCGACGATGTAGAGTTCGGCGCGCCCTGGATCCTTCTCCGAACAATCGGCGAGTTTTCCGGGGAGCGAACCGACCTCGAGGGCGCCCTTGCGCACGATTTCGCGCGCCTTGCGCGCCTCGATGCGCGCCGTGGCCGCCATCACCGCCTTTTCGACGATCTTGCGCGCCACCTTCGGATTTTCCTCGAGGAACTCCTCCAGCCCCTCGTTCATGATCTGCTCGACGATGCCCGCGACCTCGGTATTACCGAGCTTGATCTTGGTCTGGCTTTCAAACTGAGGATCGCTGATCTTGAGCGACAGCACCGCCGTCAAACCCTCTTTCAGGTCGTCGCCCGAAAGGTTCTCCTTCAATTTCTTTTTCAGGTCGTTCTTCTCGGCGTATTTGTTGATCGTACTCGTCAACGCCTTGCGGAAACCCGTCATGTGCGTTCCGCCCTCGATTGTGTTGATGTTGTTCACGAACGAGTAGACATTCTCCGAGTAGGCATCGTTATACTGGATGCAAACCTCGACCTCGATATCCTCGAGTATTTCTGTGCCATCGAGGTTGGTTTTGGTGATCTGCCGCGCGCGCTGGAAATAAACGGGAGTGTTGTTGATGACGGTCTTGCCATCATTGAGCGATTTGACGAACTCAACGATACCGCCGGCATAACAGAACTGATGGGAACGCCCGCCAGTCCGCTCATCCTGAAGCGTAATCGTGATACCCTTGTTCAGGAACGCCAGTTCGCGCAGACGGTTGGCCAGCGTGTCATAATTGAAATCGACCGTCTCGAAAATCTTGTAGTCGGCCTTGAATCGGACGGTTGTTCCCGTTTTCCGGGCAGCGCCGATTTTTTCCAGTCCCGTCTTGGGCGCTCCCCGCTCATAGCGCTGCTTCCAGAGGATGCCGTCGCGCTTGACTTCCACCTCAAGCCACTCGCTAAGGGCGTTGACCACCGACACGCCCACGCCATGAAGACCACCGGAGAACTTGTAGACGTCCTTGTCAAACTTGCCGCCGGCGTGAAGCACGGTCATAACAACCTCAACCGTGGACATTCCCTTGCGGCTGGGATGCGGATCGGTCGGGATGCCTCGCCCGTCATCAATCACTGTCACGGATTGATCCGTGTGAACCGTTACAACGATGTTTTTGCAATAACCCCCCAGCGCCTCATCGATCGAATTGTCCACAACTTCGTAGACAAGGTGATGCAGTCCCAGAGGGCCCGTCGACCCGATATACATGGCGGGCCGCTTGCGAACCGCCGACAGACCTTCAAAGATTTTGATGGTCGAGGCATCGTAATCGCGCCTCCGAGTTTCCCCATTTTCAGACATGAGTGTGCTTCATCCAATCTTGAGCGAGAACATTTTTCGACTGGTACAGTCAGCTAAATGCAAGACTATGCCCCCATCCTGCAACCGGTCAAATAAAAACGCCGCTGAAACCAAGAAACAACGCGATCTGCCCACCCCATGACTTGAATTTCACATTGTTGACAATAAACGACTTGTATAATCACGGTGGGGCGCGGCGCGCGCTGACGCAAAAGATCGCGCACGGAGCGTCATTTCTGCCGACGCAAAATTACCGTTCCGTGCACTGGGCGGCTTTCGTTATTGCCCCAGTAACACTTGCCATCCAACGTGGCAGTCAGCGAGCCGTCAGGGTTGGCTGACCACTCAAACTTGCCGCTGCCCTTCACATTATCCTCTGTCACTGAGTAGACCCCGCTGAAGCGAGTCCCAGTAATGAAGCCCTTCACTGTTCCAAAAATCTTTTCATGACCGCGTCCGCCCCGCCAAGTGCCGCCGAGTTCGTTGCGCGTCTGGTTTATTGTAAGCACCTCCCCTTTGTCGCCAATCCAGACACCCGAAAGATTGTCAGGTTTTCCCCCATCAGGAACTCTTCCCGATATGTCGTTCGGATTCGGCTTTTCCGGCTTGTCCTCCGCCGGTTTCGATTCACCGGATTTGCTGTCATCCAAGGTCTTCAAGACCGGTCCGCACATCATCAGCGCCGCCTTGATGCGATCAATCCACGTCTCCGTGTCTCTGGTGATGTCCTCCATCTGCGACTCCGCGGCCTCGATCAATGCTTGCAGCGCGTTGAATTTTTCGGCATAATTGTCGCTGCCGGGAACCAGAGCATCCTGCTCCCTTTTGTATTTTCTGAACAGGTTGATCGCATCTTTCAGCTTCTTTGCGTTGTCGGACAAATTCCCTTCCCATGTGCCGACAAGCCACTTGATGTCGGCGGCTTCGTCTTTCGTGAGGTTTTTCGCCACATCAGGACTTGACACATCCTTGTCGATGCGCCCCTTGACGCTCTTTGTCACAAAGGCGATCGGCCCCGGACCGAGATTGCTGGGATCCTTCTTCGGGCCAGGGCGCAGGGTGCCGCTTATCAATCCCTCGCTGTTCACAAAAAGCTGTTTGTCGACATAGTAGCTGTGGATGCGCAACGCCTCGTCCAGAAGACTGGTGGCTGTCTGGAGCTTGTTGGGATCCGTCGGCGTGAAGTCGGGTTGCGTGCCCGAGCTTTCATCGCCGATTACGGACAGAGAAACCATCATCATCATTCCCACCGCCGCCATGATTTTATGAAAATCGCGCATGACCGGTATCCTCATTTGTGTTATAGTTGTTCACATTGTGCACGTTTAACCATGACATGATGATCGCAAAATGCAAGAGGAATTAACACCCTGATAGCGCGATGGCGCATTTTGATGTTGCTACGCTGAAACGGGCCAGAGTTTGCCCCAGTCCCGGTTGCGGCTTCGTCTACACGTCCGGGATCACTTCAGGTACCGGAATGCGAGCATCGTAATGTCGTCGGACTGTTCCGCACCGGTTGTGTAGGCGCGAAGCGCTTCGGCCATGCCGCCAATTAGTTGCTCACAGCCCGCGCCGTGCGTCTTGCACAGTTGCTTGATGATTCGCTGTTCGCCGAACATCTGTCCCTGGGTGTCCCAGGCCTCGGACACGCCGTCCGTATAGAGAAACAGCGTGTCACCACGGGCGAGGGTAATCTCCTGCTCGTCGAAGATGACGCCGGGGAACAGGCCGACGAGCGGCCCATTGACCCATGGGATAAAGCTGACATCGCCGGCAGCCCGCACAACAAACGGCGGGTTATGGCCGCCGCGCGCGTAGCGCAACGAACCCGTCGGCAGGTTGATAAGACCGCAGAACAGCGTCACGAACATCGCTGTGTCGTTGTCAAGGCAAAGGTCATTGTTCACCCGCTCGAGCGTTTTCGCCGGGTTGCGCTCCTCGCGCCAGATCGAGCGGATGAACGTGCGGGTCACCGCCATGAACAGGGCCGCCGGCACACCCTTTCCCGACACGTCGCCGATGACAAAACACAGGGTCTCATCGTCGAACATGAAGTAGTCGTAGAAGTCGCCCCCGATTTCGCGCGCGGGCTCGAGGACCGCGAACAGGTCGAAATCGCCCCGGCCGGGAAACGCGGGAAAAGACTTGGGAACCAGACTCATCTGGATCGACCGCGCGAATAGGATCTCGCTTTCGATGCGTTTGTTGAGCCGCCTCAACTGCTCGAAATTCTCCTGCAATTGCCGGTTCTGCTTCTCGAGTTCGGCCTGCAGGCGCCGGATCTTCAGGTGCGTGTCCACCCGGGCCCTCACCTCCTCGAGCTGGAAAGGCTTCGTGATGTAATCGACGCCCCCGGCCCGGAAGGCCTTGACCTTGTCGACCGTCTCGTTGAGCGCGCTGAGAAAGATCACGGGGACATCCTTGAGCTCGTCCTTCTCCTTCAGGTGGCGGCAAACCTCGAAGCCGTCCATCTCGGGCATCATGATGTCGAGCAGGATGAGATCGGGCGGGGGGCCGACCAAGGCGATCTCCAGCGCCTTGGCGCCGTTCGTGGCCACCTTCGTCTTGAATTGTCCCTTCAGCAGTGAAGTGAGCAGGACGATATTGTCCGGCGTGTCGTCGACGACAAGAATCGTCGGTTTTTCTGCGGGTATGGGCGTTTCAGTCATGATGAATCCTCAAGCCGTGATGTTATGCTTTTGAGCAACATCGGTGAGCATCGACAGCGCAACATCAAAATCAAAGCTCTGGATGGCCTGTTCGAGGCGCTTGATCTCCGCGGATGAATCCATCCCACCAAACAGGTGTCGCTCCGACTCAAACACGTCAAGGGCCTCGCTGTCGCTGTCACGCAGGCAGCGTGCAAGCCGCGCCACTGCGTCCGATAGCGCGGCAGGGTCGACAGCGGCCTGCTGTTCCATGGGCGCTTGGATCGGTTGCCCTGGCAACACGGCCTTGATGCAGGTGACAAGTTCGTTCAGGGTGGCGGCAAAGTGAAACAGAATCTCCCGGGTTCGGTCGGGAGCGTCATTCTGTCGGATCGAAAACTCGAGCTGTGCGGCCGCTTCACGCAACGCATGGGCGCCGAGATTGCCCGACACACCCTTGGTCGTGTGGGCAAGTCGCTCGGCAAGCGGGAGGTCACCCGCCGCCAAGGCTGACTCGACGGCATCCGCTGCCCCCGCCTGCCCATCAACAAAGCGGCGGAGCAAGCCGATGTAGAGCTTTCGGTTTCCGGCAACCCGGTTGAGGCCGTCTGCGGCGTCGATTCCCTGTATGTCGGGGACCGCGAACTCATCACTCCCTGTGTCACGGGGACGGGCGACGGGCGCGCACGCTGGTGCGGCCGATGACGGCTGGCACCAGTGCGAGATCGTCCCGAACATGGCCTGCGGATCGATTGGCTTCGTGATGTGATCGTTCATGCCAGCCTGCAGGCAGCTCTGGCGTTCCTCCACCGTCGCGTGGGCTGTCATCGCGATGATTGGAAAATCCGCAAACCGTTGGTCCGAGCGGATGCGGCTGGTGGCCTGATAGCCGTCCATTTCAGGCATCTGCAGGTCCATCAGCACCACATCGTAGGGTGGCGGATAAGGCGCCTGGATGAGCTTTTCAACCGCCTCGCGGCCGTTGTTGGCGATGTCAACGGTGGCGCCCACGCCCTCCAGCAGTTCGATGGCAATCTGCTGATTGATCTCGTTGTCCTCGGCAAGCAGTATCCTGACGCCGCGCAGCATGGCGCCCTGCTCGTCAATCATCGAGACTGCCTCGTCGATAGCCTGCCTGGACGGCGCGAAGATATCGCTCAGGCTGTCCACCAGCATGGACTTGGTGACAGGCTTGACCAGGAAACCGTCCACGTTGATGGCCTCGGCCTCCTCGCGCACTTCCTCGCGGCCGAAGGCTGTCACGATGATCACCGCCGGCGGCTTTGCCAGGGCGGGATCCTGCTTGATACGGCGCGTTGCCTCGAGACCGTCCATTCCAGGCATGCGCCAATCCATAAAAACGACGTCGTAGGGGCTCGCCTGGGCCTGTTGCTTCACAGCCGCGACAGCCTCGGCTCCCGAACTGACGGCGTCGACCCGCGCTGCCACAATACGCAGCGTGTCCATGAGAATGTCGCGCGCGGCGGGATTGTCGTCCACCACCAAGACGTTGAGATTGGAAAACTGAGCCGGCAGAATCCTGCCGGTTTCCGATCCCACGCCAAGCCACACCGTGAAGATGAAGGTGCTGCCGACGCCGGGCTCGCTTTCGATCCAGATCTGTCCCCCCATCATCTCGACCAGCCGCTTGCTGATGGTGAGACCCAAGCCGGTGCCTCCATGCTTGCGCGTCGTGGACATGTCGGCCTGCATGAACGGCCTGAAGAGCCGCGCTGCCTGCTCAGCGGACATTCCGATGCCGGTGTCGCGCACCGAGAACCGCAGCTTCGCCTTCTCGCCTGTTTGCTCCAGCAGCTCCGCCTTCAGGCACAATTCCCCGTGCTCGGTGAACTTCACCGCATTGTTAACCAGGTTGATGATGATCTGCCCCAGCCGGAGTGGATCACCCACGAGGTTTTGCGGGACGGAAGCCGGCGCCTCGACCAGGAACTCCAACCCCTTCTCGTTGGCCTTCTGGGCCGTGACCACGGTAACGGAGTGTATGACCTCGTCGAGCTTGAAGCCGACGGACTCGATATCCAGCCGGCCCGCCTCGATCTTCGAAAAATCGAGGATGTCGTTGATGACCGCGAGCAGGGATATCCCGGCGTTGTGGATTTTTACCACGTAGTCGCGCTGCTTGGGCGACAGTTCAGTCTTCAGCGCGAGATGGGACAGACCGATGATGGCGTTCATGGGGGTCCGTATCTCGTGGCTCATGTTGGCCAGGAACATCGATTTCATCGCGGTGGCCGCTTCAGCGACTTCCTTCGCCTTCGCCAGCTCCTGCTCATACTGCCTGCGGCCGGTGATGTCGGTGACCAGCGCGAAGGCGCCGGTCCGGGCGCCGTGCTCATCAAACAGGGGTGTGGCGCTGAACTGGCACGGAACCATGGAACCATCGGGCCGGCTCAGCGAAATCTCGTAGGTGCTGCTCTCGCCTTTGGCGCGTATTGCCACGTTGTCCTTGAAGACCCGGGTATTCTTTTCGTCGGTGAAGTCGAAGATGTTGTGCCCGATGACCTCTTTGCGCGGGCGCGCGAGAATTCGGCACAGGGCGTCGTTGACTTCGACCGTGCCGTTGGTGGCGTCGACCAGCCAGAAGCCCTCACTGGAGGTCTCAAGGATCGAGCGCATCTTGCGCTCACTGGCGACGAGATCCTCGGAGGTGTGGCTCAGTAGAGCGCTTAAAGCCGACTTTTCCTTTGCCGCGCGCTGGCATTTGAAATTCAGCTGTTGCAGCTCGCTCTGCACGGAATTGATCAGTTCATTGAGTTCCGCGGCAACGCGGCTGTCCTGAAGCCCGCCTTCCAGCATGCGGAGTTTGTCTTTAAGTTCCTGAATCGCCATCTTAACGGCTTGAATCACGCATCCGCAACGCCATCAGCGCGAAAGTTTCGTTGTAAAAATCGCACTTGCCGTGCGCGTTCTCACCGATCTCGCCATAGGTGAAAAAACCCACGAGAGGAGCTTTCCACAGGCGGCTGGCCTCGTTGATCTCGTCCTCCACCATCGGCCCCAGGGCCCCGTGGCGCGCCATGCACGAAAACAGCAGCAACAGGCTGGCCTCGCTGAAACGCTCGTGGAACTGCTTTAATTCGCTCTTCACAAAATCGAGCACCTCAAACCCCGGCGAGCTCGAGAAACGCACCTTGCTCTTTTCAGGCACCGAACCCGCGAAGATCAGGGCGCCCGTATCCGGCTCCACGCCCATGATCGCCCGCAGAACCTCCGTGCCGTCGTCACGCAAGACAAGCATGGGATACTCGACACCGATGCCCGGGAGTTCCTCGTCGCGAACGTCAAGATAGCACTTGTAAACTGCCAGCGCCGATTCGTGATCTATCGTGTAAACGACGTTGCCCTCGGCTCGGGTGATTGTCTTCCGGGCGCCCAGCCCCACCCAGCCGCTCGGCGCGATGCCCTTGACCTCGACCCTGCTGTTGTCCAGCAGCAGCGCCACGGCGCCGAATGACGTCATCCCGTCCTTCGTGAATGCCAAAGTTTCCTGGAACCTGCCATCATCCCCGGCCAGTCCGCCATAGACCTTCGCATCCGGGCCGGACACGCTGAGCAATCCCCGGATCATCTGCTCCCCGTCCATCTTCAGACCGCTCCCCAGAACCACAAACGACGGATCGGCGAACGAATCCCGCCCCCAGCCGCCGATGTCGCAGCCCACCTCGAACGGACTCTTGCCATCGCCCGGAAACAGTTTCACGCTGAATGCGGCGCGGTCGAGGTCCCAAAGCAGTGTCACGGAGGATCCCTCAATAACGGGCGAACCCGAATGGCCGGACAAAATCTCTCCGCACGAGCTGCATCCGATGAAGTCAAAATCCTTTTCGCCCATGACCCGGCACAACTCGCTCACGCCCAGCGACACGGAACTGAACACAATGGCAAGACTGGGCTTGAATCCCGACGAAAGCTGATCCTTTAACTTTGCGCTGAACTCGCCTGCCGAATTCGCGCTGAATGCACGTGTGTTCATTTTGTCCCTGTCCTGTTGTTATATGTGTGATTCATCAGTATTGCCACCCGCTAACGCGGAATGGGAACCTTTGAAAATAAAGGGCGCACATAAACGCGTCCTTATTCAGATGCGCTTTGGCAAACTATAACACTCAATTTGCTCAATCCGGCGCATTCACGTCAAGGGAAAAAGCACTGTCGACAGGCTCGGAAATCATCCCTGCCGATGATTTCCGCCGGATAGTCAGGTCCCGCGTCGGCAGCGCAGGATTTGTTGCACCCCATGTAGCGAATCTGTCGGTCCGTTCGTCGGCATGAGCCTGTCCGTTTCATGGTGAATTGCCGTTCCCGCAAACTGTGAGAGGAACTGACTGATGATTTCGTTGTCCGCAATACCGAAGCGCATGGCCGTGCCGGGTTTCATGTCGGGCGTGTTCAGCCCGTTTCGCGCGGTGCTCTTCATTGCCGCGCATCCCTCGCTGTGGCCGTGGTGCGTGGCGCCGCTGTTGATCAACATCGCCGTTGTGTTGCTTGTCTGGCATTGGACGGGCGCGCTGGCGGAGGAATGGCTGCGGAACGTGCCGCGGGACGCCGGGTGGTGGCATGCGACGCTGAGATATGGCGCGCTGATCGTGGCGGCGCTTCTGCGGCTTGTGCTGGCACTGGCATCGCTCGTAATCATCGGCAATGTGGCCTCGGTTCCGTTCAACGACTTCCTGAGCGAGCGGACGGATTATCTTCTGGGCTGGCGCACCGGCGCGCCGTCCGGGTGGCGGCGGCGCATCGCACTTCTGCTGTATGCCCTCCTGCAGGAGCTCAAGCGGATGGCGCTCTACATCGTTGTCATGGCATCCCTCTTCATGATGTCCTTCATCGCGCCCCTTGCCCCTATCACCATCGCGGCGCAATTCATCGTCAGCGCCGCATTCTTCGCGCTCGATTACACATCCTATTCGCTGGAGCGCCGGGGTGTCATCGCGCTGGGCGGCAAGCTGCGTTTTGCCCTCGGGCGCTGGCCGCCGTGCCTTGGTTTCGGCGCCGTGATGACAGTCATGGCGCTTGTGCCGGTTGTGAACTTTCTCTTCATCCCCGTGGGCGTCGCCGCTGGAACGATGCTTATGAGGCGGCTGGAAGAAAGCGGATCATTGCGCGGTTTGCGATGATCCCGCGTCGTTGGGTGCGGCGCCGGTTGTTATTGTGTCCCGTGACGCGGTGGACTGTGTGTTTTGCTGAGCGGTTTCCTTGTCGATTGTCAGCATTTTTCTGCCGTCTTCGAGGGAAAAAGAGGCTGTCGTGTGCTGGTCTGGCGTCACTTGGACGATCTCGACGGTGTTGATCAGCACAGGTTCGAGCGGGAGCGAGGGCTTGCGCGAGGGCTTGCGCGCGATGATCCGCACGATGTCGAGGCCGCCCATCACCTGCCCGAAAATGGTGTAGCGCCCGTTCCAATCAGGCAGCGGTGTGAGCGTGACAATCCAGCGGCTGCCATCTGAGTTTTTGCCGACTCGCTCCATGGCGAGCATGCCGGGCGAACTGAAATTAAATGCCTCGGGCGCTTCCATTTCCAAGGTGTGGTTGGCTCCGTGGCGGCCGGTGTCAGTGGGGTCGCCGCTCTTGATAAAAATGTCCTTCATGGCTTGATAGATGGTTGTGTTGTTGTAAAGCGGGCGTGTGTTCTGCGCCATGGTGACGGGATGCTGCCATTTCTTGCGGCCGGTCGCCAGTCCCGTGAAATTCGCCACCGTGTTGGGCGTCTGTTTGTCGAACAAGCGCGCGAGGAAGTCGCCCTCGGTGGTGTGAAACACGGCATATGTGCCGCTTTCAAGCTTGTAGGGTCCCATGAATGCCTCTTCAGTTGGCGAGGAAGGTTTCATGGCGCCGGAGCCGGGCGAATCCGCCGCGGGGGGCTGTGCTTTTGTGGAGGGTGCGACAGCGGCGGTCGTCGTGGTTTCAGCGGATGCATAAGCGCTGAAAACCAGCAGAATGATGAAGGGAAGCGCTATCCTACTGTGAATGTGCATGACCAATCTCCTGGCATGTTGTTGATGACAAATCGTGGGGTGTGGCAGCGGTTTGCCGCGGACCGGTGAATCCCGCTCACTCTGTTTGCGTCTCGCGCCATGCGTCACGCACGGCGCTCAGGATTTTGTTGTAGCCTGTGCAACGGCAAAGATTGCCCTCCAGCGCCCGCAGGAATTCCTCCCCGGTGCATTGGGCGTTGTGGTCAAGAATGTCTTTGGCGGCCATGATGAGGCCCGGCGTGCAGTAACCGCACTGCACGGCGCCGTGCTCGATGAACTTGCGCTGCAGCGGATGAAGGTTTGCGCCTTTTGCCAGCCCCTCGATGGTTGTGACTTCGCGCCCCTGCATCTGCGCGGCGAGGATCAGGCACGAATTCATCGGCCGTCCGTCCACCAGCACCGTGCAGCTTCCGCATTCGCCTTCCAGACATGCGCCCTTGGTCCCAGTAAGGCCGAGTTTCATGCGCAGAAGTTCGAGCAGCGTGATGTGAGGATCAATCTCCAACTGGCGGTGTTCGTCATTGAGCGTGAAATCCAGATGCCATGTTTGGCCGTGGTTGTCCATTGTTGTCCGTGGTTGTCCGTGTTCTCCGTTATGATAGACGTTGGTTATCGCAATATGTTCCAATCCATTATTCTTGCATTGCCGGTCCTGCGTGACGCATGAAGTGTATCCAATATGATTGTCATTGACACGAACAAGTTAACCAAAGTTTACACGCACGACTTTATCGATGTGGAGCATGGCCGCATCCGGTTCAACTTTTTCCGCCGGACCGTGGCGCTCGATCATCTCGACCTTGAGGTGCGAGAGGGCGAGATATTCGGCCTACTCGGCCCCAACGGCGCCGGCAAATCAACCACGATCAAGATTCTGATGGGAATCCTGTTCCCCACAAGCGGTTCCGCGCGCATCATGGAACGCCCGCTTGGCGACAAGACCGTCAAGGGACAGATCGGTTTCCTGCCGGAAAATCCCGCCTTCTGTGATTATCTCAAGGGGCACGAATTCCTCAACTATTATGGCGAGCTTTATGGCATGACGCGCGATCGGCGCCGCAGGCGCATCCCCGAGTTGTTCGGCCTCGTGGGCCTGCCCGATCACGCGCCCAACCTGCCGCTGAAAGGCTACTCCAAGGGCATGCTCCAGCGCATCGGGCTGGCGCAGGCGCTGCTCAACGACCCAAAGCTTGTCGTGCTCGACGAGCCGCAGTCGGGCCTTGATCCGCTCGGGCGCAAGGAAATCCGCGACATCATCCTCGCGCTCAAGGAAGAAGGAAAAACGGTTTTCTTCTCGTCGCACATTCTTTCGGACGCCGAGTTGATCTGCGACCGCGTGGCCATCATCAACCGCGGCTGCCTGATCTCCATCGGCGAGTTGAACAAGCTGCTCAACACCAAGATCAAGGACTACGAGATTGTGGCCAGCGGGCTGTCAGGCGCGGCGATCGAGGCGCTCAGGCCGCGCGCCCAGAAATGCATCGAGCGCGAGGGCGACGTGCTCATGATCGTCCCCACCGAGACTGAGGTCAACGAGGTCATGCGCATCGTGGTGAACGAGAAGGCGCGCCTGGTGTCGCTGACCCCGCGGCGCGAAACGCTGGAGGAATATTTCATCCGCGAGGTGTCGCGCCACGCCCCAGACGAAGAAACCGCGCGGGAAGGCGCCGCAAATGCATAAGATCACAGTCATCGCATTGAACACCTTTAAGGAAGCCGTGCGCAACAAGGTGCTCTATTTCCTGCTCATCTTTGCGCTGATCATCATGGGATTTTCCGGAGTGATCAGCGACCTCTCCATCGCCGCGCCCGAAAAACTCATCAAGGACCTCGGCCTCGCGTCGATCGATTTCTTCGGCTTTCTTATCGCCGTGTTCGTGGGGATCTATCTCGTTTACAACGAAATCGACAAGAGGACGATCTACACCATCGTTTCAAAGCCCATCGACCGCTGCCAGTTCATTCTCGGCAAGTACTTCGGCCTGCTGTTCACCATCTATGTGAACATCGCCATCATGAGCCTGTTTTTCTTCGCGGTTCTTTACTTTCGTGAAAGCACCCAGCCGGACATGGTCAACAAGGCGTTGTATCACGAAATCACGCCCGGAAAATGGGAGGCCGCCGGCAATCCCGCCATCCAGTATTATCTTTTCCATGCCAAACAGTTCGGGCTGAGCGCGGGAAAGGCTTTCATCACAATCTTCGGCTACACGGAGCCTCTGACCCAGGGGCTGATGCGCGTCATCCTGATGAGCGCGCTCGGTCTGGCGGTCATCACGTCGTTCGCGATCTTCTACTCGACATTCTCCACGCCCACGCTGAGCGCTGTGTTCACATTCCTCACCTTCATCATCGGCAGTCTGTGCGAGGACATCCTGCGTTACACCGACAAACTCGCCGAAAAAGCTGGCGGCGTGAACATGCTCACGGGCGCTGACTCGCTCAAGTACTGGTTCGCCTGGGCGGCCATGCACATCACGCCCAATCTCGGCCTTTTTGACAAGCGGATGGACGCCATTTACGGCTCGGAATTCGTCAATCCGCTCGACCGTTACGTCACGGTGGACTGGGTCGTCGTCGTCTACGGCCTGCTCTACGTCGGGGGCGTGCTTTGCCTCGCATCCATGATCTTCAACAGGCGCAATTTCAAGTGAGATGATGCGCAGATCGCTCGTTCATAATCTCATCCTGGTCGCGCTGTTTTTGGCCTTCTTCTCCGGCGCGGTGGCCATCCAGCGGCGCACGCTCGAAGGCGTCCGCAAGAACCCGCCGTTCATCGAGACATGGAATCTCTCGGGGCGCAGCGGCGACATTCTCAAGATTCTCGCCCTGCGTTACGACATGGTGACGGCTGATTTCCTGTGGCTGCGCGCCATCCAGTCGTTCGGCGGCCGCGGCATGACCAACCGCGACTGGCGCCCCATCTACAACCTTTTCGACACGATCACGGAACTCGATCCTTATTTCGAGGACGCCTACACATTCGGCAATCTTGTCATCGGCGACGAGGGCGGCAAACAGAGGGAAGGCCTGGCGCTCATCGACAAGGGCATGAAGAATATGATCTGCCAGTACCGCGTGCCTTTTGAGGGCATGTATGTGGCCCACTGGCAGATGAGCGACACGAACCTGGCGCGCTGGTATGGGCGCGTCGCCGCAAACCGCCTGAACGCGCCCGACTGGGTGCCGCGCATCGCCGCGTATGTCGAAGTGCAGGGCGGCGCGTATTACGTCGGGCTCGACAGGTTCATCGGCAATTTCCTGCGGGGAATCGACGGCAAAGATACAGTCATGCAAACCATATCGCTGAGCAAGATCAAAGACACAATCGACGACTGGAACAAAAGCCTGCTTCAGCGCGCGCTTGATGAATACACATCCTCAACAGGCCGCCTGCCGGCACGAATCGGCGACCTGGTCAGCCAGCCGGCGCTGCAAAATTACGAATCCGCTTCCATCAGCCATTTCATCGCCGCCATCAACCGATACCTCTTCGCGTCCGGACGCGACACTCTCGACGCCGGCATGCTTAAAGGGTATGTTCTTCCCGCGCCGGATGAGATGACAAAACCTGTTCCAAGCCCCGAGGCTGTCAAGGCCGCGAAATCCATGACACCCTTCCAGAATGAAATTTTCCGCGACACACTGGAAAAGCGCGGCGGTATTCCGCTGTCTCCCGCGGGTTCGCCTTATATGCTCAACCTAACGAGCCTTGGCAATCCGTATGCCTCGCGCAAGGAAGCTGTGACAGACACCGCGAATGCCGCCGAATTCCTGAAAAATCTGCTTGGCGACATGCGCGAAGTGATCAGGAAACGCAAGAATGAGCTGGGACGCAATCCCGAATCGCTCCGCGAGGTTTTCTGCACAGACTTCAAAACGACCGAGCCCTTCGGCGGCAAATTCACCTATGATCCCAAGACCGGCGAGTTCAAGTCGTCATCCCATCCCGATATGTGAGCCGCGAGTCAGCGCTCAACAGCCGATAAGGATTTTTTGCCCCATGTCACCTGGCAGTATAACAGTCCGCCCGTTTGAGGGCCGCGACACAGCCGCGCTGCTCGATTGCTGGGCGCGCGCCCTGCCGCTCGATGCCATCACGCTCGATATTCTCGAGCGCAAGGTGCTGCTCGACATGAATTACGAGCGTGACAGCCTCATGATTGCCTGGCTTGATGACGCCCTGGCCGGATTTGTCGTGTGCTTCGTTCTCAACAAACCTATCGAGAAGGTCGGCCATCGCGAGGACACGGGGTTTATCACGGCGATGGGCGTGGCGCCCGATACGCGACATCGGGGGGTTGGAGCCGCCCTGCTCGACGCCGCCGAAAAGTTTTTCCGCGCGCGCGGACGCGTAATCATTTGCGTCGCGCCCTATACGCCCAATTATTTCGTGCCGGGCGTGGACAAGGACCGCTATGCTGACGGCGTGAGATTTCTCTCGGAACACGGATTCGCGGAATACTCCGAGGCCATCGCGGCCGATGCGCTCATCTCGAAATTCGAAATCCCGCCGGATGTGCTCAGCAAGGAAAAGCGGCTTGCCGCGGAGGGCGTCATCATCAGGCATTATGAGCGGCAGGACCTCGCCGGTTACATTCAGTTTCAGCGCGATCTCATGCCCGGGCCATGGGTTGAGGACGCGCGGCGCAACCTGCTGGAGCTGACACGCGGACGTTTTCCCCCCGAGGCAATCTGGCTGGCCGTTGACCAAGGGAAAATCATCGGGTTTTGCCAGAATGAAAACGAGCATTTCGGCCCCTTTGGCGTCTCGGACGCTTACCAGGGGCGCGGAATCGGCAGCGTCCTGCTGGCGCGCACGCTCCACCAGATGCGTGTCAGCGGATGCCACTCGGCCTGGGTGTTGTGGACGGGCGAGCGAGCGCTCAAGGGGGTTTACGGGAGGCTTGGATTCGCCTTCACGCGACGCTTCGCCATCATGAAAAAGCAAATCGCCTGATTTCCATGCCATGTCTTTGGTGGCTTTGCGGACCGCGGGAACGGCGCGGCGCACGGTGTCATTTGCCGATGAGGGCCGCAGCCGCTTCGACGGCCAGCGTGTAGCCCATGGGGCCGAATCCGCAAATCTGGCCCGCGCAGACCGGCGTGATAAAACTGTGGTGGCGGAAGGTTTCGGCGCGCGCGTAAATGTTGCTCAGGTGAACCTCGATGACAGGCAGCGGGGCAATGGCCGCGATGGCATCGCGCAACGCCGCGCTGGTGTGGGTGAGGGCGCCGGCGTTCAAAATGATCGCTTGAAAACGCGAAGGAGCTTCGTGAAGGCGGTCAATGAGCGTTCCCTCGCTGTTGGTCTGTAAACATTCAATTTCGCGGCCGAGTGAGGCGGCGCGTTTGCGCGCCATGTCTTCGATGTCGGCAAGTGTCGCGGTTCCGTAAACACCCGTCTCGCGCTTGCCCAGCAGATTCAGGTTCGGACCGTTCAGGATGAGTATCTTGTTCATTGTTTTATGCGCATGTCTGTGATGTTTACGCGAAGGTACGCAGGATTGGGCGCAAAGATCAATGTTTATATGCGCGGCGTATGAAGCCGGCGCACTGCCCTGCCTTCCGCCGCCTCGTTCTTCGTCCGTGTTTGTCTGTGTTCTCGTTTCCGCTTGCCCGGCTCATGTCGTGTTTGGGATTGTCTGTGCCATGAAATTATTCGCAAGCGGTGATTTTGGCACTTACCGGCGCCTGCTGGGGTACCTGCATGGCACGAAAAGGATCATCATCGCCGTGATCATGTGCATGGTGCTGGAAGCCATTTTTACGGTTGCGACAATTTCGATGGTCAAACCCGTTCTGGACCTTTTGTTCAGGGGACGCCTGGTCGACACAAGCCGTGTGACGGCGGGGACGGGCCTTGAGCTTGGGCGCCTGGAGGTGACGGCCGGCAATGCGGCCGTCCGCAAGGGTGTGGGCGATGCCTTGGGCCGGCGCGCTTCCGAAGATCTGCACGAGGCCGTGGCCGCGCTGGTGGCGCCGCCCTGCAAGCTTGCCGTGCTCGATTTGTCGCTGTGCGGGCAGATCGACCACGGGTGCTGGGCGCAGGTGTATTACGCGAAAATTCTGTCCGCCAAAAACGGCATCAACACCGTGGTGATCGTCCCCGTCGGCGCCGCGGCGCCGCCCGAAATCGCGACGGCGGGCAATTTCACCCTGGCGAGCGCGAGCTCCGGCGCGGCCGCACGTCTGCGACGCGAGCTTCTTGACAATTTGGCGGCTCCCGCCCCCGCCAAACAGCCGCGCACATGGACGGGCGCCTTTCGAAATATGCTTCTGGATAAATTCCGCCCATGGATAGAGAGCGTCGAAAAATACAGCGCGCGCGACCGCATGTGCCTGTTCAGGGTGCTGAGCGTGGTCATCGGGATCATGCTGATAAACGCGTGCCTGCTCACGCTGGCCTCCTTCGCAAGCGGTTATCTCAGCGGCATGCTCGGCAATCTGGTCGTTCAGCGTCTGCGCGACCACGCCTTTCAGCACATCATGAGTCTCGACATCCAGTTCTTCTCGTCGCGCCCGGTCGGCTCGCTCATCTCCATTGTCCTGCAGGACATCATCACGGTTGAGGGCGCCATAGAAGTGCTGTTCTCCAATGTGCTGAAAACGCCCATCACGGTGGTGATTCTCGTCAGCGCCATGTTCTTTCTTTCGCCGTCGCTGACGCTGTTCTGCATCGTCACGGTGCCCATGATCGTGGCGCTGATCTACGTGCTGGGCCGAAAGGTCCGAAAGGTGAGCGCGAGCATCCAGAAAACGCGGGCCGATGTGACCGCGCGCGTTCAGGAAGCCTTCATGGGCGTAAAGGTTGTGAAATCCTTCAACATGGAACCTTATGAATGCCGCCAATTCAGCCGCGACAACTGGCGCATCTTCCAGCTAGTCATGAAAACCAGGGCGGCCGAGGAAACCGGATCGGGACTCACCGGCCTGCTTGGCTTCGCCACGCTGGGCGCGATGATACTGATCGGGGGATATTATGTGCTCAACCTGCGCGTGATGACGCCGTCGGATTTCATCCTGTTTGTGGGTCTCATCAGCCAGGTGTTCCGGCCGCTCAAGGGGGTCAGCCGCGTCAACAGCCGCATTCAGAAAGGGCTGGCGGGATGCGACCGCGTGTTCCGCGTGCTCGACACGCAGTCGGAGATGATCGACAAGCCCGGCGCAATACGGCTGGGGCCGCTGCAAAACGAGATCGTCTATGACGACGTGACGTTCGCCTACGCTCGTCACCGCGAACCCGTCCTGCGCAACATAACAATGCGCGTTCAATGCGGCAAGGCCGTCGCAATCGTGGGCGAAACCGGATCGGGGAAGTCAACGCTCGTCAATCTGCTGCCGCGGTTTTATGATCCCAACCAGGGCCGCATCACCTATGACGGCATCGACCTGCGCGGCGCGCAGTTGCGGTCGCTCCGCGCTCAAATTGCCGTCATCACACAGGATGTCGTTCTGTTCAATGACACGGTCGCCAACAACATACGCTATGGAAGTTCGGAGAATGTGACGCGCGACCAGATCGTCGGGGCCGCGCGCGATGCCAATGCCGACCGCTTCATCACGGCACTGCCCCGGGGGTATGACACAATCGTCGGCGGGCGCGGCACTGGTCTCTCCGGCGGCGAAAAACAGCGCCTTGCCATCGCGCGCGCGATTCTCAAGAACGCGCCCGTCCTCGTCCTCGACGAGGCGACATCGTCGCTCGACTCCGAGACCGAGGCGCTCATCCAGGAGGCGCTGCGGCGCGTGATCAAGGGCCGCACCGTCTTCGTCATCGCCCACCGGCTCTCGACCATCCAGAACTGCGACGAAATCTATGTGATGGAAAACGGCCGGTTTGTCGAGCGGGGAACCCACGGGGAGCTGCTCAAATTGGGTGGCCGCTATGCGCGCTTCCACCAGATTCAGTTCGGCAAGACGCAACCCGCAAAGTAGCGCGGGCCTGCCCGCTTTTTATTTCTTTCTGAACCGCATGATGAGTTCCGCGCCCCACACCCAGTCGTGGGCGATGTACTCGCATCCGCGGCTCTCGGCCTCGGCCTTCAGAGACTTGAATGTGTAATGGGTGATATGCTCATCGGCATAACCGGTCGGATTGGCGAGTTTGTAGAGTTTTTCGATGGTGGTCCACCATGTGGCGTAATCGGGGGTGCCGACAATGACAAGACCGCCGGGTTTGGCGACGCGCACGATTTCTGTGAGGATGCGCGGGTCGCGCGGCAGATGCTCGATCACCTGCGAAAAGATAACCGCGTCGTAGCGGTTGGAGGGAAACGGAAGGTTGAAGACGCTGGCGCGGACGGGGGTGCGCGCGCGGCCGCGGTGATGACGCAGTTTGTTAAGGCAGATGTCGCAAATGTCCGACTGAGGCAGGCCGAGAACGATCTGGCTTGAACCGCAGCCGACATCGAGCACTGCGGGGCACGAGCGCGCCATGCCGGCCAGCGCGTGGTAGCGGCGGCGCTGCCACGAGCGCTGAAACCAGATGCGGCTGCGAAACGCGCGCTCGTCATAATCGGCGCAGTCGATCGAGTTGCGAAGACGCCAAAGACGCCCGAACTGGCGGCAAAGGTCGCGCCCGATCCCTGTGATCGGGCGGCGGCCGCCGCCCTGCGTCGCTCCATGATGAAACGGCGTTTCCACAATGCGAAAACCCTGGGCATATGCGCGGACGAGCGCCTCGATGAGCGCGCCATAATCGTCGCTCTCAAGCTTCACCTGGCGCAAAGCAGGCAGACGATAAAGCCGAAAACTCGACGTCATGTCCCTGACGGGCATGTCCAGCAGGATCGAAATCGCAAGGTTTCCGCCCCAGCTCAGAAAACGGCGCGCGACCGTGGCGTTGCTGTAGCCGTTGCGCGCGTAACGCGACGCAATGACAATGTCGGCCTCGCCCCGCAGGGCGAGCAGTTCGGGGATGATGTACGGGTTATGGGAACCGTCCAAATCCATGGTGACCAGGCAATCGCCCCGCGCGCGCTCTATGGCCTTGCGGAGCGAGCTGCCGTATCCATTCCCGCCGGTAAAATACCGCCCGCCAGCGGATTCGGTTGCGGTCTGGACGGCCGGATCCGGCGCGCCCTCCTGAAAAACAAGCAGATCGAGACCGCCAACCCACGAACATGATTTCAGCACATGGCCAAGCTGCGCCGCAAGCGGGCGCAGGTCATCGGCGGTGCGCGCATGCAAAACCGCGAGCGAGAGCGGAGGCGGCGCGCCGGCGATGTGATCATTTGCATGGTTTAACATGGGTTGCGATTGGCCGCGATGATGATTGGATTCAACAGGCGCTCATGAGCGGTTGATACGCAACAACGGAAGTTTAAGAAAACGTTGATGGCGTCAGTTTTCCGCCGAGTGCAGACCGCCCGCTCCGGCGATGAAGCGGATGTTCGCGCGCTCGGGATTGTCAGGATCAGCCTTGGCGCAATTCCAAAAGCAGGCGCCGCAGTGCAGGCACTTTTCACGGTCAAAGGAAGGCGCGCCGCCCGCGGAGCCGGGCATGATGGCCTGGGCGGAGCACATGTCGATGCAGACTTTTGTGCGGCACGTTTCGCATAGATTTTTGCGCGCAAACAAAACATGGTCGCGGTATCCCCCGGGAGCCTGCGCCTTGCCGCCCATGATCAGGGCGTCCTGATGCGAGACAAGCAATTTGCCGTCAAGTGGAATCGCCGGCCAGCCCGCCCGGTCCATCAGCGCGTCATGCGCCGGCAGACCCTGCCGGGCGCAACTCTGGAGGATTTCCTCGATCTCCGCGGGACTGATGCGCCCCTTATAGTATTCCTCGAGCGGCGGAATGCGCTCGTGGGGGGGAACCTGTTTGCCCGGCATGTTGAGCCGACCACCGGTCATGCCCGCCAAGCCCATGCCGATCATTCCTGTGATAAAACCCGTGCTGAATCCGTCGCGCGAGCGCGACGCGGCGCGGGCCTCGCGCTCAATCCAGCTCGCGCGGCGCCGCCCCGTATAAGCGGATTCAAGATTGTCTTTCGTGAAGGGTTTCTTCTGCTTGAGCAATTCCAGCACCCCCTCGGCAAGCTGGACGCCTGTTGTCCATGCCTCGTCAACACCCGATCCCGTGAGCACATTCGTGCTTCCCGATCCCTCGCCAATGCGCGCGTATCCGTCGCCCGCCAGGAAAGGCTCTCCGCGCAATCCCGACTCCAGAAGCGATTTCGCGCCAAACGACCGCAGGGCGCCGCCCTCAAGATGCCTCCACAGATAAGGATGCGTCATCCAGTGCTGAAGATAACGGTAAGAGGTGCGCGCCGGATTGTCAAACCAGGAAGGCACAAAAATGCCCGCCGAGGCAATGCGCCCAGGGTGAACATACAAGAACCCGAATATTTCCGGTTCGGGATAACCGAAGGTGTGGATGACCGTGCCTTCTTCAAGTTGGCATGTTTCGGGAAGATCGATGACCGCCTTGACGCCAACCGCCCAGTCGCGACGGTGATGGCCTTCGGGCATTCCGAAATGCTCGTCGATCTCTCTGCCGACAGGGCCGATGGGGCCATCGCCGATCACTGTGAGCGCGGCGCGGATATTCATGCCGGGCATGTATCCCGCGTCGGGCCGGCCCTGTTTGTCCGTGCCCTGGTCGATGAGCCGCACACCCGCCACGCGACCAGCCTCGATGATGGGAGCGTCCACGGGCATTCCCGGCCATATCTGCACGGCCCCGCCCGCCATGAGCTGGCCGCCGACCCACTGATTGAACTGCCCGATAGACATGACAAGACCGTCATGCTTGTTGAGAAACGGCGGGATGTAAGGCAGTTCAAACGCCTCGTGCTTGTGCGGGAGAATCGCTTTGAGGGCGCGGATGAAGGCATCCGCCATGCGCATCAGGGCAGGACGCCGGCTCGCGCCGATGGGATCGAGCAGGTAGACAAGTTTCTCAGTCTTGACCGGAACCGCCATGGGAATCTGCGCGGGATCGAGGCCGGGGAAGGAGGCGCGGATGCCCCGAGCGCGCGTCACAACACCCGACACGCCGAATCCGATGTCGTCGGCGCGCTCATAGCAGATCACCTGGGGCGGCATGCCGGGAATGACCGCGCTTTCAGCCACAGGCTGGCCGTTTTCATCTGACAGTCCGCGCGCCAATGTCGTGAGAAATCCGCCCATCGCCGGACCAAATCCGGCACAGACAATGTCAACCTCAATGCTCTGGCGGTCAACGTTCATGTGAAAGTGTTATCCGCCCTCTCCTCAGGCGCATGTAAAGCACCGCGCCGCACGCCGTTGCCATAATCACGAATAAGATGAAACAGGCCGACGTGAACAGTAGCGCGTTGAAGTTCGGGTAATCGCTCAGATGCTGAAGATACCAGAAATCGGGCCGGTCCTGGCCTGACAAATCGAACGAGATCGGATAGGGAGTCTTTGCCGGTGAAAGCCAGGGCATGTATGTTTCATTGTACACAAACCGCAACGGCTGGCCCGCGGCCAGACGCGCGATCATGGACTCCAGCATGAACAAATTAAAACGCGGCGCCATCAGCGCCGGATTCCATGTGAAGTTTTCGCTGGTATAGATGAAATTTTTTCCAAGCACAAACGGCAGCGCCGTAAAATCGAACAGCACGGCGATCAACTGCATGATGAATCCAGCGGACAGGGCCGCCAATCCGCTCCAGCGCGGCAAGCAGCCAAGCCCGCGCCACCCCTCCAGCCACAATCCGGCGGGCAACAGCAGGAAGGGGATCACGAAATGAAACCGGCGGGGCCCCCATGTTTCATCCGTCCATGGGTCAAGATGGAGATGGAAGACAACGGCCAGCAGCGCCGCAATCATCACTGGACGCGCCATCGGGAACGCGCGCCAGAACCAGCCCCAGTAACAAAGGCCGATGAGAAGCGGTGGACTGAAAACGAAAAGGCTCTTGCCCGGGCTGAAAATGAGCGCCGTAAATGCCCCAAACGCGGCAGCCGGGCCTTGGATATGCTGACTGCTGTAGCGTCCGGCGGTGACCCATCCGCCGTATCGCCAGCGGTTGGTCAGCAGAAAGATCGCGGCAGCCGCGGCGCACGGAAGGACAGCCAGCGCGGCATTGCGCCAAAACCCGCGGCTTTTCCACCAGCACATCCGCCATGCCAGCCAGAGCCCCGCCATGCCCAGCAGCGCCGCGTGAACCGCGCCGGAAACCTTGGTCAGCGCCAGCGCGCCGAGCGCGCAGCCAAACGCCAGCGCGCTCGGCGTGCTCCGCGTGCGGGCGTGGCGCAGCAACGCCCACGCGCCGCCCACCGTGCCCATCGTCTGAAATGTTTCCATGCCGAATTTCGAGTAAGGCCAAACCATCGTGCATATGCCGAGAATCAGCGTCAGCATGACAGCCGTGGCGTCATTCCCGTAAATCTCGCGCGCCAGACCGAAAAAAAGCAGGCACAGGATGGCCGTATAGAGCGGAAGGGCCGGCGCATGGGCCAGTTGCTGGAGTCCCCCATGACCGCCGCCCGCCCCAATCCATGCTTTCAGCGCGGCGAACGGCGCGCAGGCGGCGACCTCCAGAATGCCGCCCTGGGTGTAGGGCGCCAGCCGCCCGTCGGGCAGCCTCGCGAGCGTGCCGCGCAGGAGCGCCTCGCACTGGTCCATGTTGAAGCCCTCATAACCAAAACGCAACCGCGACGCCGTCAGCATAAAAACACAGAACAGAAAAACCGTTGCCAGCAAACCCGATGGAATGCGCGAATAAAAGGCGTTCGGAAAGTGTGCACTGCGGGCGCTCATCCTGGCATCAGTGTCCGTG
>JAPLSQ010000028.1 GCA_026398535.1 Candidatus Sumerlaeota bacterium | reverse complement strand
CTTGCTGATGAATTCAAGCTGCGCATAGTTTCAGGCAACGGGCCGCTCAGAGTGGAGGGCTATAAACTCACGGCATTCGAGATGCATGAACAGATGAACGGCCAGGTTCCCGATTACATCGCTGTTCCAACCTCGGCTTGCGGGCACATTCGCGGCATCTTCAAAGGATACCGCGAACTCAGAAAGGCCGGCATCATCAGACGCCTGCCGAAAATGATCGTCGTCCAGGCGCGCAACAACAGCCCGCTTGTCACAGCCATCAAAAAGGGACTGACCGAGGTTGTGCCATTTACAAACTTCCACACAGTCGCCGAGGCCATTACGGACGGAAATCCGGCGGGCGGCAATGAAATCATTCATAAGACCCGTGAGCACGGATGGCTTGCCGAGGATGTGACTGAAGAGGAAATTCACGAAGCGCAACGCGAGCTTGCGCATGCAGGCTATTTTGTGGAACCAGCAAGCGCCACATCACTCTCCGCCGTTAAAAAACTTCGCGCAGCCGGAAAAATCGGCGATAATGACAGTGTCGTGCTCATGCTGACTGGTTCGGGGCTGAAGGATCCGGCGGTTCTGCGTCTTCACGAGAGCACGGTCATCGAAAGCTCTGTTGAGACCATCAGAAAAGATTTGCGCAAAGCTCTCTCTTGAGAACTCCGTGCGGGCTGTGATAACCGATAGCATTCATTCGTTGCAAGTCTGAGCAGTCTTGCCTTCTTGCCTCCAGCCCGTATAATCGCTGTAAAGCGCTGGTGATTCCGGATGTCCGGCAAAAGCCAGCGAATCCGGCTTGTTCATCATGCCTTGGTATTGATAAACGAAAATGGCGTCCGCATAATCTGACGCGATCTCAAGCTGTCTTCGCACGCGCTCGAACGGCGCGGGGATGAGGGCGCTGCGGTATACAAGCCCCTCGAAACGGAATATTTCCACATCCGCATAAAGCTTTCTTTGTGGGACGCGGTCATGCACATTTCGGAGTTTTTCGTAGATGGCGGGCAGCTCCTCGATCCTGGTTTTTTCCACGCCCACCTCGTCCTGGTAGGCAACGACGTCCACATCAAGCTGTTCGAGTTGCCTGACGTATTCATCATCCGGCACAACCGTGCGCGTCCCATAGGGTGCGATCAGGATTCTCTTGCCGGGCGTCAGCTTGCGCGCCTCCGCGCTGCAGGTGTTGACATATTGGAGAAAGCCCTCCTTTAAGCGGCTCCAGATGCTTGCCTCATGGGGCCAATACCATCCCGTAAAGCTCTTGTGATGGCCATAGCGTTCGGCAATTTCATTCATCGCCTGCAATCGCCTTTTAACGTCAGCCGGTTCATTGATCATCCATAGCGGGCTGTTGGCTGGCGTGAAGTATCCAAGCCCCACGAAGAAGCTCATCCCAAATTCATCCGCGGCGCCGAGAACCGCTTCCACGGGATCCTCACAACCGAGCGGAAACTTCGGAAATATGCCGGTATCATAATACGCCTTGTTGTGACAGGCGACATTCATGAGCACAAGCTGGGTGATGCCGATTTGCGCAATCTCGCTGATTTTAATGCGCCAGTCAGCCCCGCTGAATCTGGCGCACTCCGCGTTCCAGTATTTTCCTTCCACATCAAAGAAATGTTGGAACTCAAACCAGCTTCCACTGATGGGTTTGATCATTGCGGATCCTGTTGATTTGGTGACCGCGTTTCACGGCGCAGGTGATAAAGATATTGCTGATACAAAGCGCTCGAGCGCCGGGCGGCTGACGGGATGATTCCGTTCGGGCTGAGATAATGCGAAAAGCAGTAGCACACTATCCGCTCCACATATTGGCTGCCAAGCTCCAATTGCCTTGTCACACGCCCGATCTCAGCCGGGCGGCCGCTCCATTCCTCCCCGTCAATGGGGGTGCCGTGTATTTGTTCGAATACTTCCAGATCAAGCCATAACGCCACGCTTGTCTGGGCGCAGGCATCGTGGAGCGCGTCAAGGTAAAGCGGCAGTATCTTGAATCGCTCCTCCGAATCGCGGCTCACATTCAACGCGCCGACGCTGTCCTGCACCATCATGATGTCCACACCCGCCGACGACAGAAAGTCCGCCCAGACAGTCTTGAAATCGTCAGGCATGAGGTTGGCGAGAAAATAAGGCGCGATACTGACAGGAAGATGGGGCGTCAAGCCGCGCAGATAATCGGCAAGTTCACGGTGCGCCTGCGCGATTTTAACGCGCTCGGTAGAATGCGTGATCGTTGAATCGGCAATCTCAAAGGGAATGTACCACCCCGCCATGCATGCGGCTTTGCCATATTTCTGATAAAGTTCGCCGGCAAGGAGGCGCATGTTCTGCTTGAACGCGGCAAACTCGCGGTCATTGCTGTAAAATGGATCGGCATTGATCATGGGAAGCGACAGGAACACCTTCATCCCCAGCTTGTCCGCCGCCTCGATCAAATGATCAAGAGTTCGCTCACATCCCGCAATCGTCGGACGATGACACGATTTGTAGATCACTCCCTTAATCGCGCCAGTTTCTATGATGACAAGGTTCATTCCCGCATCGGACATTGCCTTCATTTCCTTAAAGGCAAGCTGCTTGTTGGCACTGAGCTGAGGGCCGACTTCCCAGAAACTGTAAAAAGCGCCGCTGATCGGGAGGCGCCGGCCAGGATAAGGAGGCGCGGGAGGATGCTTCAGCAACTCACGAAATGACGCTATGCGCTCCACCCAGCGCCTGTAAAACGGCCGAAGCACGTCTGGCGGAAAAATAGCTGGCTCAAATAAATACTCAACACTGATGACCATTCTCTGGCCCGGCTCCAGACCGGCGAACTTGTAATGACTTTCCAGTCCGGCATACGAGAGGGCAGCCACCCCGATACGGCACTCATCAAGGTTGCGCCTGTCCGGAATCATGCGGATGAGGACCCCGGCCTGCGGGTGATACGCGCACAAGCCCGACGTTTCCGCAGCCCCGCATCTTGCATAGGCATCCAAACACGACTCCAAGATCGTGTCAGGATTTTCTCTTCGGGGCAACGGCCAGCACGCAACAGGCGTCGTTTCTTTTGTGGATGGAACCGGGAGAAAGCTGGCGAACGCGCTGTTGAGAGAAAGAGGCGCCGTGCTCATGTTGCGGATTTCGTAATCCAGGGTGATTTTGGCATCTTCAGGATGCAGACGAATCTTCTTTGACAATTCAATGCCTTCGGCCTGGACGCGCAACTCCACTGATTGCGAGGTTGGCCGTCCCGTCACCGTATACCTGAGGTTGCGGAATGTATCCCAGTTGTCGACATTCGGATGATCAGAGAAGAAACCATAATCCTTGTGAGCCAGATTTTTCCCATCGATCAATGACAGATCAAACGCCCGCCCGCCGCGCGCGGGATCGATCGCGCACCGAAGACTCGCGTTTTTCAGAACCACGCTTTCCGAGGAAGCGCCGGCCGCGTGAACGCCCGTCAATAGAACTAGTAAGACCCAATGCCAGCATTCGCAACGGTTCATGTTGGTCTTTTCATGCTCCCCGGTGTGGCGCAGTGCTGTTTCGTGGAATGAGCAGCGGTTTCAGGACGGTCGCCGTTGTCGGTAACCCCTTCATCATGCCAAGCAGTTTGCGGGCGGCTATCTTGCCTAAATCCTTCTTGGGTTGCGATATGGTCGACAAGGGCGGATTGACCAGGCATGATATATCCAGATCATCATAACCGATGATGGAGAAGTCTTCGGGCACCCGGCAGCCTTTGTCCTCGAGCAACCGCATGATCTTGAAGGCCATCATGTCGCCATAGGCGAATAGCGCCGTCGGACGCGGATTGAGCGACATCAACCGCGCGACTATTGTTTCGGTCACATCTTCATTCGGCGCCTCGATCACGGTGAGACGCTCAGCGTGGCCATGCTCCCGCATGGCCTGGCCCAGTCCAAGATAGCGCTCGATGTTCTCGGAATGAAGAGTGCGTTTGTGGGAAATCAGTTCATCCTGTCGGGGACTGATGTATGCGATGAGGGAATGTCCCAAACCGATCAGGTGTTTGCCCGCAAGATATCCTCCGAGCATGTTGTCAACTTTGACATAGGGATGGTTGGCCCCCTCTTTGGGATTGCCGAGCATCACAAGCGGGACATTCGCGTGGCCGATATGGTTATAGGCGTTGCGGTTGACGCCCTCCGTGGTGATCGGTGTGATGATGATGCCCTCAACTTGTTTATCCAGCAGGACGCGGAGATGATCGCGCTCAGTGACAGCGTTCATGTCAGAGTTGCACAGGATAATGCTGTAACCCTCCCTTTCGACCACCTCCTGAACCCCCGCGATGATGTCGGAGAAAAAGGAACCCTGAATGTGACGCAGAAGCAATCCAATCAGGCTGCTGCCGCGCTTGACCAGCGCCCGCGCCATGATGTTCGGACGATAATTAAGTTCCGACGCCTTCTGCAAGACCCGCCTGGAGGTTTCGCTGCTGATCCTCGGATCATGATCCAGCACCCGGGACACCGTGGCAGCCGAGACGCCGACGGAACGGGCTATGTCCTTAATTGTGGGACGCTTGACCATCTCACCCATGCCGCAAGTTCCATTCCGACTTGTAGGCATCGAAAAGCATGGAAGCGGATTGCGAGGCCGCGGGACTCATGTATGAAGAGAAACAAAACATGACAATTTTTCGCACATGGCACGACAACGCCATGATCTGTTCCGTCAACCGATCAACCGATGCAGGAATGGCAGACCACGGCTTTTGGTCAAATGGTATGCCCGAAATCTGTTGGAAGATTTCAAGATCAGCCCAAAGGCTGACCATCCTGCGATCACACAGTTTCCTGAGAATGCTGAAATGCGCATCGACCTCGGCCAAGCGGTCACCGCCATAAATTCCTACACCGTCCTGCATGGCAAGAATGTCGACTTTGGTCTGATCCATGACCATGTCCCATAACGCCTCGAAGCGCTCAAGCGGCATCGTGCTCGTAAAATAAGGCGCGATCATCACGGGCTTGTCTGGCGCGACATCTTTGCAGATTGTCCGCAACCGGCCGATCCATGCCGGAAGAATGCGCGGGTCAGACCTGTTTTCGATGAAAACATTGCACAACTCGTAGGAAAGATACCATCCATGGAATGACTTGTGGCCGCCGTAATTGGCCGCCAGTTCCGCCGCCAGTTGTCGCGTCGTCGAACAAACCCGATCCAGTTCCTCGTCGGTTGCTATCATCCAGTCGACGAGCAGGCTCGGCAGGCCAACAAAGACACTCATGCCAAGCGACCCGGCCTGCCGCAGCAGCATGTCCAGCAGATCGCTCTTTGCCGCGTGCCTGAGAACCGACGAGGGGTAGCACACCTTGTCGCCTATGCCTGTCGTGATGACGATCGTGTCCATCCCGATCTCGTGCATGTAGCCCAGTTCCTTTTGCATGGCATTGGGGCTGATCCAATGGCTGTCGTCGGGTGTGTCGCCGAGAACAAAGAATGAACCGGTGATGGGAACAAGATTGTCGCATGGACGAGTTGGGGCGGCGGCGTTGCCTTCATCGGACCGACGCTCTTTGGGGTAATTGACCAGTGAGCGACAGATGATGTCGGAATAAGCTGCGCGGCGGTCGTTGCGCACAAGATAGTGGTAATGCAGCGCGTCGGAACATTCGAGGCTGTCTGTCGTGCTGTTATCTGGTTTGTCAGCCATGCTCATCAGTTTTTCCGATCAGAATATCATCCGCTCAATACAGGTTCCAGGCGTCTGCGCCTGATAAACTTTCCCCGAAAACTTTCACTTCGCACAACATGAGCCATCCCGCGCCGGGCTTGCATGTTAATCTGACATAGCGATAAATCGCGTCAGATTTGTCCCGGCTGAAACAGTTGATAGCTTCATTCTGATTTGTTTCCGGTGCAAGCGCCTGCGCGGCGCCATAATTCTGCCCGTCTGCCGACAACGCCGCGGTCACCTCGGATGGCATGGACACAGCCGATGAGTCCGAACGCATGGCGTATGCCTCCACACGGCTGATCGAACTGGGCGCCCCAAGATTGAGTGTCACCGTGACACTGGTGCTCGGGCTGAACCAACCCACCTGCTCCGCCCATGTGAATGCGATGACGCCATCCGTCAGTTTATGCCCGTTGTCAGGATATTGCGTGGAAGGGGAAGCCAACAGCGTGTAAGATTTTCCTTGTGACAGCAGGCCGGGATTGCTGGCGATGCGGTATGCGCCCAGTTCCGAGCACATGAGCCAGTTCGCGCCCGGGGTGATCTCGTACTTTACATATCGCGCCGCCTCGGGCGAAGCCAGCATCAACTGGTAAGGATTCATTGCTTGATTGTCCTGGGTGATGGCGGCAAGGTCGCCGGCCAGCACGTAGTTCGACCCGTCGCCCGACAGGCTGACCCGAACACGTGAAGGCAGGTTGACCGCAGATTCGCTGTCGCGGTCAAAGTATGCGCGGAGGTTTAGCAAATCCGGAACCGCGGCGCCAAGGTCCTGAGTGATAGTGACCGTGGACGGTGAAAGCCACCCCGCATTACCGTCGAAACTGAACATCGCTTTGCCGTCCGCCAGCTTTCCACCCGAATCGGGATAGGCCGGAGATGGCACCGGGGAAATCGAGCAACTTTTTTCCTGATAGACCTGCCGCAACAACTTTTTCCCGGCAAGGTATCGCTGATAATTATTGTAAAAATCAAGGCCGCGAACCGAAGAGTCAGGCGCGATATATCCCCACTCCCAAACGACGATCCGCTGCACGAGCGGTTGCTCCACATTGATCTGGTTGATAATGCGGTCCATTGTTGGCGGCGGTTCAGGGACTCCCACCTTTTCAAACACTTCAAGGTCGGACCACAGGGTGCGTGAGGTGGCATCGCACGCTCCCTTGAGCGCCGTGAAATAATCTGTGATTACCTGGAAGGTGATGTGGTCGGGATTGGCGCCGATGCCGTCCTGCGGAATGACAAGGTCAAATCCCGGCGCTTCAGCAAGTGTTTGGGTCCACCACATGCGGTATTCGGCTGGTTGCTGACAGGCCGGATTGTAGAAGGGCGCCTCGCAGAAAACAAGATTGGGATTCAGTCCCTTGACATGATCTGAGACTGGTTTGAGCAGGTGGTCCACAAGGCGTCGCCGGTCTGTCTCCGCCCACCAGCGGCAGTTGTCGATCTCCTGCGGCAGGTAAAATCCCTTGAAACTTGGATGAGGCTGGTAACGCGCATAAAGCTCGGTGGCAATGCTCTCGCTTAACGCGGCCACATGATCAAGGTATGCCGTGTCCGTCTGCGACCACCAGGCATTCTCCGCGAGAAGGCCCAGATAAATCTGAAAACCGCTGGCGTCGGCCGCGGCAAGAAGCGGTTCAATCGAATCGGATGATGAGGGCGTCAGGCCGGGGATTGTTGTGGGATAGATGGCATTTGTTTCATTGACCGCGTATGCCGGAAGGCCAATGTTCATGCCAATGCCCTGCATGGCTTGAAATTCCTGCGCCCATCGCGCCTGGTTCCAGTTTGTGTATAAACCCGGCCATAGAAATCCGCCGTTCAAGCCCGCACTCGCCGCAACTGGAAACAATGCGGCTGTCAGCAACATGACTGTGAGTATTCTCGGGCGTATTGCGGCATTAACGGCCTCCATCAGGCGCGCTTTCTTTTGAGGGGCTGGTCGGCCCTGTCCCCGGTAGCGTTGAAAAAGCCTGCCCACCATTCAAATAATTGAGGTATTGGTTGAACAACTCCGCTGCTTGGCTTGATTGCCCGGGTGACAGGTAGGAGCCAAATTCCCAGAAGACGATTTTTTCAACGAAGGGCTTTTCCACCGCAAGCTGTTCGATGATGCGCTTTATGCCGGCAGGTTTTGAGTGTCCCCCCTGTTGTTGCTCGAATATTTCAAGGTCAGACCATAGCACGCGGCCATTGGCCTTGCAGGCATCCCGAAGCGCGCCAAAGTATTTCTTCACATCAGCCAGTTCCGCATGTTTGACGCCTATGCCATCCTGGGGAATAAGAAGATCAAGATTCGGAACTTCTTTGAATGTCTTCTCCCACCATTTCCCGTATTCTTCCGGGCCCTGAAACTTGATGTTGAAAAAGGGCGCCTCGGAAACAACGAGCGACTTGTTCAGGGATTTGATGTGATCGGACACGGGTTTGAGGAAGCGCTCCGCGAGCCGTTTTCTCAGTATCTCGTCCACCCAGGTCATGTTGTCGATTTCCCCGGTAATGTAAAAACCGTGAAGCGAGGGATGGGACTTGTATCGATCATATAATTCCGATGCGGTTGCCTTGCTGAGCGAGGTTAGCTCGTCGAGAAAAGCCTCGCTGGTGTCAGACCACCATCGGCGCGCGCCGACAAGGCCGAGATGCACATCCATGCCGTTCGCGTCGGCGTGGTTCAGCACCTGGAGGACAGCGTCGCCCTTGGCGGGTGAAAGTCCGGGTATGGATGTTGGATAAATGGCGGTTTTTTCATGGACACAGCCCGACACAATGACCGTCTTAAAACCAAGCTGGCGCATCCAGCCGAATTCGCTCTTCCACCTTTCCCCGGTCCATTGAACATGATCATTCCCAACCCACAGGAAGGCGCCGTCAAACTTGGGCGGCGGCGTTGCGCCCAGAGCGCTAAATGATGATAACATGGCAAGAAAAGACAACAAAACCACACATACTCTGCCCACCTCGTTGCTCCCCTTCCTAAAAAAAGATGTGATGCGACGAGACAAGAACACGCGGAGGGACGTTGGAACGCATTGCGGCGCGCTCCACCGCCCTCCGCGCCCAGTTAATTCATTATCGATACAGACTCCAGTCCTTCACGGACGTAGCGCCGGGCGAGAACACCCAGATTTCAGACAGCAGTTTGTGACCGCCCACGCTGCTTGCATAATCCATTTCAACCATCATATACTGCGCGGTCTTGTATGAAGCGGTCTCATAGACCCAGTACCACATGGTTTCCGTGTCGCTGGAAGTTCCGGTGGTGGTCATGTCACCCCACACCGTGAAATTCGTGCCATCGGTGGAGCCAAGGCATCTGGCAGAATCAGACGCATAGACGGCGGAACTGGTCGAGACGAACTGATCAACCTGAACCTTGGCAATGTCCGTCTTGACGCTGCCCAGATCAATTGTGATGGTCGTCATGCCTACAGCGTCCGACCCCTGCCATCCGGTGACGGCGCCCCAAGCCCAGGCGCTGATGCCATCGGTGAACTTGACCCAGGGCGGATCCTCGCCCAGCCACCATGAGCTGGTGGGAGTGATCGGGGGATTTGATGTGTACGACTTGCCAAGTGCATAATCCACTTGGGCGAATGACGTGCTGGACATCAGACCGATGACCGCCGCCAATACCAGAAACGCGATACTTTTCCTTTTCATCTTGCTCTCCTTTCGGAAATTTATTGTTTCATACAGCAACTTCATATCGTCTCATGAATTGTTATTTGTCCAACCCAATTCCGGGTCCCCACAGGAAAATGTCGCCGGGGCTCATCGTCCCGTTTGTCGGATCATACCGCAGGAAGTTAAAATCCGCTATTTTGTTCGGTCCGACAGAAGACAACTGCCAGATCATCCGGCCGGCGTATGGTCCATAGTCCAGGTATTTGCCTGGGCAAAAGTACACGTATGACTGGGGAAATGTGTCCTGCACGGGAATGAAGGGATCCTTCGGCACCGCGGACATGTATCCCACCGGTGTTGACAGCGGACGGAGTCCCATCAATTTCAGCATCCCATAATAACCGCTCGGATCAATCCAGCCTGATCCAGGATCCTGCGGATAATTGTTGTTGTCGAGCCTGTAGCATTCCAGCGCGGTCGACAGCGCGCGCATATCAGTGCTCACACGCGAGACCTTGGCGCGCGTCTGCGCTTCGATGAAGTTCGGCACCGCGATCGCCGCGAGAATCGCGATGATCGCGACAACGATCAATAGTTCAATGAGTGTGAATCCCCGTCTCAAATCAAAATCCCTTCTTTCTCCAAAAGATGCCCTTTCAACCGGCATTTTCATATACCCAACCTCCTTTCGAGCCGCAAGACTGATGAACATTCCATGCCTTTGGCGGCATCTCCGCGGATGGGAAAAACACAAGACGTTTGCTTGTGCAAACGTTTACACAATCGCGTGAAAACAAGTCCGCCGACCCGTCCGCAAATGCGCCGTTCACTAATCATGTATGGCCTCTCATCTCCTTATCCCACGGAACTTTGCCGTGTCCTTGCCTCTCGCATATCCCGGTGAAACATTACATAATACTTCCTCTCATGCAACACCGAACTTTAATGCAAACGTTTACACGATTCAGGGCACCATTTATTAAGATCGAAATGCGATTGCAAGAAAAATACGCATGGGTTTTCAGTTCCTTTACGATGCGCGCCAAGCTCAACAATCGCGACACATTCAGGGGAAAACATGATAAGAAGATGCACGGATTGAGCACATTGTGTGTCCTGAGATCCAATCAAATGGGCGTGAATATCCCCCCCTGCAAGCATCTGGTATTTTCCATCCAGGTTGCTCACACACACTCCATGGCATACATCATTTTCATGCGGCGCTGAATGTCGTCGAGAGCGCGGATTTCACCGGTATTGAGACGGAAACAAAGGCAGATGGTCAGAGATGAACTGCTCCAGCCATTGGTGTCGCCTCCGGGATTCCGGCTGACAGAGAAGGGCGCGGCGGCTGTCCATGGCGGAGAACCCCGCTCGTGAGTCCTTTTCAGTTCGGCGGAATCAGCGAACAGAAACGCGCTTCACAGAGAAGACGCGACGACACCCGCGATTTTTTCATGGCACTCCCTGATTTTGCGGCGCATTTTCCTCCTCAACTTGTTCCAAGGAGGCCGTTGCGGTTCCATGAAAAATGTCTGGTTTCCCGTGATCATGGTTATTGTGTTATTAAACAATTGCGGCGCGGCAGCGGAAGATGACCGCTGGTGGCCGCTCCAGGCTGTTCCCAAAGCCGTCGCGCGCTCGACATCCTACGACACTTTCGCTCCCGTGCGCAATCCCAACGGCAAGATCAGCCCGCCCGAGTTGGGGGCAACCCACATGATGGTTCAGTCCGTGGCCGGCCTTGCGGCCAAGGCTGTCAACGAAGGGCGTTGCGATGAGATGGTCTGGATCGGCACGAGCAACGCCGATTACGAGGATTGGTTCGCCCGGGCAAAACGGCGGCTGGGGCTGGAACCGCGCGGCACATTCCAACCATGGGCGCTGGTCGACCGTTACATCAAAAAGGGAATCATCAAGGGATACATCCTCTATACTTATGATTTTTCGAAAGGGGAATCCAACGAACACCGGCCCGGCATGAATCTGTCGGTGAATGTGGCAACCTCGATGGCCGGACTGTTGAATGGCATCCTTGTCGAGGAGGGGCTGGAGGCGCAGGCCAAAGAGCGCGGCTTGAAAATGCTACTCGATGCCCGCGGGAAAACCCAGCAGTGGTGTTTCGACAACTACAAGGACCAGTTCAACCGCAAAATGCTCTGCACGCAGGATCCGAAGAAGCCGCACACGCGCGACTTTGCCATCGCCCAGAAGGCGCTGACTCTGTATGGTTATGACGACCCCGTCACTTCGGCCATGAAATGGCTCGAACCGCTTTCGCCGATTCTGGGCTGGAACGGCGGCGACGAGGACAAGACGACCAGCATGTCCACAATCTATGGCCATATTCAGACGGCCACCGACTGGTGCCTGAATCTGCCGTTGCTCATGGCGGGCTCAGAAAAGGCCGACATTCCGAAATTCAAAAACCTTGATGCGCGGACAATCGATTGGAACGACAAGCGCAGCGCGACGAGTTTCGTCATCACCGACGGCGACAATGTCCAGTGGTACATGGGCGGATTTTTCCGGGGGCAGGGAACGAGCTGGTGGTCAAGTCCTGATCGCGGACGCATTCCCTTCGGCTGGTCTTGCTGCTTTACCCACCTCGTGCAAGTGTGCCCTTATGCGATTGATTACGCGAAGGAGAGCCAGTTGCCCAACGACTGGTTTATCGAATGGGGCGGCGGTTACTATTACCCCGAGGAGTTCGCCCGCGAGCGCCCGAACCGCTACGAACTGCTGGCGCGGCACGCCCGGCGCACATGGGAGCTCATGAAAAAGACAAACACACGCATCATCGGTTTCAATTTCCAGGATCTCGATTCACCCGAAGCCATGAAAGCCTATGAGATTTTCGCGCGCGAAATGGACGGATTGCAGGCGATCCTCGGGTTCCAGTACTACCCTTACGAGGGCGGCGCGGGACAAATCTTCTGGGTCAAGGACAAGAGCGGAAACGACGTTCCGGTTATTACGGCCCGTTATGCGATTTGGGAAAATTCAAACAAGCGTCTGCGGTGCGGGACGCCGGCAAAAATCGCGCGGGAAATCATGGATACCGTCAGGAACGCGCCGGGAAACGACCGACAGACGCTCGATTGGGTCATCACCCATTGCTGGTCTTATTTCAAAAAGCCGCCGGGCGCGGATGAAAACGCGGAGAACATGCCTCAAACAGGCGCCCCGCGGCGCGGCGGCATACGGGGCTACACGCCGGCCGTCTGGTGCGCGGAACGCCTTCCCGACAATGTGAAAGTCATATCACCCGAAGAGCTTGTCTGGCGCATCCGCATGAAGAAGAATCCGGATCAGACCACAAAACTGACGCAGATGCCGCGATAACGCGGTTTCACGCTCTTTGGGACTTGCGCTGGCTGTTCCGACGCTCTATAGCATTTCTTCAAAGTGCTGTTTTAGAACCATCATCCGCATATGAAGGGAATCTGTTTTATGAGCATTGACTGGATTGCGCGCCGGGGATCGATCCCCGCTCTGATCATCTGTGTCTTTCTGCTTGTCACCGCCGCCGCCGCCCAAACTGTAACACCCCAGCGAAGCACGACCGGGCCAAAGCCTCCGTCGTGGGTTGGGCCAAAGGACGCGTATCCATGGCCGCGGCCCGCCGCCCCAACCGTCACCAGCAACACAATTGAAGGGACACCCGGTTATCTGTGGCGTCACGGATGCGGCCCCACGGCTGTCGGAATGGTCTGCGGTTATTACGCCACACACGGCTTCGCTGATCTGTTCGATGACGACGCGTCCACACAATCCGAGGCCGTGAACCAGGGGATTGCCTCGCAGGGAAGCGGAGTGCGGGGCAGCGGACTGCAAGTTCATTATGAGAATTATTCCCTGCCCAACGACGACGCGACAACCGACGTCATCCCCGACAGTTCGGAGACCTACCCGGCGGGCTGCCATACCAACAACAGCGTCGCCGACTTCATGCATACTTCATGGAGCAGGGAAGACAGCCACTATGGCTCCAGTTGGTCATCCAGCATCGATCCCGGATTCACTTCCTACACGCTGTTTCGCAACACAAATTACGCCGCAGAAGTCACTCAACACTATTTTGGGGACACACTGACATTTACCCTGCTGATGAGCGAGATCAATTCCAATCGCCCGATGGTTTTTCTTGTCGACACCGGCGGCACGGGCAAGACAGATCATTTCGTCACAATCGTCGCGTATGAAGACGGGATCCCGCCCAAGTACGGATGCCTTGACACGTGGCCTCCCGCTTCCGCAATCCGCTGGTGTGAATTCCGTGGTCTTGCGCAAGGCAATCCGTGGGGCATTTGGGGCGGCTGGTCATTCCGCATCAGCAAGACAACCGCCGTAACGGAATGGAGCCTGTACGAGTAGCCGACACAGCGCATCGGCACGACGCGCGGCCATGCACTATGCGCCCGACTGCGACACGCCCTCCACATCATCGCTGTCGACGCTGATGCCCGCGTAAAGCCACGAGCTCAGGTAGCGTTCCGCGGTCGATGGGAGAATGACCACGATGGTCTTGCCTTCATTTTCCGGCCTCTTGGCAACCTGCGCGGCCGCCCACACCGCGGCGCCGCTGGAGATACCGAGGGGAATGCCCTCCTCCTTGGCCGTGCGAGTGGCATAAAGCGCGGCGTCCTCTTCACGCACAAGGACGATCTCGTCGATGATTGCGCGGTTGAGCACTTCGGGGACAAATCCCGCCCCGATCCCCTGAATTTTATGAGGGCCGGGTTGGCCGCCGCTGAGGACAGGCGAGCCTGCCGGTTCGATCGCGATGGCTTTGAACGACGGTTTGCGCTGCTTGATGACTTCCGCGATACCGGTGATTGTGCCGCCGGTTCCGACGCCGGCGACAAGGATGTCCACTTTGCCGTCGGTATCGCGCCAAATTTCCTCGGCTGTTGTTTTACGATGGATTTCGGGATTAGCCGGATTGGCGAATTGCTGGGGAATAATGGCATTGGGGATGACCTTGGCAAGTTCCTCAGCCCGGGCCACAGCGCCTTTCATGCCCTTGGCGCCTTCAGTCAGCACCAGTTCGGCGCCGAGGATCTTGAGCAGTTTGCGCCGTTCCAGCGACATTGTTTCAGGCATGGTCAGGATGAGCCGATATCCCTTGGCCGCCGCAACAAACGCCAGCGCAACGCCCGTGTTGCCGCTCGTCGGTTCGATAAGGGTTGTCACTCCCGGCTTGATCCCCTTGTTTTCCTCAAGCCACTTGATCATGGCGGCGCCAATGCGATCCTTCACACTGGACAAGGGATTGAAAAACTCACACTTTGCCAGCACTGTTGCCTTTGCACCGTCAACAACCTTATTGAGCCGGATAAGGGGGGTGTTTCCTATGGTTTCCGTAATGTTGTTGTATATTCGAGCCATTGCGTGCCTGCCTTCTGAAGTTAAATGTAATACATCAATTCATCAATCTGATCTTCGTCCAGCCCGTCTGATACAATATCTTCCAGCATCAATCCTGCGATTTCGCAATATTGGCAATCGTCAGTGATTTGTCATAGACGCGTGCCAGCTCTATCATCGCCCTGAGAGCATAAATCCCCTTTTTGGATATTGTCAATGCACCCATGATATTGGGGTTTGCTAATATATTAACAGACGTATGTTTATTCGATTAAATTCAACATCATTTGCTCATCGAACCTGCAATTTCTGCACTTAGCGCGTCGATCTCTCGAGATGTCAGCGGTCTGAATTGCCCGGAAGGCAGATTGCCCAGTCTCAGGCATCCTTCCCGTATGCGCCGCAGGCGGCGCACCGGGTGGCCAACAGCCTCACACATCAGGCGCACCTGGCGTTTGCGGCCTTCGGTGATCGTGATGTAAAGATGGGTTTCACATGCCGTGGGGGGGGCCGATCTGTCATGTTTGCGGGCTGGGGGGGCTCCCGTGCATGCCGCGAGTCTGACAACTGCCGGTTGGGTGCGCGCCTTACTGATATTCACGCCATCGCGCAATTGCTGAAGCGCTGATTCCGTCACTTTGCCGTCCACCCAGACTTCGTATTCCTTTTCGATCCTGAAGCGGGGATGCATCAGCTTGTGGGCCAGTTCACCATCATTTGTCAGTAGAAGCAGCCCCTCGGAATCAAGATCAAGTCTGCCCACTGGCACGACGCGCCCGGCGATACCCTTCAGCAGATCAAAGACAGTTTGCCGTCCGCGCTCGTCCCGTGCCGTGGTGAGATACCCTCGCGGTTTATGAAGCATGTAATAGACAAGACCTGCGGCAGGCGGCAGAACGGGGATGCCGTCGAGCGTGATCTTGTCGCTGCCTGGCATGATCGTTGTCCCAAGCCGTTGTATGATGATGCCGTTCACGCCCACACGTCCCGCGGCGATCATCACGTCGCATCGGCGCCGCGAGGCAATTCCGCACGCGGCCATGTATTTCTGCAGGCGCATGGGGCTCATATCCTCAAATTTCGCTGTATTAGCCACGATACCTTTCTTGCATTGCTTCACGAAATCCGTCATTCACATATTCATGAGCAAATTGACACCAGAACTCGAACATTTTTTTGCGGAAAGCCAGCGGCGGCTTGACATCGCGCTCCGCGCTGTCATTGCGCCACCCTCCCAGCCCATCGAAAATCTCGACGACGCCATCGCCTATGCGCTTGGTCTTGATGAAGGCGCCCCGGCCAGCGGCAAGCGCATCCGGCCGGCGCTTTGCCTTCTCACGGCACACTGCCTCGGGGCCGACACAAACACCGCCATGCCTTTTGCGGCGGCCATCGAAATCATGCACAATTTCTGTCTTGTGCATGATGACATCGAGGACGGCGATGAATACCGCCGCGGCAGACCATCGGTGTGGAAACAGTTCGGCCTTCCCCACGCAGTCAACACCGGCGACTATCTGTTCACCAAAATTTTTCATGCCTTGCTCATGGATACCAAATCCGCCTCGGTGGACTCTGAAAAGCGCCTCCAGTTTTTTGCCCTCATGGCCGACACGCTTGACCATACCCACCGCGGCCAGGCGCTGGATATGAACGCGCGCGGCAAAGCCATCGGCATTAAGGCTTACATGCGTCTCGTCACCGAGAAAACAGGATATTATCTTGCCGCACCGCTCGTCGCGGGGGCAATTGCCGCTGACGCGGCGCAGAATACACAGATTGCCTTGCGCGATTTAGGTCTGCTCATCGGCCCCATGTTTCAGATCAGGGACGACCTCATCGATCTGACCCGCGCCAAAGGGCGCGAAGCCGTGGGATCGGATATCCGCGAGGGCAAAAGGAGTTTCATGGCCGCATTCATTTGTGACAAGGCTCCCCACAATGCGCGCGCAGAGTTGCTATCCATACTCGATCTCCCGCGTGAGCACACCATGCCAGAACACATCAGCGCCGCGCTTGATATATACGAAAAACACGGAGCTTTTACCGAAGCTGAGCGCATGTGCTCAGAGCTCAAGCGCAAGGCGCTGGCCTCCCTGCGGAGTCTGCCGGACCGTCTGCGCGAGAATCTTGAGACCGTGACGGAATATCTTGCCCAGCGGCAGGCATGATCATGGAGCAGGAAGAGCAAGGGGTCATAGCCAGGAGAATCGGCATCTTCGGGGGCAGCTTCAATCCACCGCACATCTCGCATGTGCTTGCCTGCCACTTCGCGCTTTGCTCATGGCCGCTCGACCTGATCATGGTGGTTCCCAATTACATGCATCCTTTTGGGAAACCACTTGAACCATTCGAGCGCCGCTATCAGATGGCATGCCTGGCATTCCGCCACCTTGCGCCTTGGGTCGAGGTGTCGCGCGTGGAAGAGGCTATGGGGGGAACAAGCTACACTGTCGATACGGTCCGCGCATTGCGCAAGCGGCATCCCGATGCCCAATTCCACATGGTCATCGGCAGCGACATCCTTAATGACGCGCCGAGATGGAAGGAATTTGAAGAGATCAGTGAGACGGCGCCTTTGCTGGTCGTCCCCCGGCTTATTTTGAATGCCGGCGAGCGCAACAGCATCGATGGGCAGTCTTTTTTTCTTCCGGCAATGGCGAGTTCTGATCTGCGCGAATTGCTCAGGCTTGGCGAAGATCCAGGAGCCGCCATACCACAAGCTGTGATGGACTACATACGCGGGCGCGGATTATACGGTTATTGCACCAGTGATTGAAGAGCCGCGTTGAGCCTGTCCACAGTGACATTGCCGACCTCGTAAAGCCGGTCGCCCGATCCACTGACAAATGTTGTTGTCTTGAGTCTCCGTCCCTCGGAGAGCGACAGCATCTCATCGCCGCTTTGATTGAGCAACCGGATGACAAGCGATGGAGGTTCATTAGGCGTGATGACTGTTTGTTTTGAAGCGGTCAGGTCCCGGTCGAATTCAAGCCCATTAAGTATGTCGAAGAATCGCTGCACTTTAAGGGCATCGATAGTGGCTGGGACAGTCTGGCTCGGACGCAACATGGACCATACGCCGCCTTCCTTGAGCAGGGAATACTTGTTTGCGCCCATTTCGATCTGTATGGATGCCGTCTGTTCAACATCAGTTCGCGCAAAACGTCTGTCAGCCAGCGAGTCGGGCGAGATGATGAGCTCCGGCGAGAGATCGATCGTGAAAACGCTGGGATCGCCGCGTCTTCGGGCGTAATAGGCGCCGCTTCCTTGGGCTTCGGATCTGCCTGTTTCGATGGTTTCGCTCCGGGATTTGTCGCGGCTGATCAATGTATAGGTAATGCGCGGCGGTTTGAGGCCATAGACTTCCGGATCACGCGGCGACAAGTCAACGTAGTCGCCGATGCGTGATTTCAGCAGCCCTTCGATGCGCATGGCAACAGCCTCCTGATCGACGCGCCTCAGGTTGTCTCCCACAAATTCCCAGCGCCCCTTGTCCGTGCGCACCACATCGAACCGCAGGCGCCCGAGTTCAACTGTCAGGAGGCCGATGTCCTCGGGACGCATGGAAAAGATGACACGCGAGCGGAAATAGTTCTGATCCTGGTCGAGCGCATGCACGGCCTCTGGCCTCAGCGAAAGGACTTCACTTTCGCCGCCGCGCCGTCCGACATAGATGGGATTGTTTGGTTCTCCCGCCTGCGCGATTTCCATGACGGCGTCCTTGGCGCCCGCCCGCACAAGAGTCGCCGTCAGTGTCGGGCTTGTGAGAGCCTGCAATGCCACCGCGAGGCTTGTCGGTTTATCGGTTGTCTCAGTGATGACGCCTGATGCCCGCAACAGACCCGCTTTGCGGAAGTAGTCCTCGACAATGCTGGAATCGGCGGGCGTTTCAATTGGTTTGATGATGCGCCAGCGTCCAGCATTCTGCGTCAGCACCACCTCGCTGGAGGGTTTGGCCAGCGTGAGTGAATCATAAGCTGCCAAATTTCCAGTGTCAATGTCGAGGAGCCGTGTCCTGCGATAATCGTGCGGGTTGCGCAAGAGAGTGTTTTTGACGTGCTCGCCTGCGGTGAAAACATTCTGTGATCTGGGATACGCGGCAAAAACCTGCCCTGTATAGGTGGATTCGTTGCCGATGAGCAATGTGAAGGTTTTTCCCGATTCGGTCTTCATTTCCAGCTCGATTTGGGGCGTTTTCAGCCCGTATTCGGCAAGATTCTTGACAGTGAATTCATTGCGTTTGCGCGCGCCGGTGATATTGACAAGCAATTGATCAACGGTTTCGGGATCAGCAAGCGCGTCTACGGGTGTTTTGATGCGCCACTGCCCGCCCTCGCGGGAAAGCCGCAATTCGCCCATGCTGTTGCGAAGGCGAACTTCCACGACCTCGCTCTTGTTGATTCCCGGCGCAAGCGATTCATCGACAACTGTCTGGTAGACGGCTTTTTCAGCCAGTTTTTGGTCGGTCAGATAGAGAATGAGCGCCAGCACGAAAATGGCTGCGGCGACGAGGGGGCGTTTCCAGTTCATCAGGTCAGTTCCCTCTCCGCATCATGCAGTATCCAAGACCACACAGCCCCACAAGCGCCGGCACAATGATGACCAGCAGAAGGAATAGAAACTGTTTCTGGCCGGCGGTCAGGATGATGGGTGTGTTTTCAATCTCTGCCGCGGGAATCGCAATCAGGTCACCCGAGTTTGTGAGCCAGTTGAGCGAGTTTTGAAAGATCAGCCAGCCTTTTTGGGTGATAAGTTCGGTCGAAATGAAATTGCCGCAACCGATCGTGACAATGCGTGTGGCGCGGTCTTCCCCCATTCCCGGCGGCTGTAAACTGGCGGTCAGTCCGACCGGTTGTATGCCTGCTTCAACATCCTTCATCTTCAGTTCCAGCTTTCGCCGGTTGAGGTAGGCATTGGCGACTTCCTCGGTGGGGAGCCTCATGGTGTTGACGGCGCTTTCAAGGAACGGTTCGATGAGCAGGTTGCCCGGCCGCGCGCTGGCGGGCAGAACGGGCCGTACATTGCCAAACACAAGCGGCTCGCCGCCGGATATCTGCGCGATGCGATGTTTGAGCGGTTTGATGGGAATGCGGAAATCGGCAGAGTCGCCTTGGGCGGATTGGGCAACCACCAGAATATCCTGCGGCAGTACAATGCCGTAATCTTCAAGCAGGTTGGCGATGTTGCGCAAAGGCGTGCGGAGTTCGCGGCCAAGCTGGGACAATTCGGGATTGAGCAGAAAAATAGCCTTGCCGCCGGATTCGAGATAGGCTGCGAGGGCCTCGCGTTCGGCGCCGCTGATATCGGTTTTCGGCGCGGCGCAAATGACGGCGCTGGCATCCGCCGGCACACGACCGCGCTGGGCAAGAGGCAAAGACAGGGCTTTGATGTAGGCGCGCTTGAGCTGTTCGGCCAGCCACACGATATTATCAGTTGTCGCGCGGCGCCCCGCCATGAGCGCCGAAGCCTCGTCCTTTTCAATGGCCAGCTCACCATGTCCCGTGAGGAAGTACAACACAAGCTGGCGTCCGCGCAGAAGCTGGATAATGCCGTTGGTCATTTCCTCTTCGTTGAGCTTTGAGACCTTGACCGCATTATCGGCGGAAAGCGTGTCAGTCGTCAGGGTTTCGAGATATATGTCGCCGGGCATGACATTCAGGCCATAACGCCGGGCGGCGGCGGGTTCACGGAAAGGATTGATGACCTGGTAGGAGAACCGCGGGCTGTAACGCTCATATTCATTGAAGAGTCTGACGGCGTCGTCTTTTTCCGTCTCGGTGACGAATGCCGTGGCGCGCACCGGGCGGTCAAGACGGCGCAGAAACGAGCGCGTGATATCCGAAACGCTGTAGATTTTGCCTTTTGTGGCATCATACTGGACAGGCCGCCGCTGGATGACGAGGAACAACATGATCAGAGTTCCGGCGGCGAATAATGAATACAGGATCATCTTCAGGTAAAGCGACGCGTTGCGGGTAAGACGCGGCAGAAAGATGGCGCATCCCACAAGGGCGCCCATGACGCACAGGACAGATGAAAGCAGGGTAAAAAAACCGTTGAGCGCGGTCACTACAAGACCGGTAAAAAACAATACAAGCCCGACAAACGCGAAAGCCTTGTTGCGGGCCGCCTGGCTGGCGGGGAGGGCAATCGGCGGCTTTATGGGAAACATCACACCCGCCACCTCCGGAGTTCAAGGCACCGGCATGTCAGGAAAAGAAAAATGATTACGATGATGGTAAAGTAAGCCGCATCCTCGAGCCTCAGCACGCCCTGGGTGAATTGCTCGCTGTGCCAGCGCATCGACAAGCGTTCGAGCGTGCGCCCAATCCCCTGTCCGGTGGGTGTTGTGACATCGCCGATAAGGAAAAGGCCGAGCAGCGCGACAAACGCAAAAATGGCGGCAGTGATCTGGTTTTCGGTCAGCGACGAGGCGAACAAGCCGACGGCCACATAGGCGGCCGCAACGAAAAGCGTGCCAAGGAACGCCACCCACACAACGGACATGTCAGGCTGGCCGAAGCGCGCCATCACAGGGATGTAATACACCGTGATCAGCAGCATGCCCGCGACGAGAGTGTACGCGGCCAGATATTTCGCAATGACGATGTTCCAGTCCGTGAACGGCAGGGAAGTCAGAAGCTCAAATGTGCCTGATTTCTTCTCCTCAGCAATGAGCCGCATCGTGAAGATGGGCACAATGAACAGGAGCAGAAAATTGATGCTCCAATACAACTGTTTGACGGCGTGTTGCGTGAAGTTGACATGGTCAAGGCCGACCTGTTTGCGGTATTCAGCATTGCCGGACAACTCAGAGAAATTTTCCATGATGCCGTAAAAGAAGAGCCCGCTGAGAAACAGAAACATTGCGGCGGCAATGTAACCCGTGGGCGATGTGAAATAGCTTTTTAGTTCGCGGCGATAGATGGGCATGAACTTATGCCACATTGCCAGCCTCCTCCTGCCCGGAATCGGCGGCGCCATTTTGAGGTGGTTCTCCAGCGACAATCTTCAGGAAGATTTCCTCGAGTGACAGCCCCACATGGCGCAGTTCGATGAGTTTCCATCCCTGGCCGACAATGACCTCGGCAATGCGCGGATGGATTTCGGCGGCAGAACCGGTTGTCCGGATCATGTACTCCGTAACATCAAATGATGTGGATTGTTGCGACACGCTTTTCACGCCATCGTGTTTAGCCTCAACCGAGATAATGCGTTCGATGGAACGCAACGCGGCCAGAACTGAAGCGGGCGGACCGGCAATGAGCGCGGCTGATCGCGAACCGGAGCGCATCTGGGTGGTGAGTTTCTCTGTCGTTCCGCTGGCCGCGATACGGCCATTGTTGATGATGAGCACCCGGGAGCATGTCATCTGCACTTCAGGCAGAATGTGGGTGCTCAAGATGACCGTCCGTCTTCCAGCCATGCCGCGTATCATTGCCCGCACCTCTGATATCTGCCGCGGATCCAAACCTACAGTAGGTTCGTCAAGAATAAGGACCTTCGGTTCGCCAAGGATCGCCTGCGCCAGACCCATGCGCTGGCGGTAACCTTTGGACAGGTGCCCAACAATCCTGTTGCGCATGCCGCCCAACCCGGTTTCATCAATGGCCATGTCGATGTATTTAGCGCGTTGTGCGCGTTTGAAGCCTTTGGCTTGCGCGATGAAATCGAGCGCCGATATCACGGTCAATTCCCTGTAGAGCGGCACGCCCTCGGGCATGTAACCTATCCTGCGGCGCACTTCGTGGGAATCAGTGAGGACATCGAATCCCGCGATGCTGGCACGGCCCGCCGTGGGCGGAAAAAAGCACGTCAGAATGCGCATCGTCGTGGTTTTGCCTGCGCCGTTGGGGCCGAGAAAACCGAGGATTTCACCCTCATTGACCTCGAAGGACAGGCCATCGACGGCCTTGATCTCCCCGAATTCCTTTGTGAGATTCTCGACGCGGATCATGATGTTAATAGATGAACCGATTTGTGCTGTTGCTATTCAAGGCTGCCCTTTGTTGAATGCGCGCCAATGATGCGCGGGTTGCGGGAGGAAGCCTTGGCCAGCGCGCGTCCGACAGATTTGAATACAGCCTCAACAACGTGATGCATATTGCCCCCGTAAATAACAGTGATATGCATTGTCAGACAGGCGTTGAAGGCAAAAGCGCGCATGAAATCCTCCGCCAACTCGGCGTCGAAATCGCCGATTTTGGTCTTGGGTATCTGCGCGTCAAATTTGAGGAATGGGCGGTTGCATATGTCAATGACGCAACGCGCCAAGGTTTCCTCCATGGGGACATAGGCTTCACCGTATCGTTCGATTCCATGGCGTGTTTCCAGCGCGGTTTTTAGCGCCCGCCCCATGACAATTCCAACATCCTCGACCGTGTGATGCGCGTCAACATCCGTATCGCCCTTGCCATTGATTTCAATATCCATCATGGCGTGCCGGGCAAGGAGGTTTAGCATATGCTCAAAAAAGGGGATGCCCACGCTGCCCGAAAACCGCCCTTCGCCGTCAACAACAAGGCGGACGGCAATCTGCGTTTCGGCGGTTTCGCGATGAGCCGACGCCTCGCGGACAGGCCGGTTGTGTGGTTCGGTCATGTTGCCTGATTCTGTTGTGCCACTCACGACGCTCTCCCTTGTGGCCTGCTTGATGAAATGATCTTACACTCCAGCATGTGAATATGACTGACTGGGATTTGAAAAGGCATGAATAAACTCGCTTTGACAAGCGTTATGTATGGCGACAAACCGGTCATTGTTTGGCCGGGTGTCAACGGAGAAGCAGAGAAGCGGTTTTTCTCTCACCCCCCTGCCGCTTGAAATGGCGTGCGTGAGGGGTTTTATGCAAATCGGTGTCATGAATTTGGCGCGCGATAAAGTTTTATTTGCATACCGGGATGAGCCGCAACTCATCCCGGTATTTTTATTATACAAGGCGCCCAGGCGCCAACAACTTTGTCAGGCGAAAGGAGACACACACGGCAATAAAACGCATGTCTCCCGGCCATTTGGAGGAACGCTATTAAGGAAGATATCAGGACCAACCAGCAGATTCGCACTCGCGAGGTAAGGTTGATCACGAGTGACAATCAGCAAATTGGTGTCGTGCCCATCGCCGACGCGTTGCGAATGGCACAGGAAGCTGAGCTTGACCTGGTTGAAGTTGCCCCGAATGCGAAACCGCCGGTGTGCAAAATTGTCGATTTCCGTAAAATTATCTATGAGCAAAAACGGCGGGCGCGGGAATCAAAAAAGAAACAGAAGACGATCGAAGTCAAAGAGATCAAAATGCGCCCCGCGATTTACAAGCATGACTATCAGACCAAGATCAACCATGCCCGCGTGTTTCTTGGGGATGGCCACAAGGTGAAAATTACCTTCATGTACAAGGGACGCGAGCACACGCATCCCGAGCTGGCCCAGCGGCTTCTCAACCAGGTTTTGAAGGATCTTGAAGATGTGGCCGTGCAGGAAATCATAAACCGGATGGGATCGAGGCTGAACGGTTGCTTGCTGGTTAAAAAGCGCTGAAAAGCGCCCAACCATTGAATCCGAAGCACCCCCCGGATGGGGGACGCGGAACAGATGGAATGTTTATGTCCCGCTGACAGACAAGTTTTTATCACCCGGCCGTGCGCTGTTTCGCGGCGCCCGGCAAGTAAGGAAGCGATCGCAATATGCCAAAAATCAAAACAAACCGCGGAGCCGCCAAACGGTTCAAGCTGACGGCCACAGGCAAGGTGAAGCGCAAGAAAGCCTATCACAGCCACATACTGAACTCAAAAACAACCAAGCGCAAGAGACACCTGCGCAAGGCAACTTATATTTCCAAACCGGAACAGAGAAATATCAAGAAACTCCTGCCATATGGGTGAGCATTCCCGCCGCAACAGTGCGGCGCTCCGGCCTTGAACGACTTGCAGATGAAAGAAGGATAAAACCATGCCACGAGCCACAAACAATCCCGCGTCAAGAAGACGCCGAAACAAGGTGCTCAAACGCGCCAAAGGTTATTACAGCGGCAGGCGCAAGCTTTTCCAGAACGCCAAGGAAACGGTGCGGCGCGCCCTGCGCTTCGCTTACCGCGACCGCCGCGCGCGAAAACGCGATTTCCGGGTGCTCTGGATCGCGCGCATCAGCGCGGCAACCCGCGCATGCGAACTCCCCTACAGCCGCTTCATGGCCGGTTTGCACGCAGCCAGCGTCGAGGTCAACCGTAAGATACTCGCCGAACTGGCCGTCAATGATCCCACCGCATTCAACGAATACGTCAAGATCGCGCAGAAGGCTCTCGAAAACAAAACAGCGTAATCCCAACAAAATAATTCGTGCGGGGCAGACCGTCATGTCTGCCCCTTTCCGTTTAATACCCGCCTATTTGATGCCTGTTATACCGAATATGATCAAGCCGCTGCCTTGGTCAGTCGAGGCAAATTCGATTTTCTCGATGATCTTGTCTGGCGATGGATTGGGCCAAGTGTAACCATGCACCGCAATGGGCATCCTGCCTTCATCGCCAGTCTTCCATAGTGTCGGTGCTTCTGTACCCTCCCGCGTATCCTCAAGAGCCAGCACGTTGCTGCCGATGCGCCACGCAATCTGCGACTTTGTGCCGTCCTTGCAGACAACCACGGCATGGGCGATGGGCAGATCGGCAGATGGCGCGGCAAATGTGGCCGCGACAGCAAACACGAGCGCCCGAGCCTTGGCGCCGATGGGAATAGTGACTTTCCGCGGCCATTGCCCCTCCGGATTGAATTGCGCGGAGAGGAGAACAGCTTTTGCGTTGCCCGGACTGCCGGCAATCTTAAAGGCATACCTGTCAAGAACGCACTCACCGGCGGGGAATGACGACATATTCTCACCCGACTCAAATCCCAGCCATTCGCCATGAGCGCTATCGCCCAGCCCGAAATTTGCGGCGGCCGCCAGATTGCACATCCACCCGGACGCGCCCGCCGAAGGCAGGAGGCGGCGGTTCCACAGCCGTGAAAATTCGCGGCGGTAGTCAAAGGGAAGTTTATTGACGTCATTTGGGATGCCGCCCGTCCATGCCGCTTCAGCGGCCAGCACATAGGCCATGTACTGGTCCGGATTCGAGGCAAATGACCCGCTGTCGAAGGAATAGCCCGCCCATGTGGTTTGAATGAGCCCGAGGGTTTTGCCCTTCGCGTTTTTGCCTGCGGTCCGGTTGTTTGATCCGCGCTCGTATTCAATCCCGGCGGCTCGCGTGAAATTCAGAATGTTTTCAGGCGCGAACCATGTGCACGCCGCCGCGTCAAATCCATCATCGTTAAACACACGCAGGCTCTTGAATTTCTCGGGCGCAACGGAGCCGTAATGCCAGTCGCAGATAAAAATGTCCTTTGGCAGGCGCGAACGCCGCAATGCGGCCTCGCTGTCGCTTGGCGCAAGGTTGTCCCCGTTGGCTTCATTTGGGCCGAGGAACAGATCGCCCCAGATCATGGTGCGAATGCCCATGTCCGCCAGGAACTTGTGCCAGTGGAGCACATCGTTCACGATCAGGTTGGTCGCTCCCGCCCGCTTGTTGACGTCGCGGTGCGGAAAATCAGCGATCGTGATCTCGTCATGACCGATATGGACCGAGCGCGGTTGGAACAACGCGACCGCTTCCCGGTAGATGCGCCCGCAGATTTCATACACCTTGGGATTGGATGGATCATAGGCATAGGGAGCCATGGGATTGTCGGCCAATTCACGGTTTGAGGGATTGGCCAGCAGCCACTCGGAATGGCCAAAAGTGTTGATGAGCGGCATGACCTCAATGCCT
>JAPLSQ010000063.1 GCA_026398535.1 Candidatus Sumerlaeota bacterium | reverse complement strand
GTTTTTACACGGTGATTCTAAAAAATAAGTTGTTGTCATTCATCCGAGAATCAGATTGAAATTCGCCGTTGCCGCGCGCGCAAAGTAACGAATTCGTACAGTATCCGCTGAAGAGTGGTATTATATATATATATATACGTAGATCTAATAACAGGAAACGCCACGAATGAAACCCGCGCCGCGGACCAGGATCCGCATCTGTTTCTTTTTATTGTGCCTGATACTCGCAAGCCTGAACGGCGCGCGCGCGCAGGCGGCGCAAACAACCGTGCCGCGCTCCGCCCCGCTCATGCGCGATTTCATGGGATTGTGTGTCCACACGGTTCAGTTTCGGCCCGACCTCTACACATCGGCGTGCCGGATGGTGCGCGACTATCACCCCATCGACTGGGACATCGGGCCCAAAGGCGCTGAATGGCCGCGTTTCCCGATGGCGCTCAACAAAGTGGATTGGCAGAAGCTTTACGGCTCGTGGCGGCAATCAGGATTTTCCATCGACATGTGCGCGCAGTTCAACCGGCCCAAGGCCAATGAATGGGACAATATCGAACGCGACGCCAACACTTACGGTTTCGCCGTCGGGCGCTGTTTCGGGCCGGGCGGGCGCAATCTCATCGAGTCGATGGAAATCGGCAACGAGCCAGGCGAATATCCCGACGAGGCATACCGCAGGTTGTTCAAAAGCATGGCAGAAGGTGTCAGAGCGGGCGACGCCGCGTTGACGATCGCGACATGCGCCGTGACACCGGAAAAGAGCACCCGCTATGCCAGGTCGCTCGAATGTTTCCGCGGTCTCGACAACCTCTACGATGTCATCACCCTGCACACCTACGCCGAAATCGAGGGATACCCGACATGGCGTCGCAGTTACCCGGAAGATCCCAGGATCAAATATCTAAATGATGTGCGCGCGGTTCAAAGCTGGCGCGACAGAAACGCCCCGGGCAAACCCGTCTGGATCACCGAGTTCGGATGGGACGCCAGCACAAAACCCGCTCCCGCAACGGGTAATTTCAAAGGCTGGGCCGGCTCCACCGAAATTGAGCAGGCGCGCTACATCGTGCGCTCGCTGATGATCTTCGCATCCATGGGCGTCGACCGCGCCTACATCTACTGGTTCAACGACAAGGACGAACCGCAGGTTCACGCATCATCGGGGTTGACGCGCAATTACACGCCGAAACCGGCATGGCATGCTGTCGCGCACTTATACGATGTGTTGGGCAACTGGCGCTTCGAGCGCATCGTCCAGGACAAGCCCGGCGGTATCATGGTCTTCAGTTTCGCGCCGGCGGATGCAGCCGGCAAATCGCGCATCTGGGCCGCGTGGTCGCCCACAGGCTCAAACCGGCGCGCGGAACAGGTCATCGATCTCGGCGGCGCTGTCTGCACCCGCGCCGAGCGCATGGCGCTCGACGGCGACGGCCCCGCCCCTGTCGCCTTCGAAAACGCCGCCCCTGATCGCGTCAAAATCGAAATTGACGAATCTCCGGTATTTCTGCGCGTGACAAATCCGTGACGGCGCGCACCCCATCTATGGACTGTGGAATCCGCCACGGCGGTCTTACGCTTTCTTCCTCCAGAGAATCATCTTGCCTGAACGGGTTTTATCTGGGCATGGAAATGAGCCAATGCGGCGCATGTGTTGCCGCGCATCAAACGAGGAATGCCGATTGCCTGTTCGCGAGGCTGTAACAAATAGGATCACAGGATGGGATTGATAGCACAAGAACGGCAGAGCAACATCATCGAGCATTTGATTGTTGCCCGCAAGGCGCCCGTCATCGAACTTGTCGAAAAGTTCAAGGTTTCGGAAGCCACGATCCGGCGCGACCTGACCGATCTTGAGAAACAGGGGCGCGTCATCAAAACATACGGGGGCGCCATCATTTCGGAGACGGCGCAACTCGAGGTCAGCTACAAGGACCGTTTGTCGCAAAATGCCGATCAAAAACGCCGCATTGGCGCAAGCGCGGCCGCGCTCATCAATCCGGGCGAAAGCGTGTTTCTCGATTCGGGAACAACTACCACGCAGGCGGCCGAGAATCTGCGCGACAAGGAAAACCTGACCGTGGTGACCAACTCGCTGGTCATCGCGTCCATGCTGGGCCACTGCTCCGGCATCCGCCTTTATGTGCCGGGAGGAACATACCGGCCCACAAGCATGGACTTGCTGGGACCGATCATGATCGAAACGCTCAGGAAGTTCGCCGTCGACACAGCAATCCTCTCTGTTGACGGTTTTCATCCCGATTACGGTCTGAGCGCCTCAGACCATCGTGAAGCCGAGGCCGCCAAGGCGGCCATGTCCATCGCCAAGCGCGTGATCATCGTGGCCGACAGCACCAAGGGCGAACGCCGCGCCTTTGCCTCCATTGGCGGATTTGAGCACATCGGGCGCATCATCTCCGACAGCGATCTGCGGCCGTCAGTGTGCGATAATCTCAGGCGGCTTGGCGTGATGGTGGATCTCGTGTGAGGTCGTCAAGGGGTGTGTTTGCCGGGAGACAGAATTGAGGCCAATGACGCATTTTCTTTTGCCCGGCTGTGTATGCATGAGACAAGTCTTTTCACATCATGAATCGGTATTATATCACTACGGCGATACCCTACGCCAATTCGGCGCCGCACATTGGTCATGCCCTTGAACTGACGGGCGCGGATGTTGCGGCGCGCGCCAAACGCATGCTCGGTTACGATGTTTATTTTCAAACAGGCACGGACGAGCATGGCCAGAAGATGCTCGAAAGCGCCGCGAAAGCGGGCCGCTCCGTCCGCGAATTCGCCGACGAAATCGTTCCCCGTTTCGCCGGTCTGTGGCGCGAGTTGGAGATTTCGTTCGACAACTTCGTGCGCACCACCGACCCGCGCCACGCCGCCGGCGTGACGAAGTTCTGGAATGCCGTGCGCGAGAACGGCGACATTTACCTCGGCAGGTATGAGGGCTGGTACAGTGTCAGCGAAGAGGTTTTTCACCTCGAGTCGCAGGCGCAGACAGCTCCCGACGGGCGCAAGCTCTCGCCCGAGACGGGCGAGGAACTGGTCTGGAAAAGCGAGAACAGCTACTTTTTCCGGTGGTCGCGCTACAATGACGCGCTGACCAATTTCGTCCGCGCCAATCCGGCTTTCATCGCGCCCGCCTTCCGCGCCAACGAAATGGTGAACACATTTCTCAAGCCGGGATTGCAGGACATCTCGATTTCCCGCACGTCCATCCAATGGGGAATCCCCGTGCCCGGCGATGCGCTCCATGTGATCTATGTGTGGTTCGACGCCCTGATCAACTATATAACCGGCGCCGGTTATGGCAGCGATGTGGAACGCTTTGCCCAGTGGTGGCCCGCCGACATGCACGTCGTGGGCAAGGACATCCTGAAATTTCACACGCTGCTCTGGCCGGCGATGCTCATGTCCGCGGGACTCGATCCGCCGCGGCGCGTTTTTGGACACGGGTTTGTCAACACGCGCGTCAGCGCCGTCGACGGGTTCGAAAAGATGTCAAAGTCCAAGGGCAATGTTGTCGACCCGCACGCGCTCATTGCGCGGTTCGGCGGCAATCCCGATCCCCTGCGCTACTTCCTTATGCGGGAAATTGATTTCGGGCAGGACGGCGCCTACAGCCCCGAGGCAATGACGGCGCGATACAATGCCGACCTCGCCAACACGCTCGGCAATCTGCTGGCGCGCACATTGACGATGGTCGAGAAATACCAGGACGGGATCGTCGCGCCACCGGGCGCTTATTGCGCCAGGGACGAAGCCGTCATCAGCGCGTTGATCGCGCCGTTTCAGAAAAGCCCGAACGGAAACAGCGTCTACGAGGAAATGATCGACAATTTTCGTTTCAACACGCTGCTGGCGGACATTTGGACGGGAGTCTCGCGCCTGAACGGTTACATCACCGAACAGCAGCCGTTCAAGCTGGCCAATGATGCCGCGCGCAAGGATCGCCTTGCCACGGTGCTCTATATTCTTTGCGAGGGATTGCGCGTCATCGCCGCGCAGATAGCGCCATTCATACCGCGCACCGCCGCGGCAATATGGACCCAGCTTGGCGTCGCGGAGCCGTTCGACAGTGTTCCTTTCGAGAGGCTGAGCCAGTGGGGCTTCCTGCGCGACGCCCGCGTTCAACGCGGCGAAAACCTGTTCCCGAAAATATGACAATGCCCGGCTTCAAGCCCGAGACCACGACAGACGATGTGTTTGCCTTGCTCGACATTCTCGAGAAGAACGGGGTGCGGGGATGGTTGCACGGCGGATGGGCGATTGACGCGCTCACCGGGCAGGGGCGTCTCCACGGCGACATTGACCTGTTCGCCCGCCAGCGCGACCGCGGGCGGATCACCGCTCTGCTCGCGGAATACGTGGTCAAACAAGCCATCCACAAGATCAAACTGAACTTTCAGGGCGCGCTCGCGGACTTTTCATTCTTCAGCGTCATGCGCGGCGGCATCGTCATCGTGAAACTCTCGCACTACACCGTCACGCTCCCGGCCGGCGCGTTCTCTGACGTGCGCGGGACGATTGCCGGGCGCGGCGTGCCTGTCATCAGCCCCGTCGGGCTCTACTGCGAAATTGGCGAGCGCTGGAAAAAGCCGCCGGAGATGCTCGCGAAAAACGTGATCGACTTGGCGATGATCAGCGATCTTCTGACCGAAGATCAGAAGACCGCCGCCCGCCGTTACTTTCGTGAAAATCAGCCGCCGTGGCGTCGAGCGCTGGTCTTTCTTGGCTTGATGAAATCGTTTTAGCAGGGCGTCTTGCCACTTCAAGCGCAACCGTTTCGGCCTGTCGCTCCGATACTTACCGGCCCAGAGGAAAATCCGCTGATACGAGAAATTGGGCCCTTGACATCATTCCCGCTAATTATTGTTAGCATATGCAATAAAATAGCAGGAGAAAATAATGATAGCATATTGTGGATTAGATTGTTTAAAATGTGATGGATGTCTTGCCACTCAAGCGGATAGTGATAGTAAAAGAATTGAAGTGGCTAAAAATTGGTCGGCTCTTTATCACGCAGAAATCAAACCAAACCAGATCAACTGCGATGGGTGCAAATCCGAGGGACGGAAATTTTTTTATTGTGAGAATATGTGTGAGATTCGCAGATGCTGTATAACAAAAGGGGTTGATAATTGTGCAGATTGTGATGAGTACGTGTGTGAAACCTTATCAGGATTTATTAAATTGGCGCCTGAAGCAGGTAAAGCTCTTGAGAAACTTCGTCATTAAAAAATGCGAACAAGCCAATTCAGCGGACTCGCTATGCTCACCGCTGATTTTTTCGTTAGGCGAGGAGTGCCGTGACGCACCGAAGTATCAGCGTGCAATTCACGTTGACCACTCATTTCAGAAAACAGGAGATGGAAATAGGGACGCAACCCCAATAACAAGAAGGATAAATTTATGCCCGTTATCGCCAGATTTTACGGCATCATAATCAAGATGTACTTCAGCCAAAACGAACATGGAGTCTCTCACTTTCATGCAATCTACGGAGAGTTCAATGCTGTTTTTGCTATCGAATCATTGGAGATGATTGAAGGTGATTTGCCCGGTAGAGCTCAACGGCTTGTCAAAGAATGGGCGGGCTTTTACCAAAAGGAACTGTTGGAAATGTGGAATTGTCAGGAATTTAAGCAACTGCCCGGATTGGAGTAATTTAAACATGGAAAAGATACCCAAAATTAAAGCTGTAAAAACCATTGGAGAAGCACGATTACTTATCACTTTCGATAGCGGAATTGAGAAGATTTATGATTGTGGTTTCCTTCTTTCCAGACCACAGTTTCACTTGCTTGCAAGTCCTGCATTTTTCAATGCTGTTCACGTCGATCCTGGAGGGTATGGTATTTCATGGAGTGATGACATTGACCTGAGTGAATATGAACTGTGGAATAATGGCAATACAGTGCCTGATAAATCGCTCAAGACGGACGCGGCAAAAAACCGCCACGCCACTTAGCTCTATGTTGGGCCTTGGAGTGTGAGCATGGAAATCCCCAAGCTAAAATTCGAACTAACCACAGAGTTAAGGGTGCATCTGTATCCGACTGGAGAGCAGCCATGAAATCCTTTGGGTTCGTATCCGTCCGAAACCTCGGAGTGTTTGCGGCAACCGGCATCCTTTTTGGCGCGATTTTGCGGATTGATCGACCCCTTCAGGGACCAAATAAACAATCCTCCGCTATTCGACATGACGCCTGAAATAACCCAACAAGTTCCCATTTGATTTCCGCACACCAATGGGGATGCTGGTTGACCAGTCCATCATTTGTTAAAACAAACATAAATAAGGAGACAGTTCATGAAAGCGATGTTCAGGATGTTTTCGCTCATGCTGGCGATGACGGCCATGCTGGGCGCGCCAGCGTATTGCCAGGGCGATGCCAAAACCAGCGCCACGAAAACGCCGGCCCCGTCCGCGCAACAAACATGGGTTCGGTCGGAGATGTATTTTGGCTCACGCATACCCGCAGGCGGGCAGATTTCCAAGCAACAGTTTGCCAAATTCCTCGATCAGGTCATCACGAAAGCCTTCCCCGAGGGACTGACCGTATACGAAACCTACGGACAGATGCAGGAAAAAGACGGGAAGATCGTCAAACAACGCACGATCGTCGCCGAGATCATCCACGAACAGAGCAAAGCCAAAACCGATCTTATCAAGGGAATCATCACTTCCTACCGCAAGCAGTTCGGCAACCCGCAGGCGCTTCTGCTCACATCCCCCACCAAGCCGGAGTTCTTCACCGAGTAACACCGGGCAGCCAATCATACGGGGGCGTTGTCTGATGCCGGAGACAATCTCCCTGCGTATGGAGCTGTATGTTGGCGTGCGGCCCCCTGCGGTTTCGCATGATCACGTCATTCCAAGGGGAAGAATGACTATTTGAAGATGCCGTTGATTGCGCATTGAATACTGTTTTTATGGCGTTACGATCATCATCATCACTCGACACAGTCAGACCTGATTGTGTTAATTGAAGGAGCATATCCATGAGCCATTCAGACAAACGAATTGAGAAGGATTCGCTGGGGGAGGTGGCGGTTCCTGCCGACAGGTATTGGGGCGCGCAAACCCAGCGCTCACACGAGAATTTCCCGATTGTCGTCGGCCGTTACCGCTGGGGCAGACCCGTCATCCGCGGCTTTGGCATTCTGAAGAAATGCGCCGCGCTGGCCAACGGCGAACTGGGTCAGCTTCCGCCTGAAAAGGTGGAACTTATCACGCGGGCGGCGCAGGAGGTGATCGACGGCGCGCTCGACGACCACTTCCCGCTCGCCGTGTTCCAGACCGGCTCTGGCACGCAAACCAACATGAACGCGAACGAGGTGATCGCCAACCGCGCCACCGAACTGGCCGGCCATCCGCCCGGCTCAAAGATAGCTATCCACCCCAACGACGATGTCAACCGCAGCCAGTCGTCCAACGACACCTTCCCGACGGTCATGCACATCGCCACCGTGGAACAGCTTGACCGCGCGATGTATCCGGCGGTCACCGCCCTGCGCGACACGCTCGACGCCAAGGCGCTCGCATTCGCCGGCATTGTCATGATCGGGCGCACCCATCTGCAGGACGCCACGCCCATCACGCTTGGCCAGATCATGTCGGGCTGGGTGGCGCAGCTCGATCAGGCGCTCGACGCCGTTCGCCGCGCCATGCCATGGCTCTATGAACTCGCCATTGGGGGCACGGCGGTGGGCACCGGACTCAACGCTCCTCCACGCTTTGGCGAAACCGCCGCGCGCCACATCGCCGCGGAAACAGGCCATCCCTTCGTGTCCGCGCCCAACAAGTTCGCCGCGCTTTCGGCGCATGACGCCATGGTCAACGTCAGCGGAACCCTGCGCACGCTTGCCGGCGCGCTGCTCAAGATCGCCAACGACATCAACTGGCATTCCTGCGGACCGCGAGCGGGCATCGGCGAACTCATCATCCCCGCCAACGAACCCGGCTCATCCATCATGCCCGGCAAAATCAATCCCACCCAATGCGAGGCCATGGCCATGGCCGCCGTGCAGGTGTTCGGCAACGACCACGCCGTGGCGCTGGCCGGCGCGATGGGCAACTTCCAGCTCAACGTCTACAAACCCGTCATCCTCCACAACGTGCTCATGTCCATTCAGCTCCTTGCCGAAGTATGCCTCTCCTTCAACGAACGTTGCGCTTCGGGCATCGAACCCAACCTCGAGCGCATTCGCGATCATGCCGATTCCTCCCTGATGCTCGTCACGGCGCTCAATCCCCACATCGGCTACGAAAAGGCCGCCGAAATCTCCCTTTACGCATGGCGCAACAACATTGCCCTGCGCGACGCCGCCCTGAAGCTCGGTCATGTCACCGCCGAGCAATACGACAAGTGGGTCGTTCCTGCCGACATGACCCGGCCCCGCGCGGAATAATGACATGCACTCCCCCGCGCTTCAGACCAATATAATCGTCACAATGGATTCTGACATAAGGCGCGCCTCTTCATTTCGTGCTTGCATTGCGTGATCGGGCAGATAATTTAACAATAAATTTAATTTCCGCAGAAGGAGAAAAATAATGAGAAGTTTTACGAAAATTCTGTCAACGATGGTGATTTGCGCCTCACTTGCCGGAGCCGCTGCCGCCATTCAAATTGATGGGTTCAACTATGCTGACGACGCGGCCGCACAGGCCGAGTGGATTCAAGGCGGCGACTGGAACAGCGCGGGCAACGTGGGCGACAAGTCGTCGACTGTCACCGCGTCGCTGACCGACAAGGTCGAGGGCATCTCGGCGCTCAAAATCGACTACACGTATACCGCCAATTTTTACTATTTCGTCGGTTATTTCAAAACCTACTCCGAGCCGCTTGATCTTTCCGCCGCGAAAAAGTTCACAATATGGGTGAAAACAGGCGACAACACGGCGGCCGATCTGTGGTTCATCATGAAACTCGTTTCGGGAAATGGTCAGAATTTCCGCTATGTGAGCTGGAATTTCACCTTCCCCGGCGGCAACACATGGACCAAGCTGGAACTGCCGCTGTCGTTGCAGGGTCACGACGGATGGTCACCGCACAATCCATTCGATAACGTCGACATGAAGGACGTCAGAAACATTTCCATCTCCCTGATGAAGAGCGACGGAAACACCAATCCGGGAAACACAAGTCTGTTGCTTGATGATCTTCAATATGAGACATCAGCCTCCAGCGGCGAGACCGTGCTCGAGGACTTCAACAGCTATGCCGACACGGATGCCCTGCTGGCAACATGGGTTCCATTCGGACCCGCCGGCGTGCTCGACATCAGCCTGAGCACCACGACTTCGGTCGAAGGCAAGTCAATGGCCTGCAAGTTCGACAATGCCGCCCTATGGACACGTTATGGCGCCATCCGCACATTTGATGCGCCGGTCGACCTCTCAACAGCCGGATACCTTGAGGTCTGGGCATATGCCCCGACAACGCAGGATCCCAATACGGCTCTTTTCCTCTATTTCGAGGATGCCACAGTCAACCGCGCCCGCGTGTACATGTCAAGCTTTAAGAAAGCCGGAGTGTGGGCTTGCTACAACTTCGTTCCCGTTGTGGCGCCCGCACAAGCGCCCGCAGGCAAGGGCGACGCCGACGGATTCTACAGCGAATATGAGGACATGAACAATTGGGACAGCGCGGTCGCCGTATGGCACCAGGATAAATGGGATGCCGGAATGCTCGTCGATATCGACTGGACACAAATCAAGAAAATACAGTTGAGCATCGACCCGCTCGCGGCAGATGACACCGGTGTGTACTACATCGACAAAATCACTTTCGGCAACACACCATCGGCCGTTAGCGACTGGAGCATCTATTAACACGATTAATCTCTGCGGGAACTGACCCCGCAGGAAGGTTCTCCTCTCCGAAACAATACCGCCGCCGCGCAACACGGCCTCAACACAGGCGCGGCGGCGGTTTCTTTTTCATCAAAGGAAGGCGGGAGGAAAGCTCCCACGACAGATGGCGCGAAAAACACTTGAAGCCGCAACGCGCTGCTGTGTATAGTCATTCCTGCAACATGCGGTGGGATGGCCGAGCGGTTTAAGGCAGCGGTCTTGAAAACCGCCAGGGCGCAAGTCCCTCGCAGGTTCGAATCCTGCTCCCACCGCCATCAGCAACCATTCAGGCATAATAAAAAGGAATCATGCTGAACGTTTTAATAATTACCATGATGCCACGCACGATTTCTTTTATCAGGAACCCCGCCCTTCATGAATATCGATGAGTTGCTTCGGAGGAAACAGGCGCGCCGGCAGCGGCGGTCGTCGTGACCATGAACACGGATCCGCTCAATTCCCGCGGATTTGCGCGGGATTACATCACCGGCGGCGGCAACGCGCGCGCTTTCTTTACCATCCAGCCCGGCGAGTGGGACAAAGCCGTTGCCGCCCGCAATGAAACCGGGTGGGAGACGTGGACAGCCGCCGACGCGGCTGAGCTGGCTCAGTTCAACCGCGCCGCGGACAATGAAGCTGGCGCACAACTGGCGCGGAAACTGACCGAACCCGGGACTCTCGCAATCGTCACGGGACAACAACCCAACCTTCTCGCCTCGCCTTTATACATCCTCTACAAAGCGCTGACAACATGGGCATGGGCACGGAAAATATCGATTAGCACAGGCCGGGCGGTCGTGCCGATCTTCTGGATCGCCTCGGATGATCACGATTTTGCGGAGTTGCGTCAATGCAGTATTGTTGACATAAAAGGCGGTATTGTCAATGTCGGGGACGTTGTGTCGCGGGGCCAAGGCATTCCCCCGGCCACGCCTGCCTATTCATGGAAACTTGACGACAGCGCAGAGCGGCTTAAGAACCTCTTGACCAGATCGATGCCCCGGTCGGATGTTGCAATTCACACCCTTGAAATTGTTGCGGACACTCTCAAGGCGCCCGCAACTTTTGAAAGCGCCTTTGCCCGCCTGCTTGCCCATTTCCTGGCAGAAACCCCTGTCCTGTTGTTGGCGCCACGCCTTCCATGCATCCGGCGCAGGCAAATCGGCGTTATTTCGAAAGAACTCAGGGATTCACATCAATCTTTTGGTCTTGTCGAAAAAGCGCGAACGCAGTTGGAACTCGCGGGATATAAACCATTGATCCAACGAGCGCCTGACACCGTCAACCTGTTTTTGTTGACTAATGGTATTCGTTGCCGACTTCTTTTACGCGGAAATCGCATCATCGCGCAAAATCCCGCGACAAAGCAGGCCCTTGGGGAGTATACACTCAGCGAACTGCTTGTCCTTCTCGAATCCTCCCCGGAACGTTTTTCCCCCAACGTGGTCACCCGCCCGGTGGCGCAGGACGCCATTCTGCCCACAATTGCCTATGTGGGCGGTCCGGGCGAGATCACTTACTTTGCGCAAATCGGGGCCGTCTACGAGCATTTTGGCGTGATGCGCCCGATGATCCTTCCCAGGTGTTTCGCCACACTGGTCGACGTGGAGACCGCCGATTCGCTCTCAAAGATTGGGATCAGCGCTCAGGATTTATTGCGCGCACCGGATGCCGCAACGGCGCGAATCATGCCAGCAGACTCGCATTGGGGGGAACTCTACACGGGCGCCCTTGACATGGAAAGCGCCATGCTTGACAGGATCGAGAAATTAAGAGCCTCGGAACCGGCGCATCATCCGCACATTGAGGCGGCGCTGGCTAAGACAACCCGAAGCATAACCCGCGCCCTCGCCAGCTTCAAACGCCGCATCGAACGGCATTGCGCCGCGAATGGTTCAACGACGGGCCGGGCGCTTGCCGGCGCGCTGACCATGCTCACGCCGCTCGGCGCGCCGCAGGAACGCATCCTGAGCCCGCTGTGTTTTGCCCGCGATTATACTCCGGCATCATTCGCCGCCGTTCTGCGCGATAAACTCGATTTTGAAAATCCCCTGCCTCAGATCATTCTGTTGCCGTGACAGACCGGCAACCGCTAATGTGTAGATGCGCTGGCGGTGTCAGGCTCAACTGTTTTCGTCGGAGGTGTGTTTTCGAGCATTGGAGGACAATCTCGCAACCGCATCGCCGCGCCTGACGCGGAGGCCGGAAACGCGACAGATTGGAATCCCAACGCCGGCCTGGCTGTTTCCTCTCATGGGACTGCCCTGGGACACGCCCCAGGCTCTTGAGGACAATATCAGATTCGCGCGCGAACAGCGCCCGGATTTCGTTGAGATATTCTACACATACCCATTCCCGGGCACACGACTGCACGAAATCGCCGTTGAAAACGGTTTGCTCGGGCGGGATGAGATTTCCACCGGCGCCTATTCGCATCCGGCGATGGGGGGATTGTATATGGCCCGCGACGAACTTGACCTGTGGCGGCGCAAATCACTGCGGCGCATCTGCCTCGACCCCCGCTATGTGTGGCGAACGTTGCGCGGCGCGCTCTCTGCTGCCCAATCCGCCGCCTGACCAAGATGGCGGCCCATTTCCATCCGGTAGAATAATAAAATTATAAATTTATGCTTGAAAGAACTGTTTTCCACCGGATGTAATGCTTGTTGATTATGATGTTAAATGAATTCCGCCGTTTTTTCGGACGGAATCATCATTAAAAGGAGGATTAATAATGAGTAAACACGTTTTGCCATTCGTCGGTTTTGCGGCCGCGATCAGTTTAGCCGCTTCTTTGGCAGTTGCGGGTCCTGCCTCGTGGCAATATCTCAACTCGTTCGGCGCGCCAGATCTCGCGCCGGGCATCCCCGGAAGCAGCGCGGCCACAAACCGCATCATCATCGATTCACGCGGAATCATCTACATCACCACAGGCACCAACGATTCCAATCCCAAGTGTGTGTGGCGCGCCACGGCCCCCACGACAGATTTCAGCACGCCAACTTACACGCTGGTCACAAGCGATTTGTCCACCGAACTGGCCAACGGATGGCAGGGACTCGCCGTCGACGCGGACGACAACCTGTTTGTCTCGGGCGACAACCTCGGTTCGCCCATCAAGTCCCAGGTCCGAAAGTTCGACAAGGACAGCAATCCGATCACCAGTTTTGGAACAAGCGGTGTGGTCATTAACACTACACAGCGGCTATCCGGCTGCGCGTTGATGAGCGACGGCAGAGTGGTTGTTCTCCAGATTCTCGGCGCGAGAATGCTGGTTTTGAATTCGGCCACGGGAGCCACGGACACACAGGTGGACTGGACTGTTGGAGGATACACGCGCGACATCACAATCAAAAAGGACGCGGCGACGGGCAATGACGTCCTTTATGTGAACCGCAACGGCATCCTGCAACGCGTGACCGGCGGCTCGACCACCAATCCCGCGAACTACCAGACAACAGAACCATGGTGCCTGGGCGCTTCACCCGCTCCCACAGACTGCTCCTTCGACGTAAAGAACGGCTGCTTCTTCTTCACAAAGGACAACTCAGTGATTACAGGCAATAACCGGGGCGGTAACGTCTACGTTGTTGACGCCGCGACAGGCAATGCCCTTCAGGTTCTCACCGGCATTTACAGCGCCGGCGACGTGGCGGCTTTCACTTCGGGCGAGAACGATTATCTTTATGTCCTCACCGGCACACAGTATGTCCAGGTTTACAGCAAGAGCGCAGTGAGCGCTGCCGGCGACTGGTCAATGTATCACTGACCTTTCCCCCCGGACGTGTCCCATGGCGCAAAAACATCGGGCGGAAGTCTCCGTATGGGGTTTCCGCCCATTTTCTTTATATGCTTCCGGACGCTGGCTGTCGCGGGAGATTGATCAAACCGTGATCGGGCCGGCAAGCGGATCGGGCCGGTCGAGGAATGTGCGGCACCATGCCTCGAACATGATCAGCGCCCACAGCCGGTTCGAGTGGTTCTGACTCCCGTCCAAGTGCTGGGTCAGCATCCGCCCGACGTAGTCTGTGTCGAAGTATCCCCGCCCGCGCGCCTTCCCGCCAATCAGGTATTCCTGCGCCAGCGGCAGCAACTCGCCGCGGAACCATTCCCCGATCGGCGCCCCGAAACCCGTCTTCGGACGGTCAAGAAAATCGGCGGGGAAGAAGCGCAACAAGGCTTTCTTCAAAAGATATTTGAGCGTGGAATCGCGGAACTTGAGACCGGCCGGCAGACGGGCGGCAAACTCCATCAGCTTGTGGTCGAGAAACGGCGAGCGCCCCTCGAGTGACACAGCCATCGTCATGCGGTCCACCTTCGGCAAAAGCGCGCCAGGAAGGTAAAGCCGAATGTCGGAATACATCATCTTGTCAATCAGCTCCCGCGCCACGCCATCGTTCATCAAACTCATCGTCAGCATCTCCGAATCCCCCTCGGCCTCATTCAGCACCGTCCGGTATTGGGGGCTGAACAGGCGCCGTTTCTGATACTCGCGGAAGTAAATCATCGACTGCACATAGAGCTTTTCAGGGCATTCGAGCGAGATGCTGTTGACATAGGAGAGGAGTTCCGCGCCGGCGCTGCGCGGAAACATTTCGGCGGCGAATGCCAGCGGCGCATCGGCCATACGGCGCAACACGCGGGGAATATTGCCGTAGCGGTTGAACGCCGGAAAGCCCTTGTAGCGCGTATAGCCCGCGAAACTCTCGTCGCCGCCATCGCCATTGAGCGCCACGGTCACATAACGGCGCGTCATTTTTGAAAGATAGTACGTCGGGATGGCGCTCGAATCGGCAAACGGCTCGTCGAAATGCCATGCCAGCGCGCCAAGGCATTCAAGGGCGCGCGGCTCGACAATGAACTCCTCGTGATGGGTTTCAAACTGTTTAGCGGCGCGGCGCGCATAAGGCAGTTCGTTGAATTTTTCCTCGCGGAATCCAATGGAGAAGGTCTTGAGATCGCCCGCGATATGGCGGCGCATCATGGCGACAACCGCCGACGAGTCGATCCCGCCGCTGAGAAAGCATCCGAGCGGGACCTCGCTCATCAGGCGGATGCGCACGGCCTCGTCAACCTGTTCGAGCGTTTCCTCAATGGCCTGCTCCTCACTGATACGGCGCTTTGGCTCGTATTCGAGCCGCCAGTAGCATTCGACGCGAAGCTGGCCGGCGCGCCACGTCAGCCAGTGCGCGGGCGGAAGTTTTTTCACGCCCTCGAAGATGGTCCAGGGATGCGGCACATACTGATAGGAGAAATAATGATTCAATGCGGCTGGATCGACCCGGCGTTCGACCGACGGGTCGGCCAGAAGAGATTTCATCTCGCTTGCGAAAACGAGCGATTCGTCGGGCGCGCCCGGGCGCAGACGGGCATAATAGAGCGGTTTCTTGCCGGCGCGGTCGCGCGCCATGTAAAGCGCGCCGGTCTTGTGGTCAAATATGGCAAAGGCGAACATTCCGCGCAGTCGTTCTGCCACCGCCGTGCCCCATTGCTCGTAACCGTGAAGAATCGTCTCCGTGTCGGATCGCGTTTTGAACCGGTGTCCCAGCGCCATGAGCTGATCGCGCAGTTCGGGGAAATTGTATATTTCGCCGTTGAAGATGATGACCGCCGAGTCGTCCTCGTTGGTCATCGGCTGATGGCCCGTGCTGAGGTCGATGATGGCGAGGCGCTGAAAGCCAAAGCCCGCCGGCGCAACAATATAGTCGCCATCGTCGTCCGGACCGCGATGCGCCATGCAGCGCTTCATGCGCGCGATCAGTTCCGCGTCCACGGGCCGCGCGGGGTCGCGGTTGACCTTGCCCGTTATGCCGCACACGGCACGCGCGCCCGCAAATGGGGAAGGGTAATCGGCCAATAGGGCAAGGAATGCCGCGACATCATGTGCATAGGCATTGATTACATCTTTTTCCGGGCAACAATTTCAAATTTGTGTTCAGGTTCCTTTTCCGGTCATTCATGTTCGTTAAATGAATATAACACTCCAACAAACAAGCGGCGCGATGCGAAGTCTGGCATCCGCCGCGGCGGATGCCGCGGTCCATGGCCGGAATGCGGCGCGTTCTACGGTGGACCAACAATGAGAACCGTTCTGCAGCGTGTGCGCGAGGCGTCGGTTACGGTTGACGGGCAGGTCACGGGACGGATTGGCGCGGGGCTGGTGGTGCTTGCGGGTTTTGGGGCGGATGACAACGAAGCTTTGTTGCGCGCGATGGCGGCCAGGATCGTCAACCTGCGCATTTTCGAGGATGACGCGGGCAAGATGAACCTCTCGCTGCTCGATACCGGCGGCGCGCTCCTCGTTGTCAGCCAGTTCACCCTTTATGCCGATTGCCGCAAAGGCCGGCGGCCCAGCTTCATCGGCGCGGCGCCGCCCGGCAAGGCCGCCGCACTCTACGATCGTTTCGTCGGCACACTGCGCGAAATGGCGCCGCGCGTTGAAACCGGCGTGTTCCAGGCAATGATGGAGGTCCGCCTGAACAATTGGGGGCCTGTCACCATCATGCTCGACTCTGCCGGCTTGGCGTGAGGCCGTCAAACAGACAGGCACGGCAACCGCGGACTATTTGGGTGCGGTTGTCTTGTCATCGCCCGCCGTGGTCTCCAGTGTTTCGGTGGTTTGTGCTCCGATCGGGCGCGGAAATGGGGGGAGATTGTCCACAAGACGCATCTTTGCGCCCGGCGGGGGGCAGATCACCATTCCCACGCCGCCCTTGTTGCGCATCCAGATTTTTTCGAAATCCGGGATGAGCCATTGCAGAAGCCGCCCTCTGCCGTCCTTGACAAGAGCAGAGTCGGTGACGACGACGCGCCCGTCCGGTGTCACGCCGTTGAGCGCCACGATGTGGCCGTCCATGCGCTTGTAGGGTGGCGCAATGTAACTGTCCTTTTCCGGCATCGTGATCGAGCAAAGGATGACCTTGTTCTGTGCCACGGTCGCGCGCACGGAGTCCCAGTCGCGGAAACGGTCAAGGTAGGCGCGGAAACCGTGTTCCACCGCCGTGTTGATCGTTCGCGGCCAGATGCCAAACGAACGGTACTCGGGATCAGTCGTGTAACAAATGATGTGCTCCAACGGCACGGATTTCCCGAAATACTCCATGGCGGAGGCGAGCGCGGCGGATTGGCAGCGATCCTTGAGATGATAGCCGTTTGTGTCTTCCTGTGCGCGCAGGGGAATGTCGAGAATCGTCGTCGTTTCAGACGGCGGCGCGCGCGGGGCGGAGGAACGCGGAACCTTCCCGCCTCGATGGGCGGCGGTGGGAGTCGTGATCGTTGCGATGAGTCCGATTGAGGGCAGTGTCGTCAATGGCTTGTCCCCTTCGCTGACCACTTTGAAGCGGCATGTCAGCGCGGCTGCAGTGAGTTTCAGATGATCCTGATCCACCTCGCCGCAGTCAAACTTCGGATTGTCGCGTTTGCCAGCCATTGGCTTCACCACACCCCAGTGGCCGGCATAAAGCCATGGCGATTCATCGCCGGTTGCGAAGCCCGTCTGAAGATAAAGCCTGAAGCCTTCATCGCGCGGGAGACGAACATTCCAGTCATAGATAAGTTCGTCGAAGGGGAACGGCGGTTTGACTGCCGGCGAAACCCATGTGCCGGCGCCGGCGGATTTCATCGCTTGCGCCATGATGCGCTTGCGCCAGTCGATGGGTTTGGCCGCGGCGGTCTCGGGGGCGCTGGTCATGATGTCCGCGCTGCCTGTCTGGATCGCTGTTCCAGCCGCGCGACCGGGTTGGTCAGCAAGGGATTGAATGGATGGGATCATGAGAAACATTCCAAGAACGGCGCGCGCCCCGCGGAGTAAGCGAAACGTGTGTATGCTTTTTATATTTGCTTCCATGTTTTCAGTGGATATCTCTGCTATCCGCTGAAAACACGAAAGACACGAAAATAGTTTTTGTTCAGAAAGTGATGTTTCTACAGCCGCGCTTAACCGCTTCGATAAAATGGACAATTTCTGGGTGTCCTCATAGAGTCAGTCACGGCATACAATAACGTATCATATCTTTCTTTTCTGTCCTTCCAGTGCTTTTTTCGTGATCTAAATCATAACGTCAATGGCCCACGGAAAGCGCGAAAAATGCGGATTTGTCAGGGGAGGCCTTTGCCGGCACAATCCTTATGGCCGTAACAGAAGGTTCGCGCCGAGGATTTCGAGGTGGCGGAAAAAGTCCGGATAGGATTTGCTGATGTGTTCCGCGCCGCGCACAGTCAGGCCGCGCCTGCATCCAAGACCAATGATCGTGAGCAGCATGATGACCCGGTGATCGCCCCGGCCGTCCGCCTCGATTCCGCCCTCGTATCCGTCCGGGTTGCCTTCGATGATCATGGCGTCGGGATCCGGATCGTCAAGTTCGCGGCCCTCCCAGCATCGCACCCCGATTTTGCGCATCTCGGCAACCGGTTCGCTGATGCGGTCGCATTCCTTAATGCGGAGATTGGCGATGTTGTAAAATCGCGAGCGCCCGCGCGCGAAACAAGCCGCTCCGGCCAGGGCAAGCACGGCATCCGTGGCCGTGTCGCCATCGAACTCAACGCCGCGCAACACGCCCGCGCGAAGCCGGACGGCTGGCGGCGCGCCCCCTATGTGTTCCACCCTGGCGCCCATGCGCTCCAGCGCGTCCGCCGCGGCGCGTTCGCCCTGGGCGTCCTGGTAAAGACCGCCGATTTGAATCTCCGATCCCGCGACCGCGGCGGCCGCGGCCAGCAGGGCGGTGCTTCCCGGCCAGTCGCCATTCACCGTGAAATCACGCGACCGGTATTCCCCAGGTTCAATGTGAAAACGCATCAGATCATCGTCCGCATTTATGCTGATCCCAGCGGCGCGCAATGTCTCAAGCGTCTGGCGCACCGGCGCCTTTGAGACCAGTTTGCCGGTCACGCTTATATCAACAGGTTCGCCAACGAGCGGCGCGAGGAACAGCAGCGAGCTCACGAACTGCGAGCTGTTGGCGCCGTTGACGCTTACCTTGCCGCCGCGAAGCCCGCCGCCGCGCAGCGTGATGGGCAGGCATCCGCCCCGCGATTCCGTCCGGCACCCCATCTGTTCCAGCGCGTCCAGAAGATCGCTGTTGGGGCGTTTGCCAAGCGATTGCGGAAATCCCGTGATGAAAGACACCTCAGGCAACAGAGCGCCGATGCCGAGGATGAATCTTAACACAGCCCCCGCGTTGCCCGCATCGACGGGACCGGGTGCGGCAAGACGAGGATGCCCCCCAAAACCATGCACCACAAGGCTTGTGCCCGAATCCGCGCCGGCAGCCGGACGAGACGAACTCGACTCGATGCGCGCTCCGAACGCCTCAAGCGCGCGACGCATCGCCGCCGCATCGTCGCTTGTGGCAACGTTTCTGACAAGGCTCGAGCCGCGTGCAAGACCCGCCGCCAACAGGCGTCGCGTCGTATAATTCTTCGACGGCTGGGCCATGACAAAACCCGACAATCGCCGGGCAGATGGCTCAATGATCGCGTTCATGCAAATCAGGGACTGTGGTCATGCGACCCGCCTTGGTGGGACACTGACGATATTACGCGGATTCGCCGTTGCCGAATTTCCCGCGGTCATAAAGACCGTCGAACACGGAAACAAGCGCAAACCCCACCATGAGCAGACCGAAGAAAAAATAAAGCCCCCTTGATTCGCGCAGGATGACCGCCACGAGAACGAGTTGGACAAGGCAAAAGACATCGAAAATCACGTTGAGTAACAGGTATTCCCGGAACGAAAAGCGCCGTGATGGGATTTCGTCGGCTGGCGTGTCCGGCTGCCGGACGTCCGGCCGCTGGGCGGCTTCGGCGCGCTGTTCGGCGCCTTCCGGCTTTCGTCTTTTCTTCGCCACTTCGTTCTCCTCTATTTTTCCTTTGCGGAAATTTTGTCGCGCAGACCGGCGCGGTTCTGGTCGATCGCCAGAGAGCGGCGCCAGAAGTCGAGCGCCATGTTCACGTCGCCCTTGGCCGCGTGGATATCGCCGAGGTGCTCGAATATTTCAGCGTCCTCGCCCATGAGCTTGGCCGCCTTCTCAATGTAATCGCGCGCATCGTCGAGTTTGCCCATCTTGAACATGACCCAGCCCATGCTGTCAAGGATGTGCGGCGCGCCCGGATTCATCTCAAGCGCGCGCGTGACAAGATCCTTCGCCTCGTCGAGCTTGACGCCTGTGTCGGCAAACATGTAGCCGAGCGCGTTGAGCGAATTGTCATTGTTGGGATTTGATTCGAGCGATTTGCGGAACGCCTTCTCGGCGGCGTCATAGCGTTTCTGGTCAAGGCAGATCGAACCGAGAAAATAGTAGTAGATGTCGCTGTTCCTGCTCTTGCGCGCAAGGAGCTCCTTGAACATTTTCTCCGCGAGGTCGTAGCGTTTCTGCTGGTAAAGCGAGATGCCGCGCAGAAGATCGGTGTCCTCGGACTTGCCGAGTTTGTCCTCGGCAATGGCAACGGCCGCGAGCGCGTCGCTGTGGCGTCCGGTCTTGTTCAGCGCATCGACGAGGATGCGGTAACTGTTGATGGAATTGGGGCGGGCGTCCACGATGCCGCGCGCGGTCTCGACGGCTTTGTCATACTCCTTTTTCTGCATGAGCGTCTCGCAGATCATCCGCGGGATGTCCTCGTTGTCGCGGAAATTCGTGCGCGCCGCATCGAGCATCTTCAGGCTCTTGTCATAATCTTTTTTGTTGTTGTAAAGCGTAACGAGCCGCTGGGTGACGATGAGCTTTTGCGGTTTTTCCTGCATCGCCTTTTCATAATATTCCATGGCCTTGTCCGGCTGTCCCTCGGCTTGGTAGGCGTCGCCAATGAGGGTGAAGAGATCAGCCTTCTTGTCCTTGAAATCCGTGAGCAATCGCGCCAGCAGGGCGTCGATCTTGTCCTGCTGACCATGCCTGATATACTGGCTCAGCGCGCGCGCCAGCAGGGGGGGATTCTGCGGCGAAAGAAGAAGCGCTTTTTCGTAATTCGCCAGCGCCTGGTCGTTGTCGCCTGCTTTTTCATATATCTGGCCCATGACGGCCAGAAATTCGGATTTATCGCCGAGCGCCGCGATGCCGTCCTTGAGCGCCTGTATGGCATCCTGCGGCTTGCCCGACTGGTCATACACTGACGCCAGGCTCAGGTACAGACGGTCGATCTTGGGATTGAGCTTGATCGCCTTGCGGTACATCTCGACCGCTTTTACGGGCTCTTTCTGCCCGACGAAGCTCATCGCGATGGCATCATAGACCTCGACCTTGTCGGGATTGATGTCGACCGCTTTTGAGAAATATTTCGTCGCCTCGTCATAGTTTCTGCGCTCAAGGTGGATGTTGCCCGACGCGATGATGGCTTCAAGGTTCTCCCCGTCAAGCTCCAGCACACGCTTGTATTGCGCCAGCGCCGCGTTGTAATCCTTTGCCGCCAGGAGCTGGTCGGCATAAAGCCGCTGGATTTCGCTGGAGTAGGGGTATTCCTTCGCGAATTGCTGGTATTGGCTCAGCGCGAAGCCCTGCGGTTTTCCGCGTGCCGCCTTGCCCAGAAGCAGGTCGAAACCCTTGAGAAGATGCTCATTGCGCGGTTCGATGAGCAGCGCCTTCTTGAAAGTTTCGATGGCGTCATTCTCACGACCGAGCTTGTCGTATAGCTGGCCAAGATAAATGTAACCATTGATGAAGGCCCGGCGCTGCTCGACAATCTTCTCAAAAAGAGTCAGCGCCTCCTGCTCGTGGCCTGTCTTGGCGAGGATGTTTGCCAGCACGAGCATGGCGTGCGTGTCCTTGGGGTTGACGTCGACGATGTCGCGGTAGGCCTGAATGATTTTGTCCACATCCTGCTGGACGAAGTATGCCGCCGCAATGCCCTTGAGCGCTTCAAGATTTTTCGGTTCGATGCGGCGCGCCTCGTTGAACGTGTCGATGGATTTGCGCACCCCTTCCGAACGGATGGCGCCTGTGGCGGCCTCGCTGATCGTCATGTGGATTTTGGCTTTGAGCAACAGCGCCTGCACATTTTTCGGATCGCTCTTGAGCACCTCTTCAAGCTGCTGCCGCGCTCCATCAAAATCGCGCGATTGAATTCTGGCGTCGGCAATCGCAAGCATGACCATGGTGTTCGACGCGTCACTTTCGAGCGCGCCGCGAAATTCGCCAAGCGCATGGGCCGGTTCGTTCATCTCCAGATAATACTGCCCCATGAAATAGCGCCGCCGGGCGTCGAGACTTTTCTTCTCCTCGTCGCCGATTTTGGGGGTCGACTCGAAGACAAACAGATCCGAGGGGTAAATGCCGGTTTCGCCGAGGCGCCCGCTCCACTCACTGCCCACCCTGAGCCGCGGCGCTGGCAGCGCGCCGGACGTGACCTCGGCCGCCTGCCCTGCGGGAGCCGGCAGGATGCTGGCGCCGCCCGCTGTCGTTTCCGTCTCCGCCGGGGCGCCAATTGCGGCTGCCACGGCGAGCGCCGTCAGTAAAACCAATGTGATGCCAGGTTTTGTCAAAAGGATCCTCTATTCAAGCTGCCCCAAACCAGCTTCTCGCGCAATTTACTGAAATAATCTTCCTCAAACACAATAAGGGGCAGGTACATTGGGGAGCTGGAAATCTTTACGCTTTCGCTCGGTTGAATATTGCGCCATCCCTGACCGTCAACGATCAGACAGACCCCCTCATCGGATTTAAGCGGGTGCGATTCGATCCGGATTTCGGCCGCGGCATCGACGACGAGCGGAGAAAAGTTCATGCGGTGCGGACATACGGCATTGAGCAGAATCGCCTCAAGGTCCGGCTGGATGACAGGCCCACCGGCGGCATAGTTATACCCTGTGGAACCCGTCGGCGTGGCCGCCAGAAAGCTGTCGGCAAACAGGTCCGACACGGTTTTTCCATTGATGAAGATGCGGACATGCAACATCCGCCCCCAGGCGCACTTTGTGACAACAATTTCATTGAGCGCGAGTGTGCGCGCCATGACCGGCGGCTCGTTGCCGGGCGGCGGCTCAATCCGCGCTTCAAGCAGCAGACGGCGCTCCACGCGGTATTCCCCCCGTTTCACGGCGTCAAGGCACGCCGCGATCTCGCCCGGCTGGCTCTGCGTGTGGAATCCCAGGCTGCCAAGGTTGACCGACAGGATGGGCACACCGATCGGGGCGAACACATGCGCCCCATAAAGAAGCGTGCCGTCGCCTCCGAGCGTCACACCAAGATCGCTCCCCGCGAAACGCTCGCGCAACCGCTCGGTCTGCTCCGCATTGAAGATGGCGCCCTCCGTGCCGGGCGGTGGGGAGTCGCAGGCAAGGTTGCTGTCCACGACAGCGCCCGCCGCGGAGGCCCATTCGCCAACACACTCCAGCGCTTTCACCACGCCGGATTTGTTGCTGTTGGCTATGACCGCAATGCGTTTAATCATGTTCATGGCACAGCAAACCGCCTCCTCTGGCGGAATTCATATGCAGATTTTATCATGGCTGTCAATTACGGCACATCACAAAATGCCTTTTGTACAGCCGCGTCAACATCAATGGCGGCGCATTGTTGCGCCTCCCGCGCATCGGCGCATTTGCGCGAATACAGCAGATATTCGCGGTTGCCCGATGAACCGGCGATGGGCGAGGGGATCAGTCCCAGCGGAAGCCACCGGCAATCGCGCGCGGCACGCAGAATGTCATTGAGGACGCGGGTGTGGACCGCCGGATCCCTGACCACGCCCCGGCCGCGCGAGACATCGCGGCGGCAGGCCTCGAACTGAGGTTTGATGAGAGCGACAAGCTCAGCACCCGGCGCCGAAACCTCGGCAAGCGCTGGAAATATCACGGCAAGCGAAATAAATGAGACATCGGCAACGAGCAGTTGCGGAAGCTCGGGCAGCGAATCCGCGCGCAAATGCCGCGCATTGACATGATCCACAAGCGCCACACGCGCATCGCCGCGCAGGCGCTCATGAAGCTGCGAGCGCCCCACATCAATCGCGTAGATTTTCGCGGCGCCGTGCTGGAGCAGGCAGTCGGTGAATCCGCCAGTCGAGGCGCCGATGTCGGCGCACACGCGCCCTCCGGCGGGGATCGCAAAACCGCGCAAAGCCGCTTCCAGCTTGATCCCGCCGCGGCTCACATACCGCTCGCCCTCCGCCACATCCAGGCGCGCGCCGGCGTCAACACTCACGCCAGGCTTGCCGGCCGGCGCGCCCGCCACGCTGACCTTGCCGGCCATGATCAGCCGTTGCGACTGCTCGCGTGACGATGCCAGACCGCGCTCGACAAGCAGTATGTCAAGGCGAACCCTGACGCCCTTTTCACCGGCACATGTCGATTTTATGCGGTTTGAGTCCATTTTTCATTTGACCACACAACGAATAGTCATATAGTGAGCCAATATGCTGTTTTTCGTTTAGCATCAATAGTGAACCCTTTTGGAGGAAAGGAGTTTTTATGACCAAACAGGAACTTATCGACGCCGTTGCGAAAAAAGTTGAGAAGCTGGATGTCAGCAAAACGGCTGTCAAGGACATCATCGACTGCATTTTCGAGGAAGTTGCGAAGGCAATTAAAAAGGAGAAACGTTTCCAGATGCCAGGATTTGGAACGTTCACAGTCAGGTCGCGCAAGGCTCGCACGGGCCGCAACCCCAAGACCAACGAACCCTTGAAAATCAAGGCCAGCAAAACTGTCGGCTTCAAACCCGCTCCTTCACTCAAAGCCATCCTGTAAGACATTGCTGCCTTGAGGGCAGTTCATTACAGGATATCTACTGTAAGCGGGAGAAACTCCGCCAACGCGGAGTTTTTCCCGCTCGTCTTTTTTTTCGTGCTTGTCCATGACTTGCGCGGATAAATTGTTCTACAGGTTGTGGAAAAATGAGCACGCTGATAGAATTTGCGGACAAGTTAAGACGCGAGGTTGACATTGCGCGTGTTGTCGAGGGCTATGTTGAGCTTCGCCGCGGAGGGCTGAACCTTAAGGGACTGTGCCCGTTCCACCGCGAAAAAACGCCATCCTTTACCGTCAGCCCGTCGAAACAAATCTTCCACTGTTTCGGATGCGGCGAGGGCGGGGATGTGATCAAATTCATCCAGAAAATCGAGCGCGTGGAATGGATCGACGCGGTGCGCCTGCTCAGCGAGCGCAACCACATTCCCATGCCGGAACCGCGGGGCGGCCCGCGCGCCTCGCAGACGCGCAGCGAGCGGGAGCGACTGCTGGCCGTCAATGCGTTCGCCGCAAAACATTTTGCGGGTCTTCTGGCCGAAGCGCTTGCCGATGCCGCCCACCCCCGCCGCGCAATATCTTTCACGCCGAAAGATCGACGCGCCGCTGGCGCAACGTTTCGGGCTCGGGCTTTCAGCCGACGCGTGGTCAGGGCTGACCGGCGCGGCGCGCAGCGCCGGTTTCGACACCGCGGGACTCGCCGGCGCGGGACTCGCAATCCAGAACACGCAGTCACCCGGCCGCTACTACGACCGCTTCCGCAATCGCCTGATCTTTCCGATTGCCGACACGATGGGACGCCCCGTGGCGTTTGGCGGCCGCGTCTATGCGCCCAATGCCGCGCCCGACGAACCCAAGTATGTCAACTCCCCCGAGACGCTGCTTTACCGCAAGGGGCAGCTCCTTTACGCGTTGCATCTCGCCAAGGACGCCATCGTCCGCGAAAAACGCGCCCTCCTTATGGAGGGCTACATGGATGTCATCCGCGCCCACCAGAACGGCTTAACCGCCGCCGTCGCTTCGTGCGGAACCGCGCTTACTATCGAACAGGCGCAGGCGCTCAAAAAGCTTTGCGGCCAGGTTGTCTTCGTTTACGACGGCGACGAGGCGGGACAGAACGCCATGCTGCGCGGTTGCGAAATTCTCCTCGAATGCGAATTCGACATCCGCATTGTGGCGCTCCCGAAGGACCACGATCCAGATTCCTTCCTCCTCAAACACGGCGCCGAAAAATTCGCTGACATGATCGGAACCGCGCCCGACTTCTTCACGTTTTTTTTGGACGGAGCATGCAGGCGCTACGACACGAGGACACCGACGGGAAAAGTGCAGGCCGCGGATTTTCTCATGCCGCTCCTTTCGCGGATGAAAAATCCCATCGCGCGTCAGGCTTATACGCGCCAGGAGGCCGAGCGCCTTGAAATCGATGACGCGCTGATCATGCAACAGCTCAACAACCGTGCCGGTCCTGCCATGAACCGTCTCAAGGAGCAGATTGAAAACCAGGCGTCCGCTGAACACAAGGGCGAGAAAATGCTCCTGCGCCTTGCCGTGGAATCGCCCGAAGTCCGCGCCCAGTTGGCCAAGCGCTTTGACCTCGTATGGGTGCGCAATCCGTCCCTGCGGTCATGGCTCGGAACGTGCATCTCCATGGGCGCCCACGAGAACATTTCCTGGGACGATCTGTTCGCGTCGTGCGCCACCGAGGATGAGCGCGGGAGCCTGCGGGCGCTGATCATTGAGCTGGACGAATGGGAGCCCCCCAACACCAGCGTCCGCGCCATCGCGCACACTCTCGCGCGCATCGAGCTGAACTACCGCCGCCGCATATCCAGAGAATTGGTCAGGCAAATCGACCAGTTCTACCAGGCCGGCGACGAGCAGGAGACGCTGGCGTGCACGCGCTCACTCGATGAAACGGCCAAACCCGTCCCCGCGCTCGGCAGGCAATACTTCATCAGGCGGCAGAATCCATGAAGCCGCGCTCGGCCGGCATAACCGACATAGGTCTCAGGCGCGCCCACAACGAAGATTGCATCCATCTGTCCGATAATCAGGGAATATACCTTGTGGCCGACGGCATGGGCGGGCACGCGGCGGGAGAGGTCGCCAGCCACTGCGCCGTCGAGGAAATCAAAAACTTCTTCAACCTTTTCAGCGAGCGCCAGGACATCACATGGCCATACCCTTATGACAAGCGCCACAGCCCCGCCGTCAATGCCATACTCTGCGGCATCCGGCTTGCCAACAGGCGCGTTTATGACATGCAGCGCGAGCGTCCCGAACTGTGCGGGATGGGCACAACAATGGCGGCGCTGCTCATCACCGGCAACACCGCAACCATTGCCCACGCGGGCGATTCGCGCATTTACCGCCTGCGCGGCGGAAAGCTCGAACTGTTCACAAGCGACCACTCTTGGGTCAATGAACAGATAAAACGCAACGTCATCACCCCCGAGGAGGCGCGCAATCATCGCTTCCGCAATGTCATCACCCGCGCCCTCGGCAACCGCCTTGATCTTGAAATCGACATCAGCGCCGCAGACATAAGAAACGGCGATCTTTTCCTGTTGTGCAGCGACGGCCTTTCAGGACTTGTGGAAGATGAAAAGATACAGGACATCCTTGCCCGGGATCTTCCGCTCGAAGAGCGCGCCGAAAATCTCGTCGATGCCGCAAACGACGCGGGCGGCATCGATAATATTTCTGCCGTGCTGGTGGTTTGCCAGGAGGACGCATCATGATTCGACGACTGACAACAGCGGCGCTTGCGCTCACGCTTGCCGGCGTGCCTCAGCAATGTTTCCCCGCCAGCGCCGTCTTCTCCATGGACGCAGCGCGGGTGTATCTTGCGCCGGGCGGCCCCCAGCTCATTCACATTGATGTCAACAAGGCGGAATGGCAAAAAGCGCCGCTGCCCGAACCGTTCCCGGGGCAGGACATCGTGGCCGTCGCGCTGTCGAATTCCGGCTATGTTCTCTGCGCCACGGCGGGCGCGCTGTGGGCATGGGATCATGAAAAGGGCAAATGCGTCAAGGTGTGCGACGCCCCCAAAGACGCAACCATCGACGACATCGCCTACCGCGTGTCCGATGGGGCGGTCCTTTTGAGCGTCGCCCGGGGTGACCGTGCCTTCGGCCTCGAAATACTGCCTAAAGGCGTCGCGAAAACGGATGCGATATTCTGCCGCCGCGTGAATTATCTCCAAGGCATCGTCTTCGATGCCGATACCATGTGTTTCGGCGCGAATGGCGATCTGTGGGAAGGCGCGATTGAGCGTGAAACCGATGATGCCGGGAGCAAGAAAGCGCCGCCGCAGGCCATGAAATCATGGCTTGCGGCATACAGGGTGGCGCCGCTTGCCACGCTGGAAACCGGCCTCGGCACACCATCGCAAATCGGCGCCGGACAGGTCGCCCCAGCCGGCTCGCGGATGTATGTCCACATCAAACGCATGGGCGGCAGCGGATGGGGGCATGTTGTCAGACTGCCCAAACCCGCCTATTCAGACTCGCTGGCGGGTGATGATTTTGAAGGTCGTCTTGCGCTGTACCGCAAAGCGCTGGCCAATGTCGAAATCCTTGCCCCCTCCGGCACGCAATCGTTCCTTTGCGCGTCACGCGGCGGAGAGCGTGTCTTCTACAGGGCGGATGAAAACAAGTATTTCATCATTGAGAACAACGGCCCCCCCAGCCAGATCAATTTCAAAGATGCCGGTCCGTTGACCGAACCATAGCCTCATGCCTCCCGGCCTCCCGGATCCAGAGGGAGAGCCTTGATGGGATTATGGTTCTTGCTGGAGGACATTCACCGGCGGTTGTGCATTCGCGGGATGTGTTGTTAATAATTGTTCCCAATCCCGATTTCTTTAAATATCGGATTGTCATGACCATGACCCCTGAAATCCGAAACCTTCTCAAGCAGGCGCTGAAGATACGCAATTCTGAAGTGCCGTTGCATCGGGTGATCGATGTGCTTGCCATGGATGGTGGCGATGTGAGCGAGGCCGTGAACCGCTACCGCGGCATCCGCGACCAGGATTTGCGGCGCGCGTTCCACTATTGCGCGGAGCTTCTGCGCGCGCTCGAGGCGGACGCGGGGTTGCGCCCCAGATGGGAGCCGGGCGATGAAGCGGATGGGCGGACAGCCGCCAAGGCAGCGCCGGCCAGGCTAAGTCCGGCGCAATCCACAACCCCAAAGCCGCGGTTCCGTCCCGAAGAGCTTCTTGCGTTCGAAATGAGCGAGATGCGCGGACAGGCGCGCGCGGCAAAACTGTATGTGGACGGCGCAAGCAAGGGCAATCCCGGGCAGGCCGCGATCGGCGCGGTATTGTTCACGATGGATGGACGCAAGATTGCGCAGACTTCGCGCGCCATCGGCCGCGCCACAAACAACATCGCCGAATATATCGCGCTCATCGAGGGGATGCGCATGGCCGAAAGAATGGGTGTGTCATCGCTTTTCGCGCTCAGCGACAGCCAGCTTGTGGTCAACCAGATGAGTGGCGTTTACAAGATCAAAAACGCCGCCATTTTCGAAAAGGCTCGCGAAGCCCAACAGTTGGCGCATCGCTTTGTGAAATTCACCATCAGCTACATCCAGCGCGAAAACAATACCCTTGCCGACGCGCTGTCCAATGCCGCGATCAAGGCGCAGAATAACGCGCAGGCCGCAGACCAGGAAGCGCGCTCATGACAGCGCGCGTGTTAAGGCGCATCGCGCCTGATTATTGCAAATCGCCGTTTCCGGCCGCGCCGGAGGTGAGCCCCTTGAGGAGGTTGAGCCGTGTTTTTGGGGTGGGTGAAGGCTGGGTTTTCGCTGCGCCGTCGGGCTTTTTTGTTTTGGCCGGAGCGGTCTTTATTTTGGCTGGCGATTTTTCGGGAGCTTTTTTCTCCGGCGCCGCCGCCGGGCTTACTTTGGTGATTTTGCCGTCCAGTGTCACAGTGAGCACGGGCTGTTTGACGGGCGCCTCGTCCTCGGTGTCAAATATTTCCTTTTCCAGCAGCACCGTGGCATCGTCTTTCCAGCTTGTGAGGTAGCGGTACCGGTCGGGCGGGGCGGCGGCATCAGGCTTTTGCGCCGCAACACCCTGGCCCTCGCCCGCCTCCTCATTGTTCTCGGACTGGCACGCGAGACTGATCGGCGGGTCAATGGCCGCGACCACAGCCGCGCGCATCGCTTCGCCGGCTGACTGGACTTTCAGGGGGGCGATGACCAGGACAGGCTTGCCGTCGGCGCAGGCAAGGGCGGCGGCGTGCGTTTCGGGGCCGTTGAAGGATTCGCTGTCCTGTTCGAGCAGAAGCGAGGTCAGGCCGCGGCTTGTGCAAAGGTCGCCATAGGCTCGCATCGCGCCGCGAAGTTCATTGAAAAATGCCATGGGATATGGGGCCGAACCGATATCGGGCGGAAGCTTGATATGCAGCGGAAACACCGACATCGTGCCGCGCACGAGGTTTCTGACATGGGTTGGGCGGTTTGTGTATTCATAGACATCGAAGTTCATGATCTCGAACTCGGTTTTGTTCGTCGCGCCCATGCGCCGCGCCGCCGAGACGATTTCGATGACAAGGGCGTAATCGTTTGCCGAGTCGGCGTATACCATGCCCGCCGCGTTCTTGGATATGTTATAGTTGAAGGCGGCCCAGCGGTCATCAAGCCATATCGGCGGGCGCACGAAGCGCGCCTGCGACGCCTCAATGGCGCGACTCTGGGTCACGGCGCCGTCGGCATCCAATACGCGGACCACCATTTTGCCCGAGTAACGATCGGGTTCGCCATCCGTTATGGGCAGGACATGATCCACCGCGATGGACCGTGATTTGTCGGGAGAGGGGACAGGTTTTGTGCTTTCAATTTGCGTGCCGCCGGTGTCTTGCGCGGTTGCCGCAAGACCCGCCAACACCAGAACGCCTGCCAGGAACAGTGCTTTTTTCACTTTACCTTCCTATGTATATGGCAAGATTTCTCTGTTCATATGATCTGGTCAACATTCTTTGCGTCAAATTTCGCGATTTGCGGCCCAAGGGTTCCATGCACGGGATTGCGGCAAGCAGAGGCGGACGCATCATGGGCGCGCTGCTGATTAGCGGGGCTTTGCGCGTGGCGACCTTCGACGACGCGGGGCGCGAACTGCAACAGGCGGATGTGCTCATCGAGGGCAACCGCATCACGGCGGTCGGGCACGGGCTGACGGCTCCGCCTGATGCGCGGGTGATCGGGGCGGACACGATGGTGTGCCTGCCGGGTTTTATCAACTGCCACCACCACCTTTACCAGACTCTCACGCGCGCGGTGCCGCGGGTGCAGAACGCCGAATTGTTCGATTGGCTGGTCAATCTCTATGAAATCTGGCGCGAGATCACTCCCGAATTGGTTTATCTTTCGGCGCTGGCCGGTCTTGGCGAGTTGCTTTTAACGGGATGCACCACGACAACCGATCATCTTTATCTTTTCCCGCGCGCCTCGGATCCGCGGCTGATTGATGCTGAGATTCGCGCGGCGCGCGAACTGGGCATCCGCTTCCACCCGGCGCGCGGCTGCATGACGCGCGGCCGAACCCGGGGCGGACTGCCGCCCGACGACGTTGTGCAGACAGAGCAGCAAATACTGGCCGACTGCGAGCGCCTCATCGCGCTGTATCACGATCCCGCGCCCGACGCCATGCTGAAAATCGCGCTGGCGCCGTGTTCGCCGTTTTCGGTCAATGAGGACACGATGCGCGAAATCGCCGCGCTGGCCCGCCGCCACGGCCTCAGGCTTCACACGCACATGGCCGAGACGCTCGACGAGGAGCGTTACTGCCTTGAAAAATACGGGATGAGGCCGCTGGCATGGGCGGAAAAGATCGGCTGGCTCGGTCCCGATGTGTGGTTCGCCCATGCGGTGCATCTGAACAGCGATGAAGTCCGCCTGCTGGCTGCCACGGGGACGGGCGTGGCGCATTGCCCCGCCTCGAACATGCGGCTGGGATCGGGCGTGGCGCCCGTGCCCCTGATGCTGCGCGAGGGCGTGGCCGTGGGGCTGGGCGTGGACGGCAGCGCCAGCAACGACACGAGCGACATGTGGGGCGAGACGCGCAATGCCCTGCTTTTGCACCGGGTGCATGAAGGAGCGGCGGCCATCGACGCGCGAAGCATACTGCGCATGGCAACCCGCGGCGGCGCGCGAGCGCTCGGCTACAGCCAGCTTGGCCGCATCGAGCCGGGAGCCATCGCCGACCTGATCCTGATCGGCACTGAAAAAATCGGTTTTGCCGGCGCACTCCATGATCCCGTCGGCGCACTGCTTTTCGCGGGCGACAGCCACATCGTCGATTACACAATCGTCAACGGCGAGGTGGTTGTTGAGAACGGGCGCCTGTGCCGCGCGCGCGAACAGGAAATCACCCGCCGCGTCAATCAGGCCGCCGCCGAAATGCTCTCCGCGGCCAAAAGCAGGACGGGCATCGCTTTTGATTTGATGTGAACATTCGGCCGCCTATGTGTGTATCGGCAAAATCTGGAACAATCAGAACGGCAAAAGGAATCACTCTATGGAAACAGCCTTCATGCGGGATATCATGCAGGAAAAACCAGGAACTCTGCTCCGTGAGCGCCGCGCCATTTATCTTATGATCAACGCCATCGCAAAGCGCGCGCATCAGCTTCAAAACGGTGAAAAAGCGCTTGCTCTTCCATCTGATGGTTCACGCGACGCCGTAAAGATCGCCACGCTGGAACTGATGGAAGACAAGCTTGAAATCTTTCCAATATCGGGGCCTGGCACGAACTTAAGCCTCGTGGAAAGTGAGTAGAGCGGCGGCGCGCCTGTTCGCGACCGTTTGCCTTTTCTGGCGGACTGCCCGCAAGCATGTCCCTTGACGCCTCGAACCGGATTCTTGAAAAAGCCGCCGATGGAGGGCGCATCAACGCCACGGATGCGCTCGCGCTTTTTGAATGCAATGATCTGGCGGCGCTGGGAGCCGCCGCCCACGAAACGCGGATGCGCAAGCATACCGGCGTCATCGTGACCTATGCCATCGAGCGCAATATCAACTATTCAAATATCTGCGCCGCGGACTGCGATTTCTGCGGCTTCTCAGCAAGACCGAACGGCAAAGGCCGCCGTGGAACGCCGGGCGTTCGAACGGCAAAACCATATGTGCTGACACGGGAAGAGCTCGACGCGAAAATTGAGGAACTCGTCGCGCAGGGGGGATGGCAGATACTCATGCAGGGCGGCCTGCACCCCTCGCTCAAGCTTGAGTGGTATGAAAGCCTGCTGCGGCACATCAAACAGAAATTCGGGATCCACATTCATGCGTTTTCCCCGCCGGAAATCCTGTGGTTCGCGCGCATCAACCGCATGGCGCTGGAGGATGTCATCGTCCGCCTGAAGGAGGCCGGGCTGGATTCAATCCCGGGCGGAGGCGCTGAAATTTTGTCTGACCGGGTGCGCAAGGCCATCACGCGCAACAAATGTCTCACGCAGGACTGGCTTGACGTCATGCGCACGGCTGGCCGGCTGGGCATGCGCGGCACCGCCACGATGATGTTCGGCCACGTGGAGACCATTGCCGAGCGCGTCGAGCATCTCCAGCACATCCGCGACTTGCAGGATGAAACGCGCGTCTTCACCGCCTTCATCGCATGGCCTTACCAGAAATCCCCCGCGCTGGCGCTGCAGTGCGAAACATCCGGAGCGCATGATTACCTGAAAACCACGGCCATCACGCGGCTTTATCTCGACAACGTCGACAACATCCAGTCATCGTGGGTGACGCAAGGGCCGAAAATCGCACAGATATCGCTTTTTCACGGCTGCAACGACATGGGAAGCACGATGATTGAGGAAAATGTGGTGAGCGCCGCGGGCACGGTGTTTGCCATGAACGCGGCGGAAATCGAGCGGCTCATCCGCGACGCCGGTTTCGAGCCCCGCAAGCGCAATTTCTGCTGCGGGCTTATGCCATGACCCGACAATGTTATGAGAGCCGTGTGGCGGAGCTGGCGGACGCGCTCAAGAACCGGTTTCCCGGCCCCGCGCGTGCGGCGGTGATCGCCGGCAGCGGGCTGGGGAGCTTTGTGAACAGCGTGCGCGCGGAACACGAGGCCGCCTGCGACGGCCTGCCCCATGTGGGCGCCTCAACGGTCGAGGGGCATGACGGACGAGTGGTGTCGGGCCTCGTCGCGGACACACCCGTCGTGCTGCTGTGCGGACGGCGGCATTATTACGAAGGCATCGGCGTGAAAGACGCCACGATTCTTCTGCGCGCGCTTATTCTCTCGCACGGCATAAAAACCCTCATCATCACCAACGCGGCAGGAGGGCTCAATCCCCGCTTCGAGGCCGGCGATCTCATGCTCATCAGCGACCACATCAACTGGATGATGGGCAATCCGCTCAGGGGGGCGAACAACGACGCATGGGGGCCGCGTTTTTCGGATATGAGTGATGTGTACTCGCGCCGGTTGCGCATGGTTGCGCGCTCGGCGGCGCTGGAAGCGGGCATTGTGTTGCGCGAAGGCGTCTACATCGCCTCGCACGGCCCTTCCTATGAAACCCGCGCCGAGATCGCGATGCTGCAAAACATACTCGGCGGGGATGCCATCGGAATGAGCACCGCGCCCGAAGCGATTGTCGCAAAGCACATGGGATGCGGGGTGCTTGGCATATCCTTCATCTCCAATCTGCTTACGGTTCCCGCAAAGACAACGCATGATGAAGTCATGGCCAACGCGCGGCTGGTCGAGAACAAGTTCAGCCGCCTGCTCACAAACCTCATCCCGCGCCTGTAAACCATGACCGCAACCAGCAAGGATAATGCAGCCACTGTTACCGTTTTACTGACGCTATGTTCTGGATTGAGAGAAAAACTTTTACACGGAGAACCACGAAGATGGCACAGAGGACCACGGAGAAAAGAAGCATCGTTTTTGTCTCCGCGCCTCCTCTGCGCAACTCCGTGTTACAGCTTTTTCTCTCTATTG
>JAPLSQ010000116.1 GCA_026398535.1 Candidatus Sumerlaeota bacterium | reverse complement strand
TGCCACTGGTCGAGGCCGGGTTTTGGCTGTTTGCGTATCCATTCCAACAGTTCGGCTGATTTGAGCCCTTTGTTGAAATACTGTCCGAAATTTCCATGAGCGGGCAACCCGTCGCTGCATTCGCTCACAAGGAAGATTCTGCCGCCATTTTCAACGATACGCGCTGCAACAGAAAGCGCCTTGACCGATTGATATAAATTCTGATCGAGCGGAAAACCTGAATTGGACGTGATAACCACGGGAAAACGGTGTGGAACAGCCGCCATCGCGGTAGTTTTAACATGCTCGCATCCCTTCAAATGCGCTTCAATATAGTGGCCGAGATAAAATCCCGTGATCTGTTTTTCCGAATTGAGGGTGACATTGACCATAAAGTCCGGAGGGCGCAACGCCACTGCCGCACGGATGGCTTCCTGGGTGGGATTGTTGTCAATGATTCCATAAGAGCTGTTCGGGTGGCCGATGATGCCGAAACTGTGGAGGTTAAGAATGGTGTCAATGCTGGCAATACCGGGAACGATGCCCTTTGCTCCTCCGGAGTAACCGGCAAAAAAATGCGGTTCAATGAACCCGACCACAATGCGTTTGTTGGCATCAACATACTCGCGCGCCAGCGCGACATCGCCGATTGGATGCGCTTTGCCCACGGCGCAATTTTGATTGGGATCGAACGCGTTGTGATTAACAATCCTCAGCCGTCCTGTCACATCCCCGCCCATCATGGCGGCGATTTCCTCAGGCGTATTTGGCCGATGGCTGCCTGTGCCCAGCAGAATGGTGATATTTTCAGGTGGCGCACCCAACTCTTTGACGATCCATGGGATAAGCGTCTTGTTTGGAACCGGGCGTGTGCCATCGGATGTCACGATGACAATTTGATCTCCGGGGCCTGCAAGCTTGCTGAGCGGCGGCGATCCGGCAGGTTTCGATGCCGCGAGATGGAATTCATCTTCAGGCGTTTCCAGCGGCGGTTCGCTCCGCGGAGTGATCAGATGCCAGCGCGCCCTGGCGGGATCCATTCGCAGAGGAATCCGCCCTTTTCCATATGCAATGTAGGCCGTATCGGCTGTTTCAGTCATAACGTTTTCATCCAGTCTGGTGTGTGAGTACAGCAAGTGTTCTGACAACAGCGGCCGAATCAGTTCAATCAAATTTCGCCAAGGCACTGAGTTCGAGCAAGCCTTCTGATCTGATAGAGTTCGGAGAGTATCCGCATAATTGCCTTGCTCCTGGGTGTACGATTGGTCTGATTTAATGTCGTGGAATTTCGGGTTGACAGATTTTATCGCATCAATCGCCGTGTGCTTATCTGGGCGGCGATCATCGCCCTTCTTTACATTCTGCGGGATTTTTTCGCTCTCATCTTCATCACCTTTCTCGTGGTCAGTTTCACACTACCCGCGATTGAATACTTTCAGCGCAACTCGCGCCTGCCCCGCCCGCTCATCATTGTTGTTTTGTATCTTTTCATCCTTGCCGGTCTCAGCGGTTTGATCTACTATATCACGCCGCGTCTGACCGCGGAGGCGACCGGCGCCGCCGCGGAGCTTACGGCCATACAAAGCCGCATACTCGGCATAAAGGATGACTTGAAACACAAGTATCCGTCATTGGCGCCGATTCTGGACGAGTATATTGAACGGGATCAGCTTCAGGGGTACCTTGATCTCGCGCGGCAGAAAGCGGGTCCTGTGCTGGCCACCTCGGCGAAGTTCGTGTTCAAGGCCGTCACGACGATCCTGCTGGCACTGCTTTTCAGTTTTCTGATCGTGGTGGATCTGACGCGTCTGACGGACGAGGTACGACGCCTGCGCGCTTCGCGTCTGCGCGATTTTTACGAGGAGACCGCGAAGCCTGTTGTTCGTTTTGCTTCCGTTCTTGCGCGCGCTTTCCGCGCCCAAGCCATGATCGCCGTTGCGAATGCCCTTCTCACCATGCTCGGACTGATTATTCTTGGCTTGCCCAAAGTGGCCTTGTTGACGATCATCGTTTTCTTTTTCAGTTTCATCCCTGTGCTTGGCGTGTTTATTTCGACAATCCCCGCCGTTCTTGTGGCCATTAATTATTCAGGGGATGAAAAGGCTCTCGCTGTTATCGTTCTCGTGACGATCATCCACATCATCGAAGCCTATGGCCTCAATCCCATTATTTACGGGAGACAACTCAAACTCAATCCTGTTCTCGTGCTGATCATACTCTTTGTCGGACATCACTTCTTCGGCATCTGGGGCATGATTCTCGGAGTTCCCGTGTCTTATTATTTTCTGTTTTACGTGTTCAATGTTCCAAAGCCAGACGGCGGTTATCATTTGCCGGATACGGATTCAGGGCAAAGCACACAGCGGGTTGATAAGGATCAGAACACACCAATATGCTGATGTATTTTGGGGCAGGGAGAGAATGGCATCGCCGGTTGGATCAGGCCGCTGGTTGACGCCATCAGGACATTTTATCGAGGTCTGCCGAGCTGATCATTGTATAATCATGCGCTTTGAGCAGCTTGATCGCGGCATCGGGTTCATTGAATCGGATGGCCACCGTGGCTGTGTTCTCACCGCGCCGATTATTGAAAGCGTACATATAATCGATATTGATCCGCGCCGGTTCGAATATGCCGGTAAGGCCGGCCATTCCGCCAGGCTGATCCGGCACGTTAATCACGACAACATCGGTGATATTGACCACATACCCCGCCTCTTCGAGCATTTGTTTTGCTTTTCTCCAGTCACGCACGATCAGGCGCAGGATGCCGAATTGCGGTGTATCCGCAAGAGAGAGAGTGAAGATATTGATACCGGCATTGGCCAAGACATGGAGAGCTTGATTGAGCTGCCCCGGTCTGTTCTCGAGAAATACGGACAATTGCTGGATTTTCATCGTGTGCCCTTCCATGTAAAAGACTTTTAGAATTATCCGGCGCGCATACGCGATGCCGATCACTATGTATGATTTATTTCAGACATAACGAGTTTTCATTAACGCCAGATCTTATAATGTCAAACGAAGCAGAGCAGCAAGAATTAATATAGGCTCGGGTCGCACTTGGGCAAAAGTGAGAGGTATGCTATTGGGATCAATATTTTCCCATTTGGTTGAGCATTCGCAGGATTTTCAGGAATTCTTTTTGAAGATGATCGAGCATCCTGATGGCTTCCAGTTTGTCTGGCAGTCCATCGATGGCTACCGCCTCGAGTTTGGCCGCTGCTTCGGTCATATCACGCGCGCCGAGTTCACGGCTTGATCCTTTGACGGTGTGCGCTTCCAGTCTTGTTCGCGCCGAATCGCCCTTGTTGATGGCTTCCCGAAGGTCCTTCAATCGTTTTTCGCACCCGCTCGTGAAGGCGTTTATCAATTCTGCCTCAAGTTCCGGATTTCCGGCTGATATCTCTTTGATGCGGCGCAAATCCAACAGTTGAAATTGCGCCTCGCTTTCCGTTGGCGGCAATTCGTGTGTGTTTGTAACAGCGCCCGTGTTTGTTGTGGTTTGCGGGCGCCCGTTCACACTGTTCTCCGCGCCAGCATTAATATGTTTCTCTATCATCTGTTTCAAATCCATCAGTTGAAGAGGCTTGCTGATATAATCATCCATTCCCGCGGCAATGCATCTTTCGCGGTCGCCGTGCAGCGCATGGGCGGTCATGGCAATGATTGGCACATGCGCCATGGGTCCATCGAGGCGCCGGATTTCGCGCACCGCCTGATAACCGTCCATGATGGGCATCTGGCAGTCCATCAGCACGAGATCATAATTCCTGTTTTTGATGGCTTCGATGGCTTCACGTCCGTTTGACACGATGTCGCATGAGTAATCCGTCCGCCGTATGATTTCCTTGGCGACTTTTTGATTCACCTGGTTGTCCTCGGCCATGAGTATGCGTTTGGTCAAAGGCATGCTGAGCTTTGTCCCGGCGCCGGGCTCTGGCGTGACAGTAATGGCAGGCGCCTCTTCAGTGATGATTTTCATCATCGTGCGATAAAGCGCCGCCCTGCGGATTGGCTTGCTGATGCTTTGATCGATGCCATGCGCGCCAAGACTTTCATGGTTGAGGCTCCGCGGCAGGGAAGTCATAAGAATGAGCCGTGTTTGTGACATCGCGGGATCAAGCCTGATGTTGCGGGCAAGCTGAAGCCCGTCCATCTTTGGCAGATGCAAATCCATCAGGACAATGCGGATCGTGTCTTGTCCGGCGGATGCGCCGCGCATCATGGCCAAAGCCGAAGCGCCATCAACAGCTTCACTGACATCACAGCCGGCCTGTCTCAAGATGGCGGCGACGACAGTCCTGCTGGTGTTGTTATCATCGACGACCATCACGCGCTGATCGCGTAATTGAACGAGTTTGTCACGAACCGTGAACATGTCCGCAATGGTGCGAATGTCTGACTTATCTTCCACGCGGCCAAAGCGGGCCGTGAATGTGAATACCGATCCTTTCCCGGGTTCGCTTGAGATGCTGATGGTTCCATTCATGCGTTCGACAAGCTGCTGGCAAATGGTCAATCCCAGGCCGGTTCCTCCGAATTTGCGAGTTACCGATGCGTCGGCCTGTGTGAAAGGCCGGAAAAGCTGTTGCTGGTTTTCCTTTGAAATGCCTATGCCGGTATCGGTGATATTGAAACGCAGGCATATGCGTGAGTTTTCCGTATGGTCAAGCAAGACGCGCACAACAACCTCGCCATGATCGGTGAATTTGACGGCGTTGTTGACAAGATTCAGGAGTATTTGGCGCAGACGGTTGGGATCGCCGATGACGCGCGGGGGTATCTGTGAGTCGATATCAATGACAAGCTCGATCCCTTTCTCGCCGGCGGTTTTGGCCATGAGGTCGCACACTTCCTCGGCACAATCACCTGGTGAAAAGGCGACCGACTCCATTTCCAGCATCCCGGCGTCAATTTTAGACAAATCCAGGATGTCATTGATGACCGTGAGCAATATGGCGGTTGACTGGCTGGCGGTCTCGGCATAATCGCGTTGAAGCGGCGTCAGAGGTGTGTCCAGCAGCAGTTCAAGCATGCCGGTAATGCCGGTCAACGGAGTGCGTATTTCGTGGCTCATGTTAGCAAGGAACTGGCTGCGTATCATCGAGGCTTTCTCGGCAACATCCCTGGCCTTGATGATTTCTTCTTCGCCACGCTTGATGTCCGTGATGTCTTCATAAGAGCCGAGAACGCCGTAGACCCTGCCGTTTGTGTCACATAGGGGAATTTTGTTTGTGCGCAGGCATGAGATTGAGTTGTCCACCTCGGTTTGTGTTTCTTCATAGGCATACTTTGGCAGATTGGATTTCATGACCTCGGCGTCGTCGGAACGATATTTTTCGGCGTTCTTTCTCCAAGCCAATTCGTAATCGTTTTTTCCGATGATGTCTTTGGGATCGTTGAGGCCGGCATCATGCGCGAACGGCAGGTTGCATCCAAGATACACGCTATTCTTGTCTTTCCAGAACACCCGTTGCGGAATGGTATTGAGGACAAGTTGAAGCATTTGTTGCGACTCGCGAAGATCGGATTCCTGCTGTTTGCGTTCTGAAATGTCTTCGACATACCCGAGATAATGGAAGATTTTCCCATCCGCGTCCCGAATGACGGTCGTGTGATCAGACACCCGCTTGATCTTGCCGTCGGCGCACGCAATGCGATATTGCTGGGTGTAGTTGTTATTGCCTGCCGCATAATTTTCGGCAATACAGTCGAGGACGCGCTGTCTGTCGTCGGGGTGAATCATGTTATGATACGTGATTTTTCCCGAATAGAGATCGTCAGGGGCATAGCCGAATTCGTTCTTTATGTTGGGTGAAACATACTGTACAGGCCAATCCAATCCGCGGCCCCATTTGAAGACGACAACGGGTCCCTGCACGAACATGCTTCGCTCGGTAAGCAGCGCTTCTTCAGCTTTTTTGTGTTCTGTGACATCAATATCCATGCAGAAGACTTCCACCACATCGCCTTCCTGGACGATGGGGAACATCGCGGAATACACATGGCGTTCCTCGCCGTTTCGTGTCCGCGTTATCCACTCATTGGGTTCAGCGGACTGTCCCGTGTCCCACATCTTGCTGATAGTGTCTTCAAACCATGCGACCTGATCTGGCGACAGCAGGATATCCTGCACGCGACAGCCGATCGCTTCCCTGGCATCGTGACCGTAGAGTCTGGCGCTGGCGGGATTCCAGTGCCTGATGACGCCATTTCGGTCGAATCCTTGTATGGCCACATGTGGCGTATTTTCTATGAACGCTTCAAAGTGTTGCTCGCTGTAACGGATGATTTGCCCGGCGCGCAGACGTGCAATGGCGTTGCTGATTTGCAGGCACATTTCATCGAGTGCGATGCAAGCTTGATGCGATATGCTGTCATTGGCATGGGAGCCCAGACCCATGCATCCAATTGTCTTGCCGGTGCGGCTCAATGGAATGAGGCCGAGGGTTTTCAAACCCTCCTGGCTCACGGTTTGTTCCGCGAATGAATCGAAAAGATCCTGCCCGGATAAGCAGATCGGTCTGCCTTCCAGCAACAATTGAATCTGCGAGCCGCTCGGCGCTTGCTCGATGAGGTTTTTCAAGAAGACCTCGCTCAGTCCGATCGCATATTCCAGGAGAAAGCGGCCTGTTCGCTCGTTGCGCAGGAAGATGCTTCCGCAATCCATGCCTGATATTTTCATGGCAGCATCGACGCAGTGCGGGAAAACCCCGGAAAGCGAATCGGCGGAAGCAAGTTTAAGCGCCAGATCGTGTTGCATAATCAAATTGGCGTCGGCTTGGATTTGATCCTTCGCATCCGCCAAGCCGGCAATTGGATTTCCGGAAGTCATTTTGTTCCGCAAACGCAAGTTTTGCAGTACGAAAAACACCGCAACCGCAACAAGGATAATTATCAGGATGATCCAAACAAACGTCATGAATTGATCAAACCATCATCCAATTGAGATATGAAATAATATAATTGCGATTGGATTGCACGCATCCGCTGCATTTGTCACGCTGATTTTGGCGGGATCATTTCGCATTTGTTTTTACAAGCGCTGAAACTGCCAACTTACGACTTGAAGACAAGCCCTTGGCCAGTCGGCAGTGTCAGCACCTCAACGTTATGTTTGGCCGCAAAGTTATCCAACGCCACTTTTTGCGGCATGTATTGGTTCAGGTAACCATAATCGTCGTGCACAATGACGGCCCCGCTGACCATTTTCGGCCAGAAATATTCTGCTGACGCGATTTCGGGTTCCGCACAATTCATGTCGAGCGACAGATAGCACACTTTTTGTGTTTTCACCATGGATAGAGAGTCTGGAACAATGCCGCGGACAAGAATCGCGTTGGGGAATGGTCGGAATGTCTCGCAAGCCGCTTCATAGCACTCGGAATAATCGTGTAGATTGGTTTCAGCGGCGCTGTCCGCATACCGCTCGGGGAATCCGCAGTAGGTGTCGAGGAGATAGAATTTTCGATCTGTCATCCGGGCAAAATTGATATAGTGCATCACGGCGCGTGACAATCCGCCGCGGTTCACGCCGCATTCGACAAAATCGCCATCGAGCGCCGCGCCCTTGCTTGCGGCCCAGCAGGCAACGTATGCGCGCCACTCGATGTCGTATTTTCCCCATGAACCTGCGGCTTTTCCCAGCGCATATGCTTCCCGGAAAACAGGATCATGCATAAAATCGCAATTGTGAAAGCTGACAAGGCCGTCTTTGTTGTAAGTGCATCTTTGAACATCAACGAACCGGCCAAAGTCGCGGGTGATTCGCCAAGCCTTCGCCACTCGGCCCGGCAAACGGTTAAAAAGTCTTACTGTGTTGGCAAACTTCATTCCAAGCACATGTCAGAGCATGTGCGCATCCGGACTTCAAGCATGATACGACTGGATCATGTGTCAAAGTGTTATGGCTTAAAGCATGGCATTGCATGGCGATTGTCCTGGCATTCGCGCGGCAGGCGTTTTCATTGGGCGTTGCGTGATATTTGCCTTGAGATCCCCCAGGGGGATTCGCTGGCGCTCGTCGGCATCAACGGTTGCGGCAAGACAACCCTGTTGAAAATCATGAGTAATGTGACTCGTCCGACACGCGGGGTGGTCAGCGTTTCAGGCCGCATCAGCGGACTTATTGACCTTGGCGCCGGTTTTCATCCCGATCTCACCGGGATGGAAAACATTTTTTTGAATGGCGCGTTGCTGGGCATGAGCAGACGTCAGGTATTGGGCAAGCTCGATGAGGTGATTGACTTTGCGGAACTTGGCCAGTTCATCCACACACCGGTCCGGCATTATTCGTGGGGCATGTTTTTACGTCTTGGCTTTTCCATCGCGATAGCCGCAGACCCTGAGATTCTGATAGTCGATGAGGCGCTTGCGGTTGGCGACGGGTATTTTCAATGGAAATGTCTGCGAAAGATCGAGCGTCTGAAAAAGGCGGGGTGCACGCTTGTTTTTGTTTCACATCTTCCAAACATGGCCGAGTCCGTCTGCCGCCGCGCGGCATGGATTCACGATGGAGTGGTGCGCGCGGATGGTGATTCGAGCGTCGTGGTGGCGCAATATATCAGCCATGTTCATGATCAGATGGGTGAACGCGGCCCGCTCAATTTCAGCCATGAGATCTCGGCCATTGTGCCTGATGCACGGGTGGGCACAGGCGAACTGGTCATCAACAGCGCCCGTTTGCTTGATGCGTCGGGCGGCCGCCGCCATGCGTTTCAATCTCATGAGCCAATAATCATCGATATTAACTTGACCGCCCACAAAACGATTAATGACGTCAGCATCGGGTTTTGCATCGAAAAGCCGGGACAACCTGTCACCATCGTTCACTCGGCGGAGCGGGGCAGGGTATTCGCTTTCCAGCCGGGCAATCACAATGTCAGGATCAGAATCCCGCAACCGCGCCTGCGCGGCGGGAACTATTATTTGAGCCTCTCCTTCAACTCGCGCGGCGATCTTTTCCATGTGTATGATTGCCACCTGAAGCGCCACACTTTCACCGTCACTGAATCCGGACAGTCCGCGTATTCAGAGCGTTTCATGGACTTGCCGTGCGATGTGAGCTGGGAAAACCTTGCATGACCAAAATTCGCGTCAACTTTCCGCTGTAACTCGCAGAGTCATGCCATTGAAAATGATCAGATCTTATCTTAATCGATTCATCAGGAAACCCGCGAAGACGACGCCCCACATTCAACCGGATGGTGAATATCCGGTCGCGGTACAGCTTGAAAGCACGGGCGTGTGCAATTTCCGTTGCACGATGTGTTCGACGACCTACTTTCCCTTCAATAAAACACTTGAGGACGCGGTCTTTGACAAGGTGCTCGAGGCAACGCCGCACATTACGGCACTTGTGCCGAATGTGGGCGGAGAGCCTTTGCTCTATGGCAAATTTCTGCCGATGCTTGAGAAGTTGAAGGCTGTAAATCCTGATCTGTTCATCGCTTTCAACACCAACGCGAGTCTTTTTACGGAAGATATCTGCCGGGCATTTGTGCATCTGGGAGTCAATGAGATTATTGTATCGGCAGACGGCGCCACGGCGGAGACTTACAACGCAATCAGAGTTGGAGGCGATTTTGACACGATGGTGCGCAACGCGGGCATGATGTTCCGCGTCAAAGGCCCGGCGCCCTTGCCGTTGCTGGCCATGCTGATGGTCATCTCACGCCAGAACGCGCATGAAATGCCGCAATTCGTAACGCTGGCGGCAAAACTGGGTGTGCGGAAAATTCTGATCAACGGCGTGGAGCCATATACTTCCGAACATGCCGCGAATGCCTGTTACTCTGAACGACCGGACCCAGCCGTTGCCGCCCTTATTGATGAGGCGCAGCGGGAAGCGCAGCGCAACGGCATGGAGTTTCTTGCGCCTTCGCTGGAGGTCACACGAGAAAAGCGGTACTGTCCCGCATTAAGCGTATGCATCGTGCGCGCGGATGGCGAAGTTTATCCATGCAGTCCTTATTCCACCGGCTATCAGTTTTATTATCATGGCGAATTGACCCGCCATCTTGGTCCGCGTTCATTTGGCAATCTGAAGGAACGCACGCTTCATGACATATGGAATTCAGCGGCATACCGCGAATTCCGCAATGCGATCCGTGAACACAAACTTCATCCCGAATGCAGGCATTGCCTGTTGGCGGAAGGCATCATCTGCAACGTGCAAATTTATCCGATATGATAACGGATAGACCGGGATTTACACGGTCTCAACGGCAGTTCCCGTCCAAGAATGCCTGTCTGAGCGCGGGAGTCCAAGCGCGCCGCAAATTTTCATGACCAGATGGGCGGCGATATCATCAAGCATTTTAGGGTGGTGGTAGAATCCGGGCATTGCGGGCAGGATTATCGCGCCAGTCTCGCACAGAGTTGTCATGTTGCGCAGATGGATAAGATTGAGCGGTGTTTCGCGCGGAACGATCACAAGACGCCGTTTTTCCTTCAGGCAAACATCTGCCGCGCGGCATATCAGAGTCTGTCCGATGCCGCCTGCCAGCAGCCCCAGTGTTTTCATCGAGCAAGGGCAAATAACCATGCCGTCGGAGTGAAATGTTCCGCTCGCAAGAGGCGCCGCCATATCGGTGTCATCGTAGACGGTTATTTGGCCGGCCGGCGGTTTGCGTCCCAATAGAATGCTGGCGTCAAAACGCCCATCCGCAAATGACACATCAAGCTCCGCACACATGACGACGAGAGAGTTGCGGCTGGCCACGAGATGAATCTCGTGACCGTGACAGACCAACTCATCGAGCAGAACCCGCGCATAAATGGCTCCGCTTGCACCCGTGATGCCAAAAAGGATTCGTGAGGAATGCTGCTTCATTAACATCAAATTAATTCGCGTTTGCCAAATATTCTCATTCTGCAGGTCGTGACCCTGCATGAGCGCATCATTCGCCTGTCACAAGAAACAATGCCCCATAAAAGTCAAAAACAATCCAATGTCATCCCGGCGTTGAAACGTCGCATTGAGCAACTAATGGCTCTTCAGCGAACCGGAATGGCGATGGCTTCCACGTTAAAGCCGTCTGAGATTGTCCGTCTTGTTCTTTCAGAGGTTGTCAAACTGGCCAAGGCTGATTCCGCGATCGTGTATCTTAACGACGATTTTGCGCATCGCCTCGTGCCCAAGTATTCCCTTGGTGTTCCATTGACAGCACACCCGCTTGATCTTGTATCGAGCGACGATCTTGCCGTGCAGGTGGCGCACACGGGCAAGCTCCAGCAGATGCGTATTAATGCGGAATGCCATCGCGAGGAGGGTTGCGAGAAATTCGAAGAAGCCAGGTTTTGCCGGCTTGTCATACCGCTTGTGGCTGGCGATGAAACGCTGGGCGTCATTGATGTGCGCGCGCAACGCTGCCGACTTTATGACCATAAAATGGAAAAACTTCTTGGCGCTTTGGCATCACAGGCAGCGCAGGTGTTCCGCAACGCGTCCATCCATGAAGAGTTGGAACAGCATTACCGTGAATTGAGCCTGCTTTACGAAATTCAACAGGAAGTCTCGTCGACGCTTGAATATCAGAACGTCCTCAAGCTGATAGTTGAGCGAACCCGCAAGCTGCTTGGCGCCCGTGAATGCACAATCCGCCTGATCGTCGAGCGTGAGGGGCGGAAGTATATCCGCATTGCCGCCACAACGGGCAAACATTACATCGGTCCCGAGGAGGCCTTGTTCGACGAGGATTTTTTCGATCACAAGGTGATGAGCGGCGAGATGGCGGTCATTGAGGACATGCATACCGACCCTGATTTCCCCTGGCGGCAGGAAGCCATCGAAGCCGGCGT
>JAPLSQ010000138.1 GCA_026398535.1 Candidatus Sumerlaeota bacterium | reverse complement strand
CCCGCAGCCCCGCTGCGCTTGCACCTTCACGATCCCTTTCGTAGTATCGCCGCAACGAGCAGAATACGGATATTAAGTACTATCGGCGTCCCATGCGTGTCCGGTAGAAACGCAGGGATAGTTTTGTAAGTATTAGGAAAATAACGAGTAGACAATGGAAGTGGATGTGACGCATTTGAATCTTGCCACGGCCGTTGCGGTTGCTGATGACCAGCGGCATGAATACTGGCCAGACGGTTTTTGCTCAAGTAACGGAGCTTGTCCATCGCGAAACATTCCAACGTTGTGTTCATCGCTACCACAGCGACGCGCTCTTTCGAGCGTTGTCGTGTCGGGATCAGTTCTTGTCCATGGCGTTTGCGCAACTGACGTTTCGGGAGAGCCTGCGCGACACGGTCGACTGTCTGATGGCACGGCCCGATGCGCTGTTCCGCATGGGCCTGCGCGGCCCGGTCCGACGCAGCACCTTGGCCGACGCCAACGAGCGGCGCGACTGGCGTGTATACGCGACGTTGGCGCAGCACTTGATCCGCAAGGCTCGCCAACTGTATGCCAACGAACCCCTGGCGGTCGACTTGGCTGCTACGGCGTATGCCTTCGATTCCACGACCATCGATTTGTGTCTGAGCCTTTTTCACTGGGCGCGCTTTCGCCGGACCAAGGCCGCGATCAAACTGCACACCCTGCTGGACTTGCGCGGCCCGATCCCCACTTTCGTGCACATCAGCGATGGGAAACTGCACGATGTCAACGCCCTCGACGAGTTGCCTATCGAACCTGGGGCTTTCTATGTGATGGATCGCGGCTACTTGGATTTCGGCCGTCTGCATGTGATCGAGGAGCACGGAGCTTTCTTCGTCATCCGTGCCAAGCGGGGCCTGCGTTTCACCCGCTTGCATTCGTTGCCGGTCGACCGGCAGACCGGCCTGCGTTCCGATCAGGTCATCCACCTGACGGTCTACTACAGCCAGTTGGGATACCCCGACCGGTTGCGGCGCATTCGCTTCTTCGACGCCGAGACCCAGCGGTTCTTCATCTACCTGACCAACAACTTCGCCTTGCCGGCACTGACCATCGCCAAGCTGTACAGGAGTCGCTGGCAAGTCGAATTGTTCTTCAAATGGATCAAGCAGAATCTGCACATCAAGAGTTTCTTCGGCACCTCGCCCAATGCGGTCAAGACCCAAGTTTGGATCGCCATCTGCGTCTATGTACTGGTGGCCATTCTGAAAAAGCAACTCCATCTGACAGAAAATCTCCACAAAATTCTCCAAATCTTGAGCGTCAACGCCTTCGAAAAAGTTCCTGTCGATCAACTACTTATGAAAACATTGCTCCAATTACCGGAACCCGACAATCCGAACCAATTGCTGTTGTTTAAGTTATGACCGGACAGGCATGATTGAGGACATTCATTCAATGGGGCCTGTTGCCGGGCGGCATTGCTCTATCCCTGCCCGGGGGCATCTTCCTCGTCTTTCTTGATGTCAGATGGTGGATCAACCCCAGTTCCGATCCTTACGCCCGAATCTATGGAACAGCGACAAAGACTCCAGCGGGCTGGTGCTTGGTTCTGCTGGCTGTCGCCCTCATAATGCTCTTCGTGAAGAAGATGAGTATGAACAAGGCGGACGAACGAAAAGCGCAGGCAGGCTGGCAGTTTCTCGTTCGTCTGCTCTCACGGCTCGCCTGCCTGGGTGCGGGCATCTACTTTGGCGGCATTGGCAGCGTCTTTCTTGCGTACATACTTTCCAATGGACCGCCATGAGGAACGAATGAGAGTTCCAACATCGTCTCGCAACGTATTGCTCATTCGCGGCGGATTCGCAAACGTTGAAGACGGTCGTTAGGCCGCATACGCACGCACCATGACACTCGCACCCGAAATCACCGAAAGGATACAAGCTGTCGAGACGCACCTTGCGACGCT
>JAPLSQ010000124.1 GCA_026398535.1 Candidatus Sumerlaeota bacterium | reverse complement strand
GAACACCGAGAAATCTGGGGTTTCGCCCGGCAGACGCGAATAACAGGGGTAAATCGCGCAATCGATTTGGTAATCACTGATCAGCATGCGCATCGACTCAGACGAATTGATGGCAATAAGACGCTCAAGCGGGGCGTTGTTCACTCGTGTGTCAGGAAAAACAAATATTTTCCGATCCGGATAAAACCGCCATGCCAGAAAGCCGCCGTCTCTCATCGTGTTGAAGAAGCGCCCATTGAGATTCCGACTGATCACAAAGTCGGCCGCCGCACGCGGAAATTGTTCCTCCACAACACCCATTTTCAGGAACTTTTTCTTGTTGTTGGACAAACTGACAGCGGCGCATGCCATCACAACGCACACGGGAAACGCGGCGTGGATGAGCCGCCACGGATTCGACCGTGAGACCGGTTTCAGATCGCGCCACTTGCGCGCTGCTTCCGCGATCAGAGGCGCAACAGCAATCGCATAATAGGGAAAAAACCGGATGATTCGCAGAGCGGCAAGAAGAAAACAGCAATAAACGATAAGCAGGAACCGCTGATAACGGCTCCGCAATACTCCAAGCCCGCCGAGCGGCGCCAAGAGCGCAAATATCATCGCACTCAAGACAAGCGACCATCCGGGCGGCTGTAGCTCCATGATGTGGGACTTGTGGACCTCGGTCACACCATAAACAAGCTGGATCCATCCGTTAGGATTAACCAGGCTCACCAGAATAAAGCCGAACAGCACGATCAGCGAACGCGGTTTCCTCCAATTGTGCGGCAAATCTTGAGCACAAAACGCAAGCGCAAGAAAACACCCGACGATGCAGGAACTGTGCGCGTTCGCCCAGAACCATTGAATAATGAACATGGTGGGCACAAAACTCAGCCGCCCGGTGCGCGCCGCGCGGTCAAACAACCACAGTTCGAGCGCCGCGCATGGAAATGCCAGAAGCTCCGGCCTCACGGACAAGCGATAACGGCTGGCCAGCAAAACAATGAGCACTGCCCCAATGCTGTGCACCGGCGGGCAGCCACGGTCACGCAGCCACAGCCACAGCACAAGCGCCAGAACGCACACCAGCAACGCGCGCAAACCAATGAGAGCATTCCAGCCGCCAAGTTTGAAAACACCTGCCGCGATGATCTGAAACATCCATTGGGAGTCATGCCATCTTGTCTGCTCCGGAATGGAAAATGTGAAGACATCGCGCACGGGCAGAGCGCCGCTTTTCAGGATGATTTCACCGGTCTTGAGTTGCCACCAGACATCTGTGTCATTCACCGGAAATACGGATAGTAAAGCGGCGCAGATTAAAGCGGAAGTCAGGCATAAAAGGGGAATGTGCTTGCTGGCGTTCATGCCGCACCTCTGCTCTCAAGTCCCCTTGACGGACTTCCCGCGTATGTGATCAAGCCTGCCAATCATGCGCAACTCAGGGAAGCGCCATGCCCAGAGCGCAACAACAATCAGTGTGCCAATCCCGCCAATCATGACAGCGGGCACGGCGCCAAATCCCGCCACACACCACAGCATCGTCAGTCCCGCGCCGCCTCATTGGCAGTAGATGAGCCAGAAGTGGCGCCGTGAGAGCCGCGCCCACAGCCGACGCCGCGCGCCTGTTGAATCGGTCAGCCGTATGGCCGGTGACAAGTGCAAATCCGATGATTGGAAGAAACTGCACCAACCCGATCAGGCCGAGATGCAGGGGGTTGCGCGCCATCTCGTAAACTTGCTGTGCCACGACAACGGTCTGCATTTGCCACGCAATGAACGAAAGAAAACGCCCGCCTGCAAACAACCGGAAATCCCGATGCCGAAAGGCTATCCGGGGATGGATGCGATGTGGATGTGTGTCCGTCACGGCCGACGCGGCTGTTACGACACTCGCTCTTTCAGCCACGGGAATTGAAGGGTGTGACACAAGTTGTCGAAATCAGGGACTTCACTCCGGAAAAGCTCCCTGACCGCTGCCAAAAGGTTCGCGCAGTCCTCCTCCTTTACGGGCTGAGTGCCATGCGCAAGGATGGAGTTGCGGCGCTCGTGAAGCATCCTTCCCAGCTCATCATACGACCGAAACCGCAATCCCAGAGGCGTTTTCATAAGCGCCAGAAGCTCATACGATTTGCGCAAGCCTATGCGCACCTGGCCGTCATCCATCGAGCGCATGGCCTCATAGTTCACCCGGTAACGCGGCGGCACGCGGCGCGTGTCAAGATCGTCCGTGTCAATATCTGCGCGACGGAGCACCCACTGGGCCAGCATCTCAAGCACACGGTACATGCGCGTCATCGCATCGTCAAGTTGCCCTTCCAGCTTGCGCCGCAGCGCGTTGTTCATCATGTCAGCAAAGAGCGCCGGGGTGTATTCGCATGTTTCACAGATCTGTCCTATGCCTGTCACGAGATCGAGAACATTATCCCCCACGAGAAATCTGGCAGCACGCTCGATGTCCGGCGGCAGCGATTTCATAATCTCCACGAACTGCTTGTGATGAAAATTGTCCCAGTAATAATATGCGTCGGCGATCGCGCGCAAAGCGACAACTGTCTGGACATCATACTCCGAGAGAAGCGAAGTGTCGATGGTGTCGAGCGTGTCGGTGGCGGAGCGGAAGCGCATTTCCTCGATGAGTTTCTGGCTGACCAGAAGATCGCGGTAGGCGAACACGGCAGATGGGTGGGTTTTGACCACGCGGTCGCCGCCGCGCCCCTCATAGATGTAGCGCAATTCCTGGCACTGGTTGAAAATAGCGGAGAGCACTGCTCCGCTGCCCATGACCTTGGTCCCGCTCGTGTAGTTTAAAGATATCTGCTGGTTGCTGAATCCGCGCGCGTGCAGGCTGCGGATGGCCTTGTTGGTCGTTTGAAAAATGTCATTCAGATTGTGAATGCTTTCGAGCTCGATGAATTCATATGCGTCCGCGGCAAGGTTGCATCGCTGTGCGATTTTCAGCGCGTTCTCGCGGCTTTCACGAGAGATGAGAAAGAGAACGAGCGCGGGATTGAACGCCGTGATCTCATCAACAAGAGCGTCCACAATGTCATTCTGTGGGCTGAAGGTCATCCCGACCGTGCATATCAGCGCCGAAGTCATTTTCGTTTACCTCAACATATCATCGCGGGTCAAATTTGCGTCATGACACCAAGGGATGCTATCCTGTCAGCACAAATGGCCCATCCTCCGTGACGGCAACCGTATGTTCATAGTGCGCGGAAAGCGATCCGTCAGCGGTCACAACGGTCCAACCATCCTTCAAAGTTCTTGTTTTCCAAGCGCCTGCATTGATCATCGGTTCAAGCGCGATGACCATGCCTGACTTCAGCCTGATCCCCGCGCCCGCAACGCCGAAATTCGGCGCCTGGGGCGATTCATGCATCTCGCGGCCGATGCCGTGTCCGGTATACTCGCGCACGACGCTATAGCCATGGGATTCCGCGTGGTGTTGAATCGCTGCCGAGACCGAACCAATGCGATTGCCGGCTGTCATTTCAGCAATTCCGATGTCGAGCGCTTCGCGCGTGACCTTCATCAATCGGTTCGCTTCCTCGCTGATCCGTCCAACTGCCACGGTGACGGCCATGTCAGAGTAAAATCCCTGGTAAATCAGCCCGCAATCAATTGACACAATGTCTCCCCCGACAAGCTCCCGTTTTCCCGGAATGCCATGCACCACCTCATCATTGATCGACACGCACAGAGAAGACGGAAATCCCCTATAGCCCAGAAAGGCGGGCTTTGCGAGCCCATCGACGATCAACTTGCGCGCCGTCGCGTCAAACTCCGACGTGATAACGCCGGGAGCGATTTTGCTGACAACATCATCCATGACGCGGCGCAGTAAAAGTCCACCCTCCCGCATTCGTCCGATTTCCGCCGCCGTCTTAATCTCGATCATCGCCAGCGCACGGAAGACGCCTTGCGCAGGGCAAAACCTTCATAGTGACGCATCAGCAATTGCGATTCCACCTGGCGCAAAGTGTCGAGAAGAACGCCAATGACAATAATCAAGCCGGTCCCGCCCACAAAAGAGGTCCCTTGGTAAGGCATCTTGAACGAAACTTCAAGCACGAGCGGCGCCACCGCGATCAGCACCAGAAACACTGAACCGACCGTCGTAATGCGCGTCAGCACATAATCAATGTACTCACTCGTCGGTTTGCCTGGGCGTTTGCCTGGTATGAATGATCCGCTCTTTTTCAGATTGTTGGCGACATCATCAGGATTGAAGGCGACCGCCGTATAGAAATAGCAGAAGAAGCCCGTCAGTAGGCCAAAAAATACGATATATAAATTGACGCTTTTCAGAAACAGAAAAATGCCCTCTTGTGCGAAGCCAGTCATGCGGTTGAGCAGCGCGTAGAGGTTATAGGGCGACTGAAGAGCAAAAAGATTGCTTAAGAAACCGCCTTGCTGTCCGCTTCCACCCGTGTAAGACGCGATAAAACCTGGGAAACTCAGGATGGCGGACGCGAAAATGACAGGAATGACGCCCGCCGTGTTGACCTTGAGCGGAAGATAGTTTGTGCCGCCCGCAACGACACGACGGCCAACTACACGTTTGGCGTGTTGCATTGGGATGCGGCGGTTGCCTTCTTGGATCAGAATGATGGACATCGATGACACAATAAACAATACAAGGATGATCGGCGCCCATATCCACGTGATCGTCTGGTTGCTCATCTGACCCCAGAGTGTCGCAGCGTCTGACGGGTAGTGTGCCATGATGCCGACCGCAATGATCAGGGAAATGCCATTTCCTATGCCCTTGTCCGTGATGCGTTCGCCAAGCCACATGATGAATGTGGTGCCCACCGTCATCGTGATACTTGTCGTCACGAGAAAAAGGCCCGTATACGCGCCTGTCATGTAGGTCAAACCGTTCTGGAGCAATGTGATCCCAAGACCGAACCCCTGGAAAGCAGCCAGCGCCACCGTTCCAAGGCGTGTCCAGCGGTTGATCTTTTTCTGGCCCAGCGCCCCCTCCTGCTGAAGTTTCTGGAGCCGCGGCATGACCACCGCGAGCAACTGCAGGATAATGGACATGCTGATGTATGGCATGATGCCCAGCGCGAAGATGCTCATGTTGCGAAACGCAAATCCGCTGAAAAGATCAATTATCTGGAAAAGAGCATTGCCCGCACGGGCGCGCGCGACGAACTCCGCGAGTTTCTCGCGATCAATAAAGGGAGTGGGTATGTGCGCACCGAGACGGTACACCGCCAGCAACAACAGAGTATAGATTATCTTCTTCCGCAGATCGGGAATGTTCCATACGTTCTTCAGGGCGCTGACACTTTTTATCACGGTTTACACTATCTCCGTTGTTCCGCCCGCAGCTTCAATTTTCTCTTTTGCAGATTTTGAGAACATGTTTGCTTTCACTGTGAGCTTGCGGGCCAATTCACCCTTGCCAAGCACTTTGAGCTTGCGTGCCTTGCTGCGCACGCGTCTGCGCTCTTTAAGGGCGCCGAGATCAACCACGGCGCCGTCCTCGAAAACATCAAGCGCGCCTATGTTGACGATTTCAGCCTCGTCGCGGAAAATGTTTTTGAAACCGCGTTTGGGCAGTCGCCGCTGCAGGGGCATCTGACCGCCCTCGAAACCGCCGCCATATCCCTTGCCCCGTCCGCTTCGCGATTGGGAACCTTTGTTGCCATGGCCTGACGTCCGGCCCAAACCGCTGGCTTCGCCGCGCCCGCGCCGTTTGCGCTTTTGCGTGCGCCCGGGATCTTTGCCAAGTTCGTGGATCTTCATCCTGAAATCTCCTCCACTATACACAAGTATCCCACTTGATTGATCATACCTTGAATCTGCGGCGTCAGCGTGTGCTCAACAGTCTGGTTGAGATGTGTGAAACCAAGCGCACGCAAAGTCTTTCGGTGTTCTTCAAGGCGGTTGATGCCGCTTCTCACCCACTTGATGCGAACTTTTTTCTGCATGGCGGTTACTACCTGTCCTTTTTTTCAAGTTGAGATGTATCGTAATCCGGCGCGGGTGGCGCAACAGGGCGCGGGTGGCGTCCCAACACCTCATCCACCGTCTTGCCGCGCAGTTTCGCCAGTTTTTCCGCGCTCTGCAACGAGGCCAGCCCCGCCACGGTGGCCTTGACAACATTAATCTTGTTGTTCGTGCCAATGCATTTTGTCAAAATGTCCCGGATGCCGGCAAGGCTCAAAACGGCGCGCACCGCCGGTCCGGCGATCAGTCCGGTACCCTCGGATGCTGGCTTCAGCATGACACGAGCCGCGCTGAATTCGCCATAAATCGCATGCGCGATGGTGCGCCCAATCAAAGGAACACGGATCAGATTCTTCTTTGCGTCTTCGGCGCCCTTTGATATGGCCTCCGGAACTTCTTTGGCCTTTCCGAATCCGACGCCGACATGTCCCGCGCTGTCACCCACCACCACAAGCGCCGAGAAACTGAACCGGCGCCCACCCTTGACGACCTTCGCGGTGCGGTTGAGGCTGACAACCTCTTCCTTCAGGTTCAATGACTTCGGATCGATACGGCTGTCATCAAGCCAACCCTTGCCCGCAACCGACTCCTGCACTGCTTCCGCTGTCTGTACTGTCTCGGCCGATGCCGTTGCCGTCACCGGCGCTTCTGGTGCTTCATTCATCATGCTGTCTTTGCCTTCGTCCATGTGCCCTAAAATTTCAGTCCTGCTTCTCGCGCAGCTTCCGCGATTGCCCTCACTATTCCATGATAAGGATACCCGCCGCGGTCGAAAACAACCTGCATGATGCCCGCGGCTGCCGCCTTCTCGCCTATCTGCCTGCCGATTGTCTTGGCGCAGGCGATGTTCGAAAACGTTTTTCTTTCCGCCTTGGCCACCTTCGTGTTCGTGGTTACCTCGACCAGGGTGCGGCCCGTGGTGTCGTCAATCACCTGAATATAAAGGTGCTTCAGGCTCTTGTGAATGCTCAAGCGCGGACGCTCAGGCGTGCCCGACACTTTCGAGCGGATGCGCAGGCGCCGACGCCTGCGGGCTGCTTCTTTCTGGTTTGCCAGCATTTCTGGAATATCCTCTTGCTTACTTTGCGCCGGTCTTTCCGACCTTGCGGCGGACATATTCACCCGCGTAACGGACGCCCTTGCCCTTGTATGGCTCAGGCGGACGGAAACCGCGAATTTCCGATGCCACTTGGCCAACCTTCTGTTTGTCGCAACCGCTGACGATGATAGATGTTGGTTTGGGTGTCTCAATCTTGATTCCCGGCGGTGAATTGTAAACCACGGGGTGCGAATAACCAAGCTGCATGGTCAATTTGCCGCCATCCATTGCCGCGCGGTAACCAACGCCTTGTATTTCAAGCTCCTTGACGAAACCCTTTGTCACACCGGTTACCATGCTCTGGATCAGGCGCTGGGTCATTCCATGAAATGCCTTGGCCTGTTTGTCGTCGCCATGGCGCGTCACAACAACCGCCGCATCCTTGCATTCCACGCTGACACGCTGAGGATGCGACAGACGCAGTTCACCATTCGGACCCTTCACAATGATCTCGGTCTTGTCAATCTCGACGTCCACCCCGTTGGGGATGGCCACTGGTATTTTTCCTATTCGGCTCATAGTCTCTGTTTTCCTGCCGCAGCCTACCACACGCTGCAGAGCACCTCGCCACCCACGTTTTGTCTGCGGCAATTTTTATCTGTCAGTATTCCGCGGCTCGTGGAGACAATCGTAACGCCCATGCCTCCAAGCACCCGCGGCAACTCGCCGACGCCTTGGTAACGTCTGATGCCCGGTTTGGATATGCGATCCAACCCGTGAAGCACAGATTCGCCATCCCCGCCATACTTGAGATAAATCTTTATGGGGGATTTCTTGCGTCCCTTGGAATTCCAGAAGCAGGCCTTCACAAAACCTTCTTCCTTCAATATCTTCGCGATTTCCCATTTCACCCGCGAGTAAGGAACTTCAACCTCATCCTTGCGGGCCGTGCTTGCGTTGCGCAAGCGCGTCAGCATATCGGCTATCGGGTCAGTGACCGGCATCTTCTGCGCTCCTCTTCTTTCCTACCAAGAACTTTTCACCACACCCGGTATCTGGCCTTTGCTGGCCAGATTGCGGAAACAGATGCGGCACATGTTGAAATCGCGGAGATAACCGCGCGCCCGCCCGCACAGCGGGCAACGATTGTGGTGTCGCGTGCCATACTTCGGCTTGATTGTTGCCTTGTATTCCTTTGCTACTGTCGACATTTAAGCCGCAACCTCCAGACTGTAATGCAGGCTGTCCACCCTGTGTGTTGTGTGGTTGTTTTCGGCCATGACGGCCCGGGTTGATTCTGTCATCTTACTTCTCACGGAACGGGAACCCAAACTGGCGGAGCAGTTCGAGCGCCTCCTCATCGGTTTTCGCGGTGGTCACCGTGGTGATATTCATGCCGCGCACGGTGGTGACCTTGTTGAAATCAAGCTCCATGAAGATCAGGTGTTCGCGAATGCCCAGCGAATGGTTTCCGCGCCCGTCGAAACTGCGCGTGGGCAAACCGCGGAAATCGCGGATGCGCGGGATCGCCATGCAGATCAGACGCTCGATGAACTCGTACATCCTGCCGCCGCGCAACGTCACAAAACATCCGACCGGCATCCCGGCGCGCAGTTTGAACGCGCTGATCGATTTTTTTGCGCGGGTCACTCGGGGCTTCTGGCCGCAGATGGACGCCAGCTCCACCTGCGCCGAATCAATCAGCTTGCTGTCGCGCGCCGCCTCGCCGATGCCCATATTCACCACTACTTTGACCAGATGAGGCACTTCGTTTACATTCTTGTATCCGAAACGTTTCATCATCGCGTGCACGATCTCATCACGGTAACGCTTTTTCAGGCTCGGAACATAGTCTTTCAATGCCGCAAAGTATTCCGGTGTCTCCTGTCGGCTGTCGCCGCCCTGAGCATCCGCATCACGCGCAGATTTTTTCTCCTTGCCGCCCTTGCCGGGCGCCGGAGTTTTGTCTTTTTTCTTTTCGTCCTTAGTCGCTGCCATTGTCGCTGTTCGTTTTAGTAATTCGATCCTGATTAAACTGTCGCTCCGCATCGTTTGCAGATGCGTTTCTTTTCTTTGCCGTCTTCGCTCAATTGAGTGCCGAAACGCGATCCCCGCTTGCACTTGTCACAGTACAACTGAAGATTTGAAATATGGATCGGCGCCTCCTTCTCGATGATGCCGCCAGGCTTGGTCTGTGAGCGCCGTTTCATGTGGCGCTTGACCATGTTGACCTTTTCCACAACCGCGCGGTTTTCCTTAGGAATCACGAAAAGCACACGAGAAACCGTTGCCTTATATTTACCTGTGATCACTTGGACACGGTCGTTCTTTTTAATTCTCAGTGCCATGTTCGATTACTCAAATAACCTCCGGCGCCAGCGAGATGATTT
>JAPLSQ010000053.1 GCA_026398535.1 Candidatus Sumerlaeota bacterium | reverse complement strand
GAGACGGCGGCGCCCTGCGGCACCTTCGCGAATTCCGGCAGCGTGCGCAGATGGTCCGGGAATTCAGCGAACTCGACTCCCGAATAAAGATCCTCGGTGTTTTCGCGGAATATCACCAGGTCGATCCCCTCCTTGAAATTGAGCGGATTCCCCGGATAGGCCTTGCATGGGCGGAAGCAGACATAGAGGTCAAAGAGCTGGCGCATGCGGACGATTGGGCTGCGGTAGGTCAGCCCCTTGTCCCGCAGCGCCGGCGCGAGCTCATCGGCCGCGGCTTTCGCGGGCTTGCTCGTGATCGCCCCAAACATCGCGGCGTCGGCGGATTTCAGCAGCTCCATGGTGCGCTGGGGCAGCGCGTCGCCCTCGCTTTTCCAGAATTCCCAACCGATGTCGCCATGCATGTACTCGGCGTCGAAAGGCAACGTATCGAGCACGATACGCGCCGCTTCCAGTACCTCGGCGCCCACGCCGTCACCCGGCAGCCATGCAATTTTATATTTGGCCATGTTTGCTCCTGTAGTGCTTTTAATTAAGAGAAAGCTGAAGCGTCTGACCGCGCATTCTCAAGAAGAATGCAACGAATCGCACTGTGAAGCCGCAGTCAAGCGGGGGAGGATACAGAGGCTTCCAGGATTATCTTTTTTTGTGATTATTGCCTGACAATAATTTCCGCCCGTATTTTGTGCTCTTCCACTTTCCGCCCCGCCAGACGCTGTTTTAGATGATGCCATGCTGGAGAATCCGAGAGGAATTCAAAGCTTTTGACGACGCGCCCGCCCGCCGCCGCTTGATCGCGCGACTCCGTGATCACGCGGCCGGGCGAGGCATCGCGCGTGGCCTGCACCCAGATGAGTATTTTTGTTCCGCTCGTGATTTCCGTGAAACCGGCTGCCAACTTCCATGATTGCGGATCGAGGATCGGAACCACGTCACCCAGCCCCGACAGATACCGCTCTCCCGCGCGTCCAAAACTGTAGTTGTCGAATGCCACGACAGCGCGGTCGCCCGCGTGCTTCGGGTAAAGTCCCGCCTCTATCGCCATGCTGTAGGCCGTCCAATGCGTATGATATGCCCAGTTCAGGAATGTGCTGCCCGTGTTGTGCATGTGATGTAGGAGAGCGACCCCGATGGCCACCGCCGCGATCCTAAGCGCCGAAAGCATGCGTTCTTTGTCGGTGGGAACCGCCGCCGCCAGCCCGCAACCGATGATCAGCGCCAGCGGCGGCAGGGCAAAAAGCATGCGCTCCGGAGTAAAGACCGGGTTTTGTCCCCCGTGCACAAGGCTCGTGGCGGCAAGGCACGCGGCGAACATCGCCCCTTGAAGGCTCATATAAGCCCGGACTGCGTCGCGCGCACCGGGCGCAAGACGGCTCCTCATGTAAACGATGCCTTTCCATGTGAGCCATGCCGCGCATGAGATTCCAATGCCCGCCGCAAGCCAATTGGCCGGATTGATCGAGTCGCCGAAAAGGAATTGGAAGCCGCAAGCGCCCAGCCGCACCAGAATCCCGATCAGTCTGTCAGCGAGTGGCGGCCCGCCGCCGGGCGTAAGACAGTACCGGCTCCACTGGCGTATGAACACGGGCAGCCATGGAAGAAACAAACCGGCCAGTGCGCTGATCCAGATGATGGGCCATCGCCATGCGGGAGAACTTGGTCGCGCGGCCGAAACCCGCTTCCATAATTGGATTTGAAGCATCCACATCACGAACACAGTCAATATCACCACTCCGGCTATATAGTTCGTGTAGAGAGCCATGGCGCCTGTGATCACCAGACACAGGAAAACGGCAACACCGCCCCTGATTGTCAACCAGCCTGATGGCGTACTCGCTGACCGGACATAGCACAACACAACTCCTGAAACCAGCATGTGAAAAAAAGGCCAACTGAAGGCAAGGCGCGAATAGTCGACAAACGCCGGACTGGCCGCCAAAAGGATGAGCGCCGCGGCGCGCTGGGGCAGACAAACACCCAGCGCCCGCCATGTGACAAACACGATGACGAGATGAAACGCTGAAAAAAACAGCGACAGCGCCCGCAACGCGGTGTCGCTGCCGCCCCAGAAGCGCATCCACTCGTGAAGCAACAGCATGTAAAGCGGCGGATGGATGTCGTCACGAAGCGCATCGAGCAGTTCCGCAACCGACAGCGCGGCTTGATGGGCGCGTGTCGCCTCGTCCATGAAAAATGTTGTCGCACCGAGTCGCCAGAATCCAATCGCCAGAAACAGGCCGAGTGCTGCGGCAACCGCGGCAAATTCCAGTATCGACGCCTTCATCCTGGAAGTCATCATCACTGTTCCCTGTTTTCTGCTGAACAGATCAGCGCCCGGTTTCACAGACATTTTCCATGAAGCCAAATTCGTTTGCGGTCAGGTGTTTGTGACATTACATTGTTTCTATCAATAAGATATCCGCCATAACAAGCGCATTGCTCACGCCCGCGGCTGGAATCTACACGTGCGCGGTGGCGATCAAGCGCTCGCTCTATGGCGCGGGTGTGATGAAGGCTCGCGCGGCGGCGTTGCCCGTGGTGTGCGTGGGAAACCTGACCGTGGGCGGCACAGGCAAAACACCTATGGTCGAATATGTGGCGCGCGCGCTGATCGTATCGGGCCACCGCCCGGCCATCGTCAGCCGCGGCTACAAGCGCGCCACCCCCCATGACCAGCTTGTCATCGTGAGCGATGGGCGGCAGGCGCTGGCGTCCGCCGCCGAGGGCGGCGATGAACCTGTTCTGCTGGCGCGCTCGCTCCCTGGCGTGCCGGTTGCCGTCTGCGCCGACCGTCTGCGCGCCTGCGCGGCCGTGGCGGAAACCGGCCTGTGCGATTGCATCGTTCTCGACGACGGTTTTCAGCACTGGCGTCTTGCCCGCGATGCCGACATCGTTCTAATTGACGCCACGGCTGATCTTGGCCGTCTACGCCTGCTGCCGGCTGGACCGTTGCGCGAACCGCTCACGGCTCTCCGCCGCGCCGCAGCCATCGTTCACACGAAAATCCCGCCGCCGGGCGCCGCGCGCGGATCAATCTCCTTTTATGTAAAAAATCACGCCATCGCCGCTCAATTCGCGCCTCGCATCCCGCAGTTTGCCGCAACATTCCATGCGGACACGATCGTTCCGCTGGAGCGATATGTCTTGGAAAACGCCGCACGGAACGATGTGCCGGACCGTCCGGCGGAATCTCTGCTTGGCCGGAAACTGCTGGCGTTTGCGGGAATCGCGCAACCCGAAAATTTCTTTGGCGCTTTGCGCGAACTCGCCGACCGCGTTCACGAAATCGCTTTCAATGACCATCACTCGTTCTCCAAAGATGACATTCATTCGCTGGCGGTTGCGGCGCGCGGCCGCAACTGCGGCGCCATCGTGACCACAGCCAAGGACGCCGTGAAGATCGCCCCTTTCGCAGCCATTTTTACCCTTCCAGTGTTTGTGCTTCTCCAGAGGATCGAATTGGACGATGCCGCTTCATTTCTGCGCCTGATCATTGATTCCTTAAACACAACGGGGAGCCGGTCAGCAAATTGTTGCCGTAATATGCCTGATGGCGTACTCGCTGACCGGTAATATGGTATTTGAAATCTGTAACTGCTGGATGCCCGCTTATTTTCGGCTCCGGCAAAACATCGAATGGTCTGACGCAAGGAGACACAACTCTTGCACACTTCACGCATTGACTTGCTGCAACAGCAGATCGCCCGCGACAGCGGCGACATACGCGCCCGCCTGCTGCTGGGCTGCGCGCTCATGAAATCGGGGCGCAACATGGATGCCGCCACTCTCTTCAGGCGTGTCACGGAACTCGAGCCCGACTGCATCGAAGCGTGGAGATGGCTGGGCGCGGCATACGGACAGACCCGGTTGTTCAAAGAAGCGGGCGCGGCGTATCGAGCCGCGCTTTATCTCGCGGAAAAATGCGGCGCCGCAGACACGGTTGTGGAATTGCGGTCCGCCCTCAACCTTCTTCCGGATGCGCATTCATGACAATCCGGCGCGCGGCGCGCGAGGTTCCGGTCGGTCCGCTGGCGCTCGGCGGCGGCAACCCCATCCGCGTGCAAAGCATGACGGCCACGGACACGGCCGACGCCGCGGCAACCATCGACCAGATCAACGCGCTGGCCGAAGCGGGATGCGAAATCGTGCGCGTGTCGGTCAACACGGCAAAAGCTGCCGCCGCGCTGCCCGAAATCCGCCGCCGCATCGCCATTCCCCTCGTGGCCGACATCCATTTCAATCACAAACTCGCCATTGAAGCCGCGCCGTATGTGGACAAAATACGTATCAATCCGGGCAACATTGGCGATGAGAACAGGATCCGCGCCGTCATTGCGCGCGCCAACGAGTTTGATCTGCCCGTCCGCGTCGGCGTCAACGGAGGATCGCTCGAACGCGACATCGCCATCAAACATGGTGCGCGGGCCGCAGAAAACATGCTCATGCCGCCAGAGCACGGATTCCCAGCGGAAGCGCTCGTGGAGAGCGCGCTTCGAAACATCGAAATTCTCGAGCGCATGGGTTTCGCGCGCATCATTATCAGCGTGAAGTCTTCAAGCGTTCCTCTCACCGTGCGCGCTTATCGTCTGCTGGCGGCGGCTTGCGATTATCCCCTTCACCTCGGCGTCACGGAAGCCGGCACGAAGGACAATTCGAACATCAAATCGTCCATCGGCATCGGCGCGCTGCTGCTGGACGGCATAGGCGACACGTTGCGCGTGTCCATTGCCGCGCGCGACACGGCTGACAAGATCGGGGAAGTTCGCACCGGTTTCAAGATACTGCAGGCGCTTGGTCTGCGGCGCTATGGTGTCGAAGTGGTTGCATGCCCCACCTGCGGGCGTGAAGATCCGGGCTTCGACACGGCGCGTATCGCGCTTGACATCGAACAGATGACCGCCCGCGAGACGCGCCCGCTCAGGGTCGCGGTCATGGGGTGCTGTGTCAACGGCCCGGGCGAAGCCGCCGAAGCGGATATTGGCGTTATGGCCAGCGGCAAGACCGCGCGCATTTTCCGCAAAGGGAAAGTCGCCGCGACGCTTGTGCCTTTCGGCGAGGTGGCGCAACACGTCAACCAAATGATCGAATCAATACTCAAGGGAGATGGCTGCTGACGATGGCATCCTCACAAAAGCGCAGAATCAGGGTCGGGATCGATGTCGGCGGGACATTCACGCACGCCGTGGCGATTGACGCGTCAAATTTCACGATTGCCGCGAAGGTCAAAGTTCCCACCACGCACACCGATCCGCGCGGCGTGGCGGCCGGCATCATCGAGGCGCTGTTCAAATTGCTCAAGGAGGGTGAAATATCGGCTGATGAAATCATCCTTATCGCCCATTCGACCACGCAGGCTACAAACGCCCTGCTGGAGGGCGATGTGGCGCCCGTCGGCATCGTCGGCATGGCGGCGGGCATGGGGCGGGGAAGGGCGCGCGCGCAGACGCGCATCGGCGGCATCGAACTTGCCCCCGGACGCTTTCTTCACACGTTCCACAGATTTCTTGACGTGACCGAGGGTCTGACGGACGGGATGATTGGCCGCGCCGTGGATGAACTTATCGGCGAGGGCGCGCAGGTCATCGTCGCCAGCGCGGCATTCAGCGTCGAGGACGCTTCGTCTGAAACCCGCGTGGCGGAATACTGCCGCGCGCGAGGCATCCCCGCCACGGCGGGGTGCGAAATTTCACAGCTTTACGGTTTGCGCGCGCGCACGCGGACAGCCGTCATCAATGCCTCGATGCTGCCCCGGATGCTCGAGACAGCGAACATGACCGAACTGAGCGTGCGCGAGGCGGGCATCAGCGCGCCGCTCATGATCATGCGCAGCGACGGCGGCATCATGGACATCGAGCAGATGCGCCGCCGACCCATCCTCACCATGCTCAGCGGCCCAGCCGCCGGCGTGGCCGCCGCGCTCATGTATGCGCGAATCACCGACGGCATCTTCATCGAGGTCGGCGGCACATCAACCGACATCAGCGCCATCCGAAACGGCAAGTCGCTGGTCAAGAGCGCCACTGTGGGCGGCCATCGGCTTTACCTGCGCACGCTCGACGTCCGCACCCTCGGCATCGCCGGCGGCAGCGTGCCGCGTGTGCATGACGGCCATGTGACCGATACTGGTCCGCGCAGCGCACACATCGCAAACGTTGGTTATGCCGCGTTTCAGCAAGGATTGCAGCCGGGCGTCCAAATCCAGGCCGAGACGTTTCAGCCTATGCATGAAGACCCGGGCGATTACGTGAGAATGAGGGTTGTCGGGGGCGGCAAATATTTTTCCGTTACCCCGACGTGCGCGGCGAATCTCCTGGGGCTTGTTCCGCCGGGCGATGCCGCCGAGGGCAGCAAGCTTGCCTGCGCGGCGGCTTTTGTGGCGCTGGCGCGGTTCATGCATCGCGCCGCGCCCGAAGCGGTCGCCGACGAAATCCTCGACCGCGGAACGCGCAAGGTGAGCAAGGTCATCGGGGAGATGATCGAGGATTATGAGCTTGATCCGCAGCTCCTGACGCTCAGCGGCGGCGGCGGCGGCGCGGCGGCCATCGTTCCCTACACCGCAAAAAAAATGGGACTGCCCTTTGAAATCACCGAGAACTCGGCCGTCATTTCCGCCATCGGGGCCGCACTCGCCCTCGTGCGCGACACGATCGAAAAGACCGTGATCAATCCCACCGAGGCAGATGTTCTCAAAATCCGCAAGGAAGCCGAAGAAGCGGTTGTGCGCATGGGCGCCAACCCTGGAACCATCGAAGTGCAAATCGAGATCGACGCGCGGAAAAATGTCTTGCGCGCCTCGGCGACCGGCGCCACCGAATTGCGCGCGCGGGAACTGGGCAAATCCGCGCTCGATGACACGGAACTTGAGCAGCGTGTGCGCCAGAGCGTGCGGGGGCATGTGCGCGAATTCGTGCGCTGCGCCGATATTGGGGGGCTTGTCATCTGCCGCGCCATAACCGAGACGCGCAAACTCGGCGGACTGCTGCGAAAACGCTCATGCCAATACCGCGTCATCGACCGCGAAGGCATCATCCGCCTGCAAATCCGTAACGGCGACATCCTTGCCGGCACGAAACGCGCCGTGATGTCGGAACTCAAGGAATTCTTTGAAAAGCACACCACCTATGGCGATGCGGGACGCGAGCTTCCCGGCCTTTTCACGGTTTATCGGGGACGGATTCTCGACCTGTCGGGCCTGATAAGTGTCGATCAGATATTGTCGCTCATGCAGATTGAACTGGGCTCCGTCGCGGACGACGAGCCCGTGGCGGGTCTTATGCAGTTGTGAACAATCGCTGAACCCAAATAGAGCGCAGCGCATCCCCGACGGATCGATGTCGGCATTGGTCGGAGCGTTAAGATAACAGGAAAAAAGTCAGTGTTCGATTTGAATGCCTTTGAAAAAGGCCCTCATTAAGGCAGCATCGTTGCGGGATTTTATAAGCTACCGTTCCGACTTGGACGCGTCGAACACACCTGACTTCAAAAGAAATGCGTCGATTGCGTTGGCTGCGATTTCATGACCTTTTGCGTTCCAATGTGAGTCATGGGGAAAGGTTGTGCTGGTTACGGTAGATTCAAATTGTGTGTCGAGTGGAAGATATGCAATCTTCTCTTCTTTAGCAAGCTTCTGCAAGAATGTCCTATTCCTCAGATTATTCGTTGGAACGCTAACAAGCATGAATACGGAACCGCTTTTCTTGCATAATTCATTCATGCTTGTTAGCAAGAGGTAAGTCACATTATCCATTCTTTGATCGTCCCCTGAACCATTGTTACTGTTCAGCCTATCCTTAATACAATAAAAGAGTGCCTGTCCAAGATAGGTTCTTCCGAGAAAGAACCTTTCAATTTGCTGATGATGGATGGTTGCCTTCGGGACAGGCACATTATGTAACTTTAGCTGTCCGCTTTCAATGACGAAATAAGGCTTGAAATACCAATTGTCCTCAGCACGAACATTGCTCTCAAAATCATTTTCACAGAATAGAAGTAATACCACATCAGGTTTTAAGACTATCCCTTTCTCTTTCAAAAACAGGAATTCCTGATCAGTACCATATCCGCTCACAGACGCATTGATGATTTCCCAATCAGGATGAATATTCTCCAGAATCTCACTAAACCGTTCGTGAAGCTCTACACCAAATCCCCATCCAAATGAATCACCGAGAACAAGCATTCTTCTTTTTTCGGTTCGTTCCAAGGAGTATTCGCTATCGCGCATTCCTTGGGAGTTAATGACAACCTCCACTGAAAAATCTTGATGATTGAAACGTGCGCGCTGATTCGGCGTATGCGCCCATCCCAACAGTTCATCGTAGACCCACAACTTTACTCGCTCTTCTGTAGTAGGTGCCCATTGGGGAAAGAACGCCCGTGCCGAAAGCTCTGCCAAGATGATTATTACCAAGCATCCGAAAAGGGTAAAGATCGATAGAGTCAATTTGGGATAGCGGTGAAACCAGTACTTTCGTTCCGATGGTGATGTCAAAGTCTCCAGCTCTTTCATTTAGCTGATGATTGTTGGCTAACGCGCGGCGTTGAACCTCGCCGCGCTTCGCGGCTTGCGCTCTCATCATGATGCTTCCCGATGCGCCATGACACTCAATTGGCTCGTTTGTGTACTTTCGCGTCAACAGGTAAAATACCCTGTTGTGGAGCTTTTTTTCTCTAAATTCATCGCCAAACATTTATCGTTTCTATGTTTCCGGCGATTGGGCGCAACTGCCCCCAAGCAAGAGTTGCCGCGCGCCTGATGGTTTGCGCCGCAATCGGGTAGAATGCATCAAGCATGGCAACAACGGCGAATTCATGTTCTTCCTGAAATACATAGTCAACTATCTGAAAAAGTACTACAAGATCGAGCGCGGTCCGGAATTTATCGAGGCGTTGCGGCAAATCAACAAACCCTCCGAGGTGACCGTTCCGGACGAGCTTTTGCCGTCGGGCGTGCTCATGCAGCTTAGGGGTCTGTTCAATCTCCACACGCTTTCCATCAACAGCGACTGGGTGTGGCCTTACTGGATCGAGCGCCAGTTCAATCCGCGCAGCACGTCGTTCATTCCGCGCGCGATGAACATTTCGTATATCAACCTGACCCACCGCAACTGGACCGCCGTGGGCGTGCTCGAAGGCACGCATGAAGCGGTTGTTGATCCCCGAGGCGCGGTCACGCCGTGGCACCAGGGATGGAGCCTTGACATGTGGCTCAGCCACGACGGCCAGTTATGTTTCCCGTCCCGCCTGCCCGACAACATGGTGTCGCAGAAACTCGCCATGTCGAAAGATTCGTATCTGTTTCGGAGTGAGGATTCTGAAGCGGCGCCGGAGAACGCACCGGTTGATGATACCGCTCAAAATCACATTCTTCCTTTTGTCATCACCTGTCTGTCGGCGGGAAAACTCCGCGCGCGCATCTTTACCTGGGCATTCTGCCATGACGAAAATGATTACATTGTCCAAGAGGCGCGGGTGGAGAACGTGTCTGCCGGGGCTGTTGACGCAGAGCTTGTATTTTCGATCCGTCCCGCCAACCCCGAGGGGCTGAGCCTGATCAAAAATCTCGCCTACAACACGCGCGGATTCTGGAACATGGGAAACGATCTTGCCGTTTACTTTCCCATCCGCCCGGAGATGTCCGTGGCTTCGAACCATGAATCGGGCGATGCCGCGTTCCATCTCGCCGATGGTTATGATGAGACAACCATCCACTGTGCCGCCGGTCTTGCCACGGCCGCCAGCATCTTCCCGCTGCATCTTGAACCGGGGGCGTCGGACTGGCGCTGCGCCGTCATGCCTGTCCTGCCCCTGAATCCGCGCGTTTTCCCCATCGGGCGTTTCACGCCGGAATTCCTTGAGCGTGAATACGGTAATGCAGTTTCGCAATGGAGCGGCAAGCTTGCGGAAGCCCTTGAAGTCTCGCTGCCCGATCCTCGTTACCAAGCCTGTTTCGACGCCTCCAAGGCCTACCTGTTGCTTTTCAATGACGGCCACGAAATCACCGCGGGGCCGCTGACATACCACCGCCACTGGTTCCGTGACGCCGCCTATCTGCTCAGCGCGCTGGGCAAACTCGGCTACGCTTCCGAAGTGGCGCAGATTCTCAGATGCACCACGCTCAAGCAGTGGAAAAACGGCTACTTCTGTTCGCAGAAGGGGGAATGGGATTCCAACGGCCAGGCCATCTGGGCCATCATGGAACATTATCGCATGACTGGCGACACAGCCCTTCTGCGCGAGCTCTATCCTTCGATCAAACGGGGCGCGCTTTGGATTGAAAAGAAACGCCACGACATCACCTTCTCCAAGAACAAACCGCGCGGGCTCATGCCGGCCGGTTTCAGCGCCGAGCATCTCGGCCCCAACGATTTTTATTACTGGGACAACTTCTGGAGCCTGCGCGGAGTCATCGACGCCATGCATGCCGCCGAAGCGATGGGCAATGACCACGATATCGCGCTGTTCGATGCCATCCGGCGCTCCTATACTCGCGATCTGCAGGAGTCGATGAGCCGCGATCTTGAGCACAGCGAACGCCAGGTTCTGCCCGCCGCCCCGCACCGCCGTCCCGACGCCGGGATGATCGGCAACATCTGCGCCGCGCATCCGCTGGGGCTTTTTCCGCCCTTAACCACACCGTGGTTGCGCAACACGATCAATTTCATCCGCAACCACCTTTTCCACGATGACGGCTTCTACCAGCAGATGATCCACAGCGGCGTGAACTCCTACCTGACGATGCAGATGGCGGAGTGCCTGCTGACGATGGGCGACATGGGCGCCTTCGCGCTCATGAACTACATGCTGCGGCTTGCCTCGCCCACATGGTGCTGGCCCGAGGCCGTCAATCCGCGCACGATGGGCGGCTGCATGGGCGACGGGCACCATGCATGGGCTTCCGCCGAATGGATCCTGCTGATGCGCAATCTTGTGCTATGCGAAAATGACGGCGCCCTTGAAATCACACGCCTGCTGCCCGCCGAGTGGTGCAGGCCCGGCCAGCGCATCGCGGCGCTGCGCGCGCCGACTCATTTCGGCCTGGTGTCCGTCGTCATCGAATTTTCCGAAGGCAGCGAAAGCCTGAGTCTCGACGCGCAATGGCGCACGCCGCCATCAGAAATCCGCTGGCGTCTGCCCGCGGCAGGCCGGCGCGTCGTTCATCCCGAAGGGAAAGTGCGACTGGAAGGCGGCCTTGCCATCATCGATCCCGATGTGGCTCACGTCAAAGTCGAAGTCGATCTTGAGCGAGCCCACAGCATCAGCGAGGGCGCTGTCCCCGGACTGGATGAAATGGATTGAGCCGGGCCGTCACTTCTGCGGCCATTTGCCCTTGCTCACATTATCAAGAAACTGCTTTTCCCACGTCTTGGCGCGCTCGTAGTCAGGATACCGCATTTCCCGCTGGCGGAATTCAGGAGTGTGTATTCGCCGCCGGCCGTCAGCATCGTGTTGCGGATCAATGAGCGCATGAAGCATTTCATGGTAGATGACAAACGACACAAAGAAATCCGGCACATCGAGCTTGTCGAGCATCGGGTGAATGCGGACAATGCGCAGCTTGCTGTCGTAACTTCCGAACGAGATGTTCCTGAAAGCGCCGCGGCGCGCGCGCGCAGAGCTGAACGTGATGTGTGCCGCAATCTTCCCCTCAAAATACGTGTTGTTGACTTCAGCAGCCATCGCGTTCAGGTCGCGGTTGCGCCCGCGCGCCCTCAGAATGCGCCGCCGCGCGGCAGCCGCCCGCGGCTGGATTTCACCGGTATGCCTGTCCATGAAACTCCTGAGGGTTTCACGGCATCCGGCCGTCGGATTCCTCATGTACTGGGCAAGCCCCCGCGCAATATCATCGCCTCCCTTCAGGAACAGGTGGTGAACTGAAAGGCGGGGCGTTCCCGACCTGGAATAGCGCAGGGTGATAAGGGATGATGAATTGTCGTTTATGTGCAGATCGAACGGCTTGCCATATGCGTTCAACAGCTTTTGATGAAACGCGACAAGATCAGCCATGGCGGGAAACGGCATAATTTGATCACCCGTGAACCTGATGGCGTACTCGCTGACCGGCTATTACAGCAGCATCCCCGGCGAAGCGGCTACTTCTCGACGGTCTTGCGATAAGTTTTTGTGCGGGCTGGTCGCGCAGTCTTGGCAGCGGCAGCATGGCGCGAGTGCCAGCGCACAAGGGCTCCCGCGGCATGGTAGAGCATCGGGTCGGAGTATCGCCACCCTGTGTCGCTCGACTCCAGGTAACAGATGCCGTAATTTCCGGTGATCTCCGGTCCGGGGTATGTCCCATTGCTGCAACATCCGCCCGCTGCGGCGAGGCTGGCGCAGACAACTATCGTCAAAGAAAGGAGCAGTCGTTTCATGTTATTTATCTTACAGGGTCATGCATGATCTCTTCGTCACAAATCGAACAACAGATATGCCTGATGAAAGAAAAAGTCAAGCCGGTTGTCCCGCCTGACGGGGACGGCATTCGGTATATGAACAAGACATGCCGCGCGTTTTATGTTTGAACCTCCGTGCCAGCAAATCCCATCATCATCGCGCCATGTTAACAAAGCGCATTATTCCATGCCTTGATGTAAAGGATGGCCGCGTCGTGAAGGGCGTGAATTTTGTCAACCTTGTCGACGCCGGCGATCCCGTCGAAGCCGCCATTGCCTACGACCGCGCGGGGGCTGACGAGCTGGTCTTCCTCGACATCACGGCAAGTCATGAAGAGCGTGCCACGATGATTGATGTTGTCAGCCGCACCGCCACCGAGGTTTTCATGCCCGTGACTGTCGGCGGAGGCATTCGCGACCTCGACGATATCAGGAATCTGTTGCGCGCGGGAGCCGACAAGGTTTCCATCAACACCCGCGCTGTCGACGATCCCGAATTTGTACGCGCCGCCTCAGCCCGTTTCGGCGCGCAGTGCATCGTCGTCGCCATCGATGCCAAGCGCGCCAATGGCGCACGGTCTTACGAATTCGAGGTGTTTACCCACGGAGGGCGAACGCCCCGCGGCCACGACGCCATCGTATGGGCGCGTTACATGCAGAAGCTTGGCGCGGGCGAAATCCTGCTCACCAGCATGGACCGCGACGGAACCAAGGACGGTTATGATCTGGAACTGAACGCGCGCATCAGTGAGGCTGTGTCAGTGCCGGTGATCGCTTCCGGCGGCGCGGGAACGCTCCAGCACCTTGTGGACGCCATCACCATTGGCAAGGCCGATGCCGTGCTCGCCGCGTCGATATTCCATTTTGGCACATACAGCATCGCCGAAACAAAAAACTTCATGGCCGCGCGCGGCGTTCCCGTGCGTCCCATCGGCTGACCTGATGGCGTACTCGCTGACCGGTATGATCGGCTCCGCAGCACAAAGTGAACCCCGGCTGGCACTCGCCGCGCGCGATCTTGTTTTTGCGTATGACCGGCAGAATGCGGTGGACCATGTTTCTCTTGGTTTGGAGACAGGCGAGCTGCTCGGTCTGGCCGGGCCCAATGGCGCGGGGAAGTCCACACTGCTCAACCTGCTCAGCGGATTCCTCGCGCCGTTGTCCGGAGAAGTCATGCTCTTCGGGCGGCCCCTGGCCGCGCTCACCCGCCGTGAGATCGCCGCACGCATCGCCTTTGTGCCCCAGAAAACAGAATCCGCGTTCTCCTTCACCGTGACTGAAATGGTGGTCATGGGGCGGCAACCGTATGCGGGACTTGGCGCTTTTGACACCGCCGAGGATATGCGCGTTGCTCAAGAGGCCATGGAGCAGGCGGAGATCGGCAATCTTGCCGGAAAATTCTTCAACAATCTCAGCGGCGGTGAGCAGCAGCTCGTTCTCCTGGCGCGCGCGCTGGCCCAGCGCGCGCCGATTCTCATCCTCGACGAGCCGACTTCATTTCTCGATCTGCGCCATCAATGGCAGATGATGAATCTGATGAAAATGCACACACGCGGCGGACGGCTTGTGGCCGCCACATTCCATGATTTGAACCTTGCCGCCCGCTGGTGCGACCGCATCGCGCTCATGCACAACGGAGCCTTGGTGGCATGCGGCAAACCCGCCGAGGTTCTCAACGCCCGGCGGCTGGAGTCCGTCTATGGCATTCCCCTGCGTGTGGACGCTCTGCCCGGCGGCAATATTCGCGTGGAATTCCCCGAATGATGACAAACGTCGGCAGGCCGCCGCGCGCCCTGACGCTCGCCCGCGTGCTCATGCACGCCACCATTGGCCTTGCCGCTGCGGTTGCCATCTGCGTGGCGGCGCCGCTTATCGGCGGCAACATCAAACTTGCGGCCGCGCTCGCAAACGCCCCATGGGATTCCGCCATGAATCCCGACGCGATGATCTTCTGGAGCACGCGCATTCCCCGCGTGCTTCTCGGCCTGATCGTCGGCGGTTCGCTCGCCCTCTCTGGTCTGATCTTCCAGGCGATTTTGCGCAATCCCCTCGCCGAACCCTATATTCTCGGCATATCGGGTGGCGCCGCGCTGGGCAGGATGATCGCCACCATCATCGCCTTTGGCGGCCAGGTGGTATTTTTCTTTCTCGCGCCGTTTGCGTGTTTTGCGGGCGCGCTTGTTCCTATGCTGATTCTTATGACGCTCGCCGCGCGCTCGCGCAGCGTCTCCACCGTCACGATTCTTCTCGGCGGCGTGATCCTCAATGTGTTTTTCTCCGCGCTGATTCTCTTGCTGCAATATTTCGCCGACCTTGCCCAGGTGCGGCAGATGTTTCTGTGGTGTATGGGGGCGCTCGACATCGTCGGTTATACCCAGATCGCTGTTGTATTGCCCATTGCCCTTGCCGCTTTCATCGTCGTCGCGTGCCACGCGCGCGCGATGAATCTGTTGAGCCTTGACGACGGGACGGCCACTCATCTGGGCGTCAACGTCAGACGCGGCGTGAACACCCTGTTGTGGACCGGTTCCATCCTTACAGCGGCAATGGTTGCCGTGAGCGGTCCCATCGGTTTTGTCGGGCTCATTGTCCCCCATTCATTGCGGCTCATCTTCGGCTCGGATAACCGCCTGCTCGGTCCTTTAAGCCTGATCTACGGCGGCGTGTTTCTTGTGGTGTGCGACTTCATCGGCTGGCGCGGCATGGAACTGATGCAGGCTGCCGGCATGCCCCTCGCGCAAACATCCGAAATTCCCGTTGGCGTCATCACCGCCATCCTCGGCGGACCATTTTTCCTTTATCTTCTTATCACACGGCAGAAATGATGCCAAAGAGCATTTGGCAGGAAGTTGTTGACCAGCGGTTTATTTTCAAACCGGTTAACAGGTAAATGCGGGTCGGTCTTTTCGATTATCACCTTCCGCGTGAATTGATTGCGGTCGAACCGGCGGTGCGGCGCGATCATTCGCGTTTGCTCGTGTTGCATCGCGCCGATGGCCGCATCGAGCACAGACGCTTTGATGATATCAGCGGCTGTCTGCGTGCGGGCGATGTCTTGGTGCTCAATGACAGCCGCGTGATACGCGCGCGCCTGCACGGCAAGCGACTGGACACGGGCGGGAGTGTGGAATTTCTGCTTCTTGAACGAGTTGCGCCGGCGGCGGGCGCCACAGACCGCGCGAACGACGTCTGGCGGGTGATGTGCCGGCCCGCGCGCAAGCTCAAGCCCGGTGAAATTGTCTGCTTCGCCAACAAGCGCCTTCAGGCGCACATCCTCCACTATCGCAGCCAAGGCGAACGCGAGGCGGAATTCTCAGCGCCCGACGTCATGACATGGCTGGATAAGATCGGCGAAGTTCCCCTGCCGCCTTACATCATCCAGCGCCGCCGCGAGCTTGGATGGGGGGGAAGACGCCTTGAGGTTCCCGCCGATGCCGAACGCTATCAGACTGTTTACGCGCGGGAGCCCGGCTCCGTGGCGGCGCCGACCGCCGGACTTCATTTCACGCCCGAACTGCTTGGCCGTTTGAGCGCCGCGGGAGTTCAATCCGCTACGGTCACGCTTCATGTGGGCGCGGGAACCTTCAAGCCCGTGGAAACGCGGGAAGCCGAGGATCATGTCATGCACACCGAGCGCTTTGCCATACCACCTGAAACCGCGGCAGCCGTGAATACCGCCCGTTGCGAAGGACGCCGCATCGTGGCCGTGGGCACGACTGCTGTCCGCAGCCTTGAAACCGCAGCCAGCCCCGAGGGCATGCTCCATGAGGGGCAATATGAAACATCCATCATGATACTTCCGGGATGCCGCTTCAGATGTGTGGACGCGCTTGTGACCAATTTTCACCTGCCGCGCTCGACGCTGCTCATGCTTGTCAGCGCGTTTGCCGGACGTGAACTCATCCTTCGCGCCTATGAAGAGGCTATCGCCCAGCGCTACAGATTTTTCAGTTATGGCGATGCGATGCTCATCCTGTGACGGCCGGTTGATATGGGATTCGGCGTTGCACTCCCCATGTTGAGCTTTCAAAGGGCAACATCTCAACAGATCTGGGAGCATGATGCATAATAATCCTGAATGCGGGCGGGAATTGTGTTGTTTCGTGTTCTGGCATGAAAAACGCCCCTAATTGTATTGCCCCTTCAATTAGGGCCTATTTTGCGTATCAGGAGTCTGTTTAAGCACCCGCCGATGAAACCGTTGAGACGCGCTTGCGCCGCTTTTGTCATTTGTCTTGCCCTCATGCCCGTTGCGGGCATGTCACAATCGCCCCAGTCACAATATCCCCCCTCCGCTGTGCCTTACGCGCAGCCTCCATTCGACCGACCTGATGGCGTACTCGCTGACCGGTACAACACTCCGGCACAAACGCAGCCACAGGGCAGCTACAATGTGCCCTATCCTGGCAATCCCCCCGTGCGGAAAGCCTACGCGCCCGGCACGCAACGCCGCAAAAGCGCCGGCATCGCGCCCATGACCGTCACCGGCACCCAGCCGCCAGCCGCTCAGCCTGAGACGACTGACAGAACCGTCAACGAGAACCCGCCCTCATCAAAAGCTGATATCCGTGTTGAGGAGCAGATTTCGCCTGATGAACAGCCCGGCCCGCGCGGAGCCGTCACCATACCCGCCGCCACCGCGCAACCCGGCAGCGTGAAGCAGCTTAACCGCAGGATCAATTTCCCTCGCGACAACGCGGATGACATGGACGTGTTCAGGCTCCAGATTTTCCTCGATTATCACGGCTACTCACCCGGCGAAATCGATGGCCAGTGGGGCTACAACACCGAGCGCGCGCTCTACGTTTATCAGCAGAATAATGGCCTCGAACCCACGGGTCAACTCGATGACCGCGTGATCGCGCGTCTTGACGGATTCAGCGACGGCTACCTTGTCGAATATGTTGTCAGCCAATCAGACGTCAGCGGCCCCATCGGCGATGTGCCCCGCGACTACTACGCCATGTCGCGCATGAAATACCTGCCTTATGAAAGCGTTCTGGAAAAACTTGCGGAAAAAATGCATTGCCAGCAGGTGCTGTTGCGCAAGCTCAATCCCGGCGTGAATTTCGATAACCTTCAGCCAGGACAGCTCCTGCTTGCGCCCAATGTTGTCAATGGCATCGATGAAACCCGCGGCAAGGTTGCCGTGATCCGTGTCTCAAAGCACAACAAGTGGGCCGAGGCATTCGACAGCGCGGGACGGTTCATGTTCTATTTCCCTTCCACACTCGGCAGCCAGCATGACCCTTTGCCGTTGGGCAATTATGAGGTCACCGGCGTCAACTACAATCCCACGTTCATGTACCAGCCCAAGCTTTTCTGGGACGACGATCCGAGCAAGCCATCCGCCATGCTTCCGCCCGGACCTAACAGTCCTGTGGGCAATGTCTGGATTGGCACATCGCGCAAAAGCGTGGGCATTCATGGCACGCCCAATCCCGAAAACATCAGCAAGAACACCTCGCACGGCTGCATCCGTCTTACAAACTGGGATGCCATGCAGCTTGCCAAGCGCGTCGGGCCCGGCACAAAGATACAATTTGTCGAGTAAGCCGGACAACAATAGGATTGGCGATTACACGGAGAACCATGGAGATGGCACAGAAGACCACGGAGAAAAGAACATCGTTTTTGTCTCCGCGCCTCCTCGGCGCAACTCCGTGTTACAGCTTTTCGTCCCTGTGAAATTGTTATGACCGCCACATTTCGCATCGCACTTGTTCAGATGGCATGCTCCGAGGACCGCGGCGCAAATTTGAAAAAGGCATGTGCCCGCGTCGCCGAAGCGTCCGACGCCGGAGCGCTGATAGTCTGCCTGCCTGAGCTTTTCCAGTCGCAATATTTCTGCCAGAACGAAAACACGTGGTATTTTGACCTTGCCGAGCCTGTTGACGGGCCGGCCACGCAGGCGCTGGTCCAAGTGGCGCGCGACAAAAATGTTGTTATCATCGTCCCGTTTTTTGAGCGCCGCATGGCGGGCGTCTTCCACAACTCCGCTGCGGTTATCGACGGCGGCGGCGAGATTGTTGGCATCTACCGCAAGATGCATATCCCCGATGATCCGCTCTATTACGAGAAATATTATTTCGCTCCGGGGGATCTTGGATTCCGCGTTTTTCAGACGCGTTACGCGCGCATCGCCGTGCTCATATGCTGGGATCAATGGTATCCCGAAGCCGCGCGCATTGCCGCGCTCCAAGGCGCTGAAATTTTGTTCTACCCGACAGCCATAGGCTGGCATCCGGCTGAAAAGTCACGGTACGGCGAACGTCAGCACTCCGCATGGGAAACCGTCCAGCGCGGTCATGCTGTGGCAAACGGTCTCTATGTGGCGGCCGCCAACCGCGTCGGGCACGAAAAAACAGGCGCCGGCGACGGCATCGAATTCTGGGGCTCCTCCTTCATCGCCGATCCGCAGGGAATCATCCTCAACCGCGCATCTCATGATGAAGAAACGATCCTTCACGCCGAATGTGATCGTCGTCTCATCGATGACGTCCGCCACAACTGGCCGTTTCTGCGCGACCGCCGTATCGACGCCTATGCGCCGATCCTCAACCGCGCCATCGATCCAGAATAGCCCTTGCCGCGCATTGTTATCTCTTGCGAGATCAAACAGCACATGCGCTCCTAACGCACCAATGTCTTCTTTCTGTGGGCGTGGCGGAACTGGCAGACGCACTGGACTTAGGATCCAGCGGGGCAACCCTTGGGGGTTCAACTCCCCCCGCCCACACCATCATTATACCTGAGTGTTGAATTATGAGTCATGATTTGCAGGCGATTGTTGCCTGGTGCTCGCATTCATGATTGAAGCCCTGTTACATGCGGACCAGCGGTTGTTTCTGTGCCTGAACAGCCAACTGGCAAATCCAGTGCTGGATTCCTTTTTCCGGTTCATCACCGAACCGAAGTATTTCGTATGGCCTCTGGCGCTGGTTGTCGTGATGATTCTGTGGAAGGGAAACACGCGCCTGCGCGCCGCCGTCCTTCTTGGTGTGACAGCGGTCATTATCAGCGATGCGCTGACCCAGGCGTTGCGCGAATTGATCGGACGCCCGCGGCCGTTCATCGCTCTTAATGACGTCAGGCTTCTTGTCGGCAAGTCGCGGTCGTTCTCGTTTCCATCGGGCCACGCGGCCAACATGTTCGCTGCCGCGACAGTTCTGACGGCAATCTTTCAGCGGAAGTTCGTCGGAATCATTCTGCTCGCGGTTGCTTTTCTTGTGGCGTGGTCGCGCATCCATGTAGGGGTGCATTATCCTATCGATGTCACCGCTGGGGCCATCATCGGCGCCGCATGTGGTCTCGCGGTCTTTGCCGTCTATTCCGCAAACCGGCGTCCTTCTGACCTGATGGCGTACTCGCTGACCGGTATGACCCTCGATGATGAACTCGAAATCAGGCAATCCGCGGGCGCTGTCTCCTCCTCACCTGATGGCGTACTCGCTGACCGGCCTGATGGCGTACTCGCTGACCGGCTTTTCGGCATCTCGTGGTTTGGCCTCATGATTCTGTTGATGGCAATCTTGACGGTGTTCAGACTGGCTTTCATCGCCTCGCGGGCAAATGAGCTGGCGCCGGAGGAGGCGTATTACTGGGAGTGGTCGCGCCGTCTTGACTGGAGCTGTTTCAGCAAACCCCCAATGATCGCTTACATCATCTGGTTCTTCACAAGCTTGGGCGGGAGCGCTGAATTCTTTGTCCGTCTTGGTTCTGTTGTGTTGTCGGTTGTCATGGCGGCTGTCACATGGCCTTTCGCGCGCGCGCTCGGACAATCGCAGCGGACGGCGTTTTTCACGATACTGTTGCTCAATGTCACGCCGCTTTTCGCCGTTGGCGCCGTGCTCATGACCACCGACACACCCCTGATGGTGTTCTGGGCTTTGGCGCTATGGATGGTTTATCTCGCGATGTTTCGCGAAAAACGCGGCGCATGGTTGGCAGCGGGCATCGCCATCGGGCTGGGCTTGCTCAGCCAATATGCCATGCTGTTTATTGTGCCGTGTCTTGGGCTGTTTTTCCTTGTCTCACCCCCGAATCGCGTCTGGCTTCACCGGGTGGGGCTGTATATCGCGCTGCTTGTCGCGCTTGCATTATTCGCTCCGGTGATATTCTGGAACTGGTCGCGCAATTGGGTGACCATACATCCTGTGGCAGCCGATGCCAACATCCAAGCCGGCATGAAGCTGAATCCCTCTGAGTTGCTCTTCTTTCTTGCCTCGCAGTTTGGCGTCATTGGCCCTGTGACGTTTGCCTTGTTGCTCATCATTACCGGCCATGCGCTGACATCCGGACGCCGCGGACTCGATGCAGCCGCGCGCTTCCTGCTTTGCGCATCGCTGCCCATATTCGCCGTCTGCCTGGTTAAAAGCTTCCAGGGCAAGGTTCAGGCAAACTGGGCCTGTCCTGCCTATTATACATGGTTGCTTTATGGCATCATGGCTTTTGAAAACTGGCGCGAGGAGCGCCGCGCCGCGGGCAGAAAATGGCTGCCGCTTATCATCGCCCTGGCCGCCATTTTCACTTCGGCAGCCCCCGCCTACATGATTCACAATACGGATACTCTTGGGCGTTTCGGCATCAAGCTCAGCAAGAAGAACGATCCCACCGCGCGCCTGAAAGGCTGGCGCGTGTTGGGCGGAAGAGTCAGCGAGATTCGCAAGACCATGCCGCATCCCGAACGCGTATTCATCTTTGCCCGCGATTATCAGACGGCCGCCGAACTTGCGTTCTACACCAAGGGGCAACCAACGACTTATCTCGTCAATCCTGGCCGACGAATGAGCCAGCACAATTTCTGGCCCGGGATGGAGCAAAAGGATGGATGGGATGCCATCTTTGTGCGCGAGGAGAGCGATTGTGGGCTCAACTGGATCATTATCAGCGCGTTTGAGCGCTGTGACCCGCCTGAGGTTATTCCCATCACATACAAGGGCGATCTTCTGCGCACATATGAAGTGTTCCGTTGTTTCGGATTCAATCGCCTGATGGCGTACTCGCTGACCGGTTTCCACATCCAGTCACTGCCAGACCGGTTTTGACATGTCCCGGAAAATGATCACAAAACTGGTTCAGATCGATCCGCAGTCGCCAGATCCAGAGATCCTCGGACGGGCGGCGGAAATATTGCGGGCCGGGGGCTTGGTGGCATTTCCCACCGAGACTGTTTACGGGCTTGGCGCCAACGCGTATGATGATATTGCGGTCAGGCGTATTTTTGCTGCGAAAGGCCGGCCGGCCTCAAATCCTCTGATCGTGCATCTTTGCAGTGCTGATGCCGCGCCCGAAGTGGCGGGCAATTGGCCGCCGGCCGCCCGTCGCCTTGCCGAGCGCTTCTGGCCGGGACCTCTCACGCTTGTGGTGGAGCGCGGGGCGCGCGTGCCCGATACCGTCACGGCGGGCGGCCCAACCGTGGCATTGCGCGTGCCTGCGCATGCCGTCGCCCTCGCGCTCATTCGCGCGGTCGGAGCCCCCATTGCGGCGCCAAGCGCCAACCGCTCCACACGCATCTCGCCCACACGCGCCGAGCATGTCATGCGAAGTCTGCGCGGACGCATCGATATGGTTCTCGACGCCGGCCGCGCGCCGGGCGGCATCGAGTCAACGGTGATAGATCTCTCCTCGGATCCGCCACGACTGTTGCGCCCCGGTCTCATCGCGCCCGCGGAGATTGAAAAAATACTCTGCGCCAGACTCGATTATCCCGTTCATACAACAACGCCAAGGGGGGGGTGCGAAAATGTTTTTCGTTCGCCTGGCATGATGAAACGCCATTATGCGCCCCAGACGCTCATGGAATGCCATGACCAGAGCGCCGGTCAGCGCGCGCTAACCCTTGCGGCAGAGGGATTGCGGGTCGCATGGCTTGCATTGGACACCGATTCATCTGTCGTTTCGACGCCCAATTTGACCACAATCGTGATGCCATCCACCCCAAAAGCATACGCGTCACGGCTATATGCCACACTGCATCGGATCGATAATAAGGGATACGAGCGCATTATCGTGACGCTGCCCCCATCGGCGGATGAGTGGCTTGCTGTGCGCGACCGCCTTCACCGCGCCTCCGCAAAGATGTCATGAGCCATGAAGCACGCTGAATCAGCCGCCCGATTGAGACGTGGTTGTCCGTGTTTGTCCGTGTTCGTCCGCCTGATGGCGTACTCGCTGACCGGTTTCCATCGCCGCTTGACATTGGCAGGCATAGGCTCGGTCGGACTGTTGGCGCTTGCAGCCGCCGCGCTGTGGCTTGCTGTCATTTATGTGCCGTTCAATCCAGGCAGTTTATCCTCGGGCGAAGTGTCATCCATGCTGTTCGACCGCCGCGGACGCACCCTTCGCGCATATACCGGCACGGACGAAAGGTGGCGCATCCCGATTGTTCTGGATGAAATTTCACCGTGGATTATTCAGGCCGCCATCGCGACGGAAGACAAACGCTTTTACCGGCACCCCGGCGTTGATCCCATCGCCATCGTGCGCGCCCTGTTCTCCAATATTCGCCATGGGCGCATTGTTTCCGGCGCTTCTACCATTAGCATGCAGGTGGCGGCGCTCGATGATCCCCGGGAGCGCTCCGTCTGGCGAAAACTCCGCCAGGCTTTTTGCGCCCTTCAGCTCGAGCGTGCATTATCAAAAAAGGAAATCCTTGAACTCTACTTCACGAACGCGCCTTACGGCGGCAACATCTGCGGTGTGGAGGCCGCCGCGCGCCGCTATCTTGGCAAATCCGCCGCTGAAATCCCGCTGAGCGAGGCCGCACTGCTTGCCGGCATCCCGCAATCGCCCGAACGCCTGCGTCCCGACCGCAATATATCCGCCGCCCTGCGCCGCCGCGAGCATGTGCTCAATCGCATGGTGGAATGCGGGATGATCAAGCAAGCCGACGCCGACCGTGTCCGACGCGGCGGACAACAGTTCCCCGTCATCTCCAAACATGATTCGCCGGCCAACGCCCCGCATTTCTGCGACATGGTTCACGCCCGCTATCCGCGCGTTCCACGCCTGCTCACCACACTCGATCTCGACATTCAGCGCCAGGCGGAGAAAATGCTTGCCGTCCGCCTTGCGGCGCTGGCGAACCGGGGCGTCAGCAACGGCGCCGTCGTTGTGCTCGACAACCTGTCGGGGGATGTGCTCGCGCTCGCGGGTTCGGCAGATTACTGGAACAAAACCATCGATGGGCAGGTCAACGGCGCCCTCGCGCCGCGCTCGCCGGGTTCGGCGCTCAAGCCGTTTATTTATGCTCTCGCCTTTGACCAGCGCCGCATTGCCCCCGCAACCATTTTGTGTGATGTGCCCGCGCAGTATCCCGGCTACATCCCCGAGAATTTCGACAAGAAATTCCACGGTCTTGTGCCGGCGTCGAAAGCGCTGGCTTGGTCGCTGAACATCCCCGCGCTCGATGTGCTTCAGAGGACGGGTCTGCAGAGCGTCATGCAGATGTTGCGCGACGCCGGCATTGCCACAATCCGCGATCCAGCCAGAGAATATGGCCTGTCACTCGCCATCGGCACATGCTCGGTCAGACTGCTTGACCTCGCCAATGCTTATGCGATGCTTGCGCGGGGCGGATCATACCGTCCGTACAACATCATCCGCCGCCAGACGAAAACCGGCAATCGCGCGCCTGATGGCGTACTCGCTGACCGGCCTTACAGCGAGGTTGTGGAACCGGTTGTGCCACCGACACGAATATGCTCGGAGGGGGCCAGTTATCTGGTCGCCCGTGCGCTGAGCGATCCCATTCTGCGCCCCCCCGAGGGGATTGCCCCGGAACTTGCGGGGCTCGAGGGCGTGGCATGGAAAACCGGCACAAGCAGCGGTTACCGCGACGCATGGACTTTTGCCTTTGACCGCCGTCACACTGTCGGCGTATGGGCGGGCAACTTTGACGGACGCCCCAGCCGCGCCCTGACCGGGGCTGAAGCGGCGGCGCCCGTTGCCCTTGGCCTCATGAAGCACCTGCGCGGCAACGCCGACGGCCCGGCCCGCTGGCCTGAATGCCCTCCGGGAATGTCGCAAGTGGTTTTGTGCGCGGAGAGCGGTCTGTTGCCCTCGCAGGATTGTCCGACGACCTGCTCGTCAGCTTCACCTGCCAGTGTCATGGCGCCAGGCGCGCAACCGGCTCTTCCCATTTGCGCAATCCACAAACGCATGAAAATCGATTTGGAAACAAGCGGGCTGCTCTGCCCGCGGTGCATGGCCAACAGAACTTGGGAGGAGCGCGTTTTTGCCTGCTGGCCCGTGCCGGCGCAGGCCTGGCTCGAAAAACAGGGCGCCGCGCCATCAGCTCCGCCGCCGCATTACCGCGGCTGCCTGACAATCGCCCAGACAGGCGCTCCCCGCATCAGGTCGCCGCAGACAGGCGACTCTTTCATTATTACAGCGGGACGCCCCCTCGAGGCTCAGAAAATTGCCCTCGAAGCCGACACATCGCCCTCCACATCGCCGCTGTATTGGTTTCTCGACGGTGAGTTTGTGCGCATGGCGCGCGCCGATGATAGGGGGGGGCCGGTGCGTATTGCCCCCGAACCGGGGAAACATACCATCCGGTGCGTCGATGAGCAAGGCCGTGCCGACCGTGTGAGTTTCCTTGTCGAAGTCGACGGCGAAAATCCTTGATGATTGCTGATGCACTGCCGCAGGCAAGATAAGTCCCAGGGGAGCTGGATGATTTACCGTTCACCCAATCAAGACGCGCCATGCCCCCGTCATTGTTTAAATTTCAATTGGCTTTTCAATCCCTGCTGTTTCAGAATCAACGCCATGGTAAATAAAGACATCGACCACGACAAGATACCCGCAAATCTTCCGGATGACGAAACGCAGACTTGGAATCCTGATCAGACAAGGTTTCTTGAACCTTCTGAAACTCAGCCCGGCGATTCTCCGCCGATCAAGGATTTTGATCCAAACGAGGCGACAATCATTGCCGAAACCGTCATCGCGGCCACCGCCGTTCAGCCGGCCGCGGAATCTCAGGAGAAACCACCGACTGCGCCCGTCCCTGGCACGCTCGCCAGCAATTACACGCTGCAGAACGTGCTCGGTCTGGGCGGATTCGGCGAGGTGTGGGAGGGGCGGCAGGAGCGCCTTGGCCGGCCCGTTGCCATCAAACTTGTGCGCCACGATCTCCATCCGGCGGGAGCCGCCGAGGACGACCGCATCAAGTTTATACAGAACTCGTTTCAGCAGGAGGCATTGACCGCGGCCTCGCTGGATCATCCCAACATCGTTCCAATTTACGACATCAATCCCGATGAGCGCGGGATGCCCGCGCTGGCCATGAAACTTGTGCGCGGCCAGCCCTGGAGCAAAGTGATCGCGGAGGATTTTCCGAAAATGTCTTCCGCCGAGTTTCTTGCAAAGCATCTTCCCATTTTTATCGATCTTGTTCAGGCGGTCACATTTGCCCATTCACGCGGCATCGTTCACCGCGACCTCAAACCGGCCCAAGTCATGATCGGCGATTATGGCGAAGTGTTGCTCATGGACTGGGGCCTTGGCGTGCTTTTCGACAAGGATGCGCTTGAGAATCTTGCCCAACAGAAATCGGCTGATGTTCTGGCGAATCTTGAAACAGCGACCAATCCTGCGGGCACGCTGGCCTACATGGCGTCCGAACAGACAGAAGCCAAGGCGACCAATATCGGCCCGTGGACTGACGTCTATCTGCTTGGCGGCATTCTCTACCAGCTTTTGACAGGTCGCCCGCCTCATGCGGGCAAAACGCCGATGGAGGTGTTTGAGGCCGCCAGACAGGGCCATGTTATTCCTCCGCGCGAAATCGCACCGGGGCGCGACATGCCCGCCGAGCTTGCGGGTTTATGCGGCAAAGCGCTCCAGAAAGATTTCCGATTAAGACCGCCAACAGCCAAAGAATTTCTTGATGAGCTTCTGGATTATCAGTCGGGCGCCACGCGGCGCCAGCGGTCGCGCGACCTTGCCGTCCACGTGGCCAGCCGCGTCGATCAGGCCGCCGGCGCCTACGAGGCTCTCTCAGAATGCCAGAACCTGCTCGCGCAGGCGCGCGATCTCTGGCCCGAAAATCCGATGATCTCCGAACTATCTCAACGGATATTCGCCGATTATGCGCGCGCCGCGCTCAACCAGGGCGACCTGCAACTCGCCCGCCTTCAGGCCGGCAGCATGCTCCCTGGTCCCGGGCGCGACAGTCTTCTTAATGAGGCGGACGACCGGGCGCGGCGCCGCCGGGCGCGCGAGCGTCAAAGGCGAATCGCCATGTGGTTGTGCTTTGCGCTGGGCTTGCTCATCATCGCCGGAAGCATCTATTACAACCATCAGGTCAGCGACGCGCTTGGCCGCGCCAGAAAGGCTCACGCCGACGCCGAACACTTGGTCACCACGCTTCTCGACCGGATCTATGCCCGTCTGGAACCGCTCGGTCAGGTTAAACTCATGGCCGAGCTGGGGGGAGCCATAGAGGGATATTTCTCTACTCTTGCCCCCAACGATCGCCAAACGGATTCTCTCTATCACGAGGCGCTGGCGCTGACAAATTTGCACCAAGTCATGGCCGAGATGGACAACACCACCGAGGCGCTGGCCATGGCACAGCGCGCCATCAGCATCCTGCAGACTCTTGCTGCCCGCTATCCGCAAGAGACGAAGTATGAGATAACGCTCGCCGACGCGCAATCCGGCCTCGCGGGCACCGTGTACACACATTTCCGGGACACACAAAAGGCCATCTCGCTCCTGAGCGACGCCAGCACAACCATCGACATACTGCGCTCGGAGAATCCAGAGATGTCCGATTGCCAGAGCCGCTCCGCCCAATACGCCGAAAAACTCGCCATGATGCATTTCGTGACCGGCGGCGAAACAACAACAGCGGCCGAAATGATCGCGCGGGCGGGCGCGGCATGGGACTTGCTTCGCAAAACCGAGCCGGACAATCCGCGCTGGCGCGAGGGAGCCGCCGAGAATCGCTTCCGCGTCGGCCAGTGTGATCTTGGCAAGGGCGAGAGAAACGAGGCGGTGGACGCATTCACGTCATCCGCAAATGAATGGGAAAAACTCGCGTCTGATTTTCCAATAAACGCTGCCTATAAGCAGAACATGGCCCGCTCGCTCTACTGGCTCGGGCGCGCTTATGAGCGTCTTGGGAAAATGCCGGAGGCTGAAGCCGCCCACAAGCGCGCACTCGAAATCCGCCAGACCCTCGCCGCGCAGGACCCCAACGATCTTGTGTTGCAATGGAATCTTGCCGTCAGCACAGCCAAAGAGGCTGAACTGGCCCTTGGCCGCGGCGACTTGAAAACGTGCGAACAGCTTGCAACCGCCACGCTCCACATACTCGCCGCCTCGCCCAAAAAAGCCGCCTCCGATTTCGAATATCTCTACACCCTGGGATTGGTCAAACTGTTGCTTGGCAACATCGCGCAAATCCACGGCGACATGACCGCCGCCAGGAAAAACTGGGAGGAATCCACCAAGGACCTGAAAATCAACGAGGCGGCATCACCCTATGACTTCACCATGTTGTGCTCACTGACAGAAGTCCTGTTGCGTCTCGACAAGTTGCGGGAAGCCGAAGCCGTGGCGTCCAAGTTGCGCAAGATTGGCTTTCGCGGGGCCGGTCTCAGCCGCATGCTCATGGAAAAGGGGCTTCAGCCGCTTGACAATTCAGCGGCCGTTGAAAAACAGTAGTGAAAGATTCGATCTGATGCCGCTGGCTTTGGGTCGCCGGATATGCGAGCGCTGTTCCTGCCGGCAATCGCGCCCTTCGCGCTTGATGAGCAACATGCACAATCCGGCCGAGATCAACGCGAGCGCGGAGCAGAAGATGTAAAGATTTCGCAGGCCGCCGCGGTCGGGCATATGCAGAACCTGCGTGACGAACCATGTCATCGCGTCCGCCAACACGCCGCCGCTCGTGACCTGCCCGCCGGCGACGTTGCCCACGACAGCCGCAAATCCAAAATAAACGAGCGCAAATATCGCCTGGGCGCTGGCCTTGAGCGCGACACCCGCCTGACGGTTCATGTAGCTCACCGCCGCCGCATAAAACAGCCCAAATGTGATGCAATGGAGCGCGGAAATCGCGATGATTTGTCCCGGAGTCGCGGCTCCCCAGATAAGCAGCCACCGCAGCGCCTGAACAAAAGCCGCGAATAGAATCAAGCGCGTTTCACCCCAGCGGCCGATCAAACGGTTGAGCGCGAAAAACACCGGCAATTCCAGAAACGCCGCCAGAGAGTATGACAATGACACCACCCGCATATCCGCGCCCATTTCCCTCATGAGAAAAGACTGGAAGGTGTAGCTCAGCCCGTGCGCCGCTTGGTAAAAGAAGACAACAGCAAGGAACAGCGCCACTTGCGGACGACCCAGGAAAAATCCCTGCACCTGGAGAAAAGTGGGGCGCACCGCATGCTCGGTGCGGCGGTCGGGCATTGGCAGAAAAAGCAGACAAAAGCTCATGGTAACAATGACAAAGAACGGAAAGATGAATCCCAGTTTTCCGCCCGTTATCCTGTCGGCCACAAACGCTATCCCCGTGTTGGCCGCGATGAATCCGAGGGAACCCCATGCGCGCAACCGTCCAAAATGCCTCTCGCTGCCCTCGTGCATGAAAAGATAACCGTGAAAAAGCTGCTGCAAGGGCGTGGAAGCCGCCTGTTGCGCAAACGCCAGCACAGCAATGATCCAGAAACTGTGCTGGCGGCTGATTAAGAAAAAGCAAAATGACGAGACGAGTGAGTTGAAAACGATGAGATACTTCTTGGGGACAACCACATCGCCCATGTAACCCCAGAACTGCTGGAACAGGATGATGGTCAGGCCGCTGATGCCGGTCAGGTAACTGATCTGGCGGGCATCAAGCCCCGCCTCATCGCGCAGAAACAGAAAGTAATAGGGCAGAATGATGCCCGACGGCATCTGGAGCAGAAAAAAAAGCGCCCGGAATAAATTATGTCGTTGGTGCATTGTTCAGGACAAGCACACTTGGCGCCGCGCCGCTCAACTGCAATGGTTTTTGTGTTGTCCGTGGTTGTCCGTGTTCTCTGCGAGGGGGAAGATCCGAATCATGGCCGCACCGCTGGCGCCGCCGGCTTGTCATCCCCGCTGAAGACAAACGTCAGCGAGGTCCAGACGGACCGCGAGCCGAGTTCAGGCGGCAGGGGGCCCGCGTTGGCGGTCTTGCACAACGCATCGATGGCGCAACTGTCGTATTGCGGCGTGCCGGTGGATTTGATGACGTTGATATTCTGGATCGTGCCGTCGGGCAGAATTTCCCATTCAACTACACAGACAAGGTTGGGATCGTTGACGCCGGGCGGAACGGTGAAGTTGGACTGGATTTTCATGCGAATGCGGGTGGTGTATAGCATCGATAGCATGTTGCCGGCGCGTTCGAGCGGCAAGGACGCGCCTTCTACGCCTTCAGGCACGCCCGGCACGCCGATTTCCTGGCCGGGGCGCGCCTCGTCAGCCTTGACATTGGAGGGCGCCTGACGCGGCAGGTTCATCCCGGCAAGCCTGTTGTCCCCCTTTACGCCGCCATCGTGTATGTCATAGGCGCTGGCCACGGCGGCGCGCGTCGCTGTCGGCTTGGCGATCGGCGATTTCACGGACTTCGCGGCGGGGGATTTCTTTGCGAACGGCGTCGGCGTTGGAACCTGTGTTGATTTGGCATTGGGTTTGTGTGTAGCATTGGGCGCGGCTTTGTGTGTGGACTTCGGCGTGACGGCAACAGTCTTTTGAGGCACAGGCGCGGGTGTGGCCGTCGGGGCAGGTGTGGCCAGCTTGGCGGGTGTCGGCGAAGGTTCGGGCATTGTGTGGGCAAGCGGCGGAAGCGATGCGACAGGCGTTTCTGTTGGCGGCGGGGCGGCGGTCTTTTCCTTCGGCTCGGGCGTTGGGGCAGCGGGCGCATCATTCTTCAGATTCTTCATCGCCTCCTCCGCTTCTATCGTCATGACGGCATCCAGGCTTGTGCCTTTGGGCAGAATGACCAGTTGAATGTGTTTCTGACTGTTGCCGGGTATAAGATAGGTCACCGCGACCAGCAAGAACAGCAGTCCCGCGTGAAGAATCAGCGAGTGTTTAAGATAACGGCGCATCGATATGAAAGCGGCACTGGCAGACCGCCCGTGATGTTTGTTGGCTGCGCCGCATACTCATTTACCTGCGGGCGTAGCGATGGGTGTGGCGGCGGGAGGAGGGGGGAAAGCAGATTCCATTGGATTTTTCACGGTCTGCGCCTCGATGGGCAGGCCGACGGCCTCAATGCCCGCGCGGCGCACGGCGGCCACAACGTGCACGAACGTTTCGTAAGGCACTTCGCGGTCGGCCTGGATTTCCACGGACACCTTGACGCCTTGGCGCTTTTGAAGTTTGAGACGCTCCTCGATGTCGCGAAGTTGCGAGGGGGTCTCGTTCATGAAAAACTCCTGCGCGCCGTTCTTTGGGCGTGGCACGACAATTGTGAAAAGGTTCTGCTGATCCTGCGAAAGCTGCGGGGCGCCCTCCTTGAGCGTGGGCAGGTCAAGGTCAAGGCCATATTTGAGCGCGGGCGCGACAATCATGAACGCGATGAGCAGGACAAACGCCACGTCGAGGAGCGAGGTCAGGTTGATCTGCGTCAGCGGAACGAGCTCCTTGCGGTGGCGGCGCATCAACGCTCACCCGCGAGCCGCGCGATCATCTTCTTCTGCATGATGTTGAGAAGTTCGAGCGCAAAGGAGTCCATGCGGCTTATCATGACGGATATTTTGTTTGTTAAATAGTTATAAAATGCGGACGCGGGGATGGCGGCCACCAAACCGGCGATGGTGGCCGTGAGCGCGGTGGCCATGCCCGGCGCCAACGACGACAGCGCCGAACTGCCCGCCTGGTTCAGCGACTGGAACACGCCCAGCACGCCCCAAACCGTGCCGAACAGACCAATGAACGGAGCCACGCTGGACGTGGTCGCGAGAAAAATGAGATAGGTTTCCATGCGACGGATTTCGTTGGAAATAACGCGCTCCATGACGCGTTCCAACCCCACACGCGCCGCCGTCATGCGCTCGTCGCCCGTGTAGCCCGTGCCCGAATACCAGTTTTCCATCTGCATTTCGAGGTAGGCCTCACGGAAAATCCGCGCCAGCGGGCTTGAGGGATAGTCGGATGAATGGCGGTAGGCCTCGTCAAGGCTGCCCGAACCGCTCATACATCGGCCGATGAAGGAATCAGACTGTCGCGCCGCAACGCTGATTTGAAAAGACTTATAGAAAATCACCGCCCAAGAGATGACCGACATCACAAGGCATCCCGCAAGGCAGGCCAAGCCCATGATGTCGCTCTGGCCGATGGCCTCAAAAAGATTGACGTGGTTGGCGGCAATGGCGGCAAGGCACAGCGTTTCAATCAACAGGAAGCTCCTTCATCAACAATTCAGCATATATCAACAGTTGCGGCCGACGCGCCGCGCGGCCAGTATCCAAACTCAATAATACAGTGCGCCGTCCCGATTCAATCGTTCTGATCGGTTTCAACACCCATCACGGCGAGGATATGATCCAGTTCGTCAAGCGAATGATAGTACACCTCGATTTTGCCGCGGTCGAGTCCGGAAGGTTTGATTTCGGCGCGGCACGCAAACAGTTCGACAATCTGGTCGCGGAGGCGCAACAGGTTGGGATCGGCGGGCGGGTTGCCTGCGGGACGGCGGGTGCGCGGCACGCGGTTGGCTGTTTTCAACGCGAGTTGCTCCGCCTCGCGCACGGACATGCCGTCACGCACAATGGCATCGCGCAGGCGTTTCTGCTCGACCGGCGATTCAAGCTTTAGCACGGCGCGGGCATGACCAGCGGAGAGCCGTCCCGCCTCGATGTCCGCCTGAAAATCGTCGGGCAACTTCAACAAACGCAACGAATTAGCCACCGTGGGGCGCCCCTTGCCCATCTGCCCGGCAACCTGTCCCTGCGACAGGCCGAATGTCTCGATGAGGTCGCGGTAGCCGCGCGCCTCTTCCATCGGATTCAGGTTGTCGCGTTGAAGGTTTTCGATGAGGGCATGGACAAGAATCTCCTGATCCGATAAATTACGAACAATGACGGGGACCGACGTCAGCCCGGCCAATCGTGCGGCGCGCCAGCGGCGCTCGCCAACCACGATCTGGCACATTTCACCACGACGCCTGACAAGGATGGGCTGGAAGATGCCGTGATCGCGGATGGATGCCGCCAATTCCTGCAACGAGGCATCATTAAAAACATGGCGTGGCTGGAAGGGATTGGGCGACAGGGAATCGATGGCGATTTGCACGACTCTCTCGCCCGCCACCGGGGTGTCCGGTGGGAGAATGTCGGCTGCGAACGGCGGTGCTTCTCCGCAGGGCAACACAGTTGTGGTGGCGACGGAGTCGGCGCGCGGCGGAAACAGCGCGTCAAGTCCTTTGCCCAATGCCCGTTTTTTCTGCGGCATGGATGACCTCCACGGCGAGGGAAATGTAATTCTGGGCGCCTGTGGAGCGCGGATCGTAAAAAATGATCGGCTGTCCATGACTGGGCGCTTCGGTCAGGCGCACGGAGCGCGCGATGACTGTATTGAAAACTTTGTCGCCAAAGTGATTGCGCACTTCCTCGACGACTTGGCGCGAGATATTAAGGCGGCTATCATGCATGGTCATCACGATGCCCAGCAGTAGAAGATCGGGATTCAATGCCACGCGAACCCTGTCGACGGTATGAATCAGAAGTGACAAGCCTTCGAGGGCGTAATACTCGCACTGCACGGGGATGATGAGCGTATCAGAGGCGGCGAGCACATTCAATGTGAGCAGACCGAGCGAGGGTGGCGCGTCGATCAGGATGTAATCATATACAGGGATCGAAGTCCGCTGGCTGGCCCCCTGGGTGTCGCGCAGGGGCTGGATGGCTGTTTTCAGGCGATACTCGCGCTCGGAGGAATCGAGCAGTTCAATTTCGGCGCCATAGAGGCTGGGATTGGACGGGAGAATGTTGAGATTCTCAACAAAAGTGGCGCATACAGCATTGGCGGCGGGCATGGCGTCGATGAGCACATCATGGATGGAGGGGCCGTCGCGCCCGATACCGACGGCGGACGTGGAATTGGATTGCGGATCCATGTCGACGAGCAGTACCCGGCGGTTGGCCGAAGCAATGCATGCCGCGAGGTTGACGGCGGTCGTGGTCTTGCCCACGCCGCCCTTCTGATTGACGAAACCGATAACTGTCGTCACAATATTCCCAAAGATTCAAACTGTGATGTGAACATGTGATTGGAATTTTTGAGCATTGCCGATGATGGAAGTAAAGACAGAAAACAATGTTTCACGTGAAACAATCGTCAAAATAGTATGGGTGGCGGTGTTTCACGTGAAACATTGTCACGAGGGGTCTTTTTTGGGGGTTGAATCGGCGGTCTTTGGCGCATCAGTTGACGCCGCCGTCGGCTCGGTCTTCGCGCCGTCCGCGGAATCCGCCGTCTTTGTCTGCTCCACACCATTGGTGTTCTTCCCCGCACTGCCGTCACTTTTCTTATAATCCGTGATGTAAAACCCCGAACCCTTGAAAATCAATCCCGATCCGGCGCTAAGCAGGCGCTGAAGTCTTCCCCCGCACGCCTCACACTTTGTCTTGGGCGCGGCTTTGATGCTTTGAAAATATTCGAAATGCTCGCCACAGTCCTGACACTCGTACTCATAAGTCGGCATCCGCCGTTCTCCTCATTTTTTGGTTGCTATTTCTGTCTTCATACAACCAATTAATCATTTACAGTGACAAAAATACTTGTCATCGGCACAGGGCCGCTTTTTTCTCCTGAAATCAGGGTTTTCAGCGGGCAGTCGTTGCGCACATGGCATTTCACAAAACCGTTGCTCAACGCGGGCCATGAGGTTCGCCTTGTCGTTGTGCCAACCGAGGGACAGCCGCCACCCGCAACAACCAACAACGAGCCGCTCATCCCCTGCTACAAGGGCACTTTTGTCTATGGCCTCGTGCCGACAAACGACCGCCAGCAGATACTCGCAACACTCCACGATGTCCTGCGCAAGGAACCGTTCGATTGCATCGTGGCCGTGAACCTGAACGCCGCAGCCATTGTCTGCCGTCTCGAAACCATCCTGCCCATGTGGTTCGACCTCAACGGCCACCTGATGGGCGAGGCGCAAGCAAAATGCCGCGTCTATGGCGACGACACCTACCTGCGGCATTTCTGGAAACGCGAACGCGCCGTTCTGCGGCGTGGCGACAGGTTCTCCTCCGTGTCGCACAAACAAATGTACGCCGTGCTGGGCGAACTTGGCGCCGTCGGACGCCTCAACCTGCACACTTTTTCCCACCCCTTTGTTTCAGTTGTTCCAAATGCCGTATGCGAAGATTTCTGGAACACCGCCCTCTATCCCGCCGAAAAATCCTATCGCGGCGTCGTGTTCCCCATGGATGCCTTCGCCGTCTTGTGGAGCGGCGGATTCAACACATGGACCGACTGCCGCACACTGGCCGGAGCGTTGTCGCTGGCCATGGAGCAGAATCCGCGCATCCATTTTGTCGCCACCGGCGGAGCCATACCAAGCCACGACGAACTGACTTACGAGATGTTCAAATCGGAAATGACAAAAACCGGCCTTCGCAACCGTTGCCACCTGCTCGACTGGGTGGAAACGCGCGAACTCTTCCCGCTCTACAAGGAATGCGACCTCGGCATCAATATCGACTCGCTCAATTATGAAACCCTGTTCGGCGCTCGCAACCGTCTGACAAACCTCATGGCCGCCGGACTGCCGGTGCTCACAACACTGGGCACGGAAATCAGCGAAATCATTGACGAAAACCACATAGGCTACACCGTGCGCATTGGCCGCGTCCAGGAACTTGCCGATGCCATGCTGCGCGTGGCGGTAAATCCCGTCGAACGGCGCCAGATCGCCTACCGCGCCAAAACATACTGCCTCGAAAACTTCACCTACGAAGCCACCACCCACCCGCTGACGCGCTGGGCCGAAAAACCCGAATCCGCACCGGACAACGAATTCAAAATCAGGCATCATCCGGGCAATAACCAGCTCAACGATATTGCGTCAAACTCACTCGACAACGAAGCCATGTGGCTCGACCGGATGGATATCGAAGAATTGCTTCACAACCGGCACGACCTGGAATCCATCCGAGGAAAGAAACTTTTTCAACTCTACAAGCGGTTTTTTGGCAAAAACTGGTAGGGGTGTCAAACATCAGGGCTTGACGTAACTCGCGGTGTCAACATACTATGATTGACACTGGTTGGGGGTGGGGTGGGTTAATTTGCTTTTATGCCGCTGCTTATCAAAAGGTCAACCTTGACGCCTTGCTCCAGCCCTTTGTTCGCCTCGGGATTCTGTGAGATGACGGAATCTTTGGGTATTTTGTCCGATTCGATATAAGTCAGATTCCCCACATCAAGTTGGGCGCCCTTGATTTTATTGACCGCGTTGTCTTTGGTTTCGCCGACAACATCAGGCACGATGAAGTTTGCGCGGCCACTGCTGATGATGATCCTGACGGTGGTGCCATTTTTTGCTGAAGAGCCGGGTTGCGGGCGTTGTTCGATGATTTCGCCAGGCGCAACAAGTCCGCTCAGTTCCGAGCGTTCCTTTATGAGAGAAAAACCAGCCTTTGACAAAACCTCCACAGCATCGGCGATTTTCATGCCGCGCACGTTGGGAACGGTGACTTGGGGCGTGTTGATGTACATTTTCATGGCCTCGAATCCCATCCATGCGGCCAGCGCCATGATGATGCCCGCAATGACAATGACACGAACGATGAGCCCGATAAATCCCGTCACAAACGAAAACAATCCCCATCGCGGCCGGCCGCGCATTTCGTGCCGGGGCATTTCTTCCACTCTTGTGACGCCGCCCGTCGCCCGTCCGGAGCGTCTGGCTTTGATCGCGGCCATGCGCGACAGTGTTTTTTCAGGCGGTTGGGTGGGCCCGCGTTCAACAGATTGCATCCGTATCGTGTCGCCCGCGCGCATGGCTGCGGCGGTTTTTTGCGTCGCACTCGCGGGGATTTCCCGCTCGTTGCCGCCTTGCGCGCCTTTTCGCGCATCCGCGTCCGACCCAGCTTGAAAACTGTGTGTTGTGTCTGTTCCCGCCTGCGGTTTCGCGGTCTCCTGCGTGTTTGGCGATGCGTCTTCCCCGGCGCCCCCGGGGGATGACGGCTCCGCCACCGGCTGGTCGGATGCAGCCCGCCGGGGCGGATTGAATATGCGTTTGTTCCGCTCTCTCATTATCCCTTCACAGCGCCAACAGTGAGACCTTTGGTAAGATATTTCTGGAATGCAAAGAAAATCAGAATCATCGGCAGCGAAGCCAGCAGGGCGGCGCACATGACGACGCCTATGTTGCGCGGACCCGCGCTGAACTGAAGCGTTTTCAAGCCAACCTCCAACACGAACATGTTCTGGTCGTCGGTGATGATCAGCGGCCACAGGAACGATTTCCACGCGCCGATGAATGTGAAGATCGCCCATACGGCCAGGATGGGTTTTGACAGAGGCACGATGACACGCGCAAAAATGCCGATTTCGCTGCAACCGTCGATGCGCGCGGCGTCCTCAAGCTGGGAGGGAAGGCTCTGGATATACTGTTTCATGAGGAAGATTCCCACGGGCGCCGCCACCTGCGGCAGGATGACCGCAAGAAAGCTGTCGTACCAGCCCAGGCTGTGAGTAAAAAGGAGGAATAGCGGGATCAGGGTGACTTGGCCGGGGATCATGATCGCGCCGATGATGATCCAGAACATGGCCGTGCTGCCGGGGAAGGGCATCTTGGCGAAGGCGTATCCCGCCATGCAGTTCAGCAGGACGCTCAACACGGTCACGGCAGTGGCGATGAACAGCGTGTTTTCAAACCATAGGATGAGGCGTCCGCCCGCGATTCGTGCGGGCGGCGTGTTGGCTCGATCTTGACCGACCCCCAGCAGAATTTTAATAAGCGCCGCAGCCCAGCGGTTTACCGGAGCGCCCGCGAACTCGGCGGCGGGCATGGCCGTCATGTCGAAAAGCCCATTTTTGCCGTCAGGCGCGTGAAAATTTTCCGTCGTGAAGTACGCCTCCCCCCAACTCTTGAGCCGGTTCCAGCTTGCGAGCGTTTCCGCGTTGAGCGATGTGAACGTGCGGCGCATGGGGACGGCGGTCTGCAACTCGGACTGCGGTGTGAACGCGCACAGCGTCATCCAAACCATGGGCACAAGCACAACGCACGCAAGCGCGGCCAGAAGGCCGTAGCTTGCTCCGCGGGCCGTTGCGCGCATCAGTTTTTTATCCTGCACAGTTGCGTCACCTGTTCATGCGTGTTGCATAATCGCTTGGAACATATTTTACAAGTTCCTGATCATAAATGACAAGTCGTGCTTTCCGGCGCATATCGGCCAGGAGCGTCTGTCGTTCCGCGCTGTATTTTTTCTCGAACTGGCGCGAGCGCGCCCCCCGCTTGTTTTCCATGCAGAAAATGCATGCATAGCCGCCGGCGATGATGGGTTTGCTGACTTGTCCGGGCTCGAGGTTCTCTGTGGCGGTCACGACGGCGGGGGCGAGTTTGCCGGCCGAAAGGTATCCAAGATCGCCTCCATCCTGCGCCGCACCGGGCGCCTGCGAATACTTGCGGACGCCGTCGGCAAAGCCGAGATGCTCGGCGCGGATACGCTCAAGAACTGCGGCGGCCTTGTCCATCGCCTGCTTTTGAGCAGCCGGTCCGGAGCCCTCCACAGCGATCGCGAGGCGGCTCAGGCGCAGTATCAATGGATTCTCGCCGCGGGCGCGGCATTCCTGCTCGAAACGCGCGACCTCCGCGTCGGTGATCGTGTAGCGCGAGGCCACCGCCTGAAACACCTTGTTGTCGACCTCAATGCGTTTGCGCAGGTCCTTTTTCAACTGTCCGAGCGTCATCCGGCTTTTTGCCATCTCGCGCAGAAAAACTGTGTCGGACGGATAGTGTGAACGCATTTCGGCGACGGACTGCTCGACCTGATTCGTGATTTCATCTTCGGGAAGCGAGATTTTTTGGATTTTGGCTGCTTGGAGCAGGAGCGATCGGTCGAAAAGCGCACCGAGCGCGTCCGAAGTCATAACCGCCGTGGAGGCGGACGCCGGACGGGCGTTGCGGATGTCAATCATCGCCTCCTCGTAATCGCTCAGCATGATGATGTCGTCATTGAGCTTGGCGATGACGCGGTCGACTGTCTGCGCGCGCGCGCAGGGCGGGCACGCAACACCCATCAGACAAGCGCATAGCAGGAATGTCCTGATGCCGAACAGGCGTATTGATGACGTCATTAACATCTTGATCATTTATGCAAGATGGTACAATTGAGAGAGAAAAACTTTTACACGGAGAACCATGGAGATGTCACAGAGGACCACGGAGAAAAGAAGCATCTTTGATGTGATCATTCATGTATGTCCCAACGAATACATGTGCTGGACAGACGTATCTTCCAGCTCCGGACAAGCAAGGCGTATTCCAAACGCGCTGTGGTGAGCGCTACAAAGCATCGCTTTCCTCGACACGCCCCCAATAACATTTTTCAGTGCGCGCCTGGGGAGCCGGTCGTCAACGCCTCGCGCCAGGATGCGCCCTTCTGGCGTATCTGCTCGCGTTCCACATCCGTGATGGGTTTAACCTCGCCACGCATCTGTCGCCCTCCCAGAATAGGCGCCCGCCCCCCATCCTTCCACATGGCATAAAGACTATAATAGTATGTCTTGCTCGTCTCCACGTCGAGGTCGTAGTAAACATATTTCTGCGCCACGGTGGTTGTGGTGCCTGTCATCGCCATGGGATTGAGCGCGTTCAGGCAAGCGCCCTGCCGATTTTCTTTGTCAGACCTGAAAACCAGGAAATATCGCCCGTCGGCCATCTCCGCCGTGGTTGTCCATGTCAACCGGACGCGATGCGCGGATATTTTCAATTTTTTTGTCACGCCCCGTGTTGCCGAGGTTTCCTCTTCGGCGGACGGCGCGGTTTTTCGCGTGCTTCGGCAACCGCCCAATCCCAGCAAAAGCGCCATGACAGCCGCCCAGTATAAACACTGCCATGCCCGTGATGTGCCTCCCTGCGGGCGCGGCGATTGAAGAGTGTCCCTCATGGCGTGGACTTTCCTGATGGATTTTTCATGGCAAGTGACGCGCTTGTTTCAATATATGCTTGATCCTGCTTGTAAAGCTCGAGCCTTTGCTTCATTTCGTCAAGGTCAGCAACCTGCCCTTGGAATAGGCCAAGTTCAATGGCGCGGGCGGCGGAACCCTTGGCCTCATCAAACCGTCCAGCCGCTGCATACGCGGCCGCAAGCGTGTCAAAACACTGATAGTTGGTCATTCCGGTTCGCTGGCACGCTTTCTCCGCAAGGGATACCGCCTCGGTGGGATTGCGCAGTTCCTTTTCGGGGCATGTTGCCAGAATCCACGCAAGGTCATTGAGCGCGGGCGGCGAATCAGGATTCGTCTTGAGCGCCTGCCTCAGATGCCCGACAGCCTCCCTGCGGCGGTTCAGAAATCCATCCAGAATGTTGCCGAGTCTTCCATGAACCTGTGGCTGGCCTGGGCTGAGACTGACAGCCTGCGCCAATTGCTGAGCCGCCTCCTCCAGCTTCCCCTCCTTCTGCGAAAGCATGCCCAAAATCGTGTGAACATCCGCATATTCGGGGTATTCCTTGACGCAACTCTCAAGCAACAACCGCGCGTCACCGGACTTGCCTCTCAGCACAAGCAGCGCCGCGAGGTTGAGCTTCGGCGGAAGAAAGTAAGGCTTGAGCCCCGCCATACGGAACATTTTTTCTGCGTCATCATACCGCCCCAGGTTCGCCAGAATCGAGCCCCGGATATTCATGATGCGCACATCGCCCGGCTGAATTTCCAGCGCCTTGTCCGCGCAGATCAGCCCCTCGACATTTTTGCCCATCCAGTTCAGCGTGACAGCCATGTTCGAGTAAGCCAGAGGGGAGGCAGCCTTGATGTCAATGGCGCGCAGGAACAACTACCGGGCGCCCTCCAAGTCGCCGCGATCCATCATAACCGTGCCGGCATTCGAGCAGGCCTCGGCGGGGGGTTTGGGATTGCGCTCAACAGAATGATAAAACAAACCTTTCTGTGGACCATAAAGACCGGCTTGGCGCCAGGTGAGCGCGCATAGCAACGCCAGCACGGCAGCCGCAATCGCACCCGCAATCGCGCGCGCCGGCAAACCACGCCGCCTGACAGCCCACGCTGCCCCGGATGCCGGGATCACAAACAGTCCCGCGCTCGCAAGATACACAAACCGGTCCGCCACCCACGAATACACATGGAGAAAATTAAAATCCACGAATCCCAGGACGGGGAAAAGCGTGACCGCATAAAAGGCGGCGCACGCGAACGTTCCGCGCCCGAACCTCCCGCGCCCGAACCACAGAACCGCAACCGCGGCAAGCAGCATCACAAACGACAGCCAGTTCACCCAATTGCCCGGCGACGGATCCCACTTGTAATAATAGGTCAGAAGCTCCGACGGCCACACAATCTTCCATGCATAAAACCACAGGATGCGCGAAGCCAGCAGGCAACGCTCGATCAGCGTAAGGCCAAATCCAGCGCTTATCGGTTGAGGTTGAGTGCCTGTGTAGTGAATGAGGTCAAGCGCTGGAATAACGAGCGCAAACGCGAAAAAGGGCGCAAGCGCCGCGGCATCCCGCGCCCTCAGCCGTCCGCGACGCCACCACAACCACAACACCAGACCTGCTGGAAGACTCATCGCGATCATCTTGCTGAGCAGGGCGAACACAAAACAAAAAAGCGACATCACATAGAGCGCCGACCGCCATACCGCGAATCGTGGACTGGCCGGCAAGAGCGTTTTTAATCCGCGCCGGTGATATTCAACAAAGGCAAGAAACGACACGACGAAGAAAAAGGCCGACAGCACATCCTTGCGTTCGATGATCCACGACACCGACTCGGCATGAATGGGGTGGGCGCCGAACAGGGCGGCCGCCAGCCATGCGCCGCGCGCGCCCATGCGCCTGAGCAACAGCCACATCAGAAGGGCGTTGGCGCAGTGAAAACCCGCATTCACCATTTTCGACGCATGGGGATTAAGGCCACACAGCCGGTATTCCAGCCAGAATGATGTGTAGACCAGCGGCCAGTAATGCGTTTCATAACTCGCCAGCTCCCCTGGCCTGAACCAGATCGTGCGCAGACCGTTGCGCGCGCGGACAAAATAATTGTCCGCCACCGCATCGTCATCCCATGTGTAAGTGCCCCCAAACCCGGGAATATACGGGACAATACTAACCGCGGCCAGCAATAATACCGCGGCCATCGGCGCCAATCTTCTGAATATCACGAAATCCCATTCCTTCGCGGACACAGTCACCTGCTCCCCCGTCACTTAATTCCTCGCATCGGCCGGACCGTTCCCTTGACGCATGGATCAGCGGGGCATGATCAGGGGATCAGTCCGCCACAAACTGGCTAACGGTCACCGGCGCCTGCGTAACATCGTTCCCATAATTTTGAATGCTGTCGATGTACATGATCACTTGGTCAAGATCCGTGTCGTGTCTTTCACCCACGCCATAGAACATAAAATCGTCAATTGCGGTTTGGTTTTCCAAACCGCCCTTGGTAAGGTTTGTTCCCACCCGGCTGTTTGCCAGCCACAAGTCCCATTTGCCCGCTGTCAAGCTGTAGGCCGATCCGCCCTTGGTGTAGGAAGTGATGCTCGAGAAGTTGTTCATCATGACTTCGACGGTGTAATTTTGATTACGGTTGAAAAGATTGGTCGAAAGGGTGACCCAATCGCCACCGCTGAGGTATTGCGTGTGCAGGTTGGTAACCAGGTAAGGCGACCACCTGATGCCGGAAAAAACCTGGCCGTTTTCCACGGGGTTGTTGTTCGAAAATGAGTTGCCTTTCCCCGCGAAAAACATGCCCGCGTGTGATTCAACCAATTCACCAGAATCCGACAATTCATAGCGAAAGATAAATTTCACCCATCCGCTTGATGCTGCCGCGTAGTCAAAAACGGAAAAGTTGTTCGGGCTTTCATTGTTTGAAGCGCACACCATCTTCAAAT
>JAPLSQ010000129.1 GCA_026398535.1 Candidatus Sumerlaeota bacterium | reverse complement strand
GTCCACCGACTGACCGGACGAAACGAACAATTCGAGCGCCCTCGACGGCTGAACCTCGCGGATGCGCATCGGGATCAGCGTCTTGTTTTTGGAGATGGTTCGCTCGGCCTCGCGCGCCACCCACACCGATGCGTTGGCCGCCTCGGAGAGTATAAGCACAGTGGCCACCGCTGAATCGATGCCCTCGATGATCCGGCCGGCATAACTTGTTCCCGGCGGGATGGCATCGGGAGCGATCCAGCAACCCACGCCGCGCGCCTCGAGTAGCGCGGCCGCCCGCTCCGCGATGTCGCGGTCTTCAGTACTGTAACTGATGAACGCGAGTTTTTCCACTAAAGCGAACTCCTTCACCGCAACATTTTTGTTGTGGCGCTGATTCCATTATTGATGCTCACCCGCTACCGCGCGCGATGTCAACGGCAAACGGCGGCGATGGGAATCTCCCCGTTTTTCTGTTTTTCGTTGACGAAACCATGCCTGAAGACATTTGTCGTGACAATGTGCTGGTTTGTGCCTAACAATCGGGCGGAGTTTTGGTTGTTTCGCACCATTGCACTTTGCGTTTTGTGCATTTACCTGGCGCACCGTGTGCTGGCCGGAGGTCCTGTCCTCCAGTCGCCCGACGCCCCGAAGGCGCCAAAAATCATGCTATGCACGTTTTTCGCGGAGATTCTGCCGGGCTTGCGGGCAGTGGCCAAGGATTTTCAGCGCGAGACGGGGATCGCCATCGAGGTCCAGGGGACCCCCTACGCATCGTTTCTGACCTGGCTCCAAACGCGTTTTCTTGCGCGCAACGCGCCCGAGGTCCTCCTCATCGAAAGCACGGCCACCCCTTGGCAATACGGCCAGGCTGGCATGTTAACCAGTTTTGACCGTGAAATCGGCGAACCCAACGCGTTCGCGCCCGATGCCGGGCGGTGGGGCAGGGCGTTTCGCGAGCCCTACCTTCAGATCTCCCGCGATGTGGCGGGACGCCTGTGGCTGATCCCGTTCACGCAGTACGGGACCGGGTTCTTCCGCAACAAGACGATCGCGACGGAACTGGGCCTCAAGGCCTGCGCCACGTGGGCCGACCTTTCGGAATCCTTCGCGCGGGTCCGCGACTCGGGCCGCTACGATTCGTTCGTCGTCGCCATCAAGCCCAACGACGCGCAGTCGGTCTGGATGGCCGACATCCTCATGGAGAACCTGTCGCGCCATTTGATCCCGAAGGTGAATCTGCTATCAGAGCTACGTATATATATATATATAATACCATTCTTCAGCGGATACTGTACGAATTCGTTACTTTGCGCGCGCCGCAACGGCGATTTTCAATCTGATTCTCGGATGAATGACAACAACTTATTTTTTAGAATCACCGTGTAAAAACACCACAAAAACGGCCTTTCCATCACCTGTGTTGCCGTAGACTACGGCCCTGCGGCTTGGACAAACCGCATCTGCGACCACTCACCCGGTGCAACAAGATCGCTCGGCCTCGTCACCGACGACCACTGCATTGTCATGGTCTGGGCCGACTCCGAAGACGACACCAACCAGCCCAGCGCCTTCCTCGACGACGTCTAATACAAAAGCTCGCCGCACAAGCACGGCTCGCACGTCGCTTCGCTCCGCGGCTGGTTAATCGCACCTGTCGTTCGTGCCACATTCAGAGCTAAAGCTCTGAACAGTGTCACGCCCGCCAGACGCTGCCAGCCTTATTCGTCGGCACACGAGGCAAGGAAATAAAATGATACCGTAGAATTTTATTTATAGATCATGTGTTCTGAAAATGTGTCACGCCCGTCAGACGCAGTCGGCCTCTTTTCATGCCAACGCCAAATTCAGCAGCCGAGGTACAAGGTCGGCTGCTATGATTCGTTGGGCAATGGTCCAAATCATTATATTTGTCCTCTGTCAAGCGCTTATCCTGCTCGTGCGCCCCTGACGCAAGTTCATCTTTTTCATGATCATGGCACCGTAGAGAAGATGCTGTCACTAAAGCTCAGGGTATTGCCCTTGACAGGGAATTCAGCGATCATCACTTGCGCCGGCACATTCTGAAACATCATAGGAAGGCCGTTGGCAATGAGGAAATTCTGGGAATCCATCAGTTGAAAATGGAGATGGGGCGCGCCGGAGTTTCCCGTGTTGCCGACCTTGGCGATAACCATGGCCTTATTCACTTTGTCTCCCGGCTTCACACGGATGGACCCTTCCTGAAGATGGCAGTAAGCGCTGAACTCGCCGTTCCCGTGATCGATGACCACATAGTTCCCGGCCACGGTATTGGTCCAGCCGATCTTCGGGACCAAATCCTTGAGGAGGCTGGTGACATATCCGGGTTGGGTAAACCTGGCCGGGTCTCTCATTGGCTCCTCGGGAAACTTGTCCCCCATTTCCACGACCACGCCGTCGCCCATGGATAGAACCTCCCGGCCCCAAATGCTGTAATCGGAAAGCGCCCTGGGGTTTGGACGGGACATCTCAGTGAAGGATGTCGCGTCTTTCTGGTTGGCCCCCACCAGGTCCATGGCGAATTCCTGGGACGCAGATGCCCGGTGGTGGATGTAGCTCAGGGGAAGAAATGCCATCTGCACATCGCCTTTCACCGGAAAGACGTATTTCCCCTTGACCTCATAGGGAGTGAGCTGCACGGGGAAGGCGACGACCGTCTTTTTCCTGCCCGTCGTTATGGTCAGTTGAATCTCCATGCCATCCAGCTTTACGTGACCGACATGATGGAGATACGTAATTTTCGAGAGCGGGAGCAGGATGCTCTGTCCCTCGGTCGCTGTTCCGTTTCCCGGCAGAATCCCTTCGGGAAGCACAACATTGCCCAAAGACAACTGTACGGCAGGCAGTGGCGGCTTCTGAACATTCAGCATATCGGCCGTCTCGGCGATCGCTTCCGATAACGGCTTCCCGGATATCTGAACGCGCACCGCCTCGAGACCCGAGATCTTGCCGATCACGTCCACCTGGTCGACGGTAACAGGAGTCTTCTGGTTGTTCGTCACGACGAGATCGGGCAACTTGATATCTGTGATCTCCCAGTGACCGATGCGGCAGGTAACGGGAATCACCTTCTTGCCTTGGACAAGATTACGGATGTTGATTTTCTCGACTGACCATGCCGTTGACGGAATAATAAAAAGAATCATTGCCGCTAAAACAAACCCTAACTTTTCAAACATACTTTTCCATAAATGGTTCATTATACCTCTCCTGTTTCTATGATAACAATTGAGCGATTGTAGCTTCAGGAATCCTCATCCGTCATTCCTGCGAAAGCACGAATTCAGGATTCCAAACCCACCCGCTGGAATCGCTCAATTTAGATATTCAACTTTATTTTGTCTTCGCGAATTTCGTATACAGCTCGTTCGCAAGGGCAGAGAATGCCATGTCCGCCTTCTGTCCACTAATGTTTGTAACCATGACCATTGCCAAATCCCGTTTGGTATCGATCCAGATGTGAGCCAGGTTCATGGTATTGGATCCGCCATGATAGAGCAAGGGATAAGGAGCCCAGTCAACGGTTACCTCGCCCCACCCAAGGGCATATTTCCTGCTTCGTAGTGTGCCGGGTTCAGCATCCTTTCTTTCCGGCATCGTAATTACCGGTGTGTGGAGCTTGCGCATCGTCTCCGGCTTAGCAAGGGCTGGGTTACGCTTTCCCTCGCCGGCATTCCATCCTGCCCAGCGCGCAAAATCGAGGATGGACATATGCGCCATACCGGCAGGAGCCAGGATCAAGGGACCATCACCCTTGGGACCGGCCAACATTACCTTCACTTTGCCATTGACTATGGAATGCCCGAGAGGCGCATCGATCTTGCCGAGAGAAGACTGGGGTCCGAGACCTGCGGTCTGCAATTTCAGAGGGATGAAGATCCGTTCCGTTATCGCTTCTTCCCAAGTCTTTTTACAGATGTGCTCGATCATGGCGCCTATGATTGTGTATCCCATGTTCGAATAGGCGAATGTTGTCCCCGGATCGGATTCCAAAGGCCGCTCGCTCTCCTGCTTAACGAGCCAGTAACGCAAATCATCGAGGTTTCCATCCTGGGTCATGGCTTCTGAGCAAACCTTGCGAAAGTCTTCATTGTCGGTCGGAATGCCGCTCGTATGCGACAGCAGTTGCTCAAGTGTGACGCGTCGCAACCTGTGGTCCATCTTTTCCGCAAGCTCGGGAAAGATTTCGGCTATGGTTGTGTTCCATCGAAGCCTTCCTTCTTCTACCAGCATGGCCGCCAATAAGGCAGTCATCGCCTTCGTATCTGAGCCGATGTGAAACCGGTCGTTTATCGTCACCGGAATCTTTGCACCCGCCTTACGCGTGCCCACTGCACCGGCTGAAATGACTTTCCCGTCTTTGACTACAGCCGATGCGATGGCTGGCAGGTCATACCGAGTCAGATAAGGATTGAGTATGGAATCGAGAGAGGTTTGAGCCTTTGCGGTTCCAGAGATGAAGAAAATGGTTGATCCGATAAATGCTGCAAACAAACATCGACAGGTGCTGTTCATGAGATATGCCTTCCTATGGAAATATAGTGAAACAATTCGTTGTGCAATTACAGTTCTCCGGCGAACGCCCAGCCTCTGCGGCCCGCGGCAGCGGGTACGCACCAAAGCAGTTGTTCGCGCCCCAATCTGCACCAGCCGAGTCTTCTGCGATAGTTGCTCGCTTTCTGGAACAGACTCCATCACTTCGCCTGCTCGTCAACCCATGATTCATGGGAATGCACAATCTTCCAGCCGTTTTGACGCGCGACAAGGCCATGAACGCCAAGAGAACGAAAACATGCACCACGCCATAGCAGCCCCGAGGAAGACGGAAAAACTGCTCGCTGTGACGCAACAGACCGTTGGCCAACAACTGACCGGCTTGGCGCGCCAGTTGCGGAGTCACAACCCTCGGTTTGCGAGCAGCGACACGCGTCATCAGACCCGAAATGCCCAACTCACGGTATCTCTTCATGTAGCGCTTCATGCTGATCACGCTGATCCCGAACGCTCTTACAATCTGCGCCTGCGTGCATTTGCCCGTTTCGACCAACTGGCACGCAATGACACGAAAACTCTCAACATCGTCGCATGCGTGCGAGAAAATCGGCAATCCCCCCTGAAGATAGTACACATGATCGTTCTTGCACTCAAACCACACCAATTCGTTGATCGGCGTTGCGTCTTCCGGAAAAAGGGCCAACTGCTGGTGAGGCATACCTCGTCCTTTCCACTGCAAGCTCAACCAAGCTTCTAATCAAAACCCGGTACCAGCCCCAAATCTAAATTTCCGCAAAAATCGCCGGGAGAGATCAGGAGTTCTGAAGGTTCTTGCACCTGATCCTCCGGCAGAAGGGAGTTCTTACAAAAAGTTTTAGGTCAACAATCGTTTGTTCGCGGTGATTACGGGAATGCCGCATCCTTTAAAGTCACCATCATCTGTTACCAGTGTCAAGCCTTTACTGCTGCACAAGGATATAAAAACCTGGTCGTTGAAATCTGAATTGCCCGCCGCATATTCGTCAAGTAAGGCATCAATCGCGAGCAATTCAAAGCCACTCTCTACGCGCATACAATGTTTAAGCACACATTTAACGTCAGCGGCAATGTCTTGAGCAACAGGCTCAAAATCGCTGCTCTTGCGAAATTGCTTAAATGTGGTGGATGGCGGCGATAGAACTCTCTTCTTAATCCTGGCGTAGGCGTTGATGAATTCGGAGACAATTAGCACATCAATATAAATGCAGCTCTTAGCTGCGAGAATCTTTTTCAAGGCTTTAGAGTAAATGCCAACTCTGGGATCGTTCGGGTCTTGTGGACCATAGACCAGTAACCAGATATTGGCATCCAACAACAACTCATCCGAAGACTTAAAATCATAACGGGTGATCTCTTCCGTCTTAGGCGTCATCGCCGTCATCCCCCAACGTTTCCCGAACGGCCTGGTCGAATTTTTGCGGATCTTTGAAGTATTGCTTGGCCGTTTCAACCACGCGCTTTAATAACGCCAGATCGTCTTGCTGTATGTCCTGCACCTTGAGCATGGAGCGTATTTGTTCTTCGGTAAATGAACCACCGTACAACTGGCCAATAGCTGAATTCAGGAATGCCGAGGTCAGGGCAGTGACATTGCGGAAAGAAAGTGTGACGTTTTGTCCTTCTCTTATGGCGGCATCAAGGCGGCTATAAACCTTTTGCCCGTCGCCGGAGGCGACGCAAAGCGGGCCGCCGACAATCTTATACAAGGAAAGAACCAAATTCTGTGTCATAATGATTACCTCAAAATATGTTAGCTTCCGACAATTCGGAAGAGAGTGCATAGGACTTCGTATCCGCGGTATTGATTTCCAAGCTTACTACTGTGCCGGGAAAAGGCTGGCTTAATCGGGTGGTAATGGTTTTCCCATCTTCCCGTTGCCAATATCCGGCATCCGACACAATTTGAATGCGACCGCCATTCAAATCAATGAATTCTCCGAGCAGTTTCAATCCAAGCCCACCAGGAATTTGACCGCGCTTGGTGGTATTGCACCCTTGGGTGGCCCATGCAATTGCCCCTTCTGGCGTGAGATCAAGTCCAGTATTTTCCTTCACATTCTGGCGGATGCCAATTCCCAAGTCCGTGACAGTAAAATCAAGTGTATTCCGTTTTGGAAAAAACTGCCCGCAACTGAAAATTCCCATCTCAGTTCGCGAGTGTAGCACCGCGTTGCTACAAATCTCAAAAATGCTTTCGCGGAACTTCTTCAGCAGCCCCGGCGACATGGCGGGCATTTCCGGGCGCTGGATCAATTTCGTCTCGATATAACCGGCGAAATAACGGTCATCCTTAACGTCAAGACGCTGATAGGAAATTGTTGTTCCCCAGCGATCAGGAACGTTTTCGCGCCCATAATGACTGAGAAACCCGTTCTTTGACAGAATGTTTTCAACGTCGGGCCGGATATTTGCCAATGTGATTGTGTTCAATCTTTGACCAAGGCGGTAAAGAAGCGCACCAAATGCTGCGCACACATCAGCGTCGAACCAGCTCGTTGTGTTCATGTCAATGGTAATGTCATCAAGGAAGCAATCCTTCGTTTGCGCATCCAGGCAAACCAAGGCTTCAAAGCCTGCCTGGTTGTGACGAATCTCCGACAGGGAGTGCCTCATACCTTCACCTCCACGATGACCACTGTGTTGTTGCCAAAGATATCCATGGTATAGATCCTTGCATTACTTCTTCCCGCCGTTCTTCCCCATGCTTACCTCCACAATCGTCATCGTATCATTCCCGAAGATATCCACCACCTTCACGGCGATCTTGCGACGCCCCGGCGTGCATTCGTGGAAGACGCTTTTCAGTTCCAGCGACCGGTCCTTCTTCGTGCGGTAGCTCTGCCACTCGTTCTCGAAGATGTAATCCCCGGTCCAGCGTTCTTCCCATTCCCCGGTGTCCTCGTTCTTCACCCGGATGATCTCGCGTTTGCTCTCGAAATTGAAGTCCACCGACCAGTAATCAATCCAGTCCGTCCAGTTCTTCGTGAGCACTTCGCGCTTCACGATCCCGTCCTTGTCCTTGCTCACCTTCACGATCCGGTCCTTCTCCGCCACGATCCGGCTGCCCTTGTTCTGCTATTAGAGCTACGTATATATAT